>NZ_JBBBNY010000001.1:0-687459 GCF_037137055.1 Fulvimonas yonginensis
GCGCACACTGTCAAAGATCAATCACTTGCGATCCTTTCTTCAGATCGCCCCGAGACCTTTCGTCCCGGGTGAGCCGCCCATTCTACATCCCTTTCTCGGTCCGTCAACACCCTCGGGAGAAGTTCTTCTTGCCGGGGGAGTCGTCGGCCAGGGGAGTGAGGCGACGGGCCGCGAATAGTAGGGACAGCGCCCGCAGATGGCAAGCGGACGCAGCTGTTTTTTCGGCGGTTCCGGCGCGCCGACGACGCGTGCGCCTCGTGCGGCGCGCGCCCAGGCGCACGGCGCACGATCCGACATGCTTTACGAGGCGGTCAGTTTCACGCGCGCGAAGTTGCGCTTGCCGACCTGCAGCACGCCCTCGAACCCGGCGCCGAACACACGCTGGGCGTCCTCCACCACCTCGCCGTCGATGCGCACCGCGCGCTCCTTCAGCTTGCGGTTCGCTTCCGAGTTGCTGCTCGTGAGCCCGGCGGCGGTGAGCAGCGCGGGCAGGCGCAGCCCGTCGGCGGGCACCGCGATGCCACTGAGAGGCAGCAGCGAGGTATCGCCCTCGCCTCGCACCACCGCATGCCAGCCGGCGACCGCCTGCTCGGCCGCGGCCGCGCCGTGGAAGCGCGCGGCCAGCTCGCGCGCCAGGCGCAGCTTGGCGTCGCGCGGGTTGAGCGCGCCGCCCTCGACCTCGCGCCTCATCCGCGCGAGGTCGTCGAGCGACACCTCGAAGCTGAGCAGCTCGAACCAGCGCCACATCAGCGCGTCGTCGATCTTCATCGTCTTGGTGACGATGTCGATCGCCGGCTCGTCGATGCCGATGTAGTTGCCCAGCGACTTGGACATCTTGTGTATGCCGTCCAGGCCCTCCAGCAGGGGCATGGTCAGCACGATCTGCGGTGGCTGGCCGTGATGCTCCTGCAGGGCGCGCCCCATCAGCAGGTTGAACTTCTGGTCGGTGCCGCCGAGCTCCACGTCGGCGCGGAGCGCCACCGAATCGTAGCCCTGCACCAGCGGATAGAGGAATTCGTGGATGGCGATCGGCTGCTGCGCGGCATAGCGCTTGGCGAAATCGTCGCGCTCGAGCATGCGCGCCACGGTGTGCTGCGCGGCCAGGCGGATCATGTCGGCGGCGCCCATCTTGCCGAACCACTCGCTGTTGAAACGCACCTCGGTGCGCTCGCGGTCGAGCACCTTGTAGACCTGCGCCGCGTAGGACTCGGCGTTCTTCAGCACGTCTTCGCGGCTGAGCGGCTTGCGGGTTGCGTTCTTGCCGGTCGGGTCGCCGATCATGCCGGTGAAGTCGCCGATCAGGAAGATCACCTGATGACCCAGGTCCTGGAACTGGCGCATCTTGTTGAGCAGCACGGTATGGCCCAGATGCAGGTCCGGCGCGGTGGGGTCGAAGCCGGCCTTGATGCGCAGCGGCCGCCCGCGCCCGAGGCGCTCGACGAGCTCCTCCTGCTTGATGATTTCGTCGGCGCCGCGGGAGATCAGGGCCAGCGCCTGCTCAAGCTCGTTCATGTCGTCCTCGTGTCCAGCGTGATCGGGTGACGGTTGCAAAGGGGACCACCGTCACGGAAAGAAGTTAATTGTGCGTTAATGGTAAAAGTTACGCAAATCCTTGATCGAAAAGGCGTTGACGCCCTTTACACGGGGCCGCTATGGTACGTCGCCTGGGTACTTTGTAACGCGGGGCGACGGGCATGGGTGAGGGCGATCGGATCGCGCGGGCGGCGCGCAAGCAGGCTATCCGCCGCAAGGCGCAACGACGCCACGTCCATTTCTACGAACGCTGCGCCCACTGGTCGTTCAGCCGCCTGGGCGAGATCGAGCCGATCCGCTGGCACCGCGAACGCTGGATCCTCGCCGGCACCGCCCTGCTGCTCACCGCCCTGTCCGGCTTCTTCCTGCCCGCCTGGGCCAGCGCCATGCGGCCCGATCCCGAGCCGGTCGCGCACACCCTGGTCCCGCTCACGCTGCCCAAGGCACCGGCCATCGCCGCGCCGGTGCGACCGGTGGAAGACTGGCGCGTGGTGCAGGTGCGGCCGGGACAGACGCTTTCGGACATCTTCCAGGACCAGGGCCTCACCCTGGCCGACCTGCAGCGCGTCATGGACGCGGCCGGCGACGCCAAGAGCGCCTTCCACAATATCCGCCCGCATCAGGAGTTCGACTTCCTGCTCGGTGCCGACGGTGGCCTGAAGGGCATCCGTTTCGACAAGGACGAGGCCACCCGAGCGGTAGTGCGCTTCGACGGCGCGAAGGCCTCCCTGACCATGCAGCCGCGCGCGATGGAGACGCGCGAGCACGTCGCCCACGGCACCATCACCAGTTCGCTCTACGCCGCCGCCGCCAAGGCCGGCATGAGCCAGGGCATGGTCGGCAAGCTGGCCGACCTGTTCAAGTATGACATCGACTTCGTGCAGGACCTGCGCGACGGCGACAGCTTCACGGTGATCTACGACGACGTCTACCGTGACGGCAGCTACTTCGCCGAGGGCGACATCGTCGCCGCCGAGTTCATCAACCAGGGTCACCGCTACACCGCCTACCGCTTCAAGAAGGCTGACGGGCGCTACGGCTGGTTCAGCGAAGACGGCCGCCCGATCCAGAAATCGTTCCTGCGTATCCCGGTCGACTTCACCCGCATCTCCTCCCGTTTCAGCACGGCCCGCATGCATCCGATCCTGGGCCGCATGCGCGCGCACAAGGGCGTGGACTACGCCGCGCCGAGCGGTACGCCGATCCATGCCGCGGGCGACGGCGTGATCAAGTTCAAGGGCTGGATGCGTGGCTACGGGAACTTCGTGGTGATCCAGCACAACAAGGACATCAGCACCGCCTACGGCCACATGTCGCGCTTCGCCAACGAACGCGTCGGCCAGCACGTCAGCCAGGGCCAGGTGATCGGCTACGTCGGCATGACCGGCCTGGCCACCGGTCCGCACCTGCATTACGAATTCCGCGTCAACGGCGTGCAGCGCGATCCGCAGACGGTGACCCTGCCCAAGCCGCAGCCGCTGCCGGCCGCGCAGCTGGCCCGCTTCCAGAACGAAGTGGTGCGCCCGCAGCTGGCCCGGCTGAAGGCGATGGACGCCAACTTCAAGCTCGCCCAGCTCGCCTCGGCCACCCGCAACGACGACTGACGGACCCTCGCTTGAGTCGTGACGACGCATCGGGCCTCTACCTGGGGCTGATCTCGGGCACCAGTGCGGACGGCATCGATGCGGCGCTGGTATCGTTCGACCACGACCTGCCACAGCTGCGGGCCGCACTGACCCGCCCCTGGCCGTCCGCCCTGCGCGAGCGCGTGCTGGCGGTGGCGCAGGACCTGTCGGTGTTCGACCTGGACACCTACGGCAGGCTGGACGTCGAGGTCGGCCGGCAGTTCGCCGCGGCCGCGCTGACGGTGCTGGAGGCCAGCGGCACGCCGGCCACGGCGGTGCGCGCGATCGGCTCGCACGGCCAGACGGTACGCCACCGGCCGGGTGGCGAGTCGCCCTTCACGCTGCAGCTGGGCGACCCGACGGTGATCGCCGAGCACTGCGGCATCGACGTGGTCGCCGACTTCCGTCGCGCGGATGTGGCGGCCGGCGGCCAGGGCGCCCCCCTGTTGCCCGCGGTGCACGCCATGCTGCTGGGGTGCCCGGGACGAACCCGCGTGGTGCTCAACCTGGGCGGCATCGCCAACATCACGGTGCTGGGGGCCGACGGCGGCGTGCTCGGTTTCGACACCGGCCCGGCCAACGGCCTGATGGACGCCTGGTGTCTGCAGCACCGCGGGGAGGCGTACGACCGCGACGGCGCGTTCGCCGCCAGCGGCCGGGTCGACGCGACGCTGCTGGCCGCCCTGCTGGCCGACCCGTACTTCGCGCTGGCGCCGCCGAAGAGCACCGGCCGCGAGCACTTCCACCTGGCCTGGCTCGCGCGCCAGTCCCGCACCGCAACCCTGCCCCCGGCCGACGTGCAGGCCACGCTGCTCGAGCTCACGGTACGCAGCGTGGCGGATGCGATCGAGGCCCACGCGCCGACCGCCACCGAGGTGCTGGCATGCGGCGGCGGCGTGCACAATGCGCGGCTGATGGAGCGGCTGGGCGAGCGGCTGGCGCCGCGCGCCGTCGTCAGCACGGCGGCATACGGGGTCGACCCGGACCACCTGGAAGCGACCGCCTTCGCCTGGCTGGCCCGCCAGCGCCTGCTCGGCGCGCCCGGCAACCTGCCGGCCGTCACCGGCGCGCGCGGGCCGCGCGTGCTGGGCGGGCTGTTCCTCGCGCCGCGGGGCTGACGCTCAGCGCGACGTGGCGGCGGCCTTTTCCGGCGCGAGCTGGGTGGGTCGGGCCAGCGACAGCGCGTGCAGGGCTTCCTGGAACGCCGCCTTTTCCGAAAGGTTCCACTGGCCACCCAGCACCAGGCTGCCGGCGTCGACCAGGGTTTCGTTGGAGATCTGGCCGGCGGCGCTGAGGCCGAGGCCGTGGCGCAGGGCATGCAGCACCACGTCGTTGATGGACCAGCGGCGATCCTTCGCGAGCGTCTTGATGCGCTCGGCCATCAGGCTGTCGATGTGTCGAATGACGAGGTCCGGCACGTGCGTCGCTCCGTGTCACGCATGCCCAGGTGGCGATTCATGGTGGCACAGATCACGGGGGTTTGCAGCACGTCCGAGCCGCCGTTGGCGGGCGGCTATCCGGCGGCTTCTTCTGCCGTGCGGAAGCGCCGCCACAGCACCGCGTACAGCGCCATCGCGGGAAGCAGCGCCACCACCGTGAGCACGAAGTAGCCGCCGTAGCCCACGGCCGTGGCGATGCCGCCGGCGAAGAAGCCCAGCAGCTTGCCCGGCAGGTTCACCAGGGAGCTCAGCAAGGCGTACTGGGTGGCCGTGTGCTGGCGGTTGACCAGCATGGAAAGGAACGCCACGGTCGGCGGCCCGAGCATGCCCAGGGTGAGGTTTTCGGCCGAGATCACCAGCGTCAGCACCGCCAGGTTGCCCGGATGCGGAATCAACGTGAGGTAGAACAGATTGCTGCAGCCGCACAGCACCACCGTGGCGCCCAGCGAGCGCCACGCTCCCCAGCGCGCGACCGCCGCGCCGCCCAGAAACACGCCGACGATGCCGATCCACACGCCGTAGATCTTGGTGATTGCGCCGATCTCGGTCTTGGAGAACTGCATGTCGCGGTAGAACGGGCTCATGATGCCGCCGATCGTGGCCTGCTCCGGGACCTTGAACAGCAGGATGAAGAGCAGGATCACGGCCGCCGCCTGCCAGCCGTAACGGCGGAAGAAGTCGGCGAACGGATCGACGACGCTTTCGCGCATCGCAACCGACCAGCTGGCCGGCCGCGTGCGCAGCACCTGCGGCTCGCGTGCGAGCAGCGTGGTGGCGATAGGCACCGCCATCGCCGCGGCCATGACCAGGTAGACGACGCGCCAGGGCACGTGGTCGGCCAGGATCAGCGCCACCGCGCCGGCGAGCAACAGGCCGATCCGATAGCCCAGCGCATAGGTCGCCACCAGCGCGCCCTGCACCTCCGGTGGTGCGATCTCGATGCGGTACGCGTCGACGGCGATGTCCTGGGTCGCCCCGAAGAACGCCACCGCCAGCGTGGCCGCCACGAACGGCCACAGCTGCGCCGGCGTCAGCAACGCCATCGCCAGCAGGCCCGCGGCCACGCACAGCTGCGCGAACAGCAACCAGCCACGGCGCTGCCCCAGCCGCGAGAAGCCCGGCAGCCGCCAGTGGTCGAGCAAGGGTGCCCACACGAACTTGAAGGCGTAGGTCATCCCCGCGCTGGCGATCATGGTGATGTCCTTCAGCTCGATGCCGTTCTCCTTCAGCCAGTACGCCAGCGTGCCGGCGACCAGCAGGAACGGCAGACCGGAAGAGAAGCCCAGCAGCGCCATCGTGCCCGCCGCCGGCTGCGCGAAGGCGCGCCAGATGGATGGCCTGCGCGGGGACGGCGACGCCGGCTCAGTCGGCATAATCGACCGTGTATGGCGCGTGGTCGGAGAAGCGCTGCTCGCGGTAGATCGAGCAATCCTTCAGCCGGTCGCGCAGGGACGGCGTGCAGACCTGGTAGTCGATGCGCCATCCCACGTTGTTCTCGCGCGCGCGGCCGCGGTTGGACCACCAGGTGTACTCGACCGCGCCCGGCCTGATCGCGCGGAAGCTGTCGACCCAGCCGCGGGTGTGGAACAGCAGGTCGAGCCAGGCGCGCTCCTGCGGCAGGCAGCCGGAGTTCTTCTGGTTGGAGGTCCAGTTCTTGATGTCGTTTTTCGTATGGACGATGTTCCAGTCGCCGCAGATGACGTAGTCGCGGCCGCTGTTGAGCCACTGGTCGAAGATCGGCGTGAGGAAGTCCATCGCCTTGAACTTGAACTGCTGGCGCTCGTCGCCGGAAGAGCCGGACGGCACGTACAGCGACACCACCGACAGGTTGCCGAAGCGCGCCTCGATGTAGCGTCCTTCGCAGTCGAACGGCTCCCAGCCCAGCTCGGTGAGCACCGCGTCGGGTTCGCGCCGGGCATAGATCGCCACGCCGCTGTAGCCCTTCTTGCAGGTGGCGTCGCGATAGAAGCAGTGATGGCCGTCGGGGCGGAACATCGCGTCGGTCAGCTGGTCCTCCTGCGCCTTGGTCTCCTGCAGGCAGACCACGTCCGCATCCTGCGTGCGGAGCCAGTCGAACACGCCCTTGTTGGCGGCCGAGCGGATGCCGTTGGCGTTGAGGGTGATGATTCTCATGCGGTGCGGACTCGTCGTGCGGCAACCGGGCGATAATAGCCACAAGCGCCATGCGGGCGCTGGCACCCGGGACACCGATGCAACCCTACCAACGCGACTTCATCGAGCTGGCGCTGGCACGCGACGTGCTGCGCTTCGGCGACTTCACCCTCAAGTCGGGCCGGCAGAGCCCGTATTTCTTCAACCTCGGCCGGATCGACTCCGGCGCTGCGTTGGCGCGGCTGGGCGAAGCCTACGCGGCGGCGCTGGTACGCGCGGGACTGAACGTGGACATGCTGTTCGGACCTGCCTACAAGGGCATCGCGCTGGCCGCCGCCACCGCCATCGCGCTGGCCACCCGGCACGGCCGCGACCTGCCCTGGGCGTACAACCGCAAGGAAGCCAAGACCCACGGCGAAGGCGGCGTGCTGGTCGGCGCGCCGCTCGCCGGTCGCGTACTGATCGTCGACGACGTGATGACCGCCGGCACCGCGGTGCGCGAATCGCTGGCGCTGATCCGCAGCCACGGCGCCACGCCGGCCGGCGTGCTGATCGCGCTGGACCGGCAGGAACGCGGCCAGGGCGAGCTCTCGGCCGCACAGGAAGTGGCGCGCGAGCACGGCATCCCGGTGGTCGCCATCACCGGCCTGGACGACGTGCTGGCCTATGCCGGCGAACGCCCGGAGCTGGCCACGGAGCACGCGCGGCTGCTCGCCTACCGTGAACGCTACGGCGTCGGCGCCTGAGCAAGGCGGCCGGAGTGGCGACCCCGTCACACCGGCCGGCATCGCCCTTCAGCCACGCTTTAGGCGGTTTCCGGACGATGGCTATACTGCCCCGCAGGAGGGGGTATCCATGCGCAAGTTCGTTCCTGCCGTCGCCATTGTCCTGGCGGCGGCCCTGCCGGTCCACGCCCAGAACTCGGGGACCGTCCGCTACCGCTGGGTCGACGCCAAGGGCCTGCCGCACTATAGCGACAGCCTCACCGCGGAGGCGATGAAGTACGGCTACGACCTGGTCAACGACCAGGGCCTGGTGGTGCGCCACGTCGATCGCCAGCTCAGCGCCGACGAACGCGCCGCCGCCGCGAAGCTGGCTGCCGAGCAGGCTGCCCGGCAGCAGGCCGAGTCAGCGCGCCGGCGTGCCGACCTGCAACTGCTGAACGCCTACGGCGACGAGGCGGCGCTCAAGCAGGCGCAGCAGCAGGAGCTGGACACCATCGACCAGCAGATCAGCACCACCCGCCTGAGCCTGCACAACCAGGAGAAGGCGCTGGCCGACCTGCTCGCGCGGGCGGCCGAGCTGGAACGCGCCAAGCAGCCGGTGCCCAAATCGCTGGCCGACAGCATCGCCGCGCAACGCAACGTGGTGGCCGACCAGCACGCCACGCTGGAGCACCAGCAGGACAAGCGCGCCGCCGCGGAGCAGGCCGCGGCCCGGCAGCTGGAACACTACCGGGCCCTGAAGAAGGCGCAGCAGGAACAGATGTAGCCTGCGGCCGGCGCGGCCGGCACCGGCCGCGCGTCAGAACGGCAGTTTCAGGCCCGGATCCACCAGCAGCAGCTGCTCGCGGAACGCCTGCTGGATGCGCTTGAGCGCCGCCGGGTTGTCCGCATCGAAGCGCAGCACCAGCACCGGCGTGGTGTTGGAGGCGCGCACCAGACCCCAGCCGTCCGGCCAGTCGGCGCGCACGCCGTCGATGGTCACCAGGGTGGCGTCGCCGAAACCGGCCTTCTCCTTGAACTTCTCGATGAAGCGGTAGTGCTCGCCCTCGGCCAGCTGGATCTTCAGCTCCGGCGTGGACACGCCCTTCGGGCAGGTGGCGAAGATCGCCTCCGGGGTGCGCCCCTCGATGTCGCCGGCGAGGATCTCCAGCAGTCGCGCGCCGGCGTAGATGCCGTCGTCGAAGCCGTACCAGCGCTCCTTGAAGAAGAAGTGGCCGCTCATCTCGCCGGCCAGCTCCGCCTGCGTCTCGCGCATCTTGGCCTTGATCAGCGAATGGCCGGTGCGCCACATCAGCGGGCTGCCGCCGGCCTCCAGCACCTGGCCCTTCAGGTGCCCGGTGCACTTGACGTCGTAGATGATCGTGGCGCCCGGCTGGCGCGACAGCACGTCGCGCGCGAACAGCATCAGCAGCCGGTCGGGGTAGATGATCTCGCCCTCGCGGGTGACCACGCCCAGGCGGTCGCCGTCGCCGTCGAAGGCCACGCCGAGGTCCGCGCCGGTCTGGCGCACGGCGTGGATCAAATCCTCCAGATTGTGCGGGTCGGACGGATCGGGGTGGTGGTTGGGGAAGGTGCCGTCCACCTCGCAGTACAGCGGCACCACCTCGCAGCCGATGCCCTCGAGCACCTGCGGCGCCACCGCGCCGGGGATGCCGTTGCCGCAGTCGACCACCACCTTCATGCGCCGCTCGGCCTGTACGTCGGAGGTGATCCGCTCGATGTAGTCCGGCACCACGTCGACGTGGCGCAGGCCGCCCTGGCCACCGGCCTCCAGCGCGCCGCCGGCGATGCGCTGGTAGAGGTCCTGGATCGCGCCCTCGGACAGCGTCTCGCCGCCGACCACGATCTTGAAGCCGTTGTAGTCGGGCGGGTTGTGGCTGCCGGTCACCGCCACGCCGCTGCCGGTGTTGAAGCGGTAGGCGGCGAAATACACCACCGGCGTCGGCACCGCGCCGATATCGATGACATCGATGTTGGCCTCGCGCAGGCCGTCGGACAGCGCGCCGGCGAGCTCCGGACCCGACAGCCGCCCGTCGCGGCCGACCACGATCTCGGTCAGGCCCTTCTCGCGCATCAGCGTGCCGATCGACTGCCCGAGCAGCCGCGCCACGCGCGGGGTGAGCGTCTTGCCGACCACGCCGCGCACGTCGTAGGCGCGGAAGATGCTCGGATCCACCGCCTCGGCCGGACTCGCCTCGGGGGGTTCCATCGGCAGGGGGGTGGCGGATCGCATCACCGGCGGGACCGGCTCGGGCTTGGCTTGCATGACATCGGACACCGTGATCTCCTCGGTTCGTGGCTCATGGCGCCGGGCGTCGCGCCCGAGCAGCCGTAACAGGTAAAGGCCCCCACCGATTCCCAGCAGCGCCAGCACGGCGGCAAATGGCCAGGAGCGCGGCAACACGATGAAGGCGGCCGGCAGCGCCACGCCCACGCTGAAGTTGCTGCCCGGCACCGGCTTGACGTCGTTCTCCGCCTCGGCCGATGCGGAACCGCGCGAGAGCAGGCTCAACTCGCCGCGATCGTCGCCCTGGCGCAGGTCGATCCGCCCTTCTCCGGGCGCAATGGACTCGAACCGCTGTTGCAGTGGCGTGAACGGCAGCTCCACCCAGATCCAGGCCTGCGGTCGCTGCAGCGATCCGAGCGGCTGCACCAGGCTCAGCCGACGCCCGCCAGCGGTCACCACGGTCTGCACCGGGGGCTCGCCCTCGCCGGTCTGCGCGGCCATCAGCTGCGCCGCCTTGGCGTAGCCGAAGTCGCGGTAGTTGGCGTGCAGCACCTCGTCCAGGCCGGCGCTGAACACTTCCACGTTCAGCGCCTGCGGCAGGTGCGCGCGCACGGCCGCGGCCAGTTGCGCCGGAACGCCCTGCGCCTCGGCCGGGGTGACCGCCGCCACCGCCTGGGCCACCTGCCGGCGCTCCGCCGCGATCTCGGTCGTCAGCGCACGTACCGCCTGGTCGCGCGCCGCGTAGACGCGCGCCACCCCGTCGCTTTCGCTGGCGATCAGCCAGGCCTGCCAGGCGCAGAACAGGCCCAGCAGCAGGAGCAGGGTGCCGCCGGCCAGCGACAGCAGCCGCTGCCAAGACACCGCACCGAGGCGAAACCTGTTTGCGATTTCTCGTGCCATCCCCCGCTCCCGACGTTTGCGCCGCGCCTCAGCCGATCCCGGTCGAACCGAACCCGCCGGTGCCGCGAACGGACGGCGCGAACTCCTGCACCACCCGCAGCCTGGCCCGGCCCACCGGCACCAGCAGCAGCTGCGCGATGCGGTCCCCCACGCCGATGGTGTACGGCGCCTGGCCGCGATTCCAGCAGGAGATCATCAGCGGGCCCTGGTAGTCGGCATCGATCACCCCGACCAGGTTGCCCATCACCAGCCCATGCCGGTGGCCCAGCCCGGAACGCGGCACGATCAGGGCGCACCAGCCCGGATCGCCGATGTGGATGGCGATGCCGCTGGGCACCAGCGCGCTTTCGCCGGGCGCGAGCGTCAGCGGCGCGTCGACCGCCGCGCGCAGGTCCATGCCGGCGCTGCCCGGTGTGGCCGCTTCCGGCAGCGGAATGGTCTGGCCCAGCCGGGCATCGAGAATCTTCAATTCGATATCGATCATGCGTAGGTGGCGCGGTAGCGTTCGGCGATGCACGCGACCAGCCGCGTGGCCAGGTCGCGCTTGGGGGCGCGCGGCAGCTCCTCGCCGCCGCCGGGCCAGTAGACGGCGAGCGCGTTGTCCTCCGCCTCGAAGCCGAGGCCGGCGCCGACGCGGTTCGCGGCGATCATGTCCAGGCCCTTGCGGGCGAGCTTGTCCTGCGCGTAGGCGGCCAGCTCGCGCGTCTCGGCGGCGAAGCCGACCAGGAACGGGCGCGGCGAGCGCGCGGCCAGTTCCTTCAGGATGTCCGGGTTCTCGGTCAACTGCAGCGCCAGCGGCGCGCCGTCCTGTTTCTTCAGCTTGTGCGGCGCCACCTCGAGCGGACGGTAGTCGCCGACCGCGGCGGCACCGACGTAGATGTCGGCCTGCGCCGCCCCGGCGAGCACCGCCTCGCGCATCTGCGCGGCGCTGCGCACATCGATCCGCCGGGCCACGCCCGGCGGCGTGGGCAGGCTGACCGGCCCGGCCACCAGGGTCACCTCGGCACCGGCCAGCGCGGCGGCCTCGGCCACGGCGAAACCCATGCGGCCCGAGCTGCGGTTGCCGATGAAGCGCACCGGATCGATGTCCTCGTAGGTGGGGCCTGCGCTCACCACCACACGCAGGCCGGCCAGCGTGCCGGCGCCGAACGAGGCGGCCAGCGCATCGCGCAACTCGTGCGGCTCCAGCATGCGGCCCGAGCCGACGTCGCCGCAGGCCTGCTCGCCTGCCGCCGGACCGAGCACGCGCACGCCGCGCGCGCGCAGCGTGGCCAGGTTCGCCTGCACTGCCGGATGCGCCCACATCTGCTGGTTCATCGCCGGCGCCACGTACAGCGGCGCGGCGCTGGCCAGGCACAGCGTGGTCAGCAGGTCGTCGGCGTGGCCGTGCGCCAGGCGGGCGAGGATGTCGGCGCTGGCCGGGGCGACCAGCACCCGCTCGGCCCAGCGCGCCAGCTCGATGTGGCCCATCGCGGCCTCGGCGCCTTCGTCCCACAACGACACCCGCACCGGTTGGCCGGACAGGGCCTGGAACGTGGTCGTGCCGACGAAGTGCGTGGCGCCCTCGGTCATGACCACGCGCACTTCGGCGCCCTGTTCACGCAGGCGGCGCACCAGCTCGCACGATTTGTAGGCCGCGATACCGGCCGAGACGCCGAGCAGGATGCGACGTTGGGCGAGACTCATGTAGGACGGGCCTGACAGGCGGGCGAAGCGCTAGCTTACCGGAATCGTCCCCGGCCTCTGCTGCCCAGGTCGCATCCGCGGCGGCACGCTGGGCGCATGAGCATCCGCCACTGGCCTGCGGGCGAGCGCCCGCGCGAGAAGCTGCTGCAGCACGGCAGCGCCGCCCTGTCCGACGCCGAACTGCTGGCCGTGCTGCTGGGCAGCGGCGTACCCGGCAAGGACGCGATCGCGCTGGGCCGTGAACTGCTGCAGGCGGCCGGCAGCCTCGGCGCCCTGCTCGGCCGGCCGGACCGCCCGGTGCAGGCCGCCGGCCTGGGGCCAGCCAAGCGCGCCCGCATCGCCGCCGCGCTCGAGCTGGCCCGGCGCAGCCTGGCCGAGCAACTGCAGGCACGGCCCAGCCTGGGCAGCCCACGCGACAGCGGCGACTACCTCTCCGCCCGCCTGCGCCACCTGCCCTACGAAGTATTCGGCTGTCTCTACCTGGACAACCGCCACCGCGTACTGGCCTTCGAGGAGCTGTTCCGGGGCACCGTGGACGGCGCCAGCGTGCACCCGCGCGAGGTGGTGCGGGCGTGCCTGAAGCACAACGCCTGTGCCGTGATCTTCGCCCACAACCATCCCAGCGGCGTGGCCGAGCCCAGCGCCGCCGACCGCGCGATTACCCGCGAGCTGCGCGAGGCCCTGCAGCTGGTCGGCGTACGCGTGCTGGACCACCTGGTGATCGGCCAGGGCACGCCCGTGTCGATGGCCGAACGCGGGCTGCTGTAGCCGGCCCGGCCGCACCGCCCGGGATCCGTCGGTCCGGGCGGTGCGGGCGATGCAGGGGAAAGGGGGGCGGCGCGCGGGGAGAGCCGCGCCGCCCGGATGCGACCGAGGGGAGCATCGGGCGCCCTCGAAGGATGGCGGCGGTCTGTGACCGGGGTATGACGGCGCCCCCTCTTGACAGCCGCGGAAACAGGCCGCGCGACTTATGCACAAACCGGCCGCATCGGGCCTGCCGGCCGGGAGTTCGTTGACGGTCTCAGGCATGCCAGATAACTCGTTGTTTTTATTGTATTGTTTAATTTACAAGCCGTTCACCGTACTGCGGAGGCCACGGCACCGGCCCGGTCCCCCTTCTTTCCCCACAGAGTTATCCACAAGCTTGTCCCCGGCCCGGTGCTCCGGCCGGCCGCGGGCCGGCCGCGGCGCGCTCTGCTAGGATTGGCGGTTCCCATCGACGCCGATCCCACGCCGTGAAGCAATCGCTGCGCGACCTGCTGCTGCAGGCCATCCGGACCCTGCAGGACGCCGCCGTCCTGCCCGCCGACCTCGAACTGCCGCCCTTCGTGGTGGAACGCGCGCGCAGCCGCGAACACGGCGACTTCGCCACCAATGCGGCGATGCTGCTGGCCAGGCCGGCCAGGGCCAAGCCGCGCGAACTGGCGGAGAAGCTGGTCGCCGCCCTGCCCGCCAACGCGCTGGTGGCCAAGGTCGAGATCGCCGGTCCCGGCTTCATCAACTTCTTTCTGAGCCCGGCCGCCTACCACGCCGAAGTGCGGCGCATCTTCGCCGAAGGCGACGCCTACGGCCGCAGCACCAGCGGTGCCGGCACCACCGTCGGCGTGGAGTTCGTCTCGGCCAACCCGACCGGGCCGCTGCACGTGGGCCACGGCCGTGCGGCGGCGATCGGCGACTGCCTGGCCCGCCTGCTGGAAGCGACCGGCTGGGACGTCAAGCGCGAGTTCTACTACAACGACGCCGGCGTGCAGATCCAGAACCTGGCGATCTCCGTGCAGGCGCGCGCCCGCGGCCTGGCACCCGGCGACGAGGGCTGGCCCGAGGACGGCTACCGCGGCGACTACATCGCCGACGTGGCGCGCGCCTACCTGGTCGGCGAGTCGGTGGTGGCCGACGGCCACACCGTCACCGGCGCCGGCGACCCCGACGACCTGGAGGCGATCCGCCACTTCGCGGTGGCCTACCTGCGCCGCGAGCAGGACCTGGACCTGAAGGCGTTCGGCGTCGGCTTCGACACCTACTTCCTGGAATCGTCGCTGTACACCGACGGCAAGGTGGAGGAGACCGTGCGCGAGCTCGTCGCCCACGGCCACACCTACGAGGAAGGCGGCGCACTGTGGCTGCGCTCGACCGACTTCGGCGACGACAAGGACCGCGTGATGCGCAAGTCCGACGGCACCTACACCTACTTCGTGCCGGACGTCGCCTACCACCGCTCCAAGTGGCAGCGCGGCTACGTCCGCGCGATCACCGAGCTGGGCTCGGACCACCACGGCTCGCTGGCGCGCGTGAAGGCCGGCCTGCAGGCGCTCGACTGCGGCATCCCCAAAGGCTGGCCGGAGTACGTGCTGCACCAGATGGTCACCGTGATGCGGGGCGGCGAAGAGGTGAAGATCTCCAAGCGTGCCGGCAGCTACGTCACCCTGCGCGACCTGATCGACGAGGCCGGGCGCGACGCCACGCGCTACTTCCTGATCTCGCGCAAGGCCGACTCGCAGCTGGTGTTCGACATCGACCTGGCCCGCTCGCAGTCCAACGACAACCCGGTCTACTACATCCAGTACGCCCACGCGCGGGTGTGCTCGGTGCTGCGTCAGGCCGGCGAGAAAGGCTTCGCGGTGGACCTGCAGCAGGGCCTGGCGGAGCTCGCCCGGCTGGACAACGAGCACGAGCAGATCCTGCTCACCGAACTGTCCAGGTACCCCGAGATCGTGGACAGCGCCGCCGCCAACCTCGAGCCGCACCTGCTCGCCGGCTGGCTGCGCGAACTGGCCAACGCCTTCCACACCTACTACAACTCGCACCAGTTCCTGGTCGACGACGCCGCGCTGCGCAACGCGCGCCTGGCGCTGGTGGTGGCCACGCGGCAGGTGCTGAAGAACGGGCTGGGCCTGCTCGGCCTGAGTGCCCCGGAGAGCATGTGATGGCAACGCGCAAAGGCAAGGGCCGGCAGGCCGTACGCAACCGCAAGGGCGGCTTCCCGGCCTGGGGCTGGGCGGTCATCGGCATCGCGGTCGGCGTGGTCGCGATGGTGGTGATGACCCACCGCTCGCTGCTGCCGATGGCGCCCACCGGCCCGCAGCCGAATCCGCAGGCCACCGCGCAGGGTGGCGGCGATACCGGCCTGGCGCCGGCCGAGAGCGCGCCGAAGAAGCCGCAGTACGACTTCTACTCGGTGCTCTCGGAGAAGGAGGTGCGCATTCCCGACGAGCAGATCAGCGCGCAGGCGCGCGCCGAGCAGCAGCAGAAGCAGCAGGCCGCCCAGCAGGCGCAACAGGCGGCCGCGCAGCCGGCGGCGACGCCTCCCAGCGCACCCTCCGCGGTGACCGAGAACATCCAGGCCGCGCCCGCCTCGGCGGTGCCGCAGCCAGCCGCCGGCAGCGGCTACCTGCTGCAGGTCGGCGCCTTCCCCAGTGCCGCCGACGCCGAAGCCTTGAAGGCGAAGCTCGCGCTGCAGGGCTTCGTCGCCAACGTGCAGCCGGTGGCCGTCGGCGGGCAGACCTTCCACCGCGTGCGGCTGGGGCCGTTCCGCTCCGCCTCCGCGCTGGAGGCGGCCAAGCAGCGCCTGGCGGCGGCAGGCATTCCGGCGATCGCGCTGAAGGAAGGCCGTTGAGATGACCGTGCGCACGGCCTGGATCACCGGCGCCAGTTCCGGTTTCGGTGCCGCCAGCGTGGAGCGCTTCGTCGCCGGCGGCTGGCGGGTGATCGCCAGTGCCCGCCGCGCCGAGCGCCTGCAGCCGCTGGTGGAACGCCACGGCGCCGAGCGCGTGCACGTGGCGGCGTTCGACATCCGCGACGAAGCCGCCATGCGCTCGGCGCATGCCGCACTGCCGCCCGCCTTCGCCGGCGTGGACCTGCTGGTGAACAACGCCGGGCTGGCGCTGGGCACCGCCCCCGCGCAGCAGGCGGACCTCGCGCAGTGGAAGCAGATGATCGACACCAACGTCACCGCGCTGGTGACGCTGACCCGCCTGCTGCTGCCGACGCTGATCGAGCGCCGCGGCGCGATCGTCAACATCAGCTCCACCGCCAGCACCTATCCCTACCCGGGCGGCAACGTGTACGGCGGCACCAAGGCCTTCGTCTCGCAGTTCTCGCTCGGCCTGCGCTCGGACCTGCACGGCACCGGCGTGCGCGTGACCTCGGTGGAGCCGGGCATGGCGCAGACCGAGTTCACCCTGGTGCGTACCGGCGGCGACCAGGCCGCGTCCGACAGGCTCTATGCCGGCGCGCAGCCGATCACCGCCGGCGACATCGCCGAGACGCTGTGGTGGATCGCCACCCTGCCGCCGCACCTCAACATCAACCGCATCGAGCTGATGCCCGTCAGCCAGTCCTTCGCCGGCTTCCAGGTGCACCGCGACTGACCCGCTGCGGCGCGCAGAAGCGCGCGTCGGCAGGCAGCAGCGGTTACTACCGCATGTGCCAGCCGTGGCTGACGGTGATGCTCTGCCCGGTCAGCGCCGCGCTGGGGAAGGCGGCCAGGAACAACGCCGTCTGCGCCACATCCTCCAGCGTGGTGAACACGCCGTCGACGGTGTGCCTGAGCATCACGTTGCGGATCACCTCCTCCTCGCTGAGGCCGAGTTCCCTCGCCTGCTCGGGGATCTGCTTCTCCACCAGCGGCGTGCGCACGAAGCCCGGGCAGATCACGTGCGAACGCACGTTGTGCGGCGCGCCCTCCTTGGCCAGCGTGCGGGCCAGGCCGAGCAGGCCGTGCTTGGCGGTGACGTAGGGCGCCTTCAGCACCGAGGCCTCGTGCGAGTGCACCGAACCCATGTAGATCACGGTGCCGCCGCGGTCGTCCCTGTACATGTGCCGGAGCGCCGCGCGGGTGGTGAGGAAGGCGCCGTCCAGATGGATCGCCAGCATCTTCTTCCAGGCCGCGAAGGCGAAGCTCTCGATCGGGTTGACGATCTGCACGCCCGCGTTGGAGACGAGGATGTCCAGCGCGCCGAACGCCTGCACCACCGCGTCGGTGCCGGCATCGACCGCCGGCTCGTCGGTGACGTCCATCGCCACGCCCACGGCGCGGCCGCCGGCGGCCCGGATCGCGGCGGCGGCGGCATCGGCCGCCTGCCGGTCGATGTCGGCGATCGCCACGGCGGCGCCCTCGCGCGCGTAGCGCTCGGCGATCGCCTTGCCGATGCCGCTGGCCGCGCCGGTGACGAGGGCGACCTTGCCGTCGAGACTGCCCATGGCTGTGCTCCGCAGTGGGGAGCGCACGATTGTAGGCGCGCGGCGGGCGGGCGCCATCGGACCTTGGTGCAGGTGGCCCGTGAGGCCCTGCCGTGCCGTTCAGTCGGCGAGGTAGGTGTAGGCGGTCAGGCCGGCATCCAGATCGCGGTAGAGCGCCTCCGCCGCCTCGCCCTGCACGCCCGCGGCGGCGATGCGCTCGCGGTAGCTGCACCGCAATGCCGCCAGGTCGTAGCCCACGTAGTCCAGCATCACGTCGGTGGTATCGCCGCGGCGCACATGGTCGAACACGTAGCCCTCGCCGTCGGCGCGCACGTTCACCGCGTCGGTGTCGCCGAACAGGTTGTGGATGTCGCCCAGCGTCTCCTGGTAGGCGCCGACCATGAACAGGCCCAGGCAGTAGCTCTCGCCCGGGCGGAGGCGATGCAGCGGCAGGCTCACGTCGACGCCCTCGGCGTCGACGTAGTCGTCGATGCGCCCGTCCGAGTCGCAGGTGAGGTCGACGATCACGCCGCGCCGCGTCGGCGGCTCGTCCAGGCGGGCGATCGGCGCGATAGGGAAGATCTGGTCGATCGCCCAGATGTCCGGGACCGACTCGAACACCGAGAAGTTGAGGAAGTACTTGTCGACCAGCTTCTCGTCCAGCTCGTCCAGCACCTGCCGGTGCGCGCGCTCCCCGGGCGAGAGCCGCGTGCGCACGGCATTGGCGATCAGGTAGAACATCTCGTCAAGGCGCGCGCGGTCGGCCAGGCCGAGCTGGCCCAGCGCGTACAACGACTGGCCCTCGGCCAGGTGGTGCTGCGCCTCGTGATAGAGCTCCAGCGGCGGGCGCTCGCCCAGCGCCGCATGCACCTCGCGCAGGTGGCGCAGCACCGCCGGTTCGCCTTCGCGCGGCGGCGGCATGGCGCCGGTCGGCACCTCCTCCACCTCGGTGACGTCGGAGACCAGCACCGCATGGTGCGCGGTCATCGCGCGGCCGGCCTCGGTGAGGATGTGCGGCGCGGAAAGACCCTCGGCGACGACCGCTTCGGCCAGCGACTGCACGATGGTCGCCGCGTACTGCTCCATCGAGTAGTTGATCGAATTGTGGCTGCGCGAGCGCGAACCCTCGTAGTCCACGCCCAGTCCGCCGCCCACGTCTACGATCTCGAGCGGCACGCCCATGCGCGAGAGCTCGACGAAGTAGCGCGTCGCCTCGCGCATGCCGTTGGCGATGTCGCGCACGTTGGAGATCTGCGAACCCATGTGGAAGTGCTGCAGCCTGAGCGTGTGCTTGAGGCCGGCCTGCTCCAGCCGCGTGATCAGCGCCAGCACCTGGGTCGGCGAGAGGCCGAATTTGCCCTTGTCGCCGCCGGTGTTCTGCCACTTGCCCGCGCCGATCGAGGCCAGCCGCACGCGCACGCCGAGCAGCGGCTCGACGCCGAGCGCCGCGGCCTCGGCGAACACGTGCTCGAGTTCGGAGAGCTTCTCGATCACGATGAACACGCGCAGGCCGAGCTTGCGCCCGATCAGCGCCAGCCGGATGTACTGGCGATCCTTGTAGCCGTTGCAGATCACGATGGAGCCGGGCCGCGCCAGCGCCAGCACCGCCATCAGTTCCGGCTTCGAGCCGGCCTCCAGGCCGAAGCCCCGGCTGCCGGCGGCGACCAGTTCCTCCACCACCCCGCGCTGCTGGTTGACCTTGATTGGGTAGATCGCGGTGTAGCCACCGCCGTAGCCGGTCTCCTCGATGGCCCGGGCGAACGCACCCTGCATGCGCTTGAGGCGATGGGCGAGGATGTCGGGAAAACGCACCAGCAGCGGCAGGCGCAGACCCTGCGCGCGGGCCTGCTCGACGATCTGCGTCAGCGGCAGGGCCGGGCCCTGCGCGCCGCGCGGGCGCATCACGATGCGGCCGGCGGCATCGACGTCGACGTAGCCGTCGCTCCAGTAGGGCACCGCGTAGAGCTGGCGGGCGGCGTCGACGGTCCAGGACTCGGACATGGATCGGGTCTCCTCGTGCAAACGGGGTCCTTGCGTCGTCGCAGCGGCGAGCCTTGACGGCATGCTCGGGTGAGCGGAAGGCCCGCCGGCCGGAAGCCTCGCACGCCGCGGGGCCGGATGGGCACGGACGGCGCGGGGCCGTCGGGCGCGCATTGTAGCGGGCGCGGGGCAACCTGCGGTCAACGCCACGGTGTGCGCGCACGGTTGCCGCTACAATGCCGCCCTTTTCACGCATCCCACGCAGGACAGCGCCATGTCGCAACTCAGCTGGTTCACCGAGGCCCACCAGACCTCCGGCTCCTCCATCGGCTACCGGGTGGAGAAGCTGCTGCACGCGGAGAAGACGCCGTTCCAGACCATCGAGATCTACCAGACCACCGACTGGGGCAAGCTGATGGTGATCGACGGCTGCGTGATGCTGACCAGCCGCGACAACTTCCTGTACCACGAGATGATGACCCACCCGGCGCTGTTCACCCATGCGCGCGCCAAGCGCGTGGTGATCATCGGCGGCGGCGACTGCGGCACGCTGCGCGAGGTGCTCAAGCACGAGGAAGTCGAGCACGCGGTGCAGGTGGAGATCGACGAGCGGGTGACCCGCCTGGCCGAGCA
The DNA here is from genome assembly GCF_037137055.1 of Fulvimonas yonginensis. Classification (NCBI taxonomy): domain Bacteria; kingdom Pseudomonadati; phylum Pseudomonadota; class Gammaproteobacteria; order Lysobacterales; family Rhodanobacteraceae; genus Fulvimonas; species Fulvimonas yonginensis. The sequence continues at coordinate 20,039 of NZ_JBBBNY010000001.1, forward strand.
GTACTTCCCGGAACTGTGCGAGTCCAATGCCGACCCGCGCGCCGAGCTGCTGTTCATCGACGGCATCAAGTACATGGCCGAGTGCGAGCCGGACTCGCTGGACCTCGTCATCGTCGACTCGACCGATCCGGTGGGCCCGGCCGAGGGCCTGTTTAACGCCGCCTTCTACGCCAGCTGCCACAAGGCGCTGCGCCACGGCGGCATCCTGGTGCAGCAGAGCGAATCGCCGCTGGTGCACCTGGAATTGATCAAGTCGATGCGCTCGGCCATGCGCACCTCGGGCTTCGCCGCGGTGAAGACGCTGCCATTCCCGCAGCCGTGCTACCCGACCGGCTGGTGGAGCTGCACGATGGCGCGCAAGGGTGGCGACCTGTCCGGCTTCCGCGAGCGCGGCGCGCTGAGCAAGAACTTCCCCACCCGCTACTACAACGCCGAGACGCATCGCGCCGCATTGGCGCAACCGGAGTTCATGCGCGAGGCACTGGGCGAGTAAGCGCATCCCTCCGCCGTAGGAGCGCGCGTGCCCGCGGTGCCTTGGCTCCCACGCGCACTGGAGCGAACGGCGTCGCGGGCAAGCCCGCTCCTGCCGGCGGTCAGAACATCTTCTGCCGCACTTTCGGCAGCAGCACCACCACCAGCGTGGCGACCGGCCCGAACAGCAGCGACAGCAGGAACCACAACAGGCCGCTGCGGTTCTTGCCCTGCGCCAGGCCGGCATTGATCAGCGCCAGCGTGCCCCAGCCGACGAACCACGGCGCCGCCTGGGCGTCGGCCAACCTCGAAAACTGCTCCACGGCTTCTCTCCGGTCGTTTCGCGGGACGCGCGCGTGCGCGTCGGGGAAGCGGTCATGCTAACCGCCCTGACGGCCGGCGCACGTGGCGCCGGGCCGGGGGATCAGGCTGGCTTAATCCTTGCCCGCTATGCTGCCGCCTCGATTCCATGCAAGGAAAACGCGATGCCGGGACTGCGTCAACTGATCCTCGTCCTCGCCTGCACGCTCGCTGCGGCCGCCAGCTCCGCGACGACACCGGCGAAGAGGGCCGTACACGATGCCCGGCAGCAGCGTACCGCCGCCCTGCTGGCCTTCCAGCGCGACCTGGTCAGCGTGCTGGCGCCGCGGGCCGACGCGATGCCGCTGCTCGGCGCCGCGCTGCTGGCGCGGCCGCTGGACGGGCAGCCGAAGTGGAACGACTTCCACAGCCTGATCGGCCGCGCCGTCGCCGCACCCGGTCACGGCCCCGCGCAGCGCTGGGTTCAACTGGCCGACTGCGATGCCCGCGCCGACGCCTGCCCCGACGCCGCTGCACTCGCCGCGCTGCTCGAGGAAGCCCCCGACAACGCCGCGGTGTGGCTGCTCGAGCTCGGCCAGGACGTGCGCAACGGCAAATCGGCGGAGGCCCGCGCCGATCTCGCCCGCGCGGCGCAGGCCACGCTGTACGACGACTACACGGGGACCAGCCTGAAGGCGCTGGCCGACGGCGTCAGCCTGCTGCCGCCACCGCAGGCCACGCTCGACCCCGACGCCGCTGCCGGCGCCGCCGGCGTGCAGGCGATGATCGTGTACGGCATCGCCGGCATGCAGCCGCAGCCTGCCCTGCCTGCCGCGGCGCGGCTGTGCGAGGACGCCGGCGACGACGCGGCGCTGGTCGCCGACTGCCGGCGACTGGCCAAGACACTCGAATGGGGCTCCAGCCCGCTGGCCCGTTCGCTCGGGCTGCACCTGCGCGAGCAGCTGGCCGCGAACGATGATGAACGCGAACAGGCGCGTCGCGAACGGCGCGCCCTGGTCTGGCAGGTGCAGCAGTTCGCGGGCCTGGCCGCCCGCGCACCGGGCGACCGGGCGCTCGCGCTGCAGCTGCTCGCGCTGGCCCGCGGCGGCGGCACCGAGATGAGCCTGATGCTGGCGGCCTTGCGCAAGGCGGGCCTGCCGGCGGAGCCGCCCGCCGGGTGGGAGCCGCCGAAGCCGGCGCACGGCTCCGTGAGCGGCGCGCCCCCCACCGAAACGTGAGCGGGCCCGCGTTTGCCGGGGCCGCCGGCCGGGCTCGGCCTCGAGCCCGGTTCCCCGCTCCGCATCGGCAAGCTACCCTTGCCCCCAAGCTTTCCGAACGGGGGTGGTCCGATGCTGACCGTGCTGGTGGCAAGCAGCAAGGGCGGGTGCGGCAAGAGCACGCTGGTGACCCAGCTGGCATCGCACTGGGCGCAGCAAGGCAAGCGCACGGCGATTGTCGATACCGACCGCCAGGGATCCAGCTACCGCTGGGCCACGCTGCGCCCGGAAGGCATGCCTGGAGTGCTCGGGCTGGAGGGTCGCCGCGGCCTGCATCGGCTGCCGCCGGATACCGAGCGCGTGCTGGTCGACACGCCGGCGGGGGTGGGCGAACGCGAGCTCGAGCCCCTGCTCGACCAGGTCAGCGTGGCGCTGGTGCCGGTCCTGCCGTCTTCCTTCGACCTGCATGCCACGCTGGACTTCCTCGCGCAGCTGGCCGCCATGGCGCAGGTCAGGCGCGGCAAGCTGGCGGTCGCGCTGGTCGGCAATCGCCTCAAACCCTGGACCCATGCCAGCCAGGACGCGCTGGCGCAGCTTGCCGAGGCCGCGCCCTTTCCGGTGACCGCGCAACTGCGCGACAGCCAGGCGTACGTGCTGCTGACCGCGCTGGGCAAGGGCATCTTCGACTACCACTCCGAGCAGGTGCGCAGCCAGCAGCAGGACTGGCTGCCCCTGCTGCGCTGGCTCAAGCGCCAGCACTGACCGGGAACCGCCATGCATGAACTGATCCTGCTGCGCCACGCCGAGGCCCTGCCCCCTACAGCGGGCGACGGCGACCGCGATCGCGCGCTCAGCGCACGCGGCGAACAGGAAGCGCGCGCCGCCGGCCGCTGGCTGGCGGCGCACGGCGTACGGCCCGACCGCGTGCTGTGCTCGCCGGCGCAGCGCGCCCGCCACACCGCCGAGCTGGCCGTGCAGGCGTTCGCCCCCGTCGCGGCGATCGGCTTGGCCGAGGAGATCTACGACGCCACGCCGGGCGAGCTGCTGGCACTGCTCGACCAGCACGCCGACGCGCGCTGCGTGCTGCTGGTCGGCCACAACCCGGGCATCGAGCGGCTGGTGGCGCTGCTGGTGGAGGGGCGTTCGGACGAATTCCGCGGCATGCCACCGGCCGGGCTGGCGGTGCTGCACCTGCAAGGCGTGCTGGAGCCGGGCAACGCACGGCTGGACGCGTTCTGGTCGCCCTGATGCACGCGGCGGTTCGCGGCGGCCTGCTGCTGGCGCTCGGCCTGGCGTCGTTCGCCGCGGCCGCCGTCACCGGCCAGTGGCACATCGACAGCCGCTATTCGCATGCCGATTTCGGCGTGCGGCTGTTCTGGCTGCACACGGTCCGCGGACGCTTCGAGCAGGTGGAGGGCACGGTCGAACCGCGCGCCGGCGGTAACGCGGTGGTCAATGCGCAGATCGCGGTGAACAGCCTGGCGATGGACTCGACCCGGCTGCGCCAGTGGGTGCTCGGCGAGGAGTTCTTCGATGCCGCGCGGCATCCGGTGCTGCGGTTCGTTTCCGCACCGGTGCCGGGCAACGTGCTCGATGCCGGCGGCGTGCTGGATGGCCAGCTGACCCTGCGCGGCATCACCCGGCCGATGCGCTTCGTGCTGCTGCCGGCGCGCTGCACCGCCGACGCCTGCACGATCCAGGCACATGGCCAGCTCAGGCGCAGCGAGTTCGGCATGAACGCCCACCATGCGGTGCTGTCCGACCGGGTCGAGCTCGCGTTGTCGATCGCGCTGGAACGCTCGCCGGACTGAGTCGCGCCCGGCCTGACACCTGCCGCCTTTATCATGCGCGGCATGCCCCTGCGCCGCATCGCCCTGCTCGCCCTGCTGGCCGCCACCGCGCTACTCGACGGTTGCGCGCTGTCGCGTGCGCAGATCCGCCGCGCGGACGCGATCGTCGCCGCTTCCGCGCCGGCGGTGCCCGGCTGCACGCGCGCCGACCACTGTGCGCAACCTTCGCCGCTGCTGCAGGCGTCGGCGCAGGCGATGGCGCAGTCCACACCGGAGCACCCGCAGCACCTGGTCGCCCTGCTCGGCCAGAGCGAACCGGCCCTGGTCGCGCGGCTGAGCCTGATCCGCGCGGCCCGCCGCAGCATCGATGTGCAGACCTACATCTGGGACCAGGACGACACCGGCCAGCTGATGCTGGACGAACTGGTGCAGGCGGCGCGGCGCGGCGTGCAGGTGCGCATCCTGGCCGACCAGCTCTCCGCCTTCGGCGACGTGCCCATGCTGGCGCGGCTCGCCCGCGCCAGTCCCAACCTGCAGGTGCGCCTGTACAACCCGACCTTCCAGGAAGCGCACACCTCGCCGCTGGAATGGGCGGCCGGCATCGCCTGCTGCTTCTTCCGCTTCAACCAGCGCATGCACAACAAGCTGCTGCTGGTCGACGACACGGTCGGCATCACCGGCGGGCGCAACTACCAGGATCGCTATTTCGACTGGGACGACGACTTCGACTACGTCGACCGCGACGTGCTGGTCGGCGGACCGGCGGCGCGCACCATGGCGGCGAGCTTCGCGCTGTTCTGGAACCACGAGCGCGCGGTGCCGCTGACCCACCTGCGCGACGTCAACCGCTACCTGATCGCCCATCCCGGGGCGCCGGGCTGGCAGGCCCCGCGCTACGAGCATCCGCAGCGGGTCTACCGGGTGCAGCAGGAAGCGGTGGATGCCGCCTGGCTGCAGATGCACGTGCTCGGGCACAGCCTGCGCACGCGCGAGGTCGAGTATTTCAGCGACCTGCCGGGCAAGACCGACCAGCCACTCAAGCGGCACGCGCGCGAATTCACCGCGCACGTGATGCGGATGGTGGCCGCGGCCCGCCACGAGGTAGTGCTGCAGACGCCCTACCTGGTGATGAGCCGCCGCGCACGACGCATCTTCGACCGGCTGCACCGATCGAGCCCACCGCCGCGGATCGTGGTCTCGACCAACTCGCTCGCCTCCACCGATGCGTTCGTCGTCTACGGGGTGTCCTACAAGCACCGCAAGCGCTACCTGAAGGACTACGGCTTCGAGATCTACGAGCTGAAGCCGCACGCGGCGGATGTCGCGGCGGAAAACGCCAGCGCCGCGCTGGAGTGGGTCGGCGACGGCCGGCACGCCAGCGGCGACGCCGCACGCGATCCGGCGCGGCGTTTCGTCGACACCGAGAGCCACGGCCTGCTCGGCAGCCACGGCAGCAGCCAGCGCCCGGCACCGCTGGTCAGCGAGGGGCGCCGCTTCGGCCTGCACGCCAAGTCGATCGTGGTGGACGACCGCTTCGCGATGGTCGGCTCGCACAACTTCGATCCGCGCTCGGACCACTACAACACCGAGGCGGGCGTGATCGTCTACGACCAGCGCTTCGCCGAGCAGGTGCGGGCGGCGATCCTGCGCGACACCGAGCCGCAGAACGCCTGGGTGATCGCGCCGCGGCGGCCGGTGGTGCCGGTGCTGACCACGTTGAACCAGGTGATCGGCGACGTCTCGGAAAAGCTGCCGCTGTTCGACTTCTGGCCCTACCGCTACGCCACCAGCTACCAGCTCAAGCCCGGCTGCACGCCGATGCGGCCCAGTGACCCGGACTTCTACAGCTGCTACGAGCCGGTCGGGGATTTCCCGGACGTGGCACTGTCGCCCAAGCTGATCTACACCCGCCTGATCACCGCCTTCGGCTCGAGCGCCAGCGGCATCCTGTAGCCGCCGTTCCCGTCCACCGTGCCGCTCACGGCGGCGTGGCGGGCGGGCCGCTGTCGAAGCGCATCGGCAGTTCACCATGCACCCCCTCGGGTGCATCGGACGGCACCGCGAAGCGCCAGTGCCGGACGGTGGCCAAGGCGTGCGCGTCGAGCACCGGATCGCCGCTGGACCGGGCGATGTCCGCGGAAGTCACCCGCCCGCTGCCGTCGGTCGCGACGTCCAGCACGACGCGGCCATCGAGGTGGCCGCGCAGCTTCGCCCAGGACGCGTCTGAGGGCGGTATCTCGAGCGGTACAAGAACCGCCGGCGGAGGCGTGATGCGCGCCACCACGTCTGGCTGCGCGCCCACCACGCGCGGCGCGGCATGGGTGCGATGGCGGGACGCGGCGTGGCGCGAGCGTGCCGCCGCGACGGCGCCGGGCCGAGGGGGTGGCCCGATCCAGTCGTCGGTGAGGCCGCTCAGCCAGTCCGTGCCCCAGACACTGACGAACAGGGCCAGCACGCTCAGGGCGGTGGTGACGCGCAGGCGCGGCATGGCCGGTCGGGATCAACGCTCCAGGATCGCCACCACGCCCATGCCGCCGGCGGTGCACACCGAGATCAGGCCGCGACCGGAGCCCTTCTGCGCCAGCTCCTTGGCCAGCGTAGCGACCAGCCGCGCACCGGTGGCGGCGAACGGGTGCCCGGTGGCCAGGCTGGAGCCGTGCACGTTGAGCCTGGCCGGGTCGATGCTGCCCAGCGGCGCGGAGAGGCCCAGCCGGTTGCGGCAGTAGTCGGCGCTCTCCCACGCGCGCAGCGTGCACAGCACCTGTGCGGCGAACGCCTCGTGGATCTCGTAGAAGTCGAAGTCCTGCAGGGCCAGCCCGTTGCGCGCGAGCAGCCGCGCGACCGCCACCGTGGGCGCCATCAGCAGGCCCTCGCCGTGGACGAAGTCGACCGCCGCCACCTCGGCATCGCGCAGCCAGGCCTGCACCGGCAGGTTGCGCCGCGTGGCCCAGTCTTCGCTGGCCAGCAGCACCGCGGCGGCGCCGTCGGACAACGCGGTGGAGTTGCCGGCGGTGAGCGTGCCGTGGCCCGAGGTGCGGTCGAACGCGGGCTTGAGGGTGGCCAGCTTCTCCATGCTGGTGTCCGGGCGCAGGATGTTGTCGCGGCGCACGCCGCGGAACGGGATCACCAGGTCGTCCATGAAACCCGACGCGTAGGCGGCGGCGAGCTTGCGGTGGCTCTCCAGCGCCAGCGCATCCTGCGACTGCCGGTCGATGTGCCACTCGCGCGCCATCTTCTCGCAATGCTCGCCCATCGACATGCCGGTACGCGGCTCGGCCACGCCCGGGAACGAGGGCTTGAGCTCGGCCGGCGAGAAGCCGCGCGTGGCGGCGGCGAGCTTGTCCTGCCAGCCCTTGGCGCGGTTGATCGCCAGCAGCCGCTTGCGCAGGCGCTCACCGTACACGATCGGCACGTCGCTGGTGGTGTCCGAGCCGGCGGCGATGCCCGATTCGATCTGCCCGGTGGCGATCTTGTTGCCGACGATGATGGCGTTGTCCAGCGAGGTCCCGCAGGCACGCGCGGTGGTGATGCCGGGCGTGGTCGGGGCCAGGCCCGAACTGAGCAGCGCCTCGCGCGCGAGGTTCCAGTCGGCGGCGTGCTTGATCACCGCGCCCAGCGCGACCTCGCCCAGCTCCACCCCATGCAGCCCGTACCGCTCCACCAGCGCCCCGAGCACCTTCACCGACATGCCGAAATTGCCGACGTCGGCGTAGGCCGTGTTGTTGCGGCAGAACGGGATGCGCACGCCTCCGATCACACCGACGCGCTTGAGGGTTTTTTCCATGTCCTGGGCGGGTCCTTGCGGCTTGAGTTCCCAAGGCTAACCCGCACGCCGAGGCGGCGGAAGCCCGGAAACGTGAACGGGTGGGCTGTCCTATACTTCGCGGTTTCCTGCCGTTCGGAATCGCCCTCGATGGAAGCGCAACCGCCCGTCGCCCTGCCCGCGGTGCTCGCGCTGGAACTGTCGCCCGGCCAGGTGCCTCCCGCCACCTTGAGCCGCGACGACGCGGCCGAACTGGCCGCGCGCGTCGCCACCGATCTGCACGCGCTGCTGCCGGGCGTGGGCGAGGCGCGACTGGCGCTGGCCGGCGCGCTGTTCGACCCGGTCGAGCTGCTGCGGCCCGGTTTCCCGGTCTGGGCAACGCTCGACGAACTGGCCCGGCGCGTGCCGCGCGGGCACCTGGAGCACGTGGTCGCCTTCGGCACCCACGAGGGCCGCATGCCGGCGCAGCCACTGCAGCCGGAGCCCGAGCACGCCGGCGGCGCGCTGCGGCTGGTGCCGCTCTCGATCCTGGCGCCCGAGCCGCTGGCGCAAGCCCTGGCCGGTCGGATCGAGGTGGAGCTGGTCGGCCGCGGCGAGGCCGGCGCGCGGACCGCCGATTGGCTGATGCGCACGCTCGGCATACGACTCGAGCACGCCCGCTACCTGAGCCGCAACGACCTGCTCGCGCTCACCTGCGTGCAGTACGAACACGTCAACCTGGCGCCGCTGTGGACGCTGCTGGAGACCGCGCTGCTCACGCCCTACCGGGAGGAGCACACGCTCAGCGCGCGTGGCCTGCCGCTGCACTACGCCGACGGCGTGGTGCGCGCCGGCTCGCCGGCGGCCTGGCTGGCCGCGCAGGATGGCGCCCCGGGCGAGCGCGCGCATGCCTTCGCCGGGCTGGTGTTCGAGCTGCGCCAGTACGCGGCGCTGCTGCACGCGCACCGGCTGCCGTTGCAGCTGGAGTGCGGCGAGGCGGCCGAGGGCTGGCTGCTGGAAACGCTGGCGCCGCCCGACCCGGGGGCGGCGCCGCCGAGCCTGATCGCCCATGAGGCACCGGGGCTGGGCACGGTGGCGGTGACCGTCGCGCAGGCCGGCGCCGACGGCCAGCCGCGGCCGCTCGCGCACGGCTACCCGCTGGCGCCGCAGGCACTCGGGCCGCTGGTGGCGGTGCTCGCCGCCCGCTACGGCATCGAGCCGGCGCTGCATGCGCAGGGCCGGGTGGTGCTCGGCCGGCACGGCCTGGGCGCGCCGGCCGCCAGCCGGCACTAGCGCACCGTCCCCGAGGGGGGCGGCTCGGCGCTGCCGGCGGGCGCTTCTGGCATCCGCCGGGCCACAGGCGCATGATGGCCGCGAAAGCAGGCGGTGCGCTCGGGGGAGCCATGAAGCAGCCTCTTGCACCGGACGGATCCCCGCCCGATCCGGCTGGAGACGTCGGCCAGTCCGTGCGGAACTGGCCCGAGCACGTACTGCGCGGGATCCCCGCGCTGGTCCTCTATCTGGATGGCGACCTGCGCGTGCGCTTCGCCAACACGCCTCCGCGCCGCTGGGGCGGTATGGCGCCGGAGGCCATGGTCGGCCGTGCGGTGGGCGAGCTGCTCGACGGCGCCAGCGCGGCGCGGGTGACCGAGGCGCTGCTCGGCGCGCTCGGCGGCCAGGCGGCCACCGTCGACGGCGTGCTGCTCGACGGTTGCGCGCACCGCTACATGCACGCCAGCTTCCAGCCCGACGCCGACGCCCACGGCCGCGTGCAGGGCGTGTTCGCAGTGCTGATCGACATCACCGAGCGGCACGCGCTGGAGCTCAAGCTGCGCGAGAGCGAGCAGCGCTTCTTCGGCGCCTTCCAGCACGCCGCCATCGGCATGGCGCTGGTACGCCCGGACGGACGCTTCCTGCGCGTGAACCAGGCGGTGTGCCGCATGCTCGGCTACAGCGAGGAGGAATTCCTGACCCTGAGCATCGCCGACGTCACCCATCCGGACGACTACGCCGACGACATGGCCCGCCTGCGCGAGATGCTCGCCGGCGGCACCGACGCCTACCAGATGGAGAAGCGCAACCTGCACAAGGACGGCCACGTCGTGCACTTCCAGCTCAGCGTCTCGCTGGTGCGCGACGAGCACGGCAAGCCGCTGTACTTCGTATCGCAGGTGCAGGACATCAGCCAGCGCAAGCAGTACGAAGAGGCGCTGTTCCGCGAACGCGAGCTGGCCGAGGTGACCTTGAACTCGATCGGCGACGCGGTGATCGCCGCCGACCTGGAGCTGCGTGTCACCGCGCTCAACCCGGTGGCCGAAGGGCTCACCGGCTGGAGCGCGGGCGAGGCGCGCGGGCGGCCGATGGACGAGGTGTTCCGCCTGTGCGACGCGCGCACCGGCGCGCCGCTTGCCAATCCGCTGCGCGCGGCGATCGAGCGCAACGCGATCGTCGACCTGGAGGGCAAGGCGTTGCTGCTGCATCGCAACGGCTTCGAAACCCCGATCGAGGACTCGTCGGCCCCGATCCACGACCGCACCGGCCACGCCATCGGCGGCGTGCTGGTGTTCCGCGACGTCAGCGAGACGCGCTCGCTGGCGCTGCGAATGATCCACCTGAGCCAGATCGATACGCTGACCGGGCTGCCCAACCGCAGCCAGCTGCAGAGCCACATCGAGCGCGTGGTCGCCACCGCCCACCGCCGCCAGCAGCGCTGCGCGCTGCTCTACCTGGACATCGACCATTTCAAGCGCATCAACGAGCAGCACGGCCCCGCCAACGGCGATCGCGTGCTGCGCGCGTTCGCCGCGCAACTGCGCCAGGCGCTGCACGACGACGACCTGCTGTGCCGCCACCACGGCGACGAATTCGTCGTGCTGCTGCCGCAGGTGCAGGCGCCGGGCCAGGCCGCCAGCGCCGCGCAGCGGCTGATCGCCTACGGCGAGCACACCGCGGTGCCCGGCCTGCCGGAACTCGCGCTGCGCGTCTCGGTGGGCATCAGCCTGTTCCCCGACGACGCGGTGGATGCCGACGCGCTACTGCGCAACGCGGACAGCGCCATGTACGAGGTCAAGATCGGCGGCCGCCACGGCTATCGCTTCTTCACCGCCTCGATGAACGAGCGCGCGGCGGCGCGACGGCGCATCGAGGCCGAGCTGCGCCGGGCGATGACGCGCGGCGATCTCATACTGCACTACCAGCCGAAGGTCGACGCCGTGAACGAACGCATCGTCGGCGCCGAGGCGCTGCTGCGCTGGCCGGGCGCCGAGGGTTTGGCGCACTGTGCCACCGAGCAGTTCGTCGCGGTGGCCGAGGACACCGGCCTGATCGTGCCGCTCGGCGCCTGGGTGCTGCGCGAAGCCTGCCGCCAGGCCCATCGCTGGCAGCGCGGCGGCGTGGGCCTGCCGGTCGCGGTCAACGTCTCGGCGCTGCAGTTCCAGCATGCCGGCTTCCTGGCCGAGCTCGAGGCGGTGCTGGCCGAGTGCGCGCTGGACCCGTCGCTGCTGGAGCTGGAACTGACCGAGCGCACGGTGATGGCCGGCGGCGACGCGACCATCGCCCTGCTGCAGCGGATCCGCCGCTGCGGCGTGCGGCTCTCGCTGGACGATTTCGGCACCGGCTACTGCAGCCTGTCCTACCTCAAGCACTTCCCGGTCGACGCGCTGAAGATCGACCGCGCCTTCGTGCGCGACGTCGAATCGGACAGCGACACCGCGGCGATCACCCAGGCGATCATCGCGATGGCGCGCAGCCTGGGCAAGGTGGTGGTGGCCGAGGGCGTGGAGACGCGGGCCCAGGCGGAATACCTGCGCGCGGCCGGTTGCGCGCAACTGCAGGGCTTCCTCTACGGCGAGCCGATGGCGGCCGCCGTGCTGGGCGAACGCCTCGCCGCCCAGCGCCGCTGAGCCTGCCGCGGCGTCAGGCCGGCAGCGGCTCCTCGTACATCAGGTAGTGGCACCGCGCCATGCCGAGCTCGGCATAGGTGCGCTGCGCGCGGTGGTTCTCCGTCTCCACGTAGAGCCGCAGGCCGACCGCGCCGGCGGCGCGCGCCTGGTCGCGCACGGCGGCGTACAGCGCGCGGAACACGCCGCCGCGCCGCGCCGCGGGCACCACGTAGACGCTCTGGATCCACCAGAAGTCGCCGCAGCGCCAGTCGCTCCACTCGTAGGTGACCAGCAGGCTGCCGACCGCCGTGCCGCCGCGTTCGGCTACCAGGTAGAAGCCGCGACGCGGGTCGTCGAACACGCCCGCCACGCCACGCGCGAGCACGCTGCGGTCCAACGCCTTGGCCTCGGTCTCCTGCGCCATCGCGGCGTTCCAGTCGACTAGGTGGGGGATGTCGGCACGGGCGGCACGGCGGATGGCGAGAGGTTCGGACATGGCGTTCTACCTGGAAGGGTTTCCGATTATGCGGTCCCGCCCCCGCTGTTGCAGGAGCGAGCTTGCTCGCGATGCCTTTGCCCGGTCCCGGGCCGAGAGGAACCCGCGCCTCGCGAGCAAGCTCGCTCCCGCGACTTCGCAGCTAGCTGCGTCGTTTGCGCGAGGCCCCGAGCTTGCGGGTGAGCGTGTTGCGCCCCACGCCCAGCGCGGCCGCGGCGTGCTGGCGGTGGCCTCCGTGCGCGGCGAGTGCCGCTTCCAGCAGGGTGCGGTCCAGCGCCTCGCGGGCGCGGGCGTGGATGTCCGGTTCGCCGCGTGCCAGCGCCCGGCTGGCCCAGTCGTGCAGTGCGCGGGTCCAGTCGCCCGGCACCGCGGTGGCGCCGGCCGGTCCCAGGTCGCCCGCCTGGATCTCGGTCCCGGGCGCGATCACCGCCAGCCGCCGGCACAGGTTCTCCAGTTCGCGCACGTTGCCGGGAAAGTCGCGCTGCTCCAGCGCGCGCAGTGCGGCGCGCGAGAAGCGCTTGGGTGGCAGCTTGAGTTCCTGCGCCGCGGCGGCGAGGAAATGCCGGGCCAGCATCGGCACGTCGCCGCGGCGCGCGCGCAGCGGCGGCAGCTCGATGCGGACCACGTCCAGGCGGTGCTTGAGGTCGGCGCGAAACTGGCCGGCGGCCACGCGCGCGTCCAGGTCCTGGTGGGTGGCGGCGACGATGCGCACGTTGCAGCGGATCAGCTCCCGACCGCCGACGCGGTAGAACTCGCCGCCGGCGAGCACGCGCAGCAGGCGCGTCTGCAGGGCCAACGGCATGTCGCCGATCTCGTCCAGGAACAGGGTGCCGCCCTCGGCCTGCTCGAAGCGGCCGGCGACACGCCGCGTCGCGCCGGTGAAGGCGCCCGCCTCGTGTCCGAAAAGCTCGCTTTCCAGCAGCTCGCTGGGGATCGCCGCGGTGTTGAGCGCCACGAAGGGCTTGGCACGGCGCGCGCTCTCCTCGTGCAGCGCGCGCGCGACCAGCTCCTTGCCGGTGCCGGTTTCCCCGGTCACCAGCACGTTGAGGTCGCTGGCGGCGACCCGGCCGATCAGGCGGAACACTTCGCGCATCGGCGCGCTCTCGCCGAGCAGCGCGTGCGTGGGCGGCGGCGCGGCCGGCGGCGGCGCGGCCGGCTGCTCGGTCAGCGCACGGTGCACCACCGCCACCGCGTGGTCCAGGTCGAACGGCTTGGCCAGGTAGTCCACCGCACCGGCGCGGTAGGCCGCGGCGGTGGTGGCGACGTCGGTGTAGGCGCTCATCACGATCACCGGCCCGATGCCTTGCGCCGCCAGCTCGCCGAGCAGAGCCAGGCCATCCTCGCCGGGCATGCGCACGTCGGTCAGCAGCAGCGCCGGGCGCGCGTCGCGCAGGGCTGCACGCGCGGCGGCGACGTCGCCGAACTCGCGTACGTCCAGTCCTGCCTCGCGCAGCGCCTCGGCCAGCACGAACCGGATGCTGCGGTCGTCGTCGACGATCCACACCTCGGGGCTCACGGCCTCGTTTCCTCCGGTGCGGGGCCCGCCGCGGAAAGGCCGATCGTCGCCTCGGGCTCGAGCGGCAACAGCAGCGTGAACGTGGTGGCGCCGGCGGTGCCGGCGTGGCGCAGTTCGCCACCGTGTTCGTTGGCGATCTCGCGGGCCAACGCCAGGCCCAGGCCGGTGCCGTCGGCGCGACCGGAGACCAGCGGCTGGAACAGCGTCCCGCGCAACGCGGGCGGCACCCCCGCGCCGTCGTCGATCACGTCCAGGCGCAGCGCCGTGCGCAGCATGCGCTCGCCCAGTCGCACGCCATGCTCGGCGCGGGTGCGCAGGACCAGCGTGCGCGCGCCCGCCTCGCGCGCGTTGCGCGCCAGGTTCAGCAGCAACTGCTGCAGGCGGTCGGCGTCGCCGCACAGGTCCGGCAAACTGGGGTCGTAGTCCTGGTGCACGATCAACGGGGCGGGCTCGGCGGCCAGCAGCGTGACCACCCGCTCGAGCACCGCATGGATGTTGAGGGCCGTCCGGCGCGGGGCGCCGTCGCGGTGCAGCAGCCGGTCGGCCAGTGCCGTCAGCCGGTCCGCCTCGGCGATGACCACGCCGGCCAGCGCCTTCAAGTCCGCATCGCCCACCCGACGCTGGAGCAGCTGCGCGGCACCGCGCAGCCCGGCCAGGGGGTTCTTCACCTCGTGCGCGAAGCCACGCAGGGTCGCCGACACCGGTGGGCTGTCGGGAGGGCGTTCGCCCAGCAGATGGACCTCCACCAGCCACTGCCCGTCGTCCCAGGCCTGCAGCGCGGCGTCGACGCGCCGGTCGACGCCGTCGGCGGCGGTCAGCACCTGGTCGCGCCACTGCACCGATGCCCCGCGCCCGCCGGCCCGCGCCGCCTGGGCGTCCAGGCCGGGTAGCGGCAACACGCTGGCGAGCGGCTGGCCGACCACGCCGCGCAGCCCGAGCGCCAGCCATTCGGCCAGCGCCGGGTTGATCCAGCGCACGCACAGGCCGGCGTCGGCCAGGACGAGCCCGGTCGAAAGCTGTTCCGCCCAGCGGCGCCAGGTGTCCTCGTGCATGTGCCCATGATGGGCGTTGCGCCTTGCTGGTGCAACGCGTGCCCGTTATCCGTGCGACGGATCCGCGCGGGCACCGCCGGCGGGCGGCGCGCCGGCCAGCACCGCATGCACGCGATGGGCCAGTTCGTCCAGGGTGAACGGCTTGCGCAGCAGCGCCACGCCCGGCTCCATGACCCCGCCGCGATCGAGCGCTTCGCGGGTGAAGCCGGTCATGTACAGCACCCGCAGCTGCGGCTGCAGCCGCAGCGCCAGTTCGGCCAGCTGGCGGCCGGTCATTTCGGCCATCACCACGTCGGTCAGCAGCAGCGCCACCTGGGGATTCGCCTCCAGGTTGGCCAGCGCGCGGTGCCCGCTCGGGGCGGTCAGCACGCTGTAGCCCAGTTCGGTCAGTGCCTCGGCGGCGAAGATGCGCACCGACGGGTCGTCCTCCACCAGCAGGATGGTGGTCGCGCTGTCCCCGCGCGGCAGCGCGTCGGCCTCGGCCGCCGGTGCGGGCATCGGCGCCTGCAGGCTCCCTTCCGGCGCCCGCGGCAGGTAGATGCGGACCGTGGTGCCCTTCTTCGGCTCGCTGGCGATGTCCACGTGGCCGCCGGACTGTTTCACGAAGCCGTAGACCTGGCTCAGCCCCAGCCCGGTGCCCTTGCCCACCTCCTTGGTGGTGAAGAACGGATCGAAGGCCTTGGCCAGCACGTCCTCGCTCATGCCGTGTCCGGTGTCGGTGACCGCGATCATCACGTAGGGCCCGCTGCCGACGTCGGGGTGCCGGCTCGCGTAATCCTCGTCCAGCGCCACGTTGGCGGTCTGGATCGTCAGCCGGCCGCCTTCGGGCATGGCGTCGCGCGCGTTGACAGCGAGGTTGACCAGTGCGTTTTCTAGCTGGTTGACGTCGACCACCACCGGCCACAGCCCGCCGGCCTGCACCAGTTCGATGGTGTAGATGCCGCCCAGGGTGCGGCGGATCATCTCGGTGATGCCGGCGACCGCCTCGTTCAGCGACACCAGCACCGGCCGCAGCGGCTGCTTGCGCGCGAACGCGAGCAGCCTGCGGGTGAGCTCGCCGGCGCGCTGCGCGCCCTCCAGGGCGTAGTCGATGTAGCGCTGCAGATCGGTGCCGCCCTTGGCCAGGCGCATGCGCATCAGCTCCAGATTGCCGATCACCACCGCCAGCATGTTGTTGAAGTCGTGCGCCAGGCCGCCGGTGAGCGCGCCGAGCGCCTCCATCTTGCGTGACTGGCGCACCGCCTCCTCCAGCATCGCCTGCTGCCGTACGCTGGCCTTGAGCGCCTCGTTGGAGGCGAGCAGCTCGTCGCGGGTGCGCACGATCATCCGGTGCCGGCGGGATATCTCGCGCAGGCTCAGCGTGGCCAGGCCCAGGATCGCGAGCGAAATCACCGATACGCCCGCCAGCAGCCAGTCCGACAACACGCGCCCCTTGGCGCGCGCCACCTCGATGCGGCGGTCACAGTCGGCCTGCATGGCGCGCACGACGCGACGGATCCGCTGCATCAGGTCCATCCCGACGTTGGAGCGGACCAGTTCCACCGCCGCCTGCTGTCGCCCGCCGTGGTAGAGAGCCAGCGTCTGCTCGATCTCGGCCTGCTTGGCGGCGACCAGGCCGCGCAGCTCGGTCAGCCGCTCGCGCGCCTGCGGTGAGCTGACCTGCGCGTCCAGCTCCCCCAGGGCTGCCTGCAGGCTGCTGCGCGCGGCGCGGTAGGGAGCGAGATAGACCGCCTGGCCGGTGAGCAGGTAGCCGCGCTGGGCGGTTTCCGCACCTTCGATCACCAGCAGCACTTCGGTCAGGGTATGCCTGACCGCTTCGGCTTTTTGTTCCTGCCGGATGCCCTGCTCGCGCACGTCCGCCAGCAGATAGGCACCGGCGAGCAGCAGCGCGAGCAACACGAAGCCAGCCGCCAGCACGATGCGGGATCGGATGAGGCTTGGTGGCCGGACGGCTGTCATCGTGGTGTCCCCTCGAACGCGCAGCCCTGCCCCGCGGGCCCGGTCGACCCGAGCGCCTCGATGGTAGGCCGGCCGGCCGTGCAGACAATGTGGCTGCCTCCACCGGTGGCGGCCCGTGTTTCCCTCCCGGAAAAAAGACGGGCGCCCCGGGGCGCCCGTCGCCGTCCTTGCCGCGACCGCTTCAGATCGCGTAGTACATCTGGAACTCCAGCGGGTGCGTGCTGGCGCGGTAGCGGGTCACCTCCTGCATCTTCAGCGCGATGTAGGCGTCGATGAAGTCGTCGGTGAACACGCCGCCGGCCTTGAGGAAGTCGCGGTCCCTGTCCAGCGCCTCCAGCGCGGCGTCCAGGCTCGAGCACACCTGCGGGATGTTCTTCTCCTCTTCCGGCGGCAGGTCGTAGAGGTCCTTGTCGGCCGGCGCACCCGGGTCGATCTTGTTCAGGATGCCATCCAGGCCGGCCATCATCAGCGCGGTAAAGGTGAGGTAACCCGATTGCATCGGATCGGGGAAGCGCACCTCGATGCGGCGGCCCTTCGGGCTGGCCACGTACGGGATGCGGCAGCTGGCCGAGCGGTTGCGCGCCGAGTAGGCAAGCATGACCGGCGCCTCGAAGCCCGGCACCAGGCGCTTGTAGCTGTTGGTGGTGGAGTTGGCGAAGGCGTTGATCGCGCGGGCGTGCTTGAAGATGCCGCCGATGTACCACAGCGCGGTCTGCGACAGGCCGCCGTACAGCTCGCCGGCGAACAGGTTGTTGCCGTCCTTGCTGAGCGACTGGTGCACGTGCATGCCCGAGCCGTTGTCGCCGACGATCGGCTTGGGCATGAAGGTCACGGTCTTGCCGTTCTGGTGCGCCACGTTCTTGATGACGTACTTCATCGTCATCAGCTCGTCGGCCTTCTTCACCAGCGTGTTGAAGCGCGTGCCGATCTCGCACTGGCCGGCATTGGCGACCTCGTGGTGGTGCACCTCGACCTTCTGGCCGAGCGATTCGAGCACCTTGCACATGTCGGCGCGCAGGTCGCCCAGCGAGTCGACCGGCGAGACCGGGAAGTAGCCACCCTTGACGCCCGGACGATGGCCGGTGTTGCCCTCGTCGTACTTGAAGCGCGAGCTCCACGCGGCCTCTTCGGACTCGATCTCGTAGAACACGCGGCCCATGTCGTTCTGCCAGCGCACCGAATCGAAGATGAAGAACTCCGGCTCCGGCCCGAAGAAGGCGGTGTCGGCGATGCCGGTCGACTTGAGGTAGGCCTCGGCGCGCTTGGCGATCGAGCGGGGGTCGCGGCCGTAGGCCTGCATGGTCGAGGGCTCCAGCACGTCGCAGTGCAGGATCAGCTGCGTGTGCGAGGAGAACGGATCCAGGTGGGCGGTCTCCGGGTCGGGCATCAGCACCATGTCCGACTCGTTGATGCCTTTCCAGCCGGCGATCGAGGAGCCGTCGAACATCTTGCCGTCCTCGAAGGTCGACTCGTCGATGGCGTGCGCGGGAAAGGTCACGTGGTGATGCTTGCCGAG
Organism: Fulvimonas yonginensis; assembly: GCF_037137055.1. Lineage (NCBI taxonomy): Bacteria > Pseudomonadati > Pseudomonadota > Gammaproteobacteria > Lysobacterales > Rhodanobacteraceae > Fulvimonas > Fulvimonas yonginensis. The sequence goes on from NZ_JBBBNY010000001.1 coordinate 37,979, forward strand.
CATGTCGGCGAAGCGCAGGTCGACGAACTCGACGTTGTGTTCGGCGATCAGGTCGAGCACTTTCTGGGCGGTCATGGCAACCTCGGGTGGGCGATGGCGAAGGGATGCAGCCCTTTAGCAATGCCCATGCCAGGCGCCGGACGGCCTGGTAGCGCCGCGCGCAGGCCCGGCCCGGGTGTTGTGGCACCAATATGGGCTTTCCGATTGCCCATATTGGTGCAAATCAGGCGGGTCGGCGTCACTCCTCCAGATCGTCGTCCAGCTCGTCCTCGACCTCGCCGACGTTGCGCTGCACCTTGCCGGCGTTCTTCTCGAGGTTGCCGGACACTTCGGTCGAGGTGTCGCCGGTCACCTTGCCGGCGACCTCCTTCAGTCCGCCCTTGATCTCGTGCTTGGTACCTTCGATGCGGTCGTCGTTCATGGCTCGCCTCCTGCCGCAACACGCGGCAACGCCTTTATAGGCATCCAGCCATGCGCCGGGCGTGAAGCGCCCGCCGTTGCGCCGAGCGGCCTCTACGGCGCCTTCCCGCCGTTCCCGTAAGCTAGGGCGTTCGCCTGCACCTTTCTTCCTGGGAGCTCTCGTGAGCGATCTGCTTCGCGTCATCCTGCTCGGCATCATCGAAGGCATCACCGAATTCCTGCCCATCTCCAGCACCGGTCACCTGCTGATCGCCGAACGGCTGGGCCTGGGCGCGCGCTCGGACCTCTTCAACGTGGGCATCCAGGCGGGCGCCATCCTGGCGGTCACGCTGATCTACTGGAAGCGGCTGTGGCAGCTGCTCACGCAGTGGCGCGACCCGGCCAACCGCGACTACCTGGCCAAGCTCACGGTGGCCTTCCTGATCACGGCCGCGCTCGGCTTCGTGGCGGTCAAGCTCGGGTTCAAGCTGCCCGAGACGGTCACGCCGATTGCCTGGGCGCTGGTGATCGGCGGACTGTGGATGCTCGGGGCCGAGGCGGTGGCGGCGCGGCGCCCGGAGCGCAGCGAGGTGACCTGGCCGGTGGCGGTGCTCGTCGGCGTCGCGCAGATGCTCGCCGGCATCTTTCCCGGCACCTCGCGCTCGGCCGCGACCATCTTCGCCGCGCTGCTGGCCGGCACCAGCAATCGCGCGGCGGCCACCGAATTCGCCTTCCTGGTCGGCATCCCGACCATGTACGCCGCCACCGGCTACGAACTGCTCAAGGTGCTCAAGGGCGGCGGCGCCGCGCACGAGGACTGGAGCGCGCTGGTCGTGGGCTTCGTGGTCTCGGCCATCGTCGCCTTCGCCGCGGTGAAGTGGCTGCTCGGCTACATCCGCACGCACCGCTTCACGCCGTTCGCGGTGTACCGCATCGCGCTGGGCATCGCCCTGCTGATCTGGCTGCCGGCCGGCGGTTGACGAGCGGGCGGCCGTCGCCATCGGCGGCCGCAATGACCAGCGCGGCGGGCCCGCTGCCCGTTCAGGCTGCCGCCGGCACGCCCGGCCCGCTCTTGCCGGCGGCCACCCGCGCGGGGATGCGGAATTGCGGTTCGTTGGTCCGCTCGAACAGCTCGCGCACCCAGTCGATGAAGGCCTGCACGCGCGCGGAGAGGTGCTTCTTCTGCGGGTAGACGATCCACACCGGCTTGCCGGTGGAGCGGATCTCGGGCATCACCAGCTCGAGCTTGCCCAGGTCGAGCATGCAGGCGACCAGCATGTGCGGGGCCTGGGTGATGCCCAGGCCGGCCGCGGCGGCCTGGATCACCGATTCGGCGTCGTTGATCAGCAGGTGCGCGTCGATGTCGACCGAGATCGGGCCGTGCGGGCCGTCGAACTGCCACTGGCGCGGACGGCCGTTCGGGTAGACATAGTTGATGCAGCGGTGGCGGGCCAGGTCCTCGATGCTCCGCGGCGCGCCGAAGCGGGCGAGGTACTCGGGCGAGGCGCACACCACGTTGCGCAGGTAGCCGATCTTGCGCGCGATCAGGCTGGAGTCCTCCAGCTCGCCGACGCGGATGGCGCAGTCGATACCTTCGCCGTTCATGTCCGAGGGCAGGTCGCTCATCGACAGTTCCAGGCGGATGTCGGGGTAGCGCTGCTCGAACTCGGTCAGCCGCGGGATCAGTGCGGCGCGGCCCACGGCCAGCGACATGCCCACGCGCAACCTGCCGACAGGCTTGCGGTTGGCGTAGCCCAGCGCCTCCGTGGCCTCGGCCAGGTCCGCCAGGATGTCCTTGCAGCGGGCGTGGAACACCGCACCGTCGTCGGTCAGCCGCAGCGAGCGGGTGGAGCGGAACAGCAGCCGCGCGCCGAGCCGTTCCTCCAGCCGTGAGACGGCACGGCTCACCCCCGAGGGCGTCATGCCGAGCTGGGCGGCCGCCGCGGCGAAGCTGCCCGCATCGACCACGCGGACGAAGGCGGAAATTGCTGCAAAGTCTTCCATTGGGGTGGCTCCCGGTTCATTCGTGACTCGACGTCACTATTGCATTGCACCACATCGCGGTTTTCTATACCGATAAGTATACCTATTCTCCCGGGCCTCCGCCGGTCCTGTACCGATCGGTGCACTATTTTGAAACCCGGGAGCGCAGCATGAAGAAGCGATGGATCCTCGTGAGCCTGGCCGCCGCCGTGGCGATCGGCAGCTGGGCGGTGCTCGGCAGTCGTGGCGAAAGCCACGCCCAGGAAAGCGGCGCGCCGCCGCCGCCCACGGTTACCGTGGCGCAGACGCTGGTGCGCCCGGTCAGCGACACCGATGCCTTCACCGGCCGCCTGCAGGCGGTGGACACCGTCCAGGTGCATCCGCGCGTGAGCGGCTACGTCACCGCGGTGCACTTCAAGGAAGGCGCGCGGGTGCACCAGGGCGACCTGCTGTTCACCATCGATCCGCGGCCGTACCAGGCCGAGGTGGACCGCCTCGCCGCCACCCTCAACCAGGCGCGTGCGGAGCAGGCGCTGGCCGATTCCAACGCCGAGCGCGCACAGAAGCTGCTGGCGCAGCACGCGATCTCCAAGCAGGAGGCCGACCGCCTGGTGACCGCGGCGGCCAGCGCCAGGGCGCAGGCCGCCGCCACCGCCGCCGCGCTGGAGGCGGCGCGCCTCAATCGTGGCTTCACCGAGGTGCGCGCGCCGATCGACGGACGCGTCAGCAACGCGCGCATCACCGCCGGCAACCTGGTCACGCCGGCCGACGTGCTGACCAGCGTGGTGAGCGTCGATCCGGTGTACGCCTACTTCGACATCGACGAGCACAGCTACCTCAAGCTCGACCGCCTGCGCCGCGAACGCGGCCAGGCGCCGCAGGTGGCGATGGGCCTGGCCGACGAGGACGGCTACCCGCACAAGGGCCGCATCGACTTCGTCGACAACCAGCTCGACGCCGGCAGCGGCACGATCCGCCTGCGCGCGGTGTTCGACAACGCCGACGGCCGCTACACGCCCGGCCTGTACGTGCGCCTGGAGCTGCGCACGCCCAGCCGCCGGCCGCGCGCGCTGATCGACGAGCGCGCCGTGGGCACCGACCTGGGCAACAAGTTCGTCTACGTGCTGGGCAAGGACCGCAAGGTGGAGTACCGCAAGGTCACCCTGGGTCCGCTGGTCGACGGCCTGCGCGTGGTCACCGACGGGCTGACCGCGCAGGACGTGGTGCTGGTCAACGGCCTGCAGCACGTGCGCCCCGGCATGGAGGTGAACCCCACCCGCGTGGCGATGGAGAGCCGGGCCCTGGACGCCGACAGCCGCCTCGCGCAGGCCGGCGGCGGCAACGGCCAGGTCGCGCGCAACTGAGGCAAGCCCGCGGCCGCCGGCGCGGCCGCGACAGGGGAAACACGGTTCCCTCTTCCGCGTGACGGAAGAGGTCGGGGGCGGCCGTCCCGCAAGGCGGCCCTCCCCAGCCTTCCCTCGCGGGAAGGCATCCAGACGCATCAGGGAAACCAACGATGAAACTCGCCCAATATTTCGTGGAGCGTCCGATCCTCGCCGGCGTGCTGTCGGTGCTGATCGTGATCGCCGGCGCGATAGCGCTGTTCAAGCTGCCGATCGGCGAATACCCGGAAGTGGTGCCGCCCACCGTGGTGGTGCGCGCCAGCTATCCCGGCGCCAACCCCAAGGTGATCGCCGCCACCGTGGCCACGCCGCTGGAGGAACAGATCAACGGCGTCGAGGGGATGCTCTACACCTCCTCGCAAGCCACCAGCGACGGCACCATGACGCTGACCGTGACCTTCGCGCTCGGCACCGATCTGGACAACGCCCAGGTGCAGGTGCAGAACCGCGTGGCGCAGGCGCTGCCGCGTCTGCCGGAGGAGGTGCAGCGGCTCGGCGTGACCACGCAGAAGAGCTCGCCCGACCTGACCATGGTCGTGCACCTGATCTCGCCCGACCAGCGCTACGACATGCTGTACCTGTCCAACTATGCGCGCCTGCACATCAAGGACCAGCTCGCGCGCCTGAACGGCGTGGGCGACGTGCAGATCTTCGGCGCCGGCGAATACTCGATGCGCGTGTGGCTCGATCCCGAGCGGCTGGCCATGCGCGGTCTGACCACCGGCGACGTCGTCAACGCCATCCGCGAGCAGAACGTGGACGTCGCCGCCGGCGCGCTCAACGCGCCGCCGGCGCCGAACGGGGCCGCGTTCCAGCTCAACATCAACACCCGCGGCCGCCTGGTCAGCGAGGAAGACTTCGCCAACATCGTGGTGCGCACCACCGCCGACGGCGCGGTCACGCACCTGCGTGACGTGGCGCGGGTGGAACTGGGCTCGAACAACTACGCGCTGCGCAGCCTGCTGGACAACAAGCCGGCGGTGGCGCTGCCGATCTTCGCGCGGCCCGGTTCCAACGCGATCCAGATCTCGGACGAAGTGCGCGCCACCATGGCGCAGCTCAAGAGCGAATTTCCGCAGGGCGTGGACTACCGCATCGTCTACGACCCGACCGTGTTCGTGCGCGGCTCGATCGAGGCGGTGGTGCACACGCTGTTCGAGGCGATCGCGCTGGTCGTGCTGGTGGTGATCCTGTTCCTGCAGACCTGGCGTGCCTCGATCATTCCGCTGGTGGCGGTGCCGGTGTCGCTGGTGGGTACCTTCGCGGTGATGTACCTGGCCGGCTTCTCGCTCAATGCGCTCTCGCTGTTCGGCCTGGTGCTGGCGATCGGCATCGTGGTGGACGACGCCATCGTGGTGGTGGAGAACGTCGAGCGGCACATCGAGCACGGCCTGCATCCGAAGGAGGCCACCCGTCGCGCGATGACCGAGGTGACCGGCCCGATCGTGGCCACCGCGCTGGTGCTGTGCGCGGTGTTCGTGCCGGCCGCCTTCATCAGCGGCCTGACCGGCCAGTTCTACCGCCAGTTCGCGCTGACCATCGCGATCTCCACGGTGATCTCGGCGTTCAACTCGCTGACCCTGAGTCCGGCACTGTCGGCGCTGCTGCTGAAGGAGCATGGCGCGCCCAAGGACCGGCTCAGCGTGTGGATCGAACGCGCCTTCGGCTGGCTGTTCCGCCCGTTCAACCGGCTGTTCGTGCGCGGTGCCGAGCGCTACGTCGGCGGCGTGCGGCGCGTGCTCGGCAAGGGTGCGCCGGCACTCGTGATCTACGGCGCGCTGGTGGCGCTGGGCGTGTTCGGCTTCATCCACGTGCCGACCGGCTTCGTGCCGATGCAGGACAAGCAGTACCTGGTGTCCTTCGCGCAGCTGCCGGACGCCGCCTCGCTGGATCGTTCCGAGGACGTGATCCGCCGCATGAGCGAGATCGCGCTCAAGCAGCCGGGCGTGGAGAGCGCGGTGGCGTTCCCGGGCCTCTCGATCAACGGCTTCACCAACTCGCCCAACTCCGGCATCGTCTTCGTCACGCTGAAGCCGTTCGACCAACGCACCGACCCGTCGCTCTCGGCCGGTGCCATCGCCGGCGCGCTCAACCAGAAGTACGCGGCGATCCAGGATGCCTACATCGCGGTGTTCCCGCCGCCGCCGGTAATGGGCCTGGGCACGATCGGCGGCTTCCGCATCCAGATCGAGGACCGCAGCGACCAGGGCTTCGAGGAGCTCTACAAGCAGACCCAGAACCTGATCGCGAAGAGCCAGCAGGTGCCGGCGCTGGCGGGCCTGTTCTCCAGCTACCAGGTCAGCGTGCCGCAGATCGACGCCGAGGTGGATCGCGAGAAGGCCAAGGCCGAGGGGGTCAACCTGGCCGACGTCTACCAGACCATGCAGGCCTACATGGGCTCGCTGTACGTCAACGACTTCAACCGCTTCGGGCGCACCTATCAGGTCAACGTGTCGGCCGAACCGGGCTTCCGCCGCGAGCCGGAGGACATCCTGCGGCTGAAGACGCGCAACGCCGCCGGCCAGGCGGTGCCGCTGGGCTCGTTCGTGCAGGTGCACCAGAGCGTCGGTCCGGACCGCGTGCAGCACTACAACGGCTATCCGACCGCCGAGATCAACGGCGGCCCGGCCCCGGGCTTCAGCTCGGGCCAGGCGCAGGCGGCGATGGAGAAGCTGGCCCGCGACAACCTGCCCAACGGCATGAGCTACGAGTGGACCGAGCTCACCTATCAGCAGATCCTGGCCGGCAACACCGCGGTGCTGGTGTTCCCGCTGTGCGTGCTGCTGGTGTTCCTGGTGCTGGCCTCGCTGTACGAGAGCCTGACCCTGCCGCTGGCGGTGATCCTGATCGTGCCGATGGTGCTGCTGTCCGCAATCGCCGGCGTGTGGCTGTCGGGCGGGGACAACAACATCTTCACCCAGATCGGACTGATCGTGCTGGTCGGCCTGGCCTGCAAGAACGCGATCCTGATCGTGGAGTTCGCCCGCGAGGCGCAGATCCACGAAGGCCTGGACCGCCGCCAGGCCGTGCTGGAGGCCGCGCGGCTGCGACTCAGGCCCATCCTGATGACGTCGATCGCCTTCATCATGGGCGTGGTGCCGCTGGTCACCTCGCACGGCGCCGGCGCGGAGATGCGCCACGCGATGGGCGTGGCGGTGTTCGCCGGCATGCTCGGTGTGACCTTCTTCGGCCTGCTGTTCACCCCGCTGTTCTACGTGATCGTGCGCGGCTGGAGCGAGCGCGCGGCGGCGCGGCGCGCCGCCCGCCATCCGGCGCTGCCGACGGCGATCGAGGAGCACTGATATGCAACACCGTATGAAAGACCCGCTCGCTCTCCCCCGGCCCGTATCGAAATCGGGAGCCACCGGGGCGCTCCGTATCCTGGCTGTGGCCATGACCGCGATCCTCGCCGGCTGCATCAACGTCGGGCCGGACTATCACCGCCCGCAGGAGAAGCCGGTCACGCTGCAGGGCGTGGATGCCGCACGCCAGTCGAGCGCCGACTTCCAGGCCGGCTGGTGGAAGCAGTTCGGTGATCCCACGCTGGACGCGCTGATCGCCCGCGCCGCGAAGCACGCGCCGGACCTGAAGATCGCGCTGGCACACCTGGACGAGGCGCGCGCCCTGCTCGGCACCGCCCGCTCGCAGCAGTGGCCGGACGTCGAGACCGGCGCCAGCTACACGCGCAGCCGCGGCCAGACGCCCGGCGTGAGCGAGCAGCGCACCACCACCACCGCCTACCAGGCCGGCTTCGACGCCAGCTGGGAGCTCGACCTGTTCGGTGGCGTGCGCCGCCAGGTGGAAGCCGCACGTGCCGACAGCGACGCGGCCGCCGCGTCGCTGCAGGACGCGCAGGTCACGCTGTTCGCCGAGGTCGCGCGCAACTACTTCGACCTGCGCGGCACGCAGCTGCGCCTGGAGGTGGCCCGGCGCGACATCGCCAACCAGCGTGAGGCGCTGGAACTGATCCAGAGCCGCGCGGCGCTGGGTACCGGCTCGGAGCAGGACGTGGCCAGCGCCCGCGCGCGGCTGGCCGGCGTCGAGGCGACCCTGCCTGTGCTCGAGGCGCAGGCGCAGGCCGACAGCTTCCGCCTGGCCGTGTTGCTCGGCGAACGCCCCGGCGAGCTCGACGTCGACCTCTCGCCCGCGCACTTCACGCCGATCGACACCACCCTGCCGATCGGCAACGCCGACGACGTGCTGCGCCGGCGCCCCGACATCCGCATCGCCGAGCGCGAGCTCGCCGCCGCCACGGCGCGCATCGGCGTGGCCAAGGCCGACTGGTTCCCGCACGTCACGCTGGGCGGCTTCCTCGGCTTCCTGGCCGGGCGCAGCAACGACTTCGGCAGCCCGTCGACGCGCGCCTGGTCGATCGCGCCCAGCATCACCTGGTCCGGCCTCGACGTGCAGCGCGTGCGCTCGGGCGTGAAGGCCAGCGAGGCGCGCGCAGACGCCGCGCTGGCCGGCTACCAGCGCACCGTGCTGCGCGCGCTGGAGGACGTGGACAACGCGCTGGTCGGCTACAACCAGCAGCGCGTGCGCGTGCAGCACCTGCTGGAGCAGGCCGCGCAGAGCGAACGCGCGGCGACGCTGGCCAAGATCCGCTACGACGCCGGGGCCATCGACTACCTGGAGCTGCTCGACGCCCAGCGCACGCAGCTGGCCGCCGAGGACCAGCTCGCCGAGGCCGAGGCCGGCATCAACCTGCGCGCCATCGCCCTGTACAAGGCCCTCGGCGGCGGCTGGCAGGCCTGCGCGAACGAGCGCTGCGACGGGCTGGCGGCGGCGCCGTGACCGGCGCAGCGCTGCTTGTGGAACCACCGGGAGCCGATCCATGACCACCGCCACGACCCACCGCCGCGTAGTGCTAGCCGCGCGCCCGCACGGCCTGCCCACGCCGGCGGACTTCCGGCTCGAGCTCGCCGCCGTGCCCGAGCCGGACGAGGGACAGGTGCTGCTGCGCACGCTCTATCTCTCGCTGGACCCGTACATGCGCAACCTGATGGACGCGGCCGGCACCGCGTACGCGCCGGCGGTGCGGCTGGGCGAGCCCATGGTCGGCGGCACGGTCAGCCGCGTGGCCGCCTCGCGGCACCCGGGCTTCCGCGTCGGCGAGCTGGTGCTCGCCAACGCCGGCTGGCAGGACTACGCGCTCTCCGACGGCAGCGACCTGACGCCGCTGGGCGACCTGGCGCAGCCCTCGCTCGCCCTCGGCGGGCTGGGCATGCCCGCCTTCACCGCCTATGTGGGCCTGCTCGACATCGGCCAGCCCAGGCCCGGCGAGACCGTCGTGGTGGCCGCGGCGACTGGCGCGGTGGGCGCCGTGGTCGGGCAGATTGCCAGGCTCAAGGGCGCGCGCGTGGTGGGCATCGCCGGCGGCGCCGACAAATGCCGCTACGCCGTGGAGGAACTCGGCTTCGACGCCTGCCTCGATCGCCGCGAGCCGGCCCTGGCCGAGCGCCTGGCCGCCGCCTGCCCGGACGGCGTCGACGTCTATTTCGAGAACGTCGGCGGCGAGGTGCTGGATGCCGTGGTGCCCCTGCTCAACCTCGGCGCGCGCGTGCCGGTGTGCGGCGTGATCGCACACTACAACGAGGATGCGCCGCCGGCCGGTCCGGACCGGCTGCCGCGGCTGATGGCGACCGTGCTGCAACGGCGCATCCGCATGCAGGGCTTCATCATCCTCGACCACTACGCCAGCCGCTTCGAGGCTTTCCGCCGCGACATGACCCAGTGGATCGAGGCCGGCCTGGTGCGCGTGCGCGAGGACCGCGTCGACGGGCTCGAACGTGCGCCGGCGGCCTTCATCGGCCTGCTCGAGGGGCGCAACTTCGGCAAGCTCGTGGTGCGCGTCGCCGACGCCTGAGACCCCGCCGGTCGGGCGCATCGCGCCGCTCGCCCCGCCAGGGCGGCCGCTCGCCACCGGCCCGGCGACCTGCGCCGCCGCGCGCGCTAGTGTGGCGCGCGTACCGGCGACGACGGCGACCCGGAGGGCCCCCATGCGCTTGTCGATCTGCCTCGCCTTGCCGACCCTCGTGGCGGCTTGCGGCGCGGCCGCGACCGGGCTCGCTGCGCCGCGCCTGTTCGCGCCCGGTCTCGTGTCCGGCCCCGGCGACGAGGGCGCCGCCGCGCCCACGCCGGACGGCACGAGCGTGTATTTCATGCGCGGGAACGGCGACGGCTGGACCCTGCTCGAGTTCCACCGCGACGGAGCGCGCTGGTCCGCGCCGCCGCCAGCCCCGTTCCCGGGCCGCTGGCGGGACCTCGGCCCGGCGATGGCGCCGGACGGTTCCCACCTGCTGTTCGTGTCTAATCGGCCGACCCACCCCTGCGGCGCACTGCTCGGCCTGATCCGCGGCGGCCAGCGCCGGACCGGCATGGGCATGAACCTCTGGCGGGTCGACCGCAAGGGCGCCGGCCGGGGCCGGCCCGTGCGCCTGCCCGACCCCGTCGACAGGTGCTCGACCACCCCCGCGCCGAGCATCGCGGGCGACGGCAGCGTCTACTTCATCGGCTGCGACGGGAACGACCTGCGCCTCATGCACGCGGCCTACCGGCACGGCCGCTACCTCCCCGCCCACCCGGTGACGCCTGGCGACGCCGACGCGTTGGTCCGTGATCCGGCCATCGCACCGGACCGCTCGTTCATCGTGGTCAGCGTCAACCACGGCCCCGGCACGCCCTACCGCCTGGCGATCGCCTTCCACACGCCCGCCGGCTGGACGGCACCGCAAGACCTCGGCGACGGGGTGAATCGGGGCACGCACAGCAGGGGTGCGCAGCTGACGGCGGGCGGACGCACGCTGTACTTTCACAGCGACCGGCCCGCGCCGGCCCTGGCCGCGGGCGACAACCTGTGGCAGCTGTCGCTGGCGTGCCGGCGCGACGCGCACGCCGGGAGCCACGCCTTGCGGCACTGTCGCGAGTGAGCGCCTCCGCAGCACACTCGCCGCGCGCCACCATGCCCATGCCCCGGGAGGCCCACGTGCCCGATTCCGCCCCACCCCGCCGATCGACCACCCTGGTCCTGGCCTTTGGCTTCTGGACGCTGCTGGCGGCCTCGTACGCGCTCAGCGCCGGGCTGTCCTCGATCGGCGAGGGCAACCCGCCGGCGTGGTCGCGCGTGCTGGTGTGGAACTTCGCCGACTTCTACCTGTGGATGCTGTTGGCGCCGCTGGTCGGCCGGCTGGGGCGGCGCACCGCCGGGCACGGCTGGCGCCGGTTCCTCGCCGTGCAGGTGCCGGCGAGCCTGGGCATCGCGCTGGCGCAGGTGCTGGTCCACCTGCTGGTGTTCTGGTACGTGTGCGGCCCGGGGCGGATGCCGGCGCACACGGTCACCGCCTACCTGCGCATGCAGTTCGCCTACAGCTACCACCTGGCGCTGCTGACCTACTGGGTGATCCTGGTGGTGCTGCGCGGCCTGGATTCGCGCCGCCGGCTGCGCGACGAGCGGCTGCGCAATGCCCAGTTGCAGACCCAGCTGGCGCAGTCGCAACTGCAGGCGCTGCGCATGCAGCTGCAGCCGCACTTCCTGTTCAACACGCTCAATGCGATCTCGGCGCTGGCGCTGGCCGACCCGCTGCAGGCGCGGCTGATGATCGCGCGGCTGAGCGATCTGCTGCGGCTGACGCTGGAGGAGCGCCACGCCAGCGAGGTGCCGCTGTCGCGCGAGATGGAGTTCCTGCGCTGCTACCTGGACATCCAGCAGGTGCGCTTCCAGGACCGGCTGTCCACGCACCTGGAGGTGGCGCCCGACACGCTGCGGGCCGCGGTGCCGAGCATGATCCTGCAGCCGCTGGTGGAGAACGCGCTGCGTCACGGTCTGCTGGCCAAGCCCACACCCGGCCGCCTGCAGGTGGCCAGCCGCCGCCATGGCGACGAGCTGCACCTGCAGGTGGACGACGACGGCCTCGGCCTGCCGCCGGACGGGCCGGCGGAGGGCCTCGGCCTGGGCAACACGCGCGCGCGCCTGCGGGTGCTGTTCGGCGCCGCGGCCAGCCTTGCGCTGCACCGCAAGACCGAGGGCGGCACCCGGGTCGAATTGCGCCTGCCCTTCCGCGAGCACGCGACATGAGCCCGGCGCCGATCCGCACCCTGCTGGTGGACGACGAGGTGCTGGCCCGCCTGGCGTTGCGCCAGGCGCTGGCCGCGCACGCCGATTTCGAGATCGTCGGCGAATGCGGCAACGCCGCCGAGGCGCTGCAGGCGGTGGCCGCGCTGGCGCCGGACCTGCTGTTCCTGGACATCCGCATGCCGGGCCTGGACGGCTTCAAGCTGCTGCACCAGCTGCAGCCTGACACGCTGCCGATGGTGGTGTTCGCCACCGCGTACGGCCAGCATGCGCTGCGCGCCTTCGACGCCAACGCGCTCGACTACGTGCTCAAGCCGATCGACCAGGCGCGCTTCGACCAGGCTCTCGAGCGCGTGCGCCGGCACTGGCGCGGATTGCAGGCGCGCACGCCGGTGGCGCCGGGGGCGCACGCCGCGGCCGTACCCGTGCAGCGGATCAGCGTGCGGGTGGGCGAGCACATCCGCGTGATCCCCACCGACGCCATCGACTGGATCCAGGCCGACGGCAACTACGTGTGCATCCACGTCGGCAAGCAGGCCTACCTGCACCGGGAAACCCTGAGCGGCCTGCTGGCGATGCTGGACCCGGGCCGCTTCCTGCGTATCCACCGTGGCACGCTGGTCAACGTGGAGCGCGTGCGCGAGATCCACCCGCTGTTCCAGGGCAACGCCGAGGTCGTGCTGCACGACGGCACGCGGCTGACCCTGAGCCGCCGCTTCCGCGTCCACGCGCGGCGGGCGCTGGGCATCGCCTGACCGCGCCTCCGCGTGTTCGGGTAGGAGCGAGCTTGCTCGCGATGCTCCGGCGGGGGCGATACCGGAGCATGGCCACGTCACGACGCCGGCGCGGAGCGCATCGCGGGCAAGCTCGCTGCTGCCGCGGCGCCTGCGCGGCCCTGGCGGGCGACCGCTCGTCCCACCGGTGGCGCCGCCGGTCCCAAAGTGGCTGTGCGGCACGCGCCTGCGCGCAAGGCTGATCGCTCCCGGCACGAGGACCGACACATGCGACTGCACCACCTTGCCTTCGCCCTGACCCTGGCCACGGCCTGCACCGTCGCGGGCGCCGCCGACCTGCTCGGGCCCGGCGTGATCTCCACCGGCCTGCAGGAGACCTCGGCCGCCTTCTCGCCCGACGGCGACACGGTGTATTTCATGCGCTCGGACTTCGCCGAGAAGGACGACACCATCCTGGTTTCGCATCGGCAGGGCGCGGGATGGTCGACACCGCAGGTGGCGTCGTTCTCCGGCCAGTGGCATGACTCCGAGCCGGGCTTCTCGCCCGACGGCCGGCGGCTGTACTTCGTCTCCAACCGTCCGCCGCGGCCGGGGCAGCCGCCGGTGGAGGCGAGCCTGCAGGGCCGTCGCTTCGCCGGCACCCACCTGTGGTACGTGGAACGCCAGCCCGACGGGCGCTGGGGCGCGCCGGTGCACGTCGCCGGCGCGCTCAACGACGGTGCGCAGATCTACAACCCGTCGGTCGCGGCCAATGGCGACGTCTACTTCTCGGCGCATCGCCCGGACTCGGGCCGGTTCTACCAGATCTACGTCGCGCACTGGACCGGCCACGGCTATGCGGACCCCGAGCGGGTGGCGCTCGGCGACCTGGAACACAACCGCATGGACCCGTGCGTCGATCCGCAGCAGCGTTTCCTGGTGTACGCCGGCGACGAGGGCGATGCGCTGGGCCGCGCGGATCTCTACATCGCCTTCCGCCAGCCGGACGGGCGCTGGGGCAAGCCCGAGCACCTGGGCGGCGACGTCAACACCGCCGATCTGGAGAACGCGCCGTCGCTCGGGCCGCACTTCGGCGAGCTGTACCTGTCCAGCAACCGGCAGGACGACGTGCACTATCCCAAGGCGCGTGACGATGCCGCCTCGCTGCAGAAGCGGCTGGCCGGTCCGCTCAACGGCTCGCGCAACCTCTGGCGGGTGGACATCGCCGAGGTGCTGCGCCGCCACGGCGTGACACCGGCCGGTTCTTCCCCTCCCGCCCGCTGAAGGAGCGCGCCATGCCCCTGCTCGCGACCTTGCTGCTGGCCGCCGCCGGCACCCTGCCGGCCGCGCACGCCGCCGCGCTGGCGCCGGTGTTCCACGCCGGCGAGCGCTATGCCGACGTGTTCTCCCGCACGGTCGCCTTCCACGCCGACGGCTTCGACGAAAGCGTCTGGAGGATCAGCGGCACCGCGACGTACCGCGTGCTGGATGAGGCGCCGGCCCACCCTCGGCTGCACATCGACTACCGCTACGACGGCCGCGCACCGGGCGCGGGCACGGTGGAGTTCCGCGACGGCGGCGCCACCGCCTGCTTCGACGGGCGCTGCGCCGCGAATACCGATGCCAGCGGACTGGCCTGGAATCCGCGCCTGTGGGGCGCCGCCCCGGCGAAGCTGCGGCTGGGCCAGCAGGGCAGGTGGACATCGCCGGACCGTGGGAGCTGGGACCGCGCGGTCGCCAGACCGTCACCGTGGTCGCGCTGGATCCGGCCGACGCGCGCGTCACGCTCGAGCGCGAGGGCGAGGGCGGCGGTGCCTACCTCGGCGACAGGCTCGCCGCCACGCTGGTGCGCGCGGGCCGCAGCTACGCGGTGCGCGTGCAGCCCGGCCGCTCGCACTGGATCGGCTACACCACCTTCCGTGCGGGCGTGGTGCTCAGCGACGAGCTGCTGGTGGAGCGGCCGGTCACGTTGGTGTCCGACGAGCTCGGGCGGGTGCCGGCGCACGAACGCGAGTACATCCTGCTTGCCGCGATGCCGCTGTAGCGCGCGCCCGGCTAGCGCTGCACCATCACCGCGAACCAGCCCCAGCCGCGCACGCGCTCGGTGATCAGCTTGACGCTGGTCAGCATCGGCACGGCCAGCAGCGCACCGGGGATGCCCCACAGCCAGCCCCACAGCAGCAGCCAGATCAGGATCGCGATCGGCGACAGGCGCATGCGGTGGCCCTGGATCATCGGCGTGATCAGGTTGCCTTCCAGCGCCGTGATGCCGGCGAAGGTCGCCGCCGGCAACAACGCGGTGGCCAGGTCGTGGGCGTGGATCATGCCGACCAGTCCCAGCACGATGGTGGTGGTGATCGCACCCACGTAGGGTATGAAGTTGGCGGTCATCGCGACCACGCCCCACAGCAGCGGATCGGGCATGTGATAGAGCCACTGCATCAGCGTGGTGAGCGCGCCGAGCGTGGCGTTGATCAGCAGGGCGGTGAGCAGGTAGCGCGACACCTCGATCTGGATGCTGCGCACGATCTCCACCGCGTGGCGCTTGTAGGCGAACCCGGGCGAGATCTCCACCAGCCGCCGCAGCAGCAGGTCGCCGTAGACCAGGAAGAAGAACACCAGCAGCACCACCGTGAGCACGGCGGCGAGCACCTTGGGCGCGGTGGACACCACGTCCCAGGCCGAGATCGCCAGCGTCGAGGACGGCGCCGGCGGCGCGTGCACCGGGCCGCCGACCAGGGTCTGGGTGGCGCGGTTGGCCGCCTCCAGCGGCCGGGTCACGCTGCGCAGCTTCGGCACGAAGCTGCGGATCGCCGCCGGTGCGCCGTGGAACCAGCCGACCGCCGGCTGGGCCAGCGCGCCGACGCCGGCGCCCAGGCCGACCAGCAGCGCGACCATCAGCACGCTGGCGGTAAGCCAGCGTGGCAGGCGGTGACGGGCGCCGGCGGCGACCAGCGGGTTGAGCGCCAGCCCGATGAAGGCGGCCAGCACCAGCGGGATCAGCACCACGCGTGCCAGCGTCACCGTGTAGAGCAGCGCCAGCACCAGCATGGCGTTGAGCACCACGCGCACCGCCAGCAGGTGCCGGCGCAGGGCGCGGGCCAGGCGCCGCTGCCGCGTGTCGGCCCTCGGCGCCGGCGGCGTGACCGCGGGCGCCACGTCGGCGGGGGCCGCCGACGTGGTCGGGGGGACGGGCAGGTTCATGCGTCGTGGTCGGCCGACTGGGCGATGAAGCTGGCGCCCAGCGCGGCGGCTTCGGCCATCACGCCGCCGAGCAGGCCGCCGAGGCCGGGGATGCGTAGCGGATGGACGTTCATGTGGCCCATCACGAAGCCGGCGCCGGCGGCAATGCCCAGCGTCGCGAACGGATGGCGCTCGCCGCGCGCCAGCAGCGCCGAGGCCGGCGCCGCCACCGCGGCCCGCGCCGCGGTCATGCGCCGCTGCGCGGCGCGTACCCGTGCATGTTGACCCAACAAGCTCATGCTGCGTCCTCCCGTTCGACCCGTCGCCGCGCCCGTGCCCGCGTGTCGCGGATCATCGCACCCCACTCGCTGCGCGTGGCGGGCAGGCTCATCCAGTGCATGCAGCGACGGAAGAACAGGATCGCCGCCAGCATGAACAGCAGCTGCAGCACGGCCAGGGCGACCAGCGCCCAGGCCCAGGAGGCGAACCACTTGGCCAGCAGCACACCGACCAGGGCCAGCAGGGTGAGGCCCAGGCCGACGCCGGCGACGGTGGCCGCCAGCCCGGCCAGCAGCATCCACGACAGCGCGCTGCGCGCCAGCCCCATCTCGGCCGACAGCAGTTCCAGCTGCGCGCCGAACAGCTGCTTGGCCGCGCGGCCGAGCTGGCCGAGCTCGGTCAGCACGCCGGTAGGCGGCGGCGCCTCGGTTTCCGCACCGGTGCGGGGTTCGGGCTCGGCCTCGGACATCCCTGGCGCTCGCTAGGAGAGGATCAGCGACGCAGGATACGGCCGAGCAGCCAGCCGGCGCCAAGGGCGATGGCGACCGACTGCATCGGCTTCTCGCGCACGTACTCGCGGGCCTTGGCCATCCAGGCGTCCGCCTTGTCCAGTGTCTCGTCGGCCAGTTCGCGGCCGCGGTCGGCGAAGTCGGCGGCGCGGTCGTTCGCCCGATGGGCGGCATCGGCGGCGCGGTCGGTGGCACGGTGCACGCTGGCCTCGACCTTGTCGGCGGCCTGCTTGGTGCGGGCCACCGCCTCGGAGGTGGCCTGCTTGACCCGTTCGGCGCCCTGGTCGATGCGGTCATGGGTCCGCGGTGACGTGCCCGTGCCCATCGCCGTCTCGGTGTCGGCCAGCGCCGGGTTCGGCACCGATGGATTGAGGCCCGGGTCGCGTGGGGTGGAGGAACCCTGGATCGGATGGGTCATGGCGTTTCTCCCTGTGGAGGTGTGGCAATGGCCGCTTCAGCTGGCGCGGCGGAAGAAAGCGATGATCGCCAGGATCAGGAAGATCACGAACAGGATCTTCGCGATGCCGGCCGCGGCACCGGCGATGCCGCCGAAGCCGAGGATGGCGGCGATGATGGCGATGACCAGAAAAACGATGGCGTAGTGCAGCATGACGGCTCCCTCATTGACTGAACGGCCCCCTTCAGTGGGTCGGCCTGCGAGGGCCGGACACGCGTTCATTCATCCACAGGGGGTGCCATCTGCACGTGAAGAGGCGCGTGCCAGGGCGACCACCGTTCACCCGGCGTCCGGATTGATCGCGTAGGTGCCCACCAGCCCGGCGCTGGCCAGCACGTGGCCGGCCATCGCCGCGCGCAGCTGGTCCAGGGTGAAGCCGGGCGCCAGGCCCAGGCCGGCCACGTCCAGCGCGTGCAGCTCGAAGCGGTAGTGGTGCAGGCGCGCGTCGTTCCACGGTGGACAGGGGCCGTCGTAGCCCAGGTAAGTGCCGGCCATCTGCGGATCGCCGGCGAACCAGCCGGTGTAGCCGTTCTGCCCCTGCACGCTGCCGGCCGGGCCGGTGGGGGCGCGCTTGCCATGCGGGGTGACGCCGTCGCTGCACGAGCCCTCGCCCAGCTCGCCGCAGTCGGCCGGAATGTCGGCCATCAGCCAGTGCACGAACTCGACGCGCGGCAGGTCGGCGCTGACCACGCGGCCCTGCTTGTTCACGTCGTCGCCGCGGCTGGGCACGTCCACGTCGATGCAGGTGAGCACGAACGAGCGCGTGCCCGGTGGCGCGTCGCGCCAGGCCAGGTGCGGGTTGCGGTTGCCGGACAACGCGATCGGGTCGCCGCGCTTGCCGAAGGCGTACCGCTCGGGGATGCGCTGACCGTTCCGGAAACTGTCGCTGCGTAGCTGCATGGAGATCTCCTGGTTGGCGCCCCTGCCCCGGCGACGCCGGGGCGGAGGGCTCGGGGAAAGGGGAGGTACGCCCGCCTCAGCCGCCTTTTCCGTAGGTGATCCGGTAGACCGCCCCGGCCAGGTCGTCGCTGACCAGCAGGCTACCGTCCGGCAGTGGCTGCACGTCGACCGGCCGGCCCCAGGCCTGCTCGTTGTGTTCGAAGCCGGTGACGAAGGGTTCGTAGGACGCCACCTTGCCGTCCTCCAGGCGCACCGCCATCACCCGGTAGCCGGACTTCCTGGTCCGGTTCCAGGAGCCGTGCTCGGCGACGAAGATGGCGCCGTGGTAGCGCGCCGGGAACTGCCGGCCGGTGTAGAAGCGCAGCCCCAGGCCGGCCACGTGCGCGCCGAGCTTGAGTACCGGCGGCGCGTAGTCCTTGCAGGGATGGCCCTGGCCGAACTCCGGATCGGGCACGTCGCCCTGGTGGCAGTACGGGTAGCCGAAATGCTCGCCGAGGCGGTCGAGGCGATTGAGTTCGTCGCTGGGCACGTCGTCACCGAGCAGATCGCGGCCGTTGTCGGTGAACCACAGCTTGCCGGTGCCCGGCTGCCAGTCGAAACCGACCGTGTTGCGGATGCCGTAGGCCACATCCTGCAGGCCGGTGCCGTCCGGGTTCATGCGGGTCAGCTTGGCGTAGGCCTTGCCCCTGTCGCACAGGTTGCACGGCGCGCCGATCGGGACGTACAGCTTGCCGTCCGGGCCGAAGGCGATGAACTTCCAGCCGTGGTGGGTCTCGGTGGGGAACGTGTCGTAGACGACCTCGGGCTTGGGCGGGTCGTCCAGGTGATTCTCGATGTCGCGCAGTACCAGGATGCGGCTGACCGCCGAGACGTACAGGTCGCCCTTGTGGAAGGCCACCCCCACCGGCAGCTGCAGGCCGCTGGCGACCACCCGCACCTTTTCCGCGCGGCCGTCGTGATCGGCGTCGGTCAATGCGTAGACCTTGCCCGCGTCCATCGAGCCGACGAACACGGTGCCCCTGGCGCCCAGCGCCAGCTCGCGCGCCTGCGGCACCTGGTCCGAATACACCGCGATGTGGAAACCCTTGGGCAGAGTCAGCCTGTCCAGAGCCGGTCCCGCGATGGCGGACGTCGCGGCCAGGCACAGCAGGAGGGACAGCAGCACACGCATGACGGCTCTCCTCGTGGCGGAACCCCCAGCGTAGCGCCGAAGCCGTGAAGCGGGAAAGCACGAAGGCCTACCCTGTAGGAGCGGGCGTGCTCGCGATGCTCTCGGCCCCTGCCTGGGCTCCGGAAGCCGGTTCAGCCAAGGCATTGCGAACAGACCCGCTCCAGCGGCAGCCGGCGCCGCGTACCTGCTAACGTGTCGCCCTCGCAAGGGGGACGCATGAGCGAACTGGACGACCTCACCACGCTGGTGCGCGCGGCGACGCCGCTGCTGGTGATCGAGACGGTGGACGAGCAGCGGGTGATCGAGTGCTTCCGCCACGTGATCGGGCAGGCGCTGCGCCCGCTCTGGCGCTGGACGCTCACCGACGGCCTGGGGCGGCTGGACTTCGCCCAGCCCGGCGCCGAGGTGGCCCCGGACGCCGGTGCCACGCTGGAGGCGATCCGCGCGGCGCCCGAGCGCGGTATCTACCTGCTGTTCGACTTCCACCCGTTCCTGCGCTACGCGATGAGCCTGCGCCAGTTGCGCGAGATCGTGCAGCGGCACCGCAGCGCCGCGCACACGGTGGTGCTGGTCGGCGCGCGGGTCGAGCTGCCGCAGGAACTGGAAGCGCTGGCCACGCGCGTGCCGCTGGCGCTGCCCGACCTCAAGGAGCTGGCCGGCATCCTGCGCGGCGAAGCGGCCGCCTGGCAGCGCGAACAGGGCCGCCGGCTCGAGGTGGACGGCGAGGCCGCGCGCACGCTGGTACGCAACCTGGTGGGGCTGTCCGCGCCGGACGCGCGCCGCATCGTGCGCAAGCTCATCTACAACGACGGCGCGCTGGGGCCACAGGACCTGCCCGAGCTGATGCGCGCCAAGTTCGAGCTGCTCAACCGCTCGGGCCTGCTGCACTACGAGTACGCCACGGCCAGCTTCGCCGACGTGGCCGGCGTGTCGCGGCTGTGCGCCTGGGTGCAGCGGCGGCGCGCGGTGTTCCTCGACCCGCAACCGGCACTCGACCCGCCCCGCGGCGTGTTGCTGCTGGGCGTGCAGGGCTGCGGCAAGAGCCTGGCCGCCAAGGCCATCGCCGGCGGCTTCGGCGTGCCACTGGTGCGGCTGGACTTCGGCACGCTGTACGACAAGTACCAGGGCGAGACGGAGAAGAACCTGCGCGAGGCGCTGGCCAGCGTGGAGCTGCTCGCCCCCTGCGTGCTGTGGATCGACGAGATCGAGAAGGGCCTGGCCAGCGGCGGCGAGGACGGCGGCGTGTCGCGCCGGGTGCTCGGCTACCTGCTGACCTGGATGGCCGAACGCAAGGCCAAGGTGTTCGTGGTCGCCACCGCCAATGCCGTGCACGAGTTGCCGGCCGAACTGTTGCGCAAGGGCCGCTTCGACGAAGTCTTCTTTGTCGACCTGCCCTCGCCGGAGGCGCGCGCGGCGGTGTTCGGGTTGCACCTGACACGGCGCCGGCTGGACCCGGCGGCCTTCGACCTGCCGGCCCTGGCCGAGGCCAGCGCGGGCTTCTCCGGCGCCGAGATCGAGCAGGCCATCGTCAGCGCGCTGTACGACGCTGTCGCCAGCGACGCCGCGCCGGACCAGGCGGCGCTGTGCCGGGCGCTGGAGCAGACCCGGCCGCTGTCGGTGCTGATGCGCGAGCAGGTGGAGGCGCTGCGCGACTGGGCGCGCGAACGCTGCGTGCCGGCCGACTGAGCTGCAGGCTCGCCGGACCGCTGCAATAGTTGCAGCCACCCGCAAATCTTGCCGCCGCGGGCGCCCTGGGCGCGCTCCGCGGCGGCGTCCGTGCGGGCACGGTTCTTGCCCTCTTCGGGAACCCTCGCGGCCGGTGCCCCGCACCGTCCGTCTCCTCCCACGCAGACGACAAGGACCCACCATGTTCGCTCACAACAAACGCCTGCAGTACACGGTGCGGGTGTCCGAATCCAACCCCGCCCTGGCCAACCTCATGCTCGAGCAGTTCGGCGGCCCGCAGGGCGAACTCGCCGCGGCGATGCGCTACTTCACCCAGGCCCTGGCCGAGGACGATCCGGGCCGCAAGGACATGCTCTACGACATCGCCACCGAGGAGCTCAGCCACCTGGAGGTGATCGGCACCATCGTCGGCATGCTCAACAAGGGTGCCAAGGGCAAGCTGGCCGAAGGCGCGCAGGAGCAGGCCGAGATGTTCCGCGAGCTGCAGGGCGCCGGCAACGACTCGCACGTGACCCAGCTGCTCTACGGTGGCGGCCCCGCGCTGACCAACTCCGGCGGCCAGCTGTGGACCGCCGGCTACATCGACTCGATCGGCGAGCCCACGGCGGACCTGCGCTCCAACATCGCCGCCGAGGCGCGCGCCAAGATCATCTACGAACGGCTGATCAACCTCACCGCCGACCCCGGCGTGCGCGAAGCGCTGGGTTTCCTGATGACGCGCGAGATCGCTCACCAGCAGTCGTTCGAGAAAGCGCTGTACGCGATCCAGCCGAACTTCCCGCCCGGCAAGCTGGCCGGCATGCCCGAGTTCGCCGACGTCTACGTCAACACCTCGCAGGGCGAAGGCGACATGCGTGGGCCCTGGAACAGCGACGACAACTTCCAGTTCGTCAGCGACCGCGAAAAGATGCTGGCGATGGACGGTGGCAGCGGCCTGCCGGAGGTTGGCCTGACCGAGGAACAGCAGTCGGTGCTGAGGCAGATGGCGCAGCGCACCCGCTCCGACCCCTCGATCAACCCGCAGACCGGCGCCGAGCTCGGCCGCGGCGACGGCGCAGGTACGCGCCACTGACCCCGCCCGGCCCCACCTGGGAGCGAGCCTGCTCGCGATGCCTGTGCCGGGTGCTCGATGGAAGCCGGGTCCGCCCGAACGCCGAGAGCACCGCGCGCAAGCCCGCTCCCGCCTCGCACCGTGCGGCCGTCAGCCGAAGGCCGTGTCCAGCAGCATCATCAGCACGAAGCCCACCATCAGGCCGCCGGTGGCGAAGTGCTCGTGCCCCTGCCGGTGCGACTCGGGGATGATCTCGTGGCTGACCACGAACAGCATGGCGCCAGCGGCGAAGCCCAGGCCCACCGGGAGCAGCATCGGGTAGTCGATCACCACGCCGGCGCCGGCCAGCGCGCCGACCGGCTCGATCAGGCCGGAGGCCATGCCCACCGACACGGCCCAGCGCCGGCCGTAGCTGGCGGCCATCAGGGCGATGGCCACCACCAGCCCCTCCGGCAGGTCCTGGATGGCGATGCCGGTGGCCAGCGCCGTGCCGTGCGCCAGGCCCGGCCCGAAGCCCACGCCGATCGCCAGGCCTTCGGGCAGGTTGTGCAGGCAGATGGCGAACACGAACAGCCAGGCGCGCTTGAGCCGCAGCGAAGGATGCCCTTCCGGGCCCTTGATGAAATGCTCGTGCGGCAGCACCCGCTCGAGCAGCACCAGCGCGGCGGCGCCGACCAGGATCGCCACGCCCACCAGCGCGCCGGCCAGCCACGGCCCCTGGCCCTGGCGCTGCGCCTCCTGGATGCCCGGCAGCGCCAGCGAGAACGCACTGGCCGCCAGCATCACGCCCGCACCGAAGCCGAACATGGTGTCCTGCGTGCGCTGGTCGATATCCCGCGCGAACAAGGCCGGCACCGTGCCCAGCGCGGTGGCGGCCGCACCCGCGGCGCCACCCAGGCACGCGGCGAGGATCGGCGTCATGCTCATGTGCGGATTCCGCGCGTGGATGGGTGCGTTACGGGCATGCGGTCGCGGGCGGCCGGGTCGGGGCCGCCAGCATGGAGCCCGGCCGGCCCCGACGGCGTGAACGGACCGTTGATCGGCCGCGCCGCGCCGACCATGCTGGACGGCCGAACCGCTGCGAGACGAACGCATGTCCGCCCTGCCGCCCTTCCACCTCGCCTTCCCGGTCACCTCGCTGGCCAAGGCGCGCGCCTTCTACGGCGAGCTGCTCGGCTGCCCGGAAGGCCGCTCCAGCGAGCAGTGGGTCGACTTCGACTTCTACGGCCACCAGATCGTGGCGCACCTCGCGCCAGAGGAGGTCCGGCCGGCGAGCACGCACGCGGTGGACGGCGACGCGGTTCCGGTACGGCATTTCGGGCTGGTGCTGTCGATGCCGGCGTGGCAGGCGCTGGCCGAGCGCCTGCGTGCGGCAGGCACGCGCTTCGTCATCGAGCCGCACATCCGTTTCGAGGGCCAGCCGGGCGAGCAGGCCACCCTGTTCCTGCTCGATCCGTGCGGCAACGCGCTGGAGTTCAAGGCGTTCGCCGATCCGTCGTGGCTATTCGCGAAGTGACCGGCCTGCGGTCCGCCACCGCCTCGAAGCGCGCGGCGATGTAGTCGTCGGTGAAGCTGGTCATGTCGCGCCCGCGGATGAAGCCGCAATGGCCGCCGTGGTCGGCGATGTCCAGCTCGACGTTGGGCGGCAGTTGCAGCTGCTCGAACGCGCCCACCGGGATCACCGGGTCGTCGCGCGCGGTGAGGATGGTCGCGGGGATGGCCAGGCCGGCCAGCGCGTCGCGCGCCACCGAGTAGCCGTCCAGGTAGGCCTGCAGCGAGCCGAAGTCGGTATGGCGCAGCACCAGCGCCTCGGTCAGCCCGCGCAGGTTCTGCTTGAGCTCGGCCAGTTCGAAGTACTGGCGTTGCGGGAACGCCTTCTGCTTGGCCAAGAGCGAATGGCGCCACTTGCGCATGAAATACGCCTGGTAGAACCAGGGTGCGCTTTCCTCCAGCGAGAACAGGCCTTCGCTGGGATCGATGATCGGGCACACCGCCAGTGCGTAGTCGAGCGGGATGCCGGCCGCCGGCGCCCGCAGCGCGGCCCGCAGCGCGAAGTTGCCGCCCAGCGAGAAGCCGGCCAGCGCGGTCACCGGGCGCGGCCAGCGCCGCGCGATCTCACCCAGTGCGTGCACCACCTCGTCGATGCGGCAGGAGTGGAACAGCGCCTCGTTGAGGTGGTGGCTCGCGCCGTGGTCGCGGAAGTTGAGCCGGAACACGTCCCAGCCCTCGCGCAGCAGCCGGCTGCCGGTCTGCAGCACGTAGGTGGAGTCGACGCTGCCCTCCCAGCCGTGGAACAGCACCGCCAGCCCGCGCGACGCGCGCCCGGTCCGCTGCGCGGTGTAGGCACCGGTGAGGCGTACGTCGTCGCCACCGTCGACCATCACCGGCTCGGCGCCCTCCACGACCTCGCGCGCGCTCCGCGGCAGCAGCCAGCGGCGGATGCCGCTGGAGGACAGCATGGTCTGCAGGTGGCCGCTGGTCAGCGGCCAGGGGGGACGGAAGTCCTTTCCGCGCGGCAGGGCGCTCATGCGTGGGCGTCGTCCAGCGCCGCAGCGATGCGTTCGCGCGACAGTTCGGCCATCCGTCGGCGCGCGTCCGGCATCAACGGCACGGGCGCCAGGAAATGCACCTCCGCGTCCAGCGGGGCCTCGCCCAGCATGCGCAGCAGGTTGCTCATGAAGCTCTCGTGCTCGCGGAAGCCCGCGTCGATCTCGCGCCGGCCGTTGCGTACGAAGCGCAGCGCCACCGGCTGCACCGGCACCGGGGCATCCAGTGCGGCCTGGAAGATGCGGGCATGGAACACCTTGAGCACGCCGTTGTGGCCGGTGCCGCCCTCCGGGAATACCGCGACCGAGCGGCCCTCGCGCAGCCGCTCGACCATGGTCTGCATCACCGAGGCCAGCGAATGGTTGCTGCCGCGGCGATGGAAGATGGTGCCGCCGCTGGCCGCCAGCCAGCCGACCAGCGGCCAGCGCGCGATCTCCGCCTTGGCCACGAAGCAGGCGGCGCGCTGGCTGTGCAGCAGCTCGATGTCGATCCACGAGGTGTGGTTGGCGACGAACAGCACCGGATCGGGCAGCGGCTGGCCGACGCGTACCGAGCGCAGCCCGAAGATGCGCATCAGCACGGTCGACCACCAGCGGATCATGCGGTGGGCGAACGGCTCGCGCCCGTCGACCATCACCCGGTGCTTGTTCCAGCTGAGGATGCCCGCGCACAGCAGCACGCCCAGCAGCACGTGCAGCAGCAGCAGAGGGATGCGCCACAGGTAGCGCAACGGGCGCCAGGGGTCGCGGGTGGGGGTCGGAACGGTGTCCATGAGCCGGCTAGTTTAACGTCAGTCGCCCCGGCCCCGGCACGTCGGCCGACCAGGCGGGCGCTATGTATCATCCCACCTCTTTGAGACCTTGCAGGACTCGATGGCATGCTCGTGAACGAGGCCGAGGAACGCCACCGCAGCGATGCGACCTTCCTGTCCGGCGGCGGCGACATGGGTGCGCGCATGCGCGCGATGGACTGGTCGGCCACCCCGCTGGGCCCGGTCGAAGGCTGGTCCGAGGCGCTGCGCTCGGCCACCAGCATCATGCTCAACTCGCGCTTCCCGATCGCGCTGTACTGGGGCGAGGAACTGGCGCTGCTGTACAACGATGCCTGGAGCCCGATCCCCGGCGGCAAGCATCCGTGGGCGCTGGGCCAGCCGGGACGCGCGGTGTGGCCGGAAATCTGGGACACCATCGGCCCGCTCTACGAGCGCGTGATGCGTACCGGCGTGGGCGTGTGGCAGGAGGACGAGCTGCTGCCGATGCGCCGGCACGGCTACGTGGAGGAATGCTATTTCAACTTCACCTTCAGCCCGGTGCGGGGCGAGGGCGGGCGGATCGAGGGCATCTTCAACGCGGTGGTGGAAACCACCGACCGTGTGCTGTCCGAGCGTCGCCTGCGCACGCTGAGCCGGATGGGCGAGCGCGCCGACGCTTCCCTCAGCGTGGACGAAGCCTGCCGCTGGGTGGCCACACGGCTGGCGGAGAACCGCGCGGACGTACCGTTCGTGCTGGTCTACCTGCGCGAAGGCGAGCAGGCCCGGCTGGTCGCGGCAACCGGCATCGCCCCGGATGAACCTGCCGCACCCGCCATCCTGCCGCTCGACGGCGCCTCGCCGTGGCCGCTGGCCGCCGCCGAGGCGGAGGGTTGCGCCCTGGCGATCCCCGCCCCCGCCCACCTGCCGTTGCCGCGCGGGCTCTGGCCCGAGCCGGTCGCGGAGGTCGTGA
This sequence comes from Fulvimonas yonginensis, assembly GCF_037137055.1. NCBI lineage: Bacteria > Pseudomonadati > Pseudomonadota > Gammaproteobacteria > Lysobacterales > Rhodanobacteraceae > Fulvimonas > Fulvimonas yonginensis. The sequence goes on from NZ_JBBBNY010000001.1 coordinate 64,052, forward strand.
CCGTGTCGATCGGCAGCGCCGGGGAGGCGCGGCCGGCCGGTTTCCTGGTGGCCGGCGTCAACCCGCGCCGCCGTCTCGACGCCGACTACCGCTCGTTCTTCGAGCTGGCAGCCGGGCACATCGCCACCGCACTCACCGCCGCGCGCGCCTACGAGGCCGAGCGGCGCCGTGCCGAAGCGCTGGCCGAGATCGACCGCGCCAAGACCGCCTTCTTTTCCAACGTGAGCCACGAATTCCGCACGCCGCTGACACTGATGCTGGGTCCGCTGGAGGAATTGCTCGGCGGCGTCCACGGCACCCTCCCGCCGACCCAGCGCGAGCCGCTGGACGTGGCCCACCGCAACAGCCTGCGCCTGCTCAAGCTGGTGAACTCGCTGCTAGATTTCTCGCGCATCGAGGCCGGCCGGATCCAGGCCCGCTACGCACCGGTGGATCTGGCCGCGCTCACCGCCGACCTGGCCAGCAATTTCCGCTCGCTCACCGAACGCGCGGGCCTCACGCTCGCCATCGCCTGTCCGCCGCTGCCCACGCCGGTCCACGTCGACCGCGACATGTGGGAAAAGATCGTGCTCAACCTGCTCTCCAACGCCTTCAAGTTCACCCACGAGGGCGGCATTACGGTGAGCCTGGCCGCCGAGGACGGACACGCCGTGCTGCGCGTGCGCGATACCGGCATCGGCATCGGCGAGGCCGAGCTGCCGCGCATCTTCGAGCGCTTCCACCGCGTGGCGGACGCGCGCGCGCGCACCCACGAGGGCACCGGCATCGGCCTGGCGCTGGTGCAGGAGCTGGTGCGGCTGCACGGCGGCACCGTCGAGGTGGCCAGCCGCCTGGGCGAGGGCACCGAGTTCACCGTGCGCCTGCCCTTCGGCAGCGGGCACCTGCCCGCCGAGCAGGTGGGCCCGGCCCTGCCGGTCGGCACCGGCACCCGGGTCGAGGCCTACGTGGAGGAGGCGCGTCGCTGGCTGCCGGAGGCCGGTACGCCGCCGGTACCGTCCTTGCCGCAGGCGCCCGTGGACGGCGCGCGGCCGCGCCTGCTGCTGGCCGACGACAACGCCGACATGCGCGAGTACGTGCAGCGCCTGCTCGCCACGCGCTACGAGGTGGAGGCGGTCGCCGACGGCCAGGCGGCGCTGGAGGCGGCGCGCCGTCGCCCGCCCGAACTGGTGCTGAGCGACGTGATGATGCCGCGGCTCGACGGCATGGGCCTGCTCGCCGCGCTGCGCGCGGATCCCGCGTTGGGCAGCATACCGGTCGTGCTCCTGTCCGCCCGCGCGGGCGAGGAGGCGCAGGTCGAGGGCCTGGAAGCGGGCGCGGACGACTATCTGGTCAAGCCGTTCAGCGCGCGCGAACTGCTCGCCCGCGTGCACACCCACTTGGCCATGGCGCGCTGGCGGCGGCAGAACGAGGCGCGCCTCAAGCTGATGGTGGACGAGCTCAACCACCGCGTGAAGAACACCCTGGCCACGGTCCAGTCGATCGCCACCCAGGTGCTGCACGGCACGCCGGTGCACCTGGACGCGCGCGAGGCGATCGAGACCCGGCTGATGGCGCTTTCGCGCTCGCACAACCTGCTCACCCGCGAACGATGGGAGGCCGCGGCGCTCGCCGACGTCGCCCGGCAGGCGCTGGAGCCGTTCCTCCGCCGGGACGGCGCCGTGCGCTTCGCGATCGAGGGCGAGCCGGTGCGCCTGCCGCCCAAGCAGGCGCTGGCACTGGGCATGGCCTTCCACGAGCTGGCGACCAACGCGGCCAAGTACGGTGCCCTGTCCAACGACAGCGGCCAGGTCCGCCTGGCCTGGGCGGTCGGCGGCGGGCGCCTGCAGCTGCATTGGCAGGAGCGGGGCGGTCCGGCGGTGCGGCCGCCGGCCCGCCGCGGCTTCGGTTCGCGCCTGATCGAACGCGGCCTGGCGCACGAACTCGACGGGCGCGTGCGGCTGGAGTACGCCTGCGACGGCGTCGTGTGCGAGATCGACATGCCGCTGCCCGGCATCGAGCCGCCACCCGCCCGAGACCCCCACATCAGGTAGGAGCGAGCTTGCTCGCGATGCGCTGGGCCTGGGCGCCCGCCGCAGCAAAGGCAGCGCGAGCAAGCTCGTCCCCGCGACCGCGGGCGCCTGCCTCGAGTTGGCCTGCCGGCGGTAGGAGCGCCGCTTGACTCGCGCCTGATCGGCGCGGCCTCGCACGAGCCCACGCATGGGTACGGTGCCGTGTGCGGAATCCGACGACACCGAGCCGCCACCGCCGAGACCCACCCACCCGGTAGGAGCGAGCCTGCTCGCGATGCGCTGGGCCTGGAGTGCCCGCCGGAGCAAGGCAGGGCGAACAAGCCCGCTCCTGCGGGGAGGCGGTCAGGCCTCGAGCTGGCCCAGCGGTAGCGAGGGCGAGCGCTTGACCGTGCGCAGCACGAAACTGGAGTTGGCGTCGGCCACGCCGGCGTCGTTCAGCAGGCGGTCCAGCAGGAAGCGTGAGAAGTGCGGCAGGTCGGCCACGTAGACGTGCAGCAGGTAGTCCATGTCGCCGGTCAGCGCGTGGCAGGCGACCACCTCCTCCCACCCGTTGACCTTTTCCACGAAGCGCTCGATCGCGCCGGCCTCGTGGCGCGCGAGCTGTACGCGCACGAAGGCCTGCAGGCCCAGGCCGACCGCCTGCGGGTCGACCTGGGCAGCGTAGCCGGTGACGATGCCCTCGGCCTCGAGCCGTTGCAGCCGGCGCAGACAGGCCGAGGCGGACAGGTTCACCCGCTCGGCCAGCTCGGCATTGGTGATGCGCCCCTCGCCCTGCAGCACGGCGAGCAGGCGCAGGTCGGTGCGGTCGAGCTTGGGCATGGCAGGTTCCCGGATTTGGCGCTGTGGCGCAAGGATACTGCGCACTCTCACGGGGATCTCACAAGAAAAGCAACTTTCGTGCGGGTGGGGCGGCGTATTCTTCAGGCCAGAAGCCGTTCACGCCTGGAGCCGCCATGGAAACCACCGCCGTCCCCCGCAAAGTCGAGCATCAGCAGACCGATCGCGGCTACGTGCCGGTGTACGCCACCGGCGTGGTCGAGCAGCCCTGGGCCAGCTACACGCGTACCGACCACGCGGTGTGGGACACGCTGTTCGAGCGCCAGTGCGAAATGCTGCCGGGGCGCGCCTGCCAGGAGTTCCTGGATGGGGTCGCCAAGTTCGGTCTCGGCGACGGCGGCATCCCGAAATTCGCCGATCTCAACCAGGTGCTGGGCCGGACCACCGGCTGGGAGCTGGTCGCGGTCGAAGGCCTGCTGCCGGACGAGGTGTTCTTCGACCACCTGGCCAACCGTCGCTTCCCGGTGAGCTGGTGGATCCGCAAGCCCGAGCAGCTGGACTACCTCTCCGAACCGGATCTCTTCCACGACCTGTTCGGCCACGTGCCGCTGCTGCTGAACCCGGTCTTCGCCGACTACATGCAGGCCTACGGCCGCGGCGGCATGAAGGCGTTCGCGATCGGCCCCGAGGCGCTGATGAACCTCACCCGCCTGTACTGGTACACGGTGGAGTTCGGCCTGATCGCCACCGGCGAAGGCATGCGCATCTACGGTGCCGGCATCGTCAGTTCCAAGGGCGAGTCGATCTACAGTCTCGACGCCGACGCGCCCAACCGGATCGGCTTCGACCTGGAGCGCGTGATGAACACGCGCTACCGCATCGACACCTACCAGCAGACCTATTTCGTGATCGAGAGCTTCGAGCAGCTGTTCGAAGCCACCACGCCGGACTTCACCCCGATCTACGCGCGACTGCGCGAGCGCACGGCGCATGCCGCCGCCGACGTGCTGGCCACCGACCGCGTCTACCACCGCGGCAGCCGCGAGGGCTTCGCGACCAACGCCGATACCTGAGACCCGGCCCGCCGCGTGGTGTGCGGCGACCTCAGAGCAGGTCCTTCGCAGCGAGCCATCCGCGCACGATGCCGGTCCACAGCGCGTAGCCCTGCGCGTTCAGGTGCAGGCCGTCGGCGTCGAACCAGCGCGGATCGGGCTCACCGTCGGCGCCCAACATGGGCGTGTGCACGTCCAGGAAGTCCACCTGCCGCGCGGCCGCGCAGGCGCGGATCAGCGCGTTGGCCTCGCGGATCTGCGGCAGCTGCGCACGGCGCGCGAGGTTGGGCTTGATCGAGAGATAGGCGAGCGGCGCCTGCGGCGCCCAGCGGCGCGCGCAATGCACGAAGGCGGCGAAATCGTCGCGCACCTGCGCCGGCGGCTTGCCGGCGGCCAGGTCGTTGCCGCCCGCGTACAGCACGATCGCGGCCGGGTCGTAGGGCGCCACCAGTTGCTCGGCGAAGTAGATGCTGTCGGCGATCTGCGAACCGCCGAAGCCGCGGTTGAGCGTGGGCCGTTGCGCGAAGTCCGCCGCCAGCGTGTGCCACAGGCGGATCGAGGAGCTGCCGACGAACAGCACCGCCCCCCGCGGCGGCGGTTCCAGCCGGTCGATTACGCCGAAGGCGGCGACCTCGCTCTGCCATTCGATGAAGTCGCCGGCCTCGCCGCCGGACGGGGATGAGTCGCGCTCGAGCATGCCGCCTCCGCGGGAGAAACGATCCGGCGACCCTAGGCGTCCGGCGATCAAGGCGGCGTGGCGGGACGATGGCGTGCGCACCAGGCAGCGGCTGCCTGCGCGGTTCAGCGGTGCGGCCGCTCCAGCGTGTGCAGCCAGCCCTGCACGATGCCCGTCCACAGCGCATAACCCTGCCGGTTCATGTGCAGGCCGTCCGGCCCGAACCACTTCGATTGCGGCTGGCCGTCGCGGCCCAGCATGGGCGTGAAGACGTCCAGGTAGGCCACCCCGTGCTGGCCGCGGGCATAGTCGCGCACCAGCGCGTTGGCGCGGCGGATCCGCGGCAGCAGCGCCTGCCGCGCCACGCTCGGCTTGATCGCGACGAACGCCACCGGCACGCCCGGATCGAGCGCCCGCGCGCGGCGGACGAAGGCGGCGAAGGCGTCGCGCACCTGCTGCGGCGTGCAGCCCTCGGCCAGGTCGTTGTCGCCGGCGTAGAGCACGATGGCGCGCGGGTGGTAGGGCGCAAGGATGCGGTCCGCGTAGAAGGTGGCGTCGGCGATGCGCGAGCCGCCGAAGCCGCGGTTGATCACCCGCCGACCCGGGAAGTCCGCGGCCAGGCCGTGCCACATGCGGATCGACGAGCTGCCGACGAACAGCACGGCACCGGCCGGTGGCGGATGCGCACGATCGGCCGCCTCGAAGGCAGCGATGTCGGGGCGCCATTGCCCGGGGTCGTCGGCGCAGGCATGCGCCAGCAGGGGGAGCCAGGACAGGAGCAGCAGCCAGAGCCTCTTCATCGCCCTACCCTAGCACCGCGAACGGCGGCGCGAACGCCGTGCCCCCAGGCGCCGCCCTCACGGGCGCCGCAGTTCGCTCACCTGCAGCACCTGCGCGATGCGTGTGCCGTCCCAGCGGTAGATCAGGTGCTGCGCCTGCACGCAGGGCGCCACCACGTCGGGGTAGAACGCGGCCACGCATTCGCCGCCGGCATGGCGCACGCTGTCGTAGACGATGCCGTTGGAGCCGGCCGCGCGCAGGGCGCGCGCCAGCGCGATGCCGCCCGCGTAGCTGTGCGGGTCGTGCGCCGCGGGCCAGCCGCCGCGCAGGTCGTGCAGCTTGCAGTGCAGGTGCGTGCGGTAGCAGCGCATCTGGATCTCGCAGGGCGGCTCGGCGGTGGCCGCGAGGAAGCGCTCGCGGTGGTAGACGGTTTCCTCCACGGCGGTGGCGACGCTGTGTGCGGCATAGAACACGCCCCAGCTGCCGTCGGAGAACCGGCTGCCCTCCGGGTTGAGGTGGGTGAAGGCAGCCATCACCGGCGTGCTGCCCGGGCCGCTGATGCGCCGGTCGCGGGGCACGAGTGCCAGCACGCCGGCCTGCTCGCGCAGGCGTGGGTTGGTCAGCGCCTCGATCGCGAATACCGCTTCCAGGTCGGCCGGATCGGCGACGCGGTCGAATACGCCCACCGGCGGAAAACGGCTGGGCACGATGCGGTAGGCGTGGCTCCAGCGGACGCGTTTGACGGGTGGCAGCTCGGGCGGCATCGGCGCTCCATGGTCGGTGGCCGCCCGCCAGGCTCACGCGCGGGTGGCTGCGCCATTGTGGCGCCGCTGCGTGTCGCCGGCTGCGACGCGGCGGTCAGTTCCAGCCGCGCTGCGCGTCGAGGTACTGGCGCACCACGTAGAGGTCGGCCACGTTGCCCGAGAGCATGCGTTCCAATGCCGATTGCCCGCCGAACAGCGGCGCCTGGTTCGGCTTGCGTAGCCAGGCGTCGGCCTGCGCCGGATCCGGAAAGAGGATCTGCAGGGCCTTCCAGATGCCGAGCAGGTAGCTGATGCGCTCGACGACGTCGCGGCCGGGGTTGCCGTCCTGGTCGCGCTTCCACTTGAAGAACGTCGATTCGGCCGGCTCGCCGAGCAGGCGCCGCTGCTCGGCGCCACGCAGTTTCCAGTGCTCGGCCAGGCGGAAGAAGGCGCGCAGCGCGGGGCCGCCGAGCTCGCCGGCGGGCGCGGTTTCGGGTCGCGGATGGGCCAGCATGCGAAACTCTCCTTTTGGAGTTTGTGTTAAATTTACTGCAAATGTGCAGTCACCACAACAAGCGCCCCGCAGTGCGCCGGGGCGGTTAGCGTGGCTCGCGGCGACCATCGCAGCCGTAATCGGGTTCCGGGCCGCCTTCGGCGATGAAGCGGTCGATCCGCTTCTCCAGCACCGGCAGCGGTACCGATCCGAGCTGCAGCACCGTGTCGTGGAAATGGCGCAGGTCGAACGCCGCACCCAGGGCCTTTTCCGCCTTTTCGCGCAACTGGCGGATCTTGAGATAACCCAGCTCGTAGGACAGCGCCTGCCCCGGCCAGCTGACGTAGCGGTCCACTTCGTTGGCGATTTCGCGCGCCGACAGGGCGGTGTTCTCGGTGAGATAGTCGATCGCCTGCTGGCGGCTCCAGCCCAGGTGGTGGATGCCGGTGTCGACCACCAGCCGGCAGGCGCGCCACATCTGGTAGGTGAGGTAGCCGAAGCGCTGGTAGGGCGTGGTGTAGATGCCCATTTCGTTGCCCAGGTATTCCGAGTACAGGCCCCAGCCCTCGCCGAAGGCGGAGATGTAGCCCTGGCGGCGGAACGCGGGCTGGCCCTGCTGTTCGGCGGCCAGCTCCAGCTGCAGCGCGTGCCCCGGATAGGACTCGTGCAGGGTCAGCGCCGGCATGTTGAACAGCGGCCGCGAGGGCAGGTCGTAGGTATTGACCAGATAGGCATCCGCGCCGCCGCGGCCGGAGGTGTAGTACGGCGCGATGTCCGCCGGCACCGGCACGATCGCGAAGCGCTGGCGCGGCAGGTGGCCGAAGAAGCGGCCCATCTGGCCGTCCACCTGCTTGGCCACCCAGGCCGTGCGCATCAGCAGCTCCTCGGGCGTCCGGGCGTAGAACCGCGGGTCGCTGCGCAGGAAATGCAGGAACGCCGGAAAGTCGCCCTTGAAGCCGGTCTCGCGCATCGTGTCGAGCATCTGCGCGTGGATCTTCGCCACCTGCTCCAGGCCGATGCGGTGGATGGTGTCCGGGTCGAGATCCAGCGTGGTGTACTCGCGGATCTGCTGGCGGTAGTACGCCTTGCCGGCGGGCAAGGCCTCCGCGGCGAGCGTGCGGCGCGCCTGCGGCAGGTATTCCTGGCGGAAGAAGGTGAGCAGCTTCGCGTAGGCCGGGATCACCTCGTCGCGGATGCGCCGCAGCGCCTCGCCCTGGAAGGCCTGCGCCTGGTCGTCGGGAATCGACGCCGGCAGCTGCTTGAACGGCGCGTAGAAGCTGCTCTGGGTGGGGTCCTTGAGCTCGGCCACCGCGGCGATCGACACGTCGCGCCCGTCCAGCACCGCGCGCGGCACGCTGAAGCCGCGCGCGAGGCCCAGCCGCATGTTGTCGATCTGCTGGTCGAAGTAGGCCGGGATCTGGGCCAGGCGGTCCAGGTAACGGCGGTAGTCGTCCACGCTGCGCAGGTGGTCGCCGTCCAGCTCGTAGCCGATGTCGCTCCAGAACGCCGAGTCGCTGTTGAACGGCATCTGCCAGGTGCGGAAGCGCTGGTCGGCCAGCAGGGTGGCGATCTGCGCGCGGTAGACGGCGTAGTTCACCTGGTTGGCGGGCGAGAGCTGCGCCACGTCGATGGCATCGAGCTTGTCCAGCACCTGCTGCCAGCGCTCCAGGCGCCGCTGCTGGCTGGCGGCGTCCACGTTGTCCAGCCGGCCGTTGTTCGGCTGCGGCTCGCCCGAGGCGCTGATGTCGCCCTGCCCGGTGCGCCAGGCCCATTCGCGGGTGTAGATCGCGCGGAAGCGGTCGTCGGCGTCGTTGGCGTGCGCGGGCGGGGCGAGCGTCAGGCCCGCCGCCAGCAGTGCGCCCAGCAGGTGTTTCATCGGAGGCATCCTCGCCGGTGGGGACGCCGATGATCGCAAAGTCGGCGTGCGGCGGCGACGGCCGGGCCGCGGTAGGCTCGCCCCCGCGGAAGGCGTGCTGCTACACGCCGGCGTAGTAGCCACGCATGGAATCGAGATAGGCGTCGAGGTCGCGGCCCTGCCCGGTGGTGAAGCACTCGCCGGTTTCGTCCAGCTGGTCGATGCGGTCCGGACGGAAGTTGCGGAACGCCTGGCGCAGGCGGCACCAGGTGCCGAGCGTCCACTTGCCGCCCCAGAACGCCAGGCACAGGGGCTCGACCTCGCGCGTGCTGAGCTGGCCGCCCTCGTCGCGGTAGACCAGGCGCAGTACTTGCTGGGCCTCGATCGCCGCATGCAGGCGGTCGATCCGCGCGGCGAAGGCGAGCTTGACCTCGTCACGCCACACCGGCGCGTAGATGCGCGTGCGTGCGGCCCGCTCGCGCAGCTCCGGCGGCAGCACCGCCTCGATTTTCATCAGCGCGGCCTGGGCGCCGCCGGCCAGGCGCTCACCGGCGAAGGCGCGCACGAAGCGCGTGCCGACCACCAGCGACTCGAGCTCCTCGGCGGTGAACATCAGCGGCGGGATGTCCGCGCCCTTGCGCAGCACGTAGCCCACGCCCGCCTCGCCCTCGATCGGCACGCCGGAGAGCTGCAGGTCCGCCACGTCGCGGTAGACGGTGCGCAGCGAGACGCCGAGCGTCTCCGCCAGCGTGCGGGCCTGCAGCGCGGTACGGCGGCCGCGCAGGGCATGGATGATGAGGAACAGGCGGTCGGCGCGGCGCATGCGCGCATGATCGCCGAGGCGCGCCGGGCGGGCCAGTGCGGCAGCGTCGAAAGCCCACCGTACGCCGCGTTCCCGGCTCCCGCCCCGAGTGCCAACGGCGCAGTGGAGAAGTGCAGGGTCACGGACGTCGCATGCCGGCTACACCGCCGGAACGGCGGAGGCGGTCAAGCCTGGCGGGCGAGAAACGCGTCATCCTTCGCCTCGGCCCGCTGCATCGCCGCCCGTGCCCGCACGCGGTCGATGTACCCGCGCACCGGCGGCAGGTCGGGTACCAGCTTGAACATCGTGGTCCAGTGCAAGGCGGTGCCCCACAGCACGTCGGCGGCGGTGAAGCGCTCGCCCAGCAGCCAGGGACCCGGCGTGAGCTGGGCGACGATCGCGTCCAGCACCTCCTGCCAGGTGCCGTAGGGCGAGGTCATGTGCGGCGCCGGTTCGCGCTGCATGGAATGGTCGACCAGCGCCGGCTCGAAGCACGAGCCGTAGAACACCATCCAGCGCAGATACGGACCGCGCAGCGGATCGCCAATGGGCGGGGCCAGGCCCTTCTCGGGGTAGAGGTCGGCCAGGTACATCATCACCGCGGGCTGCTCGGTGACCATCGCGCCGGCATGGCGGATCGCCGGCACCTTGCCCAGCGGATTGAGCGCGAGGTAGGCCGGGTCCCGCTGCGTGCCGGCCTTGAGGTCGAGCAGATGCAGGTCGTAGTCCACGCCCAGCTCCTCGAGCAGGGCGAGCGTGCCGCGCGAGCGCGATTGCGGGGCATGGAAGAAGGTGACCTTGTCCGTATTCATGGCGTGTCCTCCGGCAGATGGCAGATGGCTTCCCGGTTGTGCCCGTCCGGGCCGGTCACGAACACCGCGTAGTCGTGGTGCGCGTGGTACTGCGGGCGAAGGCCGGCACCCGTTGTCCTGCCGGCCGGCCGCCAGCACGGCGCGGTGGAAGGCGTCGCCCTGGGCGCGGCCGGCCGCGGTGAAAGCGAGGTGCAGCGGCGTGGGCACCTGATCGGCGCGGCCAACCGCATCCGGAAAGGCCTGCACGACCATGTCGAGCGGTCGCAGCGCCTGTTCACGGAACCGGCGCGCCAGCTCCAGGTCGCAACGGGTAGGCCCAGGTGATCGAGGATCACGACCGGCTCCTCAGAGATGCCCCGTCTCGGCGGGCGGGTGCATCCAGTTGTCGTGGCGCCCGTCCATGTAGCGGATCGGGGCCTGCGCCAGTTCCTCGGGCGTGACGTCGTCCAGGCAGGCCAGGTTGATCGACACGTAATCGCCGCCGATCGCGTCCACGTAGCCCTGGCCGAACGGGCGCACGCCGCAGTGGCGGCAGAACAGGTGATGGGCGCTGCCGGTCCCGAAGGTGTAGTCGGCCAGCGCCTCCTCGCCGGCCAGCAGGCGGAACGCCTGCGGCTTGACGATGGCCGACCAGTGGCGGGTCTTGGTGCAGATCGAGCAGTTGCATCGGCCCGTGCCGGCGGCGACGTCGAGATCCGCTTCGTAGCGTACCGCGCCGCAGTGGCAGCTGCCGTGGTAGGTCCGGGTCATGCGTCGATCTCCGCGGGATGGGACAGGCCGCGCAGCAGCGAGCGCGGCGTCGGCGCCAGGCGCAGCGTTTCGGGCGCGGCTTCCAGCCGCCGGCTCCACGCCGCCAGCGCCGGCTCGCCCGCGCAGGCGGCCCGGTGTTCGGCCTGGGCGGACGCAGCGGCGAAGGCGGCGAACCAGACGAAGACGAACTCGCCCTCGCGCACCGGCAGGCGCGGGTAGGTGTTGCGCGCCGGCTCGGTGACGAAGCTGGCCAGCACGCGGGCCCCGTGGCGTTCCAGCAGCGGTTGCACGCGCACCTGGAAGTCGCGCGCGATCGCCTGGCCTTCGGCCGCGCGCACCGGACAGACGGTGGCGGTCAGCAGGCCGGCCGGCGCGCGTGCGCCCGGTGCGGGGCGGGCCAGCCCGTCGAGCGCGAAGCGCTCGATCGGCTGCAGCAGCAGCACGTCATCCGAATCCAGCATGGTGGCGTTGGCCGCTTCGCGGTGCGCGCGCCACACCGGGCCGTCGTAGAAGGTGGCCAGCGCGGTCGCGCGGGTGTCCATGTCGACGAAGCTGCGCAGCCAGACGAAGCGGTCCGGGTCGTCCAGGTCGCGGAACTGGCCGGGCAGGCCCATGCCCAGCGCTTCCTGCGGCTCGACGAACTCGCGCTCGAACAGCTCGACCAAGCGCTCGCGCTGGCCGGGGCGCAGGGTGTACTGACGCAGCTCGTACACGCCGTGGCCGTTCACGGGCGCCTCCCGAGCAGCGCCGCCAGCAGTGCGACGAGCGTCATGCGCCGGCGCGGCCGCGCGCCTGACGGCAGCACGTGCGGCCCCTCGACCAGCCGGTTGCGCCCGGCCAGCGGGCGGTAGGCGTCGACGAGGCGGTGCAGGATCGGGTGCATGACCGGCCCCCTCACGCCGCCACCGCCTCGCCCACGCACCACGGCGGGAGCTGGGCGTGCTTGAACAGCCGGTACCAGTGCTCGCGGTCGGCGGGCGCGTACAGGTCCAGCGTGCGGATCACCTCGCGCGCGAACTCCACGCTGCCCAGGTGGCTGGCGGTGATCGTGCCGCCGTCGCTCACCGCCAGTTCGCGGGCGTCGTATTGCGCAGCGCCGGTGTAACCGGGCACCTGGCTCTCGATGTGCCCGGCCCAGTTGCCGGTGTGGCGGCAGCCGTCGAGCAGCCCGGCGCGGGCCAGCGCCAGCACGCCGCTGTCGATGCCGGCGATCACCGCGCCGGCCCCGTGCAGCTGACGCAGCGCGGCCACGGCGGCGGCGCCTTCGCCGCGCTGCCACAGGTGCCCGCCCGGCACGATCGCCATCGCCGCGCGGCCGAATTCCAGCTCCGCCAGGCTCAGCTCCGGCCGTACGTGCAGGCCGCCCATCGACACCACCGGGGCCCGCGTGAAGCCGACCGTGACCACCCGCCAGTCGCCGGGGCGGCGCACCTCGCACAGCGCCAGCGCCGCCTGCCAATCCGCAAAGCCGTCGAACACCAGGAAATAGACCGTGTCGCGCATCGCCGTCGCCTCCTTTGCAGGTGCACAGGATGACGCCGGGCTGCTGCCAGCGTGATGTCAGCAGCGGGCAAGACGGAGCCCGTTTCCGCGCGTGGCGAAGTTGAGGCGCATCGGCCTTGCGGCTCCGGCGGGCGGCGCACGCCCAGCACGCCGGCCCGGTATCGGCCGGCGTTCACGCGCTGGCCCTAGAATGCGCGTTCCTTCCTGCCACGGACCCGACATGAAGCCCGTCTCGCTGATCCAGTTCCTGATCGAGGAGCGCCGCGCCGGTCGCATCAACGCCGAACTTTCGCTGCTGATCGAGGTGGTCGCGCGCGCCTGCAAGCGCATCGCGGTGGCCACCAGCAAGGGCGCGCTGGGCGGCGTGCTGGGCAACGCCGGCAGCGACAACGTGCAGGGCGAGGCGCAGAAGAAGCTGGACGTGATCTCCAACGAGATCCTGCTGGAAGCCAATGCCTGGGGCGGCCACCTGGCCGCCTGCGCCTCGGAGGAGATGGAGGACCCGCAGCCGATCCCCGACATGTACCCCAAGGGCAACCACCTGCTGCTGTTCGATCCGCTGGACGGCTCCTCCAATATCGACGTGAACATCTCGGTCGGCACCATCTTCTCGGTGCTGCGCTGCCCGGACGGCGTCACCGAGCCGAAGGTCGAGCACTTCCTGCAGCCGGGCACGCAGCAGCTGGCCGCCGGCTACGTGGTGTACGGTCCGGCCACGCTGCTGGTGCTCACCTTCGGCCACGGCACGCACGAGTTCACGCTGGACCGCGAGGTCGGCAGCTTCGTACTGAGCCGACGCGACATCCGCATCCCCGAGCAGACCGCCGAGTTCGCCATCAACATGTCGAACCAGCGGCACTGGGAACCACCGATGCAGCGCTACATCGGCGAACTGCTGGCCGGCAAGGAGGGCCCCCGCGGCAAGGACTACAACATGCGCTGGGTGGCCTCGATGGTGGCCGACGTGCATCGCATCGTGAGCCGCGGTGGCGTGTTCTTCTACCCGCTGGACGCCAAGATCAAGGCCAAGGGCGGCAAGCTGCGCCTGATGTACGAGGCCAACCCGATGGCCTTCATCGTCGAACAGGCCGGCGGCGCCGCCACCACCGGGCGCGAGCGCATCCTGGAACTGCGACCGACCGGCCTGCACCAGCGCGTGCCGGTGTTCCTGGGCTCGAAGGCCGAGGTGGAGGTCGCCACGCGCTACCACCGCGAGGCCGAGGCCGTGCAGGCCTGAGCCTTCCGCGCGGCAGGCGCCCGGACGCTGGCCGCGCGCCGCCACGGTTTCGCCCTCGCTCTGCCGCAAGCTCGCGCCCAGTTTCCCGATCGACGCCGATGGCTCCGCGCACCCGCTCCCTGCTGCTCCTGCTCACGCTGGCCCTGGCCGGCTGCGCGCCCTGGCGCAGGCCGGCGCCGACCGTGCCGCCGCCGCCGCGCAAGCCGGTGATCGGCCTGGCGCTGGGTGGCGGCGCGGCCAAGGGCTTCGCCCACATCGGCGTGATCAAGATGCTGGAAGCCAGCGGCATCCACGTCGACGTGGTCGCCGGCACCAGCGCCGGCAGCGTGGTGGGCGCGCTGTACGCCGGCGGCATGGACGCCTTCGCCCTGCAGCAGGCGGCGCTCGCACTGGACGAGGACGCGCTGCGCGACGTGCACCTGTTCGGCGGCGGCCTGGTGCAGGGGCGGAAGCTGCAGGACTACGTCGACGGCCTCGTGCAGGGGCGTCCGATCGAGCGGCTGAAGCGTCCCTTCGCCGCGGTCGCCACGGACCTGGCCAGCGGCCAGCGCGTCGTGTTCACGCACGGCGACACCGGCCTGGCGGTACGCGCCTCCTGCAGCGTGCCCGGCGTGTTCGAGCCTGCGGCGATCGGCGGGCGGCGCTACGTCGACGGCGGCGTGGTCAGCCCGGTGCCGGTGGATGCGGCGCGCCAGCTCGGTGCCGACGTCGTGATTGCGGTGGACATCTCGACACGCAGCGACGGCCGCCTGCCCACCGACATGCTCGGCATCCTGGGCCGCTCGGTGGTGATCATGGGCCAGCACCTGGGCGCGCAGGAGCTGGCCCGTGCCGATGTGGTGATCCGGCCGCAGGTGGACGCCCTCGGCGCGGCCGATTTCGCGCAGAAGGACCGCGCCATCCTGGAAGGCGAGAGGGCCGCGCTGGCGGCCGTTCCGCTGATCCGCGCGCGCCTGGCGGCCGCGCAAGCGGCGCCGGCGGCCGTCGCCTCGCACTGAGCCGCCCCGTGCTCGTACCTGTCCCTGTAGGAGCGCGCTTGCTCGCGATGCTCCTGGTGGACTTTCGCACCCGAGAAAATCATCGCGAGCAAGCGCGCTCTCCGGGTAACGGCAAGCATGTGACTGGCCGCACTGGAGCGGCCGCCTGCGCGCTGCTAGCGTGGGTGCTTTCGCTTCGCGAGGCTTCCATGTCCCCTTCCCTGCGCCTCCTGCCACTGCTCACCCTGGCCTTCGCGCCGCTGGCCTCCGCCGCGCCGTCCGAGGTCGATCCGCGCATCGGCAATCTGCTCGACCAGTTGGGCAAGGTCCGTTCGATCCACGCCGTACAGCTCTCGCCGGATGGCCAGCGGCTGGCCTGGGTGGTGGACACCCACGGCAAGGCCGCGATCGAGATCGCCCGTGCCGACGGCAGCGAGGCGCACCCGCTGGCGACCGGCGGCAAGCCCGGCGCCTGCAAGCAGGGCGAGATCGCCTGGGCGCCCGATTCGCGCCACCTCGCCTTCCTCTCCGACTGCGGCGACCAGCCGGGCGAGATGGACCTCTACCTGGCCGATACGACCGCCCCGGCGGCCCCGCAGCGGCTGGCCGACCTGCATGGCTATGCGCACGCGCCGGCCTGGTCCGCCGACGGCCGCACGCTGGCCTTCCTCTACGTCGAGGGCGCGACCCGACGCGCCAGCGCCGTGGCCGCCGCCAAGCCGGCATCCGGCGAGATCGGCGTGGACGGCCTGGAGATCCAGCGCGTGGCCACGGTGCCCGCCACCGGCGGCGCGGTCAGCCAGCTCACGCCGGCCGACCGCTACGTCTACGAGTTCAGCTGGTCGCCCGACGCGCACCAGCTCGCCTACGTGGCGGCGCCTGCCCCGGGCGACAACAACTGGTGGATCGCCAAGCTCTACGCGCAGGACGCACGCGCCGGCGCGACGCCACGCGTGCTGGTGGATCCCACCGTCGCCGGCAGCCCCTTGTACCGGCTGCAGATTGCGCTGCCGCGATGGTCGCCGGACGGCGCGCGGGTGGCCTTCATCGGCGGCCTGATGAGCGACCAGGGTTCGACCGGCGGCGATCTCTATGCGGTGGCGTCCCGCGGCGGCGCGGCACGCAACCTCACGCCCGGCGTGCGCGTCACGCCGGCGTGGTTCGCCTGGACCTCCCCGCGCGCGCTGCTGGTGAGCCAGGTCAGCAACGGCCGCAGCCAGGTGGCCGACTACGCCCTCGATGCCGGGCGTGCCGTGCAGCAGCGGGTACGCTTCACGCTGCCGGCCAGCATCGGCGACGGCAGCGCCTCGATGGCGCTTTCGCTGTCGGCCGACCATGCGCGCATGGCGTTCGTGGAAAGCTCCTACGCGGCCGCACCGGAGGTGCACGCCGGCGCCCTGGGCGAGCAGGCGCCGCCGGCGGTCACCGCCATCAATGCCGCGCTCGGGCCCGCCTGGGGCAAGGCCGAGTCGGTGGAGTGGGAGCACGACGGCCGCCACGTGCAGGGCTGGCTGCTGTATCCGGTCCACTACGACCCGGCCCGGCGCTACCCGATGATCGTCAGCGTGCACGGCGGCCCCGCCGCCGCGGTGATCCCGCGCTGGCCGGGCGTGGGCTACGGCGCCGTGCCGTTCTCCACGCTGGGCTACTTCGTCTTCATGCCCAACCCGCGCGGCAGCTTCGGCCAGGGCGAGGCCTACGTGCAGGCCAACCGCAAGGACTTCGGCTACGGCGACCTGTCCGACATCCTGGCCGGCATCGACACCGTCGAAAAGAAACTGCCCGTGGACGACCAGCGACTGGGCCTGACCGGCTGGAGCTACGGCGGCTTCATGAGCATGTTCGTGCCCACCCGGACCGACCGCTTCCACGCGGTGGTGGCCGGCGCCGGCATCGCCAACTGGCAGAGCTACTACGGCGAGAACCTGATCGACCAGTGGATGATCCCGTTCTTCGGCGCCTCGGTGTACGACGACCCGGCGGTGTACGCCAGGAGCTCGGCGATCAACTTCATCAAGAAGGTGCGGACGCCCACCCTGGTGGTGGTCGGCGACCGCGACGCCGAATGCCCGGCGCCGCAGTCGTTCGAGTACTGGCACGCGCTGCGTGCGCAGGGCGTGCCGACCTCGCTGGTGGTGTACCCGAACGAGGGCCATCACTTCGTCGATCCGGCGCACCAGCGCGACGTGCTGCAGCGCGCCCTGCTGTGGTTCGAGACGTACCTGCCTGCCGGCTGAGCCGCAAGCGGCAGGCGGTGCCGACTAACGCGGTGGCGGATCGCGCCGCTGCGTGTGCTTGACCGCCCCCAGGATGCCCAGCCCGAACACCACGATCACGCCTGCGCCGATCCACTGCAGCGGCGCGTGCAGCAGCCAGGCCACGTAGGCCAGGCCGCCGGTCAGCACCAGCACGCCGATGAGATAGAGCGAGAACGAGGACATCGCCGTCTCCGTCGCAGGTGACCGGCCAAGCAGACCCGTGCCCGCATCAGCAGCGCGTGAAGCGGCGGCGCGCGGCACCCGCCTTGACGCCCCGTTGCCGCCGCTGCGGCCACGCTGCGGGAAACCCCGCGGAGCCCCGAGGCGTGAACGAAACCACCCGTCTGTCCCGCTATGCACGGATCGGTGCGTTCCTGCTGCGCTATCGCAAGGCGGGGCTGTTCAGCGGGCTGGACCTGGACATCCAGGAGGCCGCGCTGGCGGACGAGGGCGAAGCGATCAAGCCGGGCCAGCCGGAGCAGTTCGTCGACGAACTCGAGGCGCTGGGCCCCACCTTCATCAAGGTCGGGCAGGCACTCTCCACTCGCCCGGACATGGTCCCGGCGCCCTACATCGCAGCGCTGGAACGCATGCAGGACGACGTGGCGCCGGTGCCGGTGGCCGAGATCCGCAAGATCGTCGAGGCGGAGCTGCGCGTGCGCATCGGCACGCTGTTCGCGCACTTCGACGACGAGCCGCTGGCTGCCGGCTCGGTGGCGCAGGTGCACGCGGCGATGCTGCGCGACGGCCGCCAGGTGGTACTGAAGGTGCAGCGGCCGCACATCGCGCAGACCCTGCGCGAGGACCTGGCGATCCTGGAGAAGCTCGCCGGCGCCGCCGACCGCCTGACCGACGTGGGGCGCCGCTACGGCTTCGCCGGCCTGGTCAATGAGTTGCGCCACAGCCTGGCCAGCGAGATCAACTTCGAGCTGGAGGCGGAGAACCTGCGCCGCTTCGCCGAGAACCTGCGCGGCTACGACCACCTGCACGTGCCGCTCCCGCTGGACGACCTGACCACCACCCGCGTGCTGACCATGCAGCGCGTGCGCGGCATCAAGGTCACCCACGTCCCGCCGCTGCGGCGCATCGAGCATCCGCTGCACGAACAGGCGCGCGAACTGCTGCGGGCCTACCTGGACCAGGTGTTCGTGCACGGCCTGGTGCACGCCGACCCGCATCCGGGCAACGTACTGCTGATGGACGACAACCGGCTCGCCTTGTTCGACCTGGGCATGGTCGCCCGCCTCGCACCGCGCACGCGCCACCAGCTGCTCAAATTGATGCTGGGCGCCATCTCCGGCAACGGCGACCAGGTGGGCGAGATCAGCGAGTCGCTGGGCACGCCGCTGGAGGATTTCCGCCACACCCTCTATCGCCGCCAGGTGGAGCAGCTGGTGGCGAGCTACGTGGGCCTGCACAACTCCAGCAAGCAGTTCTCGGAAGGGCGCCTGGTGCTGGAACTGGCGCGCGTGGGCGCCGCCTGCGGCCTGCGCCCGCCGCCGGAACTGAGCATCCTGGGCAAGACCCTGCTCAACCTGGAGGCGGTCACCGGCGCGCTGGACCCGACCATCGACACCCGGCGCGTGGTTGAGCAGCACCTGCAGCAGGTGCTGCGTCGCCAGGCCCTGGGTTCGCTCTCCCCGGCGAACATCGCCAGCGAATGGCTGGACCTGCAGGAACTGGCGCGACACACCCCGCAGCACGTCGCCTCGATCATGCGCACGCTGGCGGAGAACCGTCTGCGCATCCGCGTCGACGGGCTCGAGGAATCGCACATGATGGAGAGCCTGCAGAAGATCGCCAACCGCATCAGCGCCGGCGTGATCGTGGCCGCGCTGGTGATCGGCGCGGCGCTCACCGCGCGCATGCAGGACGGGCCCAGGCTGTTCGGGCTGCCGGTGCTCTCCACGCTGTTCATCATCGCCGCCGGCGTGCTGGGCCTGGGCCTCATCGTCAGCGCGCTGCGGCGCGACGGCAAGGTGGAGCGGGCGGCCAACCGGCCACCGGATTGAGCGTGCTCATCACGCTGATGTGAGAGCGAGCTTGCTGGCGATGCTCTGGCTCGGATGCCCGTTAAAGCCAAAAGCATCGCGGGCAAGCTCGCTCCTACAAACGGCATGCGCGGGGATGGCGGCTAGAACAACTCGCCCTGCGGCGAGGACTTGCGTGGCGGCACGAAGCGCGCGGTATCCAGCTGGAGATCGCGCGCGCGGCCGTAGCCGTGCCTGCGGCAGGCGACCTCGAAGCGGCGCCGGAGCAGCTGGGCGAACACGCCCTGCCCGCGCATGCGGGTACGGAAGTCGCTGTCGTAGTCGCGCCCGCCGTTCATCTGCTGCACCAGGCTCATCACGTGCGCGGCGCGCTGCGGCGCATGCAGCGCCAGCCACTCGCGGAACAGCGTCTTCAGTTCGTACGGCAGGCGCAGCACGGTGTAGCCGGCGCAGCGCGCGCCGGCGGCATGCGCCTGCTCGAGCACGGCTTCCATGTCGTGGTCGTTGAGCGCCGGGATGATCGGCGCCACCAGCACGCCCACCGGCACGCCCGCCTCCGCCAGCGCGGCGATCGCCTTGATGCGCCGGTGCGGCGCACTGGCGCGCGGCTCCAGCTTGGCCGCCAGGTGGTTGTCCAGCGAATTGACCGAGACGAACACCTGCACGAGGTTTTCATGCGCCATCGCCGCGAGCAGGTCGAGATCGCGCTCGACCAGCGCGTTCTTGGTGACCAGGGTGCAGGGGTGACGGCACTCGGCAAGCAGCTCCAGCGCCGCGCGCGTCAGCCGCCAGCGCTTCTCCACCGGCTGGTAGGGGTCGGTGTTGCTGCCGATGTTGATCGGGCTCGGCCGGTAGCCCGGCCTGGCGAGCTCGGCGCGCAGCACCTCGGCCAGGTTGGTCTTGGCGCGCAGGCGCGTCTCGAAGTCCAGCCCGGGCGAGAGGTTGAGGTAGCCGTGCGAGGGTCGCGCGTAGCAGTAGATGCAGCCGTGCTCGCAGCCGCGGTAGGGATTGAGCGCCTGCTCGAAGGCGATGTCCGGCGAGTCGTTGCGCGTGATGACGCTGCGCGCGCGCTCCCCGGTGACCTCGGTACGCGGCCGCGGCGCATCCTCGTCCAGCAGCAGGCTCTGCCAGCCGTCGTCCTCGGCCTGGTGGCGCACGCTCTCGAAGCGCCCCTCCGGATTGGAGGCGGCGCCGCGGCCCTTGCGGGCGTACGCTGCGGTGGGATCGACGGGCGGCATGCGCGCGGAGCATAGCCGCCGGTCGTCTCAACCCGCGCGACGCCGACCGCGCGTCAGTCCTGCAGGTCCACGTGGCGCGTCTCGGGCAGGAAGGCCAGTCCGATCACGCAGGTCATCAACGCGATCACCACCGGGTACCACAGCCCCGCGTAGAAGTTGCCGGTGGCCGCCACGATGCCGAACGACACCGAGGGCAGGAAGCCACCGAACCAGCCGTTGCCGATGTGGTACGGCAGGCTCATCGAGGTGTAGCGGATGCGGGTGGGGAACATCTCCACCAGCCAGGCGGCGATGGGGCCGTAGACCATGGTCACGTAGATCACCAGGATCGCCAGCAGCACCAGCAGCATCGGGTAGTTCGACTGTGCCGGGTCCGCCTTGGCCGGGTAGCCGGCCGCACCGAGCGCCGCGCCCACCTGCTCGCCGAAGGCCGCGCTGCGCGCGGCGAACGCGGCCTTGTCCAGCGCGCGGCCGTCGAACGAGCTGAACTCCTGGCTGCCCACCGCCACCCTCGCGACGGTGCCGGGGGCAACCTCGACGTTCTCGTAGGGCACGCCGCGCTTGGCCAGGAAGCTCTTGGCCACGTCGCAGGAGCGGGTAAAGGTCTTCTTGCCGACCAGGTCGATCTGCAGGCTGCAGTCGGCCGGATCGGCCAGCACGCGCACCGGCGCGCTCGCGCTGGCCGCCTCGATTGCCGGATTGCCGAAGTGGGTGAGCCCCTTGAAGATCGGGAAGTAGGTCAGCGCCGCCAGCAGGCAGCCGGCCAGCACCACCGGCTTGCGCCCGATGCGGTCGGACAGCCAGCCGAACACCACGAAGAACGGCGTGCCGATCAGCAGCGCGCCGGCGATCAGCAATTGGGTGGTGGTGGCATCGATCTTCAGCGTGGTGCCCAGGAAGTACATCGCATAGAACTGCCCGCAGTACCACACCACGGCCTGGCCGGCGGTGGCGCCGAGCAGCGCCAGGATCACGCGCTTCAGGTTCGGCCAGCGCAGGAACGACTCGGTCAGCGGCGCCGTCGAGTGCTTGCCCTCGGCCTTCATCTGCTGGAACACCGGCGACTCGGCCAGTTGCAGGCGGATGTACACCGACACCGCCAGCAACACCGCCGAGAGCAGGAACGGCACGCGCCAGCCCCAGCTGTCGAAGGCCTCGCCCAGCAGCAGCTTGCACCCGAGGATCACCAGCAGCGACAGGAACAGGCCGAAGGTGGCGGTGATCTGGATGAAGCTGGTGTACAGGCCGCGCTTGCCGTTGGGCGCGTGCTCGGCCACGTAGGTCGCCGCGCCGCCGTACTCGCCACCCAGGGCCAGGCCCTGCAGCAGGCGCAGGGCGATCAGGATCGCCGGCGCCGCCACGCCGATCGCGCCGTAGCCGGGCAGCACGCCGACCAGGAAGGTGGACAGGCCCATGATCACGATGGTGATCAGGAAGGTGTACTTGCGCCCGACCAGGTCGCCCAGGCGGCCGAACACCAGCGCGCCGAACGGGCGCACGGCGAAGCCGGCGGCGAAGGCGAGCAGCGCGAACACCAGCTGGCTGGCGTCGTTGAGGCCGGAGAAGAACTGCTTGCCGATCAGCACGGCCAGCGAGCCGTACAGGTAGAAGTCGTACCACTCGAACACGGTGCCCAGGCTGGACGCGAGGATCACGCGCCGGTGGCGCGTGTCCAGCGCCGCGCCGCGCGCCTCGATTGCGGTTGTCGCCATGTCGTTCCCCTCCGCGAAGACGGCAGCCCGCCCCCGGGTGCCGCGATAGGAGCGCGCGGCCGCGGCCGCGACGCCCCGCAAGCACGGCCGTCGCCGGCCGCGCGCGTTGTCAGAAGTGGTACAGCGCGTTCAGGCTGAGCTGGTTGCCGCTGGTGGTGCGGCGGGTGGTGCCGTCGGTGGTGATGTCGAGCTTGTCGTACATCCACTCCATGCCGAGCTCGTAGGCGCCGGCGGCGTACTGCAGGCTGAGCGCGGCCTGGCGGTTGCGCAGCCGGCCGGTGGCGCCGTTGCCGAGCCAGGCGAGCACGTCCTCGCGGTCCGGCTTGCTGATGCCGTAGAACGCGTTGAGGCTCCACGCCGGCGTGAAGCTGTAGCCTGCCTGCACGAAACCGCCGCGTTCGCTGATGTCGCCGAACTGCGCCAACGCGCCGAAGATCGGCCCCAGGCCCTTGCCGGCGTAGACCAGGCCCTTGAACATCCACGGGCCCGGCTTCCACTGCCCGCCCACCTCGTAGCCGGTGCTGGTGATGCTGGACTGCACCGGCGTGGGCGTGGTGCCGTCGACGCCGGACAGGTCCACCCGCGCCCAGTGCGCCACCGCGTAGGCCAGCCAGGTCGTGTCCTGCACGCGCAGGCGCGCCTCCACCTGCGGGCGGAAGCCGGCGTTGCCGGCAGTGAGGTAGTTCACGTTGTCGCCGGGGCCGCTCCAGGACCCTTCGAAGGCGCCCAGGTCCAGCCGCCACTTCGGGCCGTCGCTGCCGTGGTTGAGCTCCTGCATCCACACCACGCCGGGGAAGCGCCAGCCGACGAAGCCGGCGCCGAAGCCCAGCGGGAAGGCGATGTGCGAGAGCGAGGTCGGCGTGTTGTCGAGCGGGAACATCAGGTCCCACTGCTGGCCGATGCGCACGGTGCTGCCGGTGCCCGGGTTGGTCAGGTCCATGTAGGCCTGGCGCAGGCGCGGTGTCGGTTGCTGCTGGCTGTACGGGCCGGTGCCGTTGAAGCCGCCGAAGAAGTCCATCTCGATGCGGCCGCCGCCGTTCCATTCACCGGCGAGCTTGGCGCCGCTGAAGTCGAGCCAGAAGCGCGTGTTGCGCACGTCCACGCCGGTCAGGCGGCCGCTCGAGCCGGGCACCGGGTACTCGGCATTCTGGCCGTTGCCGAAGGTGAAGCTGCGGTTCTGCGCGAAGGCGCTGGCGCTGATGAAGCCGTGCAGCGCCACCGAGGTACCGGGCGCGGTGGTGAAGGCCGGCTTGGCCGGCGCGGCGGCGACGCTGGTCGCAGCGGCGGCCGGTGCGGGCGCAGGCGACGGTCGGGCCGCCTGCTGCGCCTGGATCATGCCCTTGAGCTCGGCCAGCTCGCGTTCGAGCTGGGCCACGCGCTGCTCGAGCTGCTGCTCGCGCGTGGCGTCCTGCGCATGGCCGGTCAGCGGCAGGCCCAGCGCCACGGCGAGCGCAAGCGCCAGCGGCCGGCGATGGATGCGTGCATGCAATCTCATGGCGTGCTTCTCCCCACGAAGTGCGGCGAGCATGGGCATGCTGCGCTGCGCGCGGCTATTCGCCCTTGGTCTAGGCTCGACCAAAGTCGAAGCGGGGGCTTCCGCCGCTTCGCGCGCGCGGGGCTACACTCGGACGGTTGCCGGCGCGTCCGGCCCCTCTTTCCTTCCACCCTCGGCCAGGAGGCTCTCCATGTCCAAGCTCCATCCGGTCAACCCCGCGTTCGCCGCCAGGGCGCGCATCGGCAGGGACGACTACGCGCGGCTCTACGCCGAGTCGGTGCGCGATCCGGAGGGCTTCTGGGGCAAGGTGGCCGGCCGGCTGGACTGGACCCGAGCACCCACGCAGATCAAGGACGTCTCGTTCGATCCGAAGGACCTGCACATCCGCTGGTACGCCGACGGCGAACTCAACGTCGCGGCCAATTGCATGGACCGCCACCTGGCCGAGCGCGGCGACAAGACGGCGATCATCTTCGAGGGCGACGACCCGGCCGAGTCGCGCCGGATCACCTACCGCGAGCTGCACGCGGAAGTGTGCAAGTTCGCCAACACCCTCAAGCACCTGGGCGTGGCCAAGGGCGACCGCGTGGCGATCTACCTGCCGATGATCCCCGAGGCGGCGGTGGCGATGCTCGCCTGCGCGCGCATCGGCGCGATCCACTCGGTGGTGTTCGGCGGCTTCTCGCCGGACTCGCTGGCCGGGCGCATCGCCGACTCGCAGTGCAAGCTGGTGGTGACCGCCGACGAGGGCGTGCGCGGCGGCAGGAAGATCCCGCTCAAGGCCAATGTCGACGCCGCGCTGGAGCGCCCCGGCACCAGCAGCGTGGAAACCGTCGTGGTGGTGCGCCGCACCGGCGCCGCGGTGCCGATGCAGTCGCCGCGCGACCGCTACTGGCAGGTGCTGATGGACGGCCAGAGCGCCGACTGCCCGGCCGAACCGATGGAGGCCGAGCACCCGCTGTTCATCCTGTACACCTCCGGCTCCACCGGCAAGCCCAAGGGCGTGCTGCACACCTCTGGCGGCTACCTCACCTACGTCAGCTACACGCACGAATGCGTGTTCGACCTGCGCGAGGACGACGTGTACTGGTGCACCGCGGACGTGGGCTGGGTCACCGGCCACAGCTACGTGGTCTACGGCCCGCTCGCCAACGGCGCCACCACGGTGATGTTCGACGGCGTGCCCAACTACCCCAGCTGCAGCCGCTTCTGGCAGGTGGTGGACAAGCACCAGGTCACGCTGTTCTACACCGCGCCTACCGCGATCCGCGCACTGATGCGCGAGGGCGAGGGGCCGGTGAAGGCCACCTCGCGTGCCTCGCTGCGCCTGCTCGGCACGGTCGGCGAGCCGATCAACCCGGAAGCCTGGGAGTGGTACTGGCGCGTGGTCGGCGACGAACGCTGCCCGGTAGTGGACACCTGGTGGCAGACCGAGACCGGCGGCATCCTGATCACCCCGCTGCCCGGCGCGATCGACGCCAAGCCCGGCTCGGCCACGCTGCCGTTCTTCGGCATCCGGCCAGCCATCGTCGACGCCGCTGGCGTGGTGCTGGAAGGCCCGGCCGAGGGCAACCTGCTGATCACCGACTCCTGGCCGGGCCAGATGCGCACGGTGTACGGCGACCACCAGCGCTTCATCGATACCTATTTCAGCGCCTACCCGGGCAACTACTTCACCGGCGACGGCGCGCGCCGCGACGAGGATGGCTACTACTGGATCACCGGCCGCGTCGACGACGTCATCAACGTCTCCGGCCACCGCATCGGCACCGCCGAGGTGGAGAGCGCGCTGGTGGCGCATCCGAAGGTGGCGGAGGCCGCGGTGGTCGGCTGCCCGCACGAGATCAAGGGCCAGGGCATCTACGCCTACGTCACCCTGATCGCCGGCGAGGAAGGCAGCGAGGCCCTGCGCAAGGAGCTGGTCGCCTGGGTGCGCAAGGAGATCGGACCGATCGCCACGCCCGACCACATCCAGTGGGCGCCGGGCCTGCCCAAGACGCGCTCGGGCAAGATCATGCGCCGCATCCTGCGCAAGATCGGCGAGAACCAGCCCGACCAGCTCGGCGACATCTCCACGCTGGCCGATCCTTCGGTGGTGCAGAAGCTGGTGGACGAGCGGCTGGTCAAATGAATCGGGGAGCCGGGAAGCACGCACGGGCAACAGCGGGCCGCCCGCCATGCGGGAGCGCGCCCGGTAGCCGGCGTCACCGGCTCGTCGTGTCGGTCCGCCGAAGGTCCCCCGTTGCCCGCTCCCCGTTCCCCGCCTTGCGCCCATGCCCGATGTCCTGATCGCCGACGACCATCCGCTGTTCCGCGACGCGCTGGAGCGCGCGGTGCTGCAGGCCCTGCCGGACGCCCGGGTGCACGGCGCCGACAGCGTGCACGCGCTGCTCGGGCTGATCGAACGGCACCCGGAGGCGGACCTGCTGCTGCTCGACCTGCACATGCCCGGCGCACGCGGCTATTCCGCGCTGGCGCACATCCGCGGCCAGTACCCGGGCCTGCCGATCCTGGTGGTGTCCGGGCACGAGGAAGCCCAGGTGGCGCGTCGCGCGGTGGCGCACGGTGCGGCGGCGTACATCCCCAAGTCGACCCCGGCCGAGGGCATTGCGGCGGCGATCCGCGCGGTGCTCGAGGGCGACGTCTGGCTGCCGCCGGCGATGGCCGGCCACGGCGAGCTGGCGGCGCACGAGGCGGACGTGGCCGCGCGCGTGGCCACGCTCACGCCGCAGCAGTTCCGCGTGCTGACCATGCTCGCCGACGGCCTGCTCAACAAGCAGATCGCCTTCGAACTGGGCGTGTCCGAAGCGACCGTGAAGGCCCACATGACCGCGATCATGCGCAAGCTGGGCGTCAACAACCGCACCCAGGTGGCGCTCGCCGCCAGCCAGCTCGCGCTCGAGCCGGGCAACATGCCGCCGTCGATGCCCGAGGGCGACTGACCCGGCACGGCAGCCGGCCGGAGCGCTCGAGCGCGCCCGCCTCACGCCTTCGGCGGGTTGCGCAGCAGGGCGGTGAGCAGCGCGCGCAGCGCGGCCGGCCGCACCGGCTTGTGCAGCAGCGGATAGCCCGACGCGCGCGCGCGCTGCTTCAGCTCGGTACTGCCGTCGGCGGTGATCATGGCGGTCGGCGGCAGTTGGCCCAGCGCCGTGCGCAAGGTATCCAGCGCCTGCAGGCCGTCGACGCCGTCGGCCAGGTGATAGTCGGCCAGCAGCAGGTCGACCGGCGCGCGCTCGAGTTCGGCGCGCGCCTGCGCCGCATCCAGCGCCACGCGGCAGTCCACGCCCCAGCGGTGCAGCAGGGCCTGCATGCCGTCGAGGATGGCCTGGTCGTTGTCCAGGCACAGCACGGTCAGCGGCAGGCGCTCGTCGGCGCCGCTGCGCGGCAATCCGGGCCGCGGCGGCGGCGGCACGGCGGCGCGCGGCACGCTGATCGCGAAGCCGCTGCCATGCCCCACGCGCGAGCGCAGGTCCAGGCGATGGCCGAGCATGCCGGCGATGCGGTCGCAGATCGACAGGCCCAGGCCCAGGCCGCGTTCGCCCCAGGGCGAAGGCCGATCGAGCTGCTGGAACTCGCCGAAGATGCGCGCGCGCTGTTCCTCGGCGATGCCCGGCCCGGTGTCCCACACTTCGATGCGCACCGTGTCGCCGCAGCGGCGGGCGCCGAGCAGCACGCCGCCGCTGCGGGTGTAACGCAGCGCGTTGGAGAGGAAGTTCTGCAGCACGCGGCGCAGCAGCTGCGGGTCGCTGCGCACGCCCAGCCGCGTTGGCGCCACGCGCAGGCGCAGCCCGCGCTGGGCGGCGATCACGGCGAACTGCGCCTTGAGCGAGTCGAATAACTCCATCAGCGCGAAGCTGGCCGGTTCGGGCTGGTAGCGGCCGGCGTCCAGCCGCGAGACGTCCAGCAGCGCCTCGAGCAGGTCTTCCGCGGCGCGGAACGAGGCCTCGATGCGTTCGGCCAGTTGCGCCGCCTCGCCGTCCAGCGTGGGATGCTGGCGCAGCGCCGAGGTGAACAGGCGGGCTGCATTGAGCGGCTGCAGCAGGTCGTGGCTGGCGGCGGCGAGGAAGCGCGTCTTGGACATGTTCGCCGCCTCCGCGACGCGCTGCGCACGGGCGGTCGCCGCCAGCGCCTCGGACAGCTCGGCGGTACGCAGCTGCACGCGCTGTTCCAGCGTCTCGTTGGCCTCGATCAGCGCCTGCTCGGCGCGCTTGTAGGCGGTGACATCGGAGTAGGTGGTGACGTAGCCGCCGCCGGGCAGCGCGCGGCCGCGCATCTCGATCACCGTGCCGTCCGGGCGCACGCGCTCGAACACGTGCGGGGTGCCGGCGCGCAGGTGCCGGATGCGTTTGGCGACATGCTCGTCCACCTCGCCCGGACCGCATTCGCCGTGCTCGGCGTTCCAGCGGATCAGGTCGGCCACCGACACGCCCACGTAGACCATGCCGTCGGGGTAACCGAACAGTTCCAGATAGCGCCGGTTCCAGGCGACCACGCGCATCCGCGCGTCGACCACGCTGATGCCCTGCGAGACGTTCTCCAGCGTGGTGGACAAAAGTTCGCGGTTGAAGCGCAGCTCCTGCGAGGCCTCGTCCATCAGCGCCATCGCCTCGGCGATGTCCAGGCCGGTGCCGGACAGCGCCCCCATCAGGATGCGTCGCGCGCTGGCCGCGCCCACCGCGCCGGCGAGCAGGCGCTCGGTGGCCTGGATGAGCGCGCGGTCGGCGGCCTCGCCCGGCTGCAGTGGCCTGTCGCGGCGCCGGGCATAGGCATCGAACGCGCGGCGTGCGCTGCGCTCGCCGACGATCCGTTCGGCCAGCGTGCGCAGGTCGCCCACCGTGACGCGGCCGCGCCAGTTGCCGCTGGCCGCGTCGCGGTCGATCGACGGGGCGACGAACAGCGCCGCGTGCAGGCGTTCCTCCAGGCTCGGCCGGCGGTGCAGCGAAACGAACACCAGGCAGCCGATGTTGGCGAGCAGTGACCAGAACGTGCCGTGCATCACCGGATCCCAGCCGCTCAGATGGAACAGCGCCTGCGGGCGCAGCCAGGCCAGCCCCCACGGGCCCTGTTCCAGCCACGGGCCGCTGTGGCTCAGGGCCGGCAGCAGCAGCGTGTAGCTCCACACCAGGAAGCCGGCCACCAGGCCGGTGGCGACGCCGCGGCGGCTCGCGCCACCCCAGTACAGCGCAGCGACGATGGCCGGGGCGAACTGCGCCACCGCGGCGAAGGCGAGCAGGCCGGTGGCGGCGAGGTTCTGCGCATCGGCCGCCACCCGGTAGTAGGCATAGGCCATCGCCGCCAGCAGCACGATCGCCACACGGCGCACGCGCAACACCAGCCGCGACAGGTCGCTGCGCTGTTCCAGGCGCAGGCGCCGGACCCGCAGCAGGGCCGGCATCACCAGGTCGTTGCTGATCATCGTGGCCAGCGCGACGGCGGTGACCACCACCATGCCGGTGGCTGCGGAGAAGCCGCCGATGAAGGCGAGCACCGCCATGCCGCGGTCGCCCAGCACCAGCGGCAGGTTCAGCAGCCAGGCATCGGCGGCACCACCGGCCACCTGCGGCAGCCGCATGCCGGTGGCGAGGATCGGCAGCACGCCCAGGCTGATCACCGCCATGTACAGCGGCAACACCCAGCGCGCCTTGCCGAGGTCGCGCGGGTCCTCGCACTCCACTACGCCGATCTGGAACTGGCGCGGCAGGCAGAACATCGCGCAGAAGGCGAGCAGCGTCTGCGCCAGGAATCCGGGCGAGACGCCCTGCGTGAGGTGGCGGGCGGGCAACTGCAGTGTGGCGGCCAGGCCCGGGCCGTGCCACCACGCGTAGACGGCCAGCGCGACGAACGCCAGCAGCTTGATCAGCGATTCGAGCGCGATCGCCAGCATCAGACCGTGGTGGTGCTCGGTGGCGTCGATGCTGCGCGTGCCGAACAGGATCGCGAACGCGGCCAGCAGCGCAGCGCACCACAGGGCGCTGTCCGAGGCCAGCGAACCGGCACCGCCGGTGCCGCCCAGCACGCCGAAGGACATCGCCACCGCCTTGAGCTGCAGGGCGATGTAGGGCACCACGGCGACCACCGCGATCACCGCCACCAGCGCCGCGAGGCCGTGCGACTTGCCGAAGCGGGCGCCGACGAAGTCCGCGATCGAGGTGATGCTGCGCTGGCGCGCGATCTCCACCAGGCGCCGCAGCAATCCGAAGCCGAACACGAACAGCAGGATCGGGCCCAGGTAGATCGGCAGGTAGCCCAACCCGTCGCGCGCCGCGGTGCCGACCGCGCCGTAGAAGGTCCAGGAGGAGCAGTACACCGCCAGCGCCAGGCTGTACACGGCCGGCCGCAGGCGCGGCTGATGCGGATACAGCGGGCGCCGGTCGCCGACGTAGGCCACCAGGAACAGCAGGCCCACGTAGACCAGCGAAACGAGCAGCAGCCAGCCGGCGATCACGTTTGCCTCTTGCGGTCGATGCGCTGCGGCGCCGGCGCTTGTGCCGCGCAGCGCCGGCCCGGCACCATGCGGCGATGGACGCCGGCCTTCCCGCGAAAGTAGCAGAGCAACTGGGCGATGACGAGGTGCACGTCTGGCGCCTGCCGTACGATCCGTGGCAGGGACGCGCGCCGCTGCTCGCGCTGCTGGGCGCCTATCTCGGCATGCCGCCCGCACGGCTGCGGCTGACGGCGGGCAGCCACGGCCGACCGGCGTTGTCGCCGCCGGCGTCGCTACGCTTCAACTGGTCACACAGCGGACCGCTGGCGGTGGTGGCGCTGGCGCGCGGCATCGAGCCGGGCATCGACGTGGAGCGGGTGCGCCCGCGTCCGCGGGCGCTGGAGATCGCCCGGCGCTTCTTCGCGCCCGCCGAGGCGCAGGCGCTCGCCGCACTCGACGCGCAGGCCCGCGAAGCGGCCTTCCTGCGGCTGTGGACGGCGAAGGAGGCGGTGCTCAAGGCGCTGGGCCGCGGGCTTGCCTTCGGACTGCATCGGCTCGACGTCGAGGACGACCCGGAGTCGCCTCGGCTGCGCCGGTTCGACGGCGAGACACCGGCGCACTGGCAGTTGCGGCGGCTGGCGCTCGGGGCCGACGCGGTCGGGGCACTGGCCTGGCGCGGGGAACCGCGCCGCGTGCGTGCCTGGACACTTGCCGACGCCGGCTGAACGGCGCACTGTGTGCGGCCCCGCCGCGCGCCTGCCATCCGACGAGCCTGCGACCGATGACCCTGCTCAGCGTCAACCTCAACAAGATCGCCGTGCTGCGCAACTCGCGCGGCGGCACCGAACCGGACATCCTGCGCGCCGCGCAGACCTGCATCGAGGCGGGCTGCGGTGGCATCACCGTGCACCCGCGGCCTGACCTGCGCCACGTGCGGCCGGACGACGTGCGCGTCCTGGCCACACTGCTGCGCGGGCGAGTCGAGTACAACATCGAGGGCAACCCGTTCGCGGCGCCCCGCGGCGCCTACCCGGGCCTGCTCGCGCTGGCTCGCGAGGTGCGTCCCACCCAGGTCACGCTGGTGCCCGACAGCGAAGGCCAGATCACCTCGGACCACGGTTTCGACCTGACCGCGGACTGCGAGCGGCTGCGCCCGCTGGTGGCCGAGCTGCGCGAGCTCGGCTGCCGCGTGAGCCTGTTCGTCGACGCCGGCGCGCAGGGTTTCGAGCAGGCGGTGGCGATCGGCGTGGAACGGATCGAGATCTACACCGGGCCGTACGCGGAAGCCTTCGCCGAGGGCGACGCGCGCGACGCCCTGGCCGCCTGCGTCGACACCGCGCGGCGTGCCCAGCAGGCCGGCCTCGCAGTGAACGCGGGACACGATCTCAACCAGGCCAACCTCGGCGGCTTCAAGGCCGCCATCCCCGGGCTGGCCGAGGTGTCGATCGGTCACGCGCTGATCGGCGAGGCGCTGTACGACGGTCTCGCTCCCACGGTGCGCCGGTATATGCAGATCCTGCGCTGACCCCGGGCTGATACGGAAGTGGATGCGTTTTGCCGGCAGCGAAAAAGCGAAACCCCCGCTTGCGCGGGGGTTTGCCGGTAGCGTGGATCCCGCCTGAGATCACTGCCCTTCGGTGAAGCCGATCTTGGTCAGGCCGTAGCTCTTGGCATCGGCCAGCACGCGCGCGACCGCCTCGTAGGCCACGCCGTCATCCGCATTGATCTGGATTTCCGGCTGGTTGGTCTGCTGGGCGATCACCGCCATCTGCGCCTTCATGCCCAGCTCGTCCACCGGCGTGTCGTTCCAGTAGAGCGCGCCGGCACGATCGATCTTGAGATTGATCGGCTCCAGCGGGTTCTCCGGCTGCTGCACGTTGGGGTTGGGCTGCGGCAGGTCGATCTTCACCTTGTGGGTGAGCAGCGGCGCCGTGATCATGAAGATGATCAGCAGCACCAACATCACGTCGACCAGCGGCGTGACGTTGATGTCGGCCATCGGGCCGCTGGTGTTTCCGGAACTGAAAGCCATCGTCTTACTCCTTGCCGGTCGTCATGAAACCGACATGGACCATGCCTGCCGCCTTCGCGTCGCCGAGGACCTTGCGGACGTACCGGTACTCGGTGTCCTTGTCGGCGCGAATCTGCAGCTCCGGCTGCGGGGCCTTCGCCGCCGCAACCGCGAACTGAGCCTTCAGCTCCGCCTCGGTCACCTCGTTGTCCTGCAGGTACATGCTGCCGTCCTGCTTGATCGCCAGGTCCATCGGCTCGACGTGCTCGGTGTCAGGCGTCTTCGGGTTGGCGTTCGGCAAGGGCACCGTGATCCGGTGCGACATCAGGGGCGCCGTAATCATGAAGATGATCAGCAGCACCAGCATCACGTCGACCAGCGGCGTGACGTTGATCTCCGACATCGGCCCGCCGGAATTGCCTCCGGTACTCATCGCCATGGCTCAAGCCCTCACTTCTGGGTCGGCGCCACGCCTTCGACACGCGAACCGGTGGCGAAGAAGTCGTGCAGGTCGTGCGCGAACTCGTCGAACTGCGCGTAAGTCATGCGGTTCGAGCGGTTGAAGAAGTTGTACGCGAGCACGGCCGGGATCGCGGTGAACAGACCGAACGCGGTCATGATCAGCGCCTCACCCACCGGACCGGCAACCGCTTCCATCGACGCGTTGCCCGAGGCCGAGATCTTGATCAGCGCGTGGTAGATGCCCCACACGGTACCGAGCAGACCGATGAACGGCGCGGACGAGCCGACCGTCGCCAGCAGCGTCATGCCACCTTCCAGACGCAGGCTCTCGCGGGCCACCGCCTGGCGCAGGGCGCGGTCGATGAACTCGGAGCGGCTCAGCGACTCGGCCAGACGGCCGCCGCCGGCCGAAGCCTGCTGGTGGTGGGCCACCGCGGAAGCGGCGTCCAGTGCGATCTTCGAGAACGGTTCGCCCTTGGGCTGGGCTTCCAGCTCACGGATGGCGTCCTGGGTGGACGGGGTATTCCAGAAGCCCTGGATCACCTTGTCGGCGCGCGAACGCACCATCGCATTGCGGATCGCGTTGGCGACGATGAAGTACCAGGAGGCGAGGGACATCACGACCAGCGTGATGAACACAATCCAACCCAGCGGGTCGAAGTTGTGGATCAGGTGGTCGAAGCCCATCGACTTCATGGCTTCGGCGTTGGAGGTGCCGCCCGGGGCAGGAGTTTGTTGGAACATCATGACGCTACCTTTAGAGATGTCAGGCGTGAACTGGTGGACTGTAAGGGGACTTACAGCTGGTTGAGGCTCCAGGCAACCGGGACGCGAACATAGCCCTCGGTTTTCTGCCCGTTCTTGATGGCCGGATTGAAGCGCCATTTCCGGGCCGCTTCAATGGCCGCGCGATCCAGCTCGCGATAACCGCTCGAAGTCTCGACCTTGATGTCCTTCGGCGTGCCGTCCACGCCGACCAGGATCAACAGGGTCGTCGTACCTTCGTGACGCTGGCGGATCGCCTGCGGCGGGTAACGAGGCTGAATGCGGCTGTTGTAGCTGATGTCCTGGCTGGCCGTGATGTCCGACGGCGGCGCCGGGGGTGCCGGCGGTGCCGGCGGCGGGGCCGGGATCGCGTTGGTGGACGGTTCCTCGACGGCCGGCGGCGGCGCTGGCGGCGGCGGAGTCGGCGGCGGAGTCACCTGCTGGATGATCTTCGGCGGCGGCTGCTTCGGCGGTTCCGGCGGCGGCGGCGGCGGCGGCGGCGGTGGCGGCGGCGGTTCGATGAAGTTCACCTGGACGATGCGCTCCTTCTGCTTTTCCGCCTGCTTGGGCGGCGCGGTCGGCGCCACCAGCAACAGGAACGCAAACGAGTGCAACGCGATGGCGACAGCCAACGCCCAGGTGCGCCTCCAACTGAACGGCGCGCGGCCGGTTTCTTCGTTACTCGAGGCCATCTGTCACTTTCTTGGAGCTAGTCAATCGGGAAGACGTGGTCGCAGCATCAGGCGGCAAATCTCTCCCGGAAGGGTGACATTTGCCACTGGACATGCGCGTGGAAGGGTTCTCAACGGTACAACAGGCCATGACGTTTGTATAGCACCCGTGAGGCCATCAAATGGACGTCCATCCGGCCTCGCGGGTGCCTGCGCGCCAGGGCTTACTTGCCGGCTCCTGCCTGCTTCAGCCAGGCCTTGGCCTTGGCCGAGGTCTCGGGATCCTGCGCGGCCTTCTTCATGGCCGCGATGGCGCCCGCCTTGTTCTTCAGGCCGCGCTCGGCTTCCGCCAGCAGCATGTAGGCGGTGCCGCGATGCTGCACGCCCTTGTCGATGCCCTGCTGGATCAGCGTCTTGGCCTCGCCGTACTTCTGCTGGCTGATCAGCAGCTGGCCCGCGCGCACGGCCGCCTCGCCGTCCTTCGCGTTGGGGATGGCCTTCCTGTAGCTGGCGATCGCCTTGTCCTCGTTGCCCGCGATGTAGGCCGCATCGCCCATCAGCTTGAGGTTGTCGTAGCTGGCTGGCACCACGCCCTTGGACATGCCCTCGTCCAGCACGCCGACCGCCTTGGTCGCGTTCGGCTTGGGGTCGTCGCTGTCCTGGCCGGTGATCAGGTAGAGCTTGGCCAGGTTGACGTAGTCCTTCTCGGTCTTGAAGTTGCCGGCGGCGCGCGATTTCTCCATCAGGTCGATCGCCTGCGGGTACTTCTGCGCCTGCATCAGCACCGCCACCGCATTGGTGAGCGCGGTGGTGTCGTTCGGGTTGGCGGCAAGCTGCTGCTGCGCCAGCTGCGCGGCCTGGTCGGTCTGGCCCGACTCGGCGTAGCTGGCCATCAGGATCTGGTTCCACGACGCCTGCGGCTTGTCCGTCAGCGACTGCGCCTTCTTGATGGCGGCGATGGCCTCCGGGTACTTCTCGAGCCGGTAGTAGGCGTTGCCTTCCAGCGCATACGATTCGGCGGTTTCCTTGCGACCCTCGGCGCGCCACTTCTCGATGGTGTCGATCGCCTGCTGGTACTGCTCGTCGGCAAGGTAGAACTGCGCCAGCTCGTACTCCAGCTGGAAGTAGGTGTCGTTCGGCAGCACGCCGATATCGAGCGAACGCTTCAGCGCGTCGATCGCGCCCTTGACGTCGCCGTCGTTGTACTTGAGGTTGGCGATGCCCTGCAGCGCCAGCGACTGCGCGTACTTGCTGCTGTCCTTGTCGTCGACGATCGGCTGCAGCAGCTGCATCGCCTTGTCCTTGTCACCCGCGTTGACGGCATCGAGGCCGTCGTTGAGCTTCTTCTGCTCACGCTCGCTGGTGAGATCCAGCTTGGGTTCCTTGCGGGTGGCGTTGGGATAGAGCGCCTGCTTGGTCTCCTTGTCGCCATGCCGGTCGCGGGCGATCGCCGGGCCGCTCACCAGGGCGAGCGCCAAGGCCGCGCCGCCCAGCAGCTTGAGGAAGGGAGCATGCTTCATGGCAGTCCTCTTGTAAGGTTTTTCGCACAAGCAGTGCGGGGGATCGCTGAGCGTAACCCGAGCAGGCAGGCGATAACAAGTCGCACTGCCGCATGGAAGCCTTTGTGAAATCAAGGGCTTGCATGGACGTTGCCACGGGCCTTGCAAATTTTTCGGCAAATCCATGTCATGGCTAGCAAACGCGAGCTCGAACACGCCGTTCCGATCCCTGTGCGATCGTATTAGCGCGCTAGCACACGCTGCGGCAAAGGGCCGGGCCGCCGCCCCGGGCGGGGCAGCGCGGCGCGGTCAGATGTCCAGGTTCGCCACCTTGAGCGCGTTGGCCTCGATGAAATCGCGGCGCGGCTCCACCGCCTCGCCCATCAGCATCGAGAACATCTGGTCGGCAGCGAAGGCGTCCTCGATGCCGACCTGCAGCATGCGGCGGGTTTCCGGGTTGACCGTGGTTTCCCACAGCTGCTCCGGGTTCATTTCGCCCAGGCCCTTGAAGCGCTGGATGCTGCGGCCCTTCTTGGCCTCCTCCAGCAGCCAGCTGCGCGCCTCGGCGAAACCGGTGACGCCGCGCGAGGCATTGCCCCGGCGCACCACCGCGCCCGGCTGGATCAATCCGGCCAGCTGCTGGCTGGCAAGCAGGATCGGGCGGAACTCGGCACCGGCGAAGAACGGCTGCGGCAGCAGCCAGGTGTGCGACAGACCGTGCTGGTCACGCACCACTTCGATGGCCACCGGCTGCTGCTCGTGCGCGGCACGCAGGGCGAGCCGGTAGCGCGGCTTGCCCAGGCCGCTGGCGGCCAGGCGTCCGGCGAGCGTGTCCAGCCAGGCCTGCATCGCGGCCGGGTCGGCCCACAGCGCGGCGTCGATCGGCGCGTGCTCCAGCATCGCGGTAAACACGTTGGCGTCGAAGCGATGGCCCAGCCGCTCGATCTGGTCGAGCGCGTTCTGGTAGTCGCGCAGCAGCTTCTCCAGCGCCTCACCGGTGACCGCCGGCGCCTCCGGCCCGTATTCCAGCGCCGCGCCGTCGACCGCGCTGGAGATCAGGTAGGCGTTGAGCGCCGCATCGTCCTTCAGGTACAGCTCCTGCTTGCCCTGCTTGACCTTGTACAGCGGCGGCAGGCCGATGTAGACGTGCCCGCGCTCGATCAGCTCGGGCATCTGGCGGTAGAAGAAGGTGAGCAGCAGGGTGCGGATGTGCGAGCCGTCCACGTCGGCGTCGGTCATGATGACGATGCGGTGATAGCGCAGCTTGTCCGGGTTGTACTCCTCCTTGCCGATGCCGGTGCCCAGCGCCGTGATCAGGGTGCCGACCTCGGCCGAGGACAGCATCTTGTCGAAGCGTGCCTTCTCGACGTTGAGGATCTTGCCCTTGAGCGGCAGCACCGCCTGGGTCTTGCGGTTGCGGCCCTGCTTGGCCGAGCCGCCGGCGGAATCGCCCTCGACCAGGAACAGCTCACACAGTGCCGGGTCCTTCTCCTGGCAGTCGGCGAGCTTGCCCGGCAGACCCGCGATGTCCAGCGCACCCTTGCGGCGGGTCATCTCGCGCGCCTTGCGCGCGGCCTCACGGGCACGCGCGGCGTCGACCACCTTGGACGCGATCGTGCGGGCCTCGTTCGGATGCTCCAGCAGGAACTCGCCGAGCTTCTCGTTGACCACCTGCTCGACCACCGTCTTGACCTCGGACGAGACGAGCTTGTCCTTGGTCTGCGAGGAGAACTTCGGATCGGGCACCTTCACCGAGAGCACGGCGATCAGGCCTTCGCGCATGTCGTCGCCGGAGAGCGCGACCTTGGCGTTCCTGGCCAGGCCTTCCTTCTCGATGTAGTTCTGCAGCGAACGGGTGAGCGCGGCACGGAAACCGGTGAGATGGGTACCGCCATCGCGCTGCGGGATGTTGTTGGTGAAGCAGAACATCGTCTCCTGATAGGAGTCGGTCCACTGCATCGCCAGTTCCACCGTGATGCCGTCCTGCTCGGCGGTGAGGCTGATCACGTTGGGGTGCAGCGCGGTCTTGAGCTGCGCCAGGTGCTGCACGAAGGAGCGGATGCCGCCCTCGTAGGCGAAGGTGTCGTGGCGGCCCTCGCCGCGCTCGTCCTTGAGGTCGATGGTGACGCCGGAATTGAGGAACGCCAGCTCGCGCAGGCGCTTGGCCAGCACGTCGTAGTGGAACTCGGTGTTCGAGAAGGTCTCGGGGCTGGGCAGGAAGCGCACGGTGGTGCCGCGGCGATTCGACTCGCCCACCTCCTTCAGCGGGTAGAGCGGCTCGCCCAGGGCGTATTCCTGCTGGTATTCCTTGCCTTCGCGGTGGATGGTCAGCCACAGGTGCGAGGACAGCGCATTGACCACCGACACACCCACGCCATGCAGGCCGCCGGACACCTTGTAGGAGTTGGCATCGAACTTGCCGCCGGCGTGCAGCACCGTCATCACCACCTCGGCAGTGGAGCGGCCCTCCTCCGGGTGGATGTCCACCGGGATGCCGCGGCCGTTGTCGCTGACCCCGACCGACCCGTCCTCGTGGATGGTGACGGTGACATGGTCGCAGTAGCCGGCCAGGGCTTCGTCGATCGAATTGTCGACGACCTCGAACACCATGTGGTGCAGGCCGGTGCCGTCATCCGTGTCGCCGATGTACATGCCCGGGCGCTTGCGCACCGCTTCCAGGCCCTTCAGAACCTTGATGTTGCTCGAATCGTAGGATGCGTTCATGCCCTGCCCGTTGCGGCGCCGCCCCGTATGGCCGGCGAAGGCCGGCACGGGAAAAGCCATCAGGCCATTATAGCAGAGGGCGGATTTGCCCCTGTTCCACGTGGAACATACGGCGCGGGCGCGCCTGCAACGGTCGGGGCATCTCGGTGCCCGTCATCAGTACCTGCGCCCCCACGGCCGCCAGGCGTTCCACCACCGCCTCCTGGTGAGCCAGATCGAGCTCCGACGCCAGGTCGTCCAGGCACACGACCGGCCACTCCCCGCGACGCTGCGCATGCAGTTCCGCCTGAGCGAGCAGGCAACCCAGCGCCGTCAGCTTTTCCTGCCCGCGCGAGAGATGCTCCCGCAAGGGCGCCTGCTCGAAGGCCAGCGACCAGTCGGCGCGGTGCGCTCCCGCCGTGGTGTGGCCTCGCGCGAGATCCCTGCCCCGTTGCTGCGCCAATACCTCGACCAGGGAGGCCGCGTCGGTCCAGCCACGGCGGTAACGCAACGTGACCGGACCGAGCTCCGGCAGCAGTGCCGCCGCCGCCGCCGCGATCTGCGGGCCCAGTTGATCGAGGTAGCGCTGACGAAAGGCATCGATGATCGCTGCGGCCTCGCCCAGCTCGCGCTCCCACGGTGCATAAAGCTCATCCGGTCCCGGGGAGCCGGTGCGCAGAAGCGCATTGCGTTGCTTGAGGGCCCGCTGGTAGCGACGCCACACGCCCAGAAACCCGTGTTCCACGTGGAACACGCCCCAGTCGAGGAAGCGCCGCCGCTCCTCGGCGGCACCGGCGATCAGCGCATGGGACCCGGGTTCGAAGCAGACGACGGCGCATGCCTGCACCAGTTGGCCCAGCGCCACGTCCGTCCCGTCGAGCCGAGCCTCCCAGCGCGCCCCCGCCCGCCCCAGGCCAAGCCGGTGCACATGGTCGCCTTCGCCATGCAGTTCGGCGTAGACCGACACGGCCGGGCGACCGCGCTGCACCAGCGCTTCGCGTGCTCCGCTGCGGAACGAGCGTCCATGGGACAGCAGATAGGTCGCCTCCAACACGCTGGTCTTGCCGGCACCGTTGGGGCCGACGAACACGTGGATGCCCTGCCCCAGCTCGATCGACACATCGGCAAGGCAACGCAGCCCCTGGATCCGCAGGCGCTCGAACCTCATCCGTGCCTCTCCAACGAACAACGCCGGAGCGTCTCGCGACGGCTCCGGCGTTCGGGGGCGACGGCAGGTCGTCCGCGGTTCATGCGGTCACAGCCGCAAGGGCATGATCACGTGGCGCGACTGGTCGTTGTCGTCCTCCTGCACCAGGCAGCTGGACTGCGCATCGCGCAGGTTCAGCCGAGCGCGTTCGCCACGCAGTGCGGACAGCGCATCGAGCAGGTATCCCACGTTGAAACCGACCGCCAGATCGGAGACCACGGTATCGGCCTCGACTTCTTCCACCGCCTCTTCCTGTTCCGGATTGTGCGCCACGATGCGCAGCTTGCCGGGCGAAAGCTCCAGCTTCACGCCGCGGTATTTCTCGTTGGACAGGATGGCCGCGCGCTGCAGCGCGCCGCGCAGCACCTCGCGATCCAGCGTGGCGCGCTTGTCGGCGCCGAGCGGGATCACGGCCTCGTAGTCGGGGAAGCGCCCGTCGATCAGCTTGGAAGTGAACACCACGTCGCCCCGGCGCACGCGCAGGTGGTTGCGGCCGAATTCCAGCTCGACCTGGCCGTCGCCGGTCTCGAACAGACCGACCAGCTCATTGACGCCCTTGCGCGGGATGATGATCTGCCGCCGCGCGGCCACCTTGCTTTCCAGCTGGGTTTCCTTGAGCGCGAGCCGGTGGCCGTCGGTGGCCACGCAGCGCAGCGTGTGCTCCTGCAGGTCCAGCAGCATGCCGTTCAGGTAGTAGCGCACGTCCTGGTTGGCCATGGCGAAGGCGGTGCGCTCCATCAGATCGCGCAGCACTTCTTCCGGCAGACTGACCCGCTCCACCAGCTCGATCTCGTCGATCGTGGGGAACTCGCTGGCGGGCAGCGTCGCCAGGGTGAAGCGGCTGCGGCCGGCGCTGAGCGCCACGCGGTCGCTGTTGAGCCGAAGGTCGATGCGCACGCCGTCCGGCAGCGCGCGCACGATGTCGAACAGCTTGCGTGCCGGGATGGTGATCTCCCCCTCGCCGGCCTGCTCGACCGCGGTGGTGGCGACCATCTCCACTTCCAGGTCGGTGCCGGTCAGCGAAAGGCGGCCCTCCGCCACCCGCACCAGCAAGTTCGCCAGCACAGGCAGGGTCTGGCGGCGTTCGACCACGCCCACCACCTGCTGCAGCGGCTTGAGCAACGCTTCTCGTTGGATGCTGAATTGCATGGTGTGGGCTTCCCCTAGCTGCTGTTCTGTTTTTAAAAGAAGTGTGGTGGTTGCTGTAGGCGCCGTGGATAACTTCTTTTTGATGAATTATCCATTGGATTCAAAGGGTTGCTAGAACGGTCGCTTGTGTCCAAGTCGACTGGCCGGTTGTGGGCCGGTTGTGGATAAATCCGGGCGTCGAACCATCCACCTATTATCCACAGCTTGCACCGCCCCTTTTCAAGTTGTTCACCCGGTCAACACGCGGATCAGCTGTTCCCAGTCCTGGCGCATGCGCGCGTCGGTCTCGCACAGCTTCTTGATCGTGCGGCAGGCGTGCAGCACGGTGGTGTGGTCGCGACCGCCGAAGGCCTCGCCGATCTCCGGCAGGCTGTGCTCGGTCAGTTCCTTGGACAGCGCCATGGCGATCTGCCGCGGCCGTGCCAGCGAGCGCACGCGCCGCTTGGACAGCAGGTCCTGCAGGCGCACGTTGAAGTACTCGGCGGTGATCTTCTGGATGTTGGGCACCGTCACCGCCTGCGCGTGGGTGGCCAGCAGGTCGCGCAGGGTCTCCTCGGCGAAGTCGGTGGTGATCGGCTTGCCGTAGAAATTGGCGCGCGCGGCCAGCGTGTTGAGCGCGCCTTCCAGGTCGCGTACGTTGGAACGGATCCGCTTGGCCAGCAGCATCGCCACGTTCTCGCTCACTGCCACGCCCTTCTCGTGGGCCTTGGCCAGCAGGATCGCGGCGCGCGTCTCGAAGTCGGGCGGTTCGATCGCCACCGAGAGGCCCCAGCCCAGGCGCGACTTCAGGCGCGGCTCGAGCTTGTCCACTTCCTTCGGGTAGCGGTCGCAGGTGAGGATGATCTGCTGCTTGGACTCGAACAGCGCGTTGAAGGTGTGGAAGAACTCTTCCTGCGTGGTGTCCTTGCCGGCGAAGAACTGGATGTCGTCGATCAGCAGTGCGTCGACCGAGCGGAAGCGCTGCTTGAACTGGTCCATGTTCTTGGTGCGCAGCGCCTCGATCATGGCACCCACGAACTGCTCCGAGCGCAGGTACAGCACCTTGCAGCCGGGGTTGCGCTCGCGCATCAGGTTGCCGGCGGCGTGCATCAGGTGGGTCTTGCCCAGGCCGGTGCCGCCGTACAGCAGCAGCGGGTTGTAGGCGCGTCCGGGGTTCATCGCCACCTGCATGGCGGCCGCCTTGCCGAGCTGGTTGGATTTGCCCTCGACGAAGGTTTCGAAGGTGTAGTGCGGGTCCAGGTTGTGCGCGAAGGCGGGCGCGGGCGCCGCCTCGGCGCCGGCGGCGGCCTTGGTGGCGGCCGGGCGAGCGGCCCGCGGGGCGCTCGAGCCTACCTCCAGCCGCACGGCGTGCGGTTGCCCGGCCAGTTGCCCCAGCACCGTTTCGATGCGCGCCAGGTAGCGCTCGCGCACGGTGTCCAGGGTGTACGGGTTGGGGGCGAACAGCTGCAGGCCGGTCGCGTCCTCGCGCGCCTGCAGCGGCATCAGCCAGGTGTGCAGCTCCTCGGCGCTCAGCTCGCTTTCCAGACGCTCAAGGCAGCGCCGCCACAAATCACTCATGGGATAGTTCTAACCAACGAAGGGGCGCTTGCGCGCAGGGTGGACCGGCTAGTCTAACAGCCAGCCCCCAGCATATCCCCAGCGGTGTCCACAGGTCGCATCGGCGCCGGTTTGACAGCAAACGCACGCAAGCCCCATACTTTCCAACCTTTTTGTTGACTTTCTTCTGGAGCCACAGCCATGAAGCGGACCTACCAGCCGAGCAAGCTCAAGCGCGCCCGCACCCACGGCTTCCGTGCCCGCATGGCGACCGCCGATGGCCGCAAGGTGCTCAACGCCCGTCGCGCCAAGGGTCGCAAGCGCCTGATTCCGTAAGCGGTCCGCGCGTCATGCCTGCCGCCGGCCTGCCGCGCGACGCGCGGCTCCGCCGCGCGGGCGACTTCGCCGCCCTGCGTCATGCCAGCGGTCGCCTCGGCGGCCGCTGTTTTTCTGTGCGTTACCGGCCCAATGGCCTGGGCCATGCGCGGCTCGGGCTGGCCGTGTCCAAGCGCGTGTCCAAGCGTGCGGTGGAGCGCAACCGGATCAAGCGCCTGGTGCGCGAGTCGTTCCGCCGCGTCCGCGCCGAACTGCCGCCGATCGACCTGGTGGTGATGGCGCGCGAGTGCGCCGCCGGCCTGCCCGGGGCCGAACTGCTGGCCGAGATCGACGCCTTGTGGCGCCGCCTGCCGCCGTTGAAGCCTGCCGAAGGCACCGGCACAATCGCGTGTTGACCTCCCTGTTCTCCCGTCTTTCCGCGGCCTCGGTTCGCGGTGCCACTGGAATTGCCCCGCGATGAACCAGACGCGCACGTTTCTCCTGTTTGCCCTGATGGCCGTGGCCTACCTTCTGTGGATGGCCTGGGAGAAGGACTACGCCCTCCCCCCCGCCAGTGCCGGCACGCCGGTGGCCGCCGGCAGTGCCGCAGCGGCGGCGGACGGCTCGGTGCCGGGCAGCGCGCCGGCGGCGCTGCCAGCCATCGCCGGCAGCGCCGCCCCGGCCGCGGCCGGCCAGCTGGTGACGGTCAGCAACGACGTGCTGCGCCTGACCATCGACACGCGCGGCGGCAGCGTGGTGCGCGCCGACCTGCTCGCCTATCCGGCCACGCCGGTCACCCACGAGCATCCCAACCCGCCGCCGGTGCGCCTGCTCGACGACACGCAGGAGGCGTACTTCGTGGCGCAGAGCGGCCTGGTCAGCGCGACCGGCCCGGCGCCGGACCATCGCGCGCCCTTCCAGGCGGCGCAGACCCGCTATGCGCTGGCCAATGGTCAGGGCGAGGTGCAGGCCGAACTCAGCTGGGAGCAGGGCGGCGTCAAGGTCACCAAGACCTACACGCTCAAGCGTGGCAGCTACGTGGTGGACATGAGCCAGCGCATCGCCAACGGCAGTGCGGCTACCTGGCAGGGCAACGCCTACCAGCAGTTGCAGCGCGCGCCGCGCCCGCAGCACACCAGCTGGCTGCAGAACATGACCGACCCGTCCGCCGCCAGCTTCTACGGTGCGGCCTGGTACAGCCCGGAGGATCACTTCCAGTCGCTCAAATTCGACGAGTTCGCCAAGGAGCCGCTGCAGCAGTCGTTCGCCGGCGGCTGGGCGGCGATGCTGCAGCACTACTTCTTCGCCGCGTGGATCCCGCCGGCGCAGCAGACCGACAGCTACAGCACCGCGGTGGTCAACTCCGGCAGCGCGCACCCCACCTACCTGATCCGCACGGTGAGCCCGGTGCTGAACGTGGCGCCCGGCCAGAGCGCGACCAGCGAGGCACGCCTGTACGTCGGTCCCAAGCTCACCGGCACGCTCGATACCGTCGCGCCGGGCCTGGCGCTGGCCACCAACTACGGCATGTTCACCGTGATCGCGCAGCCGATGCACGCGCTGCTTTCGTGGCTGCACAAGATCAGCGGCAACTGGGGCGTGGCGATCATCCTGCTGGTGCTGATCATCAAGGGCCTCACCTGGAAGCTCACCGCCGCGCAGTACCGCTCCAGCGCCAAGATGCGCAAGCTGCAGCCACGCGTGGCCGCGCTCAAGGAGCGCTACGGCGACGACAAGCAGAAGATGCAGATGGCGATGATGGAGCTGTACAAGAAGGAGAAGGTCAACCCGATGACCGGCTGCCTTCCGGTGCTGATCACCATCCCGATCTTCTACGGCCTCTACGAAGTGCTGCGCGAGAGCGTCGAGCTGCGCCAGGCGCCGTTCGTGGGCTGGATCCACGACCTGTCGATGCCCGACCCGTACTTCGTGCTGCCGGCGCTGTACACGCTGGTGATGCTGGGCCAGCAGTACCTGATGCCGGCCAC
Source organism: Fulvimonas yonginensis (assembly GCF_037137055.1). Classification (NCBI taxonomy): domain Bacteria; kingdom Pseudomonadati; phylum Pseudomonadota; class Gammaproteobacteria; order Lysobacterales; family Rhodanobacteraceae; genus Fulvimonas; species Fulvimonas yonginensis. Next base: position 107,942 of record NZ_JBBBNY010000001.1, read on the forward strand.
CGGCATGGACCCGGCGCAGGCGAAGATGATGAAGTTCATGCCGCTGATCTTCGCGGTGCTGTTCGCCTTCTTCCCCGCCGGCCTGTGCCTGTACTACGTGGTCAACGGCATCACCGGCCTGGCGCAGCAGTGGTACATCACCCGCCAAGTGGAAAACGGCGAGGCGAAGGCGAAAGCCTGACCGCAGCGCGGGAGGGCTGCGCCCGCGCTGCCTTGCGGCCGGCCGGTGCCCCTCCTAGGGTTGCGATGTCTCCCCGGGGGTAGCGCATGGCCGACACCGACACGATCGCCGCCATCGCCAGCGCGCCCGGCGCGGCCGGCATCGGCGTGGTACGGGTCTCCGGCCCGCGCGTGCCGGCCATCGCGCAGGCGCTGCTGGGCCGGCCGCCACGTCCGCGCCACGCCCACCTGGCCGCTTTCCACGCCGATGACGGTGCCCTGATCGACCGCGGCCTGCTGCTGCATTTCCCGGCGCCGCACTCCTACACCGGCGAGCACGTGCTGGAACTGCAGGGCCATGGCAGCGCGGTGCTGCTGGACCTGCTGCTGCGCCGCGTGTGCGCCCTGGGCGCGCGCCTGGCGCGGCCGGGCGAGTTCACCGAACGCGCCTTCCTCAACGGCAAGATGGACCTGGCCCAGGCCGAAGCGGTGGCCGACCTGGTCGCCGCCCGCTCCGAGGCCGGTGCGCGCGCCGCGTTGCGCTCGCTGGATGGTGTGTTCTCGCGGCGTGTGCACGCCCTGCTCGATGCGCTGGTTGCCCTGCGCGTGCACGTGGAGGCGGCGATCGACTTTCCGGACGAGGAGATCGACTTCCTCGCCGATCCGGCGATCGCGGCGCGGCTGGACGCCCTGCGCGCGCAGCTGGCCGGTCTGCTTGCCGAGGCGCGCCGCGGCGTGCGCCTCACCGACGGGCTGAAGGTCGCCATCGTGGGCCGGCCCAACGCCGGCAAGTCCAGCCTGCTCAATGCGCTGGCGCAGAGCGAGCGCGCCATCGTCACGCCGGTCGCCGGCACCACCCGCGACGTGCTGCGCGAGACGGTGAGCCTCGATGGCGTGGTCCTCGAACTGGCGGACACCGCCGGCCTGCGCCATACGGAAGACGAGATCGAGCGCGAAGGCGTGCGCCGCGCCCGCGGCGAACTGACCCGCGCCGACCTCGCCCTGCTGGTCACCGAGGCGGCCGACGCGCAGGCGGATCTCGCCCTGCTCGACGGACTGCCCGCGAGCGTGGCGCGGCTGGTGCTGGTCAACAAGATCGATCTGGACGGCGCGGCTCCGCGGCAGGAACAGCACGCGGGCGTGCCGTGGCTGTGGGCGTCGGCGCGTACCGGGGCCGGGCTCGACGCGCTGCGCGAGCGGCTCCGGCACCTCGCCGGCGCCGGCAGCGGCGAGGGCGCCTTCAGCGCGCGCCGCCGCCACGTGCTGGCGCTCGAGCGCGTGCAGGCGCACCTGGCGCACGCCGCGGCGGCACTGGCCAGCACGCGCGCCGGCGAACTGGCCGCCGAGGACCTTCGCCAGGCCCAGCACGCGCTGGGCGAGATCACCGGCAGCTACACCAGCGACGACCTGCTCGGTGCGATCTTCGGGTCGTTCTGCATCGGCAAGTAGCGCCGCTCATGAACGGCAAGCCGCCGGGGCCGTTGCCTTGGCGGCACGTTAACCCTCCCCTGCACGAGCGCTGACGGACGCGCGCCTAAGGTTGGCGGATGCGGTCAGTTCGGCCGCGCGAACCACCGAATGAGGGAGGCCCATGAGCATCAAATCCATGCAGGATCTTTTCATCCACGAGCTGTCCGACATCTACAGCGCGGAGAAGCAGCTGGCCAAGGCGTTGCCGCGCCTGTCGCGTGCGGCCGACAACCAGGAGCTGTCGAAGGCCTTCGACAAGCATCTGGAAGAAACCCGTGGCCAGATCGAGCGCATCGACCAGGTGGTCGACCAGCTCGATCTGCGCCTCAAGCGCATGAAGTGCCAGGGCATGGAAGGCCTGGTCGACGAGGCACGCGAGATCATCGAGACGATTCCGCAGGGGGCATTGCGGGATGCGGCCTTGATCGCGGGGGCGCAGAAGGCCGAGCACTACGAGATCGCGTCCTACGGCACGCTGTGTGCCCTGGCCAAGCAGCTGGGTCACCAGGACGCGGCCAAGCTGCTCAGCCAGACGCTGGAAGAGGAGAAGGCGACCGACAAGCGCCTCACCGAACTGGCCGAACAGGGCGCCAACCAGGAGGCGGCGCAGGCCTCGCGGGGCGGCGAGCGGCACGCGGCGGCGTCCGAAGCGCGCCACTGAGCTCAGCGGAGCGGTCGCCCTCGCCGCGCGGCAGGGCGACCGGCTTCATCGATCCAGCAACGCGTCCACTTCCGCCGCGCGCGGCATGCCCTGCTGCGCGCCTAGTCGCGTCACGGCCAACGCGGCCGCGGCGCAGGCTTTGCGCACGGCTGCGGCCAGGCCCTCGTGCAGGAACACCGCCAGTGCGGCGTTGAAGGTATCGCCGGCGCCGGTGCTGTCCACGACGTCGACCGCGAAGGCCGGCTGGTGCACCGGCTCGCCTCGCTCGCGGTACCACGCACCTTCGCCGCCACGGGTGAGCACCACCGGACCGGGCGCCCGGCGCATCAGCGCGCGGAAATCCTCGTCCGGCCCGGCGCCCAGCAGTACCGCCAGCTCGTGCTGGTTGGGCGTGAGGTAGCGCGCCAGCGCCAGCAAGTCGGCCGGCAAGGGCTGTGCCGGCGCCGGGTTGAGGATCACCGGCACCTGCAGTCGTTGCCCCAGGCGCAGCGTCGCCGCCACCGCATCCAGCGGGATTTCCATCTGCACCAGCACAGCGTCCGCCCGGGCGATGGCGTCGCGGGCGGCCTCCACCTGCGCGGGCGTGACGCGGGCATTGGCAGCGGGAACCACCACGATCTGGTTCTCGCCGGCGGCGACGGTGATCGAGGCGGTGCCGCTCGCCTCGTCGTCCAGCCGGCGCACGTGGGCGAGGTCGACACTCTCCCCGGCCAGGCCGCGGTGCAACTGGTCGCCGAAGGCGTCGCGGCCCAGCGCACCGACCAGCGCGACCTGGGCACCCAGGCGCGCGGCGGCCACGGCCTGGTTGGCGCCCTTGCCGCCAGGCACGGTGACGAAGCCCTGGCCGAGCAGGGTCTCGCCCGGCCGGGGGAAGCGCGGGGCCTGCGTGACCAGATCCATGTTGATGCTGCCGACGACGGCGATGCGACGGGCCATGCGGCCTCCCTGCGGTGGATCGGACCCAAGCATACCGGCCGGCGCGGCTTGAAAGCGGCGGCGCGCGCCGTCAGGTCGGAAGGCCCATCCGGACCTGCGCCATGATCGAGCTGTACTACTGGCCCACGCCCAACGGTCACAAGATCACCTTGCTGCTGGAGGAGGCGGGCCTGCCGTATGCGATCAGGCCGGTGAACATCGGACTCGGCGAGCAGTTCGCGCCCGACTTCCTCGCCATCGCCCCGAACAACCGCATGCCGGCGATCGTGGACACCGCGCCGGCGGACGGCGGCGCGCCGATGAGCGTGTTCGAATCAGGCGCGATCCTGCTCTACCTGGCCGAGAAGTGCGGGCGCTTCCTGCCACCGGACCTGCGCGGGCGCTACGCCGTGCTGCAGTGGCTGTTCTGGCAGGTGGGCGGCCTGGGACCGATGCTCGGCCAGAACCACCACTTCAACCGTTATGCGCCGGAGCCGATTCCCTACGCGATCGAACGCTACGTCAACGAGACGCGCCGGCTCTACGGCGTGCTGGACCGGCGCCTCGAGGGCCGCGCCTTCATCGCGGGCAAGGACTACACCATCGGCGACATGGCCGCCTATCCCTGGATCGTGCCGCACGAGGCACAGGGCATGTCGCTGGACGCGTTTCCCCACCTCCAGGCGTGGTTCGAACAGATTCGCGCGCGTCCGGCGACCGGACGCGCCTACGCCATCGCCGACCGCATCCAGGGGCAACGGGACCCGGCCACCGACGCCGAGGCGCGCCGGCACCTGTTCGGGCGCTGAGCGGCCGGGCGTGCGAGGATGCGCGCGAGGCCGCCGGAACCGCCATGCCTGCAGACCACGAGCCATCCCGCAGCGCGCTGCACCGCACGGTGCGGCTGGTGGCGCTGCTCAACCTCGCCTATTTCGGCATCGAATTCGCCGTCGCGCTGGCGATCGGGTCGGTGTCGCTGTTCGCCGACAGCATCGATTTCCTGGAGGACGCCTCGGTCAACCTGCTGATCTTCCTGGCGCTGGGCTGGGCCCCGCGCATGCGGGCACGGGTCGGCATGGGACTGGCCGGCATCCTGCTGCTGCCGGCGCTGGCGCTGCTGTGGGCACTGTGGCAGAAGTTGCACGCGCCGGTGCCGCCGGCGCCGCTGCCACTGTCGGCGACCGGCCTGGGCGCGCTGGTGGTGAACCTGGCTTGCGCGATGCTGCTGGTGCGCTTTCGTCACCATGCCGGCAGCCTGACCCGGGCAGCCTTCCTGTCGGCGCGCAACGATGCGCTCGCCAACCTGGCGATCGTGCTGGCCGGCGGCCTGACCGCATGGACCGGCTCGGTCTGGCCGGACGTGGGGGTGGGCCTGGGCATCGCCGTGATGAACGCGGACGCGGCACGCGAAGTGTGGCAGGTCGCCCGTGGCGAGCACCGCGAGGCGGTGGGCGAGCCCTAGAGCGGCCTGGGAGCGATGCGCAGGGGCGTTTCGGCCGAAGCCGTGCGTCAGTGCGCGTGGCCGATGCCGGAGTCGCCCTGCTCCAGCGGCGGCGGCGTGCCGGCCACGGCGAGCAGCGCCTGCGCGTAGCCGTCTTCCATGCTGATCGTGGAGACCTCGTCCCAGGCGAAGAACGAGGGCTCGCGCAGCCATTCGGCGTCCGGGCTGATCTCCTGCAGGGTGAAGCCGTCCTCCTCGACGCCGACCAGCCGGCCGATGTAGCAGACCTCGGCCTCGTCCTCGCTGTCCACGTGCACGCCGATCACCGGGGTGATGCTGCCGGCGGCCTGCACCACCTCGCGGATCGAGTCCAGCGGGAAGCCGCGCGGCGTGCGCGGCATCAGCCGCTTGAGCTTGAGCGCCTTCTCCATGAAGGCGTGGTGCTTGTCCGGCGCCTCCAGCTCGGTGACGTCGCGGTGGCGCATCACGTACATGCCGTCGTAGGTGATGCTGTCGCCGACCACCCAGAGCAGGAAGAACTCGCGGCCCACGCCGCCGACGTAGCCGCAGAAGCTGCCGTGCTCCAGCTCGGCCCGCCACAGGCGGATCAGCTGCTGGTTCTGCTGCGCTTCGCGCAGCTGCGCACGCTGGCCGGTGGTTTTGAGTTCGATGACCTTGCCCATGACAGGAATTTTACCAGACGGGTCTCTGCCGCTTGTTCAGAGGATGTAACGGCTGAGGTCCTGGTCCTTGACCAGCGATCCCAGGTTCTTGTCGACCTGTTCGGCGTCGATCAGATATTTTTCTCCGGACTTGTCCGCCGCCTCGAAGGAAACCTTTTCCAGCAGCCGCTCCATCACCGTGTGCAGGCGGCGGGCGCCGATGTTCTCCGTGCGCTCGTTCACCTGGTAGGCGACCTCGGCCAGCCGGTCGATCCCCGACTCGGTGAACTCCAGGCTCACGCCCTCGGTGCCGAGCAGTGCCGCGTACTGCTTCGTGAGTGCGTTGTGGGGCTCCCGGAGGATGCGTTTGAAATCCTCCACCGACAGCGCGGACAGCTCCACGCGGATCGGCAGGCGGCCCTGCAGCTCGGGGATCAGATCCGACGGCTTGGCCAGCGAGAACGCGCCGGAGGCGATGAACAGCATGTGGTCGGTCTTGATCGGCCCGTAGCGGGTGGAGACGGTGGAGCCCTCCACCAGCGGCAGCAGGTCGCGCTGCACGCCCTCGCGGCTGACGCCGGCGCCGCCCCACTCGGAACGCTGCGCCACCTTGTCGATCTCGTCGATGAAGACGATCCCGTTCTGCTCGGCGGCTTCCACCGCCTGGGCGCGGATCTCCTCGTCGTTGAGCAGCTTGCCGGCCTCCTCCTCGACCAGCAGCGGACGCGCGGTCTTGATCGGCAGCTTGCGCGACTGCGTGCGCGTACCGCCCAGGTGCTGGAACATCTGGCGCAGCTGCTGGCCCATCTCCTCCATGCCGGGCGGCGACATGATCTCCACGCCGACGTTCATGGCGAAGTCCAGCTCGATCTCGCGGTCGTCCAGCGCGCCCTCGCGCAGCTGCTTGCGCAGCTTCTGGCGGGTCTCGCTGTCCGGCGCGGAGACGGTGAGGTCGTGCGACCAGTCGGCGGCGGTCTGCCGGCGCGGCAGCAGGGCGTCCAGGATGCGGTCCTCGGCGCGGTCCTCGGCCTGCGAGCGCACGCGCTTGATCGCCTGCTCGCGGGTGAGCTTGTAGGACACGTCGGCGAGGTCGCGGATGATCGATTCGACGTCCTTGCCGACGTAGCCGACCTCGGTGAACTTGGTCGCCTCCACCTTCACGAACGGCGCGTTCGCCAGCGTGGCCAGGCGCCGCGCGATCTCCGTCTTGCCCACGCCGGTCGGACCGATCATCAGGATGTTCTTGGGGGTGACCTCGTTGCGCAGCTCGGGATCGAGCTGCATGCGGCGCCAGCGGTTGCGCAGCGCGATGGCGACGGCACGCTTGGCGTCGTTCTGGCCGATGATGTAGCGGTCCAGTTCGTTGACGATTTCGCGGGGAGTGAGTTCGGACATGGTTTGGCCGGGTGGGAGGAAGGGAAGGACAGGGTTGTCGACGATGCGGACGAGCGGAGCGTGTTACGCCTCCCGTTCGCCGCTACCCGCTCCGGCCTCCAGTTCCTCGATCGTGGTGCTGTGGTTGGTGTAGATGCAGATGTCGCCGGCGATCTTCAGCGCCTTTTCCACGACCTGCCGCGCGCTCATGTCGGTGTTCTCCAGCAGCGCCAGCGCGGCGGCCTGGGCGTAGGGGCCGCCCGAGCCGATCGCGATCAGGCCGTTTTCCGGCTCCAGCACGTCGCCATTGCCGGAGATCAGCAGCGAAGCGTCCTTGTCCACCACCGCGAGCATCGCCTCGAGCCGGCCAAGGCGCCGATCGGTGCGCCATTCCTTGGCCATCTCGACCGCGGCACGCACCAGGTTGCCGCCGTGCTTGTCGAGCTTCTGCTCGAACAGCTCGAACAGGGTGAAGGCGTCCGCGGTGGCCCCGGCGAAGCCGGCCAGCACGTCGCCCTTGCCCAGGCGGCGGATCTTGCGCGCGTTGGACTTCATCACCGTGTTGCCCAGGGTGACCTGGCCGTCGCCGCCCAGCACGACGCGCCCATTGCGGCGGACCGAGAGGATGGTGGTGGCGTGGAACGATTCCATGGAAAGGTTGCCTGCGGGTAGGAACGCAAGGATGTGGGGCGCACCACGGCCGAACCCAAGGGTGGACAGGCCATGGCGGCAGGCCGCGTCGCCGAGGGGCGCGCCCTGCCGGGCCTCGGGCCGGGCCGCCCGGTGCCGCCGGCCCGCGGCGGCTTCGGCGGCGGGTGCACGGTCCGTTCACGGCGCACGGGGCGCCGCCGCAGTCAGCGCTTGCGCCGCGCGCGCGGGTGGGCGGCGTCGTAGACGCGCGCCAGGTGCTGGAAATCCAGGTGGGTGTAGATCTGGGTGGTGGCGATGTCGGCGTGGCCGAGCAGCTCCTGCACCGCGCGCAGATCGCCGGAGGATTCGAGCATGTGGCTGGCGAAGGTGTGCCGCAGCAGGTGCGGGTGCACGCGCTTGGCGAAGCCCTGCGCCAGCGCCAGCTGCTTGAGCCGGGCCTGCACCGTGCGCGGGCTGATCGGCGCGCCGCCGCGGCCGCGGAACACCGGCGCGGTGGGCTGCATGCCTTCGGCCTGACCGAGCGCCCGCAGCGCCGCCAGCGCATGGCTGCCGACCGGGACGATGCGGGTCTTGGCCCCCTTGCCGAGCACGCGCACCTCGCCGCCCTCCAGGTCCAGGTCACCCCAGCGCAGGCCGGCCAGCTCCGACAGGCGCAGGCCGGAGGAATAGAACAGCTCCAGCATGGCGCGGTCGCGCAGGGCCAGCGCGCCGTCGCCGACCTGCTCCACCAGCGCCGCGGCCTCGTCCACGTCCAGGACCTGCGGCAGCTTGCGATGCACCTTGGGGCCGCGCACGCCGGCCGCCGGGTCGTGCGCCAGCAGGCCTTCGCGGCCGAGCTGGCGGAACAGGCTGCGGCAGGAGGACAGCAGGCGCTGCAGGCTCTTCGGCGACAGCCCGGCGCGATGCTCGGCGGCGACGAAGGCACGCAATCGCGGCGCGCTGAGCTCCGCGAAGCCGGCGATACCCTGCCGCTCCATCCAGCCCAGCAGCTTGTCCAGGTCGCGGCGGTAGGCGGCGACGGTGTGCGCGGCGGCCTGGCGCTCGCCGGCGAGGCGGTCCAGCCACGCCGCGACCTGCGAGCGCGGGTCCGCCGTGGCGCTCAGGCCAGCTCCTGCGAGCGGGTCAGCGCGGCGCTCATGGTGGCGGCGAGCATCTTCAGGAACAGCGTGCCCATGCCCGGCTGGAAGTGGTTGGAGTCGGCGCTGCCCAGCGCCAGCAGGCCGAGCTCGCCCAGCGGCATTACCGCCGCCGAGTGCACCTCCGGCGCATGGTCGCCGAACAGCCGGTACAGCCGCTCGGCCGACAGCCGCCCCACCAGCGGTTCGTGGTTGCCGAGGAAGCCGGCGAACTCGCTCAGCGCGGCCCGCCCGCCCGGCTCGACCACCAGCCATTCGGCGGGCGGCAGGCCGTAGGCGTGGCCGAACAGCAGCAACCGCACCTGCTCGATGTGGAAATCGGCGGCGAGCCGGCTGATCACGCTGCGCGCGGCCACCGCCGGGGTCGCGGCGCGCAGCATGGTGACATTCAGTTCGTGCACGCGCTGCATCAGCCGCTCGTTGTCCGCGGCAATGGCGACCAGCTCGGCCAGGCGGCGCTCCAGCTCGGCGTTCTTCTCGCGCAGCTGCTGCAGCTGATACATGGCCAGCGAGGCGACCGGTCCCTCGCTGCGCGGCAGCGTCAGCTGTGCGGCGAGCTCCGGGTAGTCGGCCAGGAAATGCGGATGGCGCTTGAGGTACGCCGCCACCGCGGTGGCGCTGGGGATCTCGTCGAGCAGGGTGTCGGGCATGGAGCGGACCTACGGAACGTCAGGCGGCGGATCGGCCTGCCCGCAGTGTGCGACGGCAGCGCCCGCGCATCAATGCATCAGCCCAGCCAATCGCCGTCGAAGACGAACGCCGCCGGGCCGGTCATCCACAGCGTGTGGCCCGGACCGGGCCAGTCGATCTGCAGGCGACCGCCCGGCAGATCCACCTGCACGCGTGCTTCCACCGCGCCACGCCGGCGCAGCACGGCCATCGCGGCGCAGGCGCCGGTACCGCAGGCCAGCGTCCAGCCGCTGCCGCGTTCGTGCACGCGCAGGCGCAGGTGACCGCGATCGAGCACCTGCACGAAACCGGCATTGGCGCCCTGCGGGAACCGCGGATGCGCGGTCAGCTGCGGGCCGAGCCGTTCCAGCGCGGGATCGGCCAGCTCGTCGACCACCACCACGGCGTGCGGGTTGCCCATCGATACGGCGCCGACGTCGAGCGTGCCATGGTCCAGGTCCAGCGCGTAGCGGTCGGCCGCCGTCTCCGCCGCCAGCGGGATCCGCGCCGGCTCGAACACCGGCGCACCCATGTCCACGGTGACCTGCCCCGGCGCCAGCACACGCACGGTGACCGGCCCGGACGGGCTTTCGATGCGCACCGGCACGTCCAGCGCCAGCGCGCCGGCCCGGTGCAGCCAGGCCGCCACGCAGCGTACGCCGTTGCCGCACTGGCCGGAGGGCGTGCCGTCGGCGTTCCAGATGCCGTAGTAGTAGGCGCAGGCGGGGTCGCGCGGCATCTCCACGCTCAGCAGCTGGTCGCAGCCGATGCCGGTGTGGCGGTCGGCCAGCGCGCGGATGCGGGCCGGGTCGAGGGCGAACCGTGCGCGCCGTGCGTCGACCAGCACGAAATCGTTGCCGATGCCGTGCATCTTGGAGAAGCGCATGGGGCTCAGTCCGGCAGCGGAACGCTCGTCGCGGGTGCCGGCGCCGACGCGGCCGGCGCCACGGTGCTGCCCGGCTGCGCCGGCGGCATCACCAGCGGGCCCTTGTTGCCGCAGCCGGCGAGCAGGCCCATGGCCAGCAGCAGGGCAATGCACAGGAGGGATCGGCGCATCGGAACTTCCTAGGAACGACGGCGGCTATGATGCGCGCATCATAACGGTGCGGGAAGAATCGTCGTATGGACTGGGCCACGCTGCTGCGTCTGCCGAGCACCTTGCTGTGGATCCTGGCGGCGCTGGCCCTGCTGTTCGCGCTGGTACAGCTGGTGGCTCTGCGCCATCGCCTGCAGGCGCGGCGCCCGCTGGCCTCGTTGCTGCGCCTGCTGGCGCTGCTGCTCGGGCTGGGGCTCGGCCTGCTGCTGGCCGGGGCCGGCTGGAGCCTGCGCGGCTACCGGCTGCTGGCCGAGGAGACTCCGGTGCTGGCGATCGATGCGCACATCCTCTCGCCGCAGCGCTGGATGCTGACCCTGACCTGGCCGGAAGGCGCCACCCGCACGGTGACCCTGGCCGGCGACGCCTGGCGCGTCGAGGCGCTGGTCCTCAAGTGGAAGCTGCCTGCACTGCTCGCCGGGGCGCCGCCGCTGTACCGGCTGGACCGGCTCTCCGGCCGCTACGACGACCCGGCCGAGGAGGCCTCGGGCCCGCGCACGGTGGTTGATTTCCGCGAGGCCGGCGCGTACGACCTGGTCACCCTGGCGCGACGCCACCCGGAATGGCTGCCGATGGTCGACTCCGTCTACGGCAGCGGCGCGTACCTGCCGCTGGTCGACGGCGGCCATTACGCGGTGAGCCTGATGCGCACCGGCGCGCTGGTGGCGCGGCCGGACGAGGACACCGCCGAGCGGATCGCCCACCCTTTGTAGCCGGCGGCTCAGGGCAACACCTTCTCGTAGCGCCAGGCGTCCGCGCCGTCGTCGTAATAGGCGGGGTAGCCGCCGATGCGCCGGTAGCCCGCGCGCTCGTAGAGGGCGATCGCCGCGGCGTTGTCCACGCGCACTTCCAGCCGCATCGCGCGGCAGCCGCGCGCCCACGCCGCGTGCTCGGCGGCGTCGAGCAGGGCGGCGCCCACGCCCCGCCCGCGCGCCGCCGGCGCCGTCGCGATCGAATACAGCCGCGCGCGTACGCTGCCGGTGCGGAAGAACACCAGCGCACTGCCGAGCAGCGCGATGCCCGGCGCGTCCGCAGCGAGCACCAGCGCGCTCGGGCTGGCGAGGTGGCGCCGGTACTGCGCTCGGCTGAGGCGGTCGCCGGCGAAAGCGCTCTGCTCGAGGGTCACCAGCGCCGGCAGGTCGGCCGGCACGGCGGTGCGCACACGCAACGGAGGAACGGAGGGAGGATCGGCGGGAGAAGACACGTGCGGCGCTCCGGTGGATCCGCGCCAGTCTAATCGGCGGCGGAGCACGCTGAACCGCCTCTTTAGGCCTGCCGCGAGCCGCCATTGCGCCGGCGCACTCGTATGCCACACTGCGCGCCTTGCGTCCTGCCGCCTCGTTCCGCCGCGCGACGGCATCCTTCCTGTACATAGCGAGGTGCCATGACCCGCCTGGTGATCGTCGTCGAGAAAGCTTCGGACTGGAGCGCCTACTACCCGTCCGTGGACGTGATCAGCGCCATGGATTACCTGCGCGAGCCGGTCGGCGTCGACGACGAACGCACCCACGTGATCAACCTGTGCCGCAGCTACAAGTACCTGGGCACCGGTTACTACGTGTCGCTGCTGGCCGAGGCGCGCGGGCACAAGGTGATGCCCTCGGTGCGCACCATCAACGACCTGCGCCGCCGCTCGCTCTACGGTCTGGACATCGAGGACCTCAACAGCAAGCTCACCCACTTCCTGCCGGCGGGTGGGCGCGACACCACCGACTTCGGCATCCTGGTGTACTTCGGCGAGACCGCCTACCCGGCGCTGCAGGACCTGGCGCGGCAGGTCTTCGAGATGTTCCCCTGTCCGTTGCTGCGCATCGAGTTCGAGCGTGAGCGCGTGTGGCAGGTGGCGTCGATCAAGCCGGTCGGCCTGCACACACTGGATGACGCGCAGGAGGACGCCTTCGCGGCGGAGCTGGACCGCTTCTCGCGCAAGCTGTGGCGCAAGCCGCGCACGCGCAAGCTGTACCGCTACGACATCGCGATGCTGGTCGACCCGAACGAGGCGATGCCGCCGTCGAACAGGAAGGCGCTGAAGAGCTTCATCGCCGCCGGCAAGGAGCTGGGCATCGAGGTCGATCCGATCGGCAAGAACGACTACCCGCGCCTGGCCGAATACGACGGCCTGTTCATTCGCGAGACCACCGCCTCCGACAACCACACCTACCGCTTCGCGCACCGCGCCGAGAAGGAAGGCATGGTGGTGATCGACGACCCGGCCTCGATCCTGCGCTGCACGAACAAGATCTTCCTCAACGACCTGATGGTCTCGCGCAAGCTCGCCGTGCCGCGCACCGAGATTCTCTACCGCGACAACGCCAAGGGCTGGAAGGAGACCGCCGAGAAGCTCGGCTTTCCGCTGGTGCTGAAGATCCCCGACGGCTCGTTCTCGCGCGGCGTGGTCAAGGTGGAGAACGCCGGCGCGCTGGAGAGGGCCGCGGGCGAGCTGTTCTCGCACAGCGCGCTGCTGCTGGCGCAGGAGTTCGTCTACACCGAATTCGACTGGCGCATCGGCGTGCTCAACCGCGAGCCGCTGTACGCCTGCAAGTACTACATGTCGCGCGGCCACTGGCAGATCTACAACCACGGCGCCAAGGGCACCGCCAAGTCCGGCGGCTTCGAGACCGTGCCGGTGCGCGACGCGCCGGCCGAAGTGGTGAAGCTCGCGCTCAAGGCGACCCAGGCGGTGGGCGATGGGCTGTACGGGGTCGACCTCAAGCAGGTGGGCAACAAGGCGGTGGTGATCGAGGTGAACGACAATCCCTCGATCGATGCCGGCGTGGAGGACGCCTACCTGGGCGTGGACCTGTACCGGCGGATCATGCAGGAGTTCCTGCGCCGGATGGAGCACAAGCGACTGGGCATCGGCCGCTAGCGAGGCGCGCCCGGGCCCGGGTGGGAGCGAGCTTCTCCTACAGTGTGGCGGCCTGGAGGCTCTCGGCCAGCAGCAGCGCCGGTACCCGCTCCGGCGGCAGCGGCGGCACGAACAGGAAGCCCTGCCCGATCTCGCAGCCGGCCTCGCGCAGCCAGGCCGCCTGCGCCTCGGTCTCGATGCCCTCGGCAACGGTGCTCAGGCGCAGCTTGCGCGCCAGCGCGATGATCGCCTCGGTGATGTCGCGGTCGGCCGGATTGTGCGCCGCGCCCTGCACGAAGCTCTGGTCGATCTTGATCGACTGCGTGGGCAGCTGGCGCAGATGGCTCAGGCTGGAGAAGCCGGTCCCGAAGTCGTCGATCGCCATGCGGAAGCCCAGCGCTTCCAGCTGGCGCAGCTGGCGCAAGGTATGTTCGGCGTTGCGCATGGCCGCCGACTCGGTGATCTCGAACTCGATCAAGCCGTGTTCCAGACCCGAGTCACGCAACGTGCGCAGCAGCCCGTCGACGAAATGGCCGTCCTGGATCTCCTGCAGCGAGACGTTGACCGCCACCGGCACCAGCGGCACGCCGCGCGCCCGCCATTGCGCCAGTTGCGCCACCACCCGCTGCAGCACCACCTCGCCGAGCCGGCCGGCCAGCCCGCTTCCTTCGGCCAGCGGCACGAAACTCTTCGGCAGCAGCAGGCCGCGCGTGGGATGCGACCAGCGCACCAGCGCCTCCAGCCCCACGATGCGCCGGCTCGCCAGTTCCACCTTGGGCTGGTAGTAGACCTGCAGTTCGCCCCGCTGCAGCGCCTCGCGCAGCTCGGCCGAGAGCACCAGGCGGTCGCGCGCCGTCGCGCTCATGCGTGGCTGGTAGAAGCAGTAGCCGGCCTTGCCCTGCTCCTTCGCGCTGTACATTGCCAGGTCCGCGTGCCGCAGCAGGCTGGCGGCATCCGAGCCGTCGCGCGGGAACATCGCCACGCCGATGCTGGGCGTGGCCATCACGTTGTGCCCGGCGACCTGCACCGGGCGGCTCACCAGCGCCAGGATCTTGCGGCAGATGGCGACCAGGTTGGCCTCGCTGCGGAACCGCTCCAGCACCACCACGAACTCGTCGCCGCCGAAGCGCGCCACGGTGTCGCGCGTGCGCACGCTGGCGCGCAGCGCGTCGGCCACCGAGCGCAGGAACTCGTCGCCCACCTCGTGGCCGAGCGTGTCGTTGATCGACTTGAAGCCGTCGAGGTCGACGAACATCACCGCCACCTCGAACCGCTCGCTGGCCGCCGTCGGCAGCAGCCGGCCGAGCAGGTCGAGCACGTTGGCGCGATTGGGCAGCGCGGTCAGTTCGTCGTGATAGGCCAGCCAGGTCAGCGCGTCGCGGGCCTGGCCCAGTTCACGCGCCATCGCTTCGGTGCGCCGCTGCAGTTGTCGGTAGGCCAGGCTCACGCCCAGCGTCAGCAGCAACAACAGGCCGGAGACCAGGCTGACCGCCAGCGCCAGGCCCAGCCCGCGCAGGCCGTGCTCCGCGGCGAGGCTCACCGCCCCCGGCGGAAAACGCACCGCCGCCATGCCCAGGTAATGCACGCCCGCCGCGGTGCCGCCGAGCAGCAAGGCGCTGCCGATCCGGCGCCACCAGCGATGCCGCCGCGCGCCGCACAGGATCAGCCGGTGCAGCCCGATCGCCGCGGTCGAGCCGGCCACCGCCAGCAGCAGGGAGGCCGCTTGCCAGCCGGCGTGCCAGCCGATCTGCGGCCGCATTTCCATGGCGCGCACGCCCATGTAGTGCATCGCCGCGATGCCCAGCCCCAGCAGGGATCCGGCCAGCACGATCCTGGCGTGGTTCGTGTGCCGAGCGAGCAGCCAAAGCGTGGCGCCCGTGGCCAGCATCACCGGCACGCCGGAAAGCGCGGTGTCCCGCGCGTCGTAGCCCAACGGGATCGCCACCTGCAGAGCGAGCATGCCGATGAAGTGCATCGCCCACACGCCCGAGCCCATCGCCAGTGCGCCGAAGGCTGTCCACAGCAAGGCCGCCGGGCCACGCGAGTGCGCGATGCGCCCGACCACGCTGAAGGCGACGTAGGCGTCCAGCACGGCCAGTGCGATCGACAGCAACACCAGCCACGCGTTGTAGCCTACGGCCATCATGCGTTGTCAGCCTGCACGCCCCCGAGAAGAGCGCGTCTTGTAACACAACCGCCGTTCCCACAACGGCCGACGGCACGCTAGCCGGCCGGGCGGGTGCCCGCGCGTCGCAGCCGCAGGCCGGCCACCACGCACAGCGGCGCCAGCGCCAGCCAGTACAGCGGGCTCCAGCCGAGCTGGTCGGTGTGCGCAGGCAGCGGCGTGAGCAGCAGCAGGAAGCCGCCGGCCAGCCACCACAGCGCGGCACCTGCGGCGAGGCAGGCGGTGAACGGCGCGGAAAAGGGCTCGTGCATGTCGATGCTCCGGATACGGGACCACGCCAGCCTGCACGGCCCTGCTCTCACCGGCTGCGACGCGGGTCCGGCCCGTAGAATGGGAGACCTTTGCCGCCCGCAGGAGACGCCATGCCCGCCGGTTCCGCGCCACCGCGCTACGCCGTGTTCGGCCATCCGGTCAGCCACTCGCTGTCGCCGACGATCCATCGGCTGTTCGGCAAGCAATGCGGCATCGCGTTGGCCTACGAGGCGATCGACGCCGCACCCGAGGCGTTCGCGCAGACGGTGCGGGCGTTTCTCGCCAGCGCGCACGGTGCCAACGTGACGCTGCCGCACAAGGGCACGGCCTTCGCGCTGGCCGACCAGCGCAGCGCCGCGGCCAGCCGCGCCGGCAGCGCCAATGTACTCACCCGGCTCCCCGACGGCCGGCTGGCCGCGCACAACACCGACGGTTCCGGTCTGGTACGCGATCTGCGCGCGCGCCAGCGCTGCGACCTGTCGGGGCGCCGCGTGCTGCTGCTCGGCGCCGGCGGCGCCGCACGCGCCATCGCCTGGGACCTGCTCGAGGCCGGCATCGACCAGCTGACCATCGTCAACCGCACGGCGGACACCGCCGCCGCCCTGGCCGGCGCGCTGGGCCAGACCCGCGCGCGCGCCCGCTACTGGCAGGACCTGGACGCGCTGGGCAGCTTCGACCTGATCGTCCACGCCACCGCGGCCGGGGTGCTGGGCCAGGCGTTGCCACTGCCGCCCGGCCTGGTCGACGACCGGACAGTCGCCTATGACCTGTCCTACGGCGCCGCCGCGCAGGCCTTCCTGGCCTGGGCGCGCGATGCCGGCGCGCGCGCCAGCGACGGGCTGGGCATGCTGGTGGAGCAGGCCGCCGACGCATTCGCGCTGTGGCACGGCCGGCGGCCGCAGACCGACCCGGTCTACGCGCATCTGCGCGAAGGCCGCTGAGGGCCGCCTGCCCGCACCCGCCGCCACACCGGTCACATGGCCTCCTTGAGACCTCTGCGGATCAGCCATCGGTTGACCGGATAGGCCGTGACGAACCCCGCCAGCATGGCCAGCTGCATGGCGAACCAGAACTCGGGCGTGTCCACCGGCGCGACCCGCCCGAACGATCGCCGCAGGAGGCCGAACTGGAGCAACGCCATCGCGCCGTACATGCCGACCTGCCACGCGGCGAGCGACAGTGCGTCCGCCTTCGCCGCGGCGAGCAGGCCTCGCCGGAACGACAGGTGCCGCATCGGCACGATGGCCAGGTACTGGAAGACGATGCCGAAGGCGAACGCGAACAGGAAATCCAGCAGCCAGACCGCGAAGATCTTTTCCTCGAACAGCCGGTGCCAGCCGAACCCGGTCGCCACGGCAGGGAACGCGAACGCCAGCCATTCGGCCGCCAGGTCGCCGAGCGTGCAGCCGCTGCCGCAATGCAGGGTGCTCTTGGCGATCCTGACCGACATGCCCGCCTGCCGGCGGGGCCGGCCGGAGCGCACCGGGCGGCCGTACCGCGCGTACGCCCACAGTCCCAGGGCGCCGGCATACAGAGCGGTCACCGGCCACACGACGTTCATGATTGCCATGCGTTGGCGGTGCCGCAGCACGTCCAGGGCGATCGCGGCCGCACACAGCATGCCCAGTGCGAGCATCCCGACGGCCAGCCAGTGCAGCCAGGCGGGGAACATCGCTCCAGCCTAGACGAAGCCGGCTGCAACGGCCGTGAACGCCGACAGCACGGACCCGACCGGCCGCGCACGTTGCCGGCGTCATGGGCCTGACACAAGGGGCCGCTACCGTGCCGCCCACCGCGCCCGAGCGCGGGTCACTGGCGATGCCCGCATGTCCGTTTTCCTCGCGTCGTCGCGCCGCCGGCTGCAGGCCGGCGGCGCCGTCCTGATCCTGCTTCTGGCCGCCCTGGCCGTGCCGGCGTGGCGCAATGCGTCGGCGGTGAACACCGCCGACGCGGACAGCAGCGGCCGCGGGATCCTGCTGTCGCTGGCCGACGAGGCGGTGCGCGAGCACCGGCTGGTGGCGCCGGCTGGCCGCAACGCCTACGAGTTCTACCTCAGCGTGCTGGAGCTGGCGCCGGACGACGCGCAGACCCGCGAGGCGCTGTTGCGCCTGTTCCCCGCCGCGACCGCTGCGGTCGAGCAGGCGATCGACCGCGGCGAGCTGGACGAGGCCGAGCGTGAGTTGCGCCTGCTGCGCGAGTTCGACAGCGGCAACTACCTGCTGGCCCTGCTGGCCGGCAAGCTGGATGCGCAGCGCCAGGTGCTGGTGCGCCAGCACGAGGCGCGCGCGAAGCTGATCCAGGCGCGGCTCGCGCGCCAGGCAGCAGCGGCTCAGCCGGCGAGGTAAGCGTCCTTCAGCCGCACGTAGTGGTCGGCCGAATAGTGCAGCTGTTCGACCTGGGCATCGCTGAGCAGGCGCACGCAGCGAGCCGGGTTGCCCAACCACAGCTCGCGCTCGCCCACCACCTTGCCCGGCGCGATCACGGCGCCGGCGCCGACGAAGCCGTACCTGCGCACCACCGCGCCGTCGAGCACGGTCGCGTGCATGCCGATCAGGCAGTAGTCCTCGATGGTGCAGGCGTGCACCACCGCCGCGTGGCCGATCGTCACGCCCTCGCCGATCAGGCAGGGAAAGCCCGGTCCGAAGCGCGATTCGTGGCTGACGTGCACGATGGTGCCGTCCTGGATGTTGGTGCGGGCGCCCACGCGGATGTGGTTGACGTCGCCGCGCAGCACCGTGCCCGGCCAGATCGAGACGTCGTCGCCCAGCGCCACCGCGCCGATCACGCTCGCTGCGGGATCGATCCAGACGCGCTGGCCCACGGTGGGCGCGATGCCCTTGTAAGTGCGTACGGGGTTCATCGGGCCATTGTAGGTGAGCGGGCGCCAACGGCGGGGTGGCGCTTGCTTGAATTCGTCCAGGCCGGTCGCCACGCTCTGCGGATCACGAGGAGCGTTCCATGGACCAAGTCAATCCGCTGCTGGCCGACACCCCGCTGCCGGCGTTTTCGCAGATCAAGCCCGAACACGTGCCGCCGGCGATCGATGCCATCCTGGCCGACTACCGCGCCGGCATCGAGGCGCTCACCGCCCCCGGCGCGCCGCCGGATTTCGACACCGTCATGCTCACCCAGGAGCGGCTGGAGCAGCGCCTGGCGCATGCCTGGGCGCCGGTCGCGCACCTGCACGCGGTGGCCGACAGCGAGGCCTTGCGCGCAGTGTATGGCCCGACCGAGGAGAAGCTCACCGAGCACGCCATCGAACTGGGCCAGAACCGTGCGCTGTACGCCGCGGTGCAGGCGCTGGCCGACGCACCGGATTTCGCTGCGCTGCCGCGTCCCGAGCGCGCGCTGGTCGAACACGCGCTGCGCGACTTCCGGCTGTCCGGCGTGGCGCTGGAGGAGCCCGCGCGCTCGCGCTACCGCGAGATCGGCGTGACGCTGTCGCGGCTGTCCACCGAGTTCGCCAACGCCGTGCTGGACGCCAGCGAGGCCTGGCACGAACACGTCACCGACGAGCGCGATCTGGCCGGCGTGCCCGAGTCCGGCCGCGCGGTGCTGCGCCAGTACGCCGCCGAGCAGAACCTGGAAGGCTTCCTGGTCACGCTCAAGCAGCCCAGCGTGCAGGCGGTGCTCACCTACGCCGACGACCGCTCCCTGCGCGAGCGCGTGTACTGGGCCTACCAGACGCGCGCCTCGGACCAGGGTCCGAACGCCGGTCAGTTCGACAACGGCGAGCGCATCGAGCAGATCCTGCGCCTGCGCCACGAGGCCGCGCAGCTGCTGGGCTTCGCCAACGCGGCGGAGGAATCGCTGGCGACCAAGATGGCCTCCTCGCCGACCGAGGTGATGGAGTTCCTGCACGACCTGGCGGCGCGTGCGCGTCCGGTGGCGCAGCAGGAGCTGGACGAGCTGCGTGCCTGGGCGCAGGCGGAACTGGGCCTGGACAACCTCGAGCCCTGGGACGTCGCCTACGCCTCGGAAAAGCTGCGCCAGCAGCGCTACGCGCTGGACGAGGAACAGCTCAAGCCCTATTTCCCGCTGCCGGCGGTGATCGAGGGCCTGTTCGCGCTCACCGGCAAGCTGTACGGCATCTCGCTGACCCGGCGCGAGGGCGTCGACGTGTGGCATCCGGAGGTGCGCTACTACGACGTGCGCGACGCCGACGGGCGCGTGTTCGCCGGCGCCTACGTCGACCTGTACGCGCGCAACGGCAAGCGCGGCGGCGCCTGGATGGACGTCTGCCGCGCGCGCTTCGACGATGCCGCGCAGCACCAGCTGCCGATCGCCTTCCTCACCTGCAACTTCGCCCCGCCCACCGAGGGCAAGCCGGCGCTGCTCACGCACGACGACGTGCTCACCCTGTTCCACGAGTTCGGCCACGGCCTGCACCACCTGCTCACCGAGATCGGCCTGCCCTCGATCGGCGGCATCGACGGCGTCGAGTGGGACGCGGTGGAGCTGCCCAGCCAGTTCATGGAGAACTTCGGCTGGAACCGCGAGGCGCTGGACCTGTTCGCGCGCCACTGGCAGACCGGCGAGCGCCTGCCGGATGAGCTCTACCAGCGCATGCTCGCCGCGCGGCACTACCACGCGGGCCTGTTCCTGGTGCGCCAGCTCGAGTTCGCGCTGTTCGATTTCCGGCTGCATCTGGAATACGACCCTGCGCGCGGCGCCCGTCCGCTGGAGGTGCTGGAGGAAGTGCGCCAGCAGGTCGCGGTGCTCCACCCGCCGGCCTGGCAGCGCTTCCCGCATGCCTTCACGCACATCTTCGCGGGCGGCTACGCGGCCGGCTACTACAGCTACCTGTGGGCGGAGCTGCTCTCGGCCGACGCCTTCGGCGCCTTCGAGGAACTCGCCGAGCACGGCGGCAGCGCGATCGATCGCGCCACCGGCGAACGCTTCCGCCGCGAGATCCTGGCGGTCGGCGCCAGCCGCCCGGCGCTGGAGAGCTTCATCGCCTTCCGCGGACGCAAGCCCGAGCCGGAGGCGCTGCTGCGCAGCCACGGCCTGGCCTGAGCGTGCCGGCTTCATCCATCTTCCATGTAGGCGTGGCGACCATGCAGGCGACCTCGTAACGGGACCGGACATGGGCTTTCTGGGCTGGATGGCGACCGCAGGCGCCCTGTTGATGGGCACGTCGCTGGCGGCAGGCTGGATCCGCCCGCTGCCGGTGACGCAGTTCGCGCTGTACCTGGCGGTCGGCGTGCTGTTCGGGCCATGGGGCCTGCACCTGCTCGACATCGACTTCCTGTCCGACGCGCACTGGCTGCAACGGCTGACCGAGGTCGCGCTGATCGTTTCGCTGTTCGCCGGCGGCCTGAAGCTGCGCCTGCCATGGCAGGCCACGGCGTGGCGCACGGCCCGCCGGCTGGCCTTTCCGGCCATGGTGCTGTGCATCGCCGGTACCGCGCTGGCGGCACACCTGCTGCTGGCGCTGGACTGGCCGCTGGCCTTGCTGCTCGGTGCGATGCTGGCGCCGACCGATCCGGTGCTCGCCAGCGCGATCGCGGTGGACAACGCGGCCGACCGGGACGGCCTGCGCGTTTCGCTGTCGGGCGAGGCCGGGCTCAACGACGGCACGGCGATGCCGTTCCTGCTGCTCGGACTGCTCTGGATGAGGGGTTCGCTCGGCTGGAGCGAGCTTGGCCGCTGGGCGCTGGTCGAGCTGGCCTGGGGCGTGGGCGCGGGCATCGCCCTGGGTTTCCTACTGGGCTGGCTGACCGGCAAGGTCAGCACGCACCTGGTGACCATCGCGCGCGATCCCGGGCCCGGCGCCCTGCTGACCGCCGGCCTGATCGCGCTGGCCTATGCCGCCGCCGAATCGATCGGCGCACTCGGCTTCCTGGCGGTGTTCGCCGCCGGCGTTGGCATGCGCAAGGTCGAGGTGGCCGTGGTGCAGGAGCACCCGCACCCGCGCCAGCCGCACGCGCGCGACCTGACGCGGACCGCGCCGGCCGAGTTCATGGTGCGACCCGCGTTCTCCGGTGGCGTGGATCGCGGCGAGCCGGTGGAGGCGGTCGGTCACGTGGTCGCCGAGGCCTTGACCTTCGGCGTCGTGATGGAGCACCTGCTCGGTCCCTTGCTGGTGATGCTGCTGGGCATCGCGCTGGCGCGTCATTGGGACCCCCACGCGCTGTGGCTGGCGCTGGTGCTGTTCGCCTTGATCCGCCCGTTGGCCACCTGGCTCACCACCGTCGGCATGGGGCTGAACTGGCACCGCCGGCTGCTGCTTGGCTGGCTGGGCATCCGCGGCATCGGCGGGCTCAACTACCTGGCCTACGCGCTGGTGCATGGACTCGACGGCAGCGCCGCACGGCAGGTCGCCGGCGTGGCGGTGACCACCATCACCCTCAGCGTGGTGGTGCACGGCTTCAGCGCACAGCCGCTGCTGGCCTGGCGCAACCGGCGCCTGGCGCGCCGGCGCGCGCAGGGCTGACCCCCGGTGGATTGACGGTCCGGCGCGGTGCCGCAGGCAGTGGGCCGCACTGCGGGAGACACCGATGGAGCGCAAGACCGGCGGGCGGTGGCCGCTCAGGCGAGGCCCGTCGCGGCGGGAACCGCGCCGCACGGGCGTGCATCGTCGGCCAGGGCCGGTTGCCGGGCACCCGCCGCCGCGGGCGCCACCCGCCCGGCCGCGGCGGCCGTCGGCGGGCGGGAACCATCCCCTACAATGCGCCGATGAAGATCGCTTCCTGGAACGTGAACTCGCTGAAGGTGCGCCTGCCGCAGCTGACCCAGTGGATGGCGCAGGCACAGCCGGACATCGTGGCCCTGCAGGAAACCAAGCTGGAAGACGCCAAGTTCCCGGTCGACGAGCTCGCCGCCGCCGGCTACCGCACGGTGTTCTCCGGCCAGAAGACCTACAACGGCGTGGCGATCCTGGCGCGCGGCGCCACGCCCACCGACGTGGTCACCGAGATCCCCGGGCTGGACGATCCGCAGCGGCGGATCCTTGCCGCCACGGTCGGCGAGCTGCGCGTGATCGACCTGTACGTGGTCAACGGCAAGGCGGTGGGCGACCCCAAGTACGCCTACAAGCTCGATTGGCTGGCCAAGGTGCGCGAATTCATCGCGCGCGAGCACGAGCGGCATCCGAACCTGGTGGTGCTGGGCGACTTCAACATCGCGCCGGAGGACCGCGACGTGCACGACCCGGCCGCCTGGCGCGAGCAGGTGCTGTGCTCCACGCCCGAGCGCCAGGCACTCGCCGCGATCACCGGGCTGGGCCTGCACGACAGCTTCCGCCTGTTCGAGCAGGACGGCGCGCACTACAGCTGGTGGGACTACCGGCAGGGTGCGTTCCGCCGCAACCTGGGCCTGCGCATCGACCTGATCCTGCTCGGCGACGCGCTCAAGGGCAGCGCGCGCGCGGCCGCCATCGACCGCGTGCCGCGGCAATGGGAGCGGCCCTCCGATCACACCCCGGTGACGCTCGATCTGGATATCTGAGGAACGATGAACAACACCCCCGACGAATGGCCCAGCTCCCTCACCGACGAGGAGCTCGACGAGCTGGACCGCTACCTGCGTGCCCATGCCGAGGAAGGCCGCCTGCTGCTCGACGGCGTGCACGGATTGCTCTCGGCGATTGCGGTCGGCCCGCTCGAGGTGCTGCCGGACGAGTGGTTGTCCGAGGTGCTGCACGACGCCTTTGCCGACGAAGGCGAGGGCAACCGCGTGCTGGAACTGCTGGCCAAGCTCAACGACTCGATCCGCGTGGAGCTGGACGTGGACGCCTACGAGCCGATCCTGGGCGAGGTCGACACCGACACCGGCCCGGTGCTCTCGGCGGCCGGCTGGTGCGAGGGCTTCAGCCGCGGCATCGACTTGCGCGCGGGGCTGTGGGAGAAGCGCCTGGCCGACGACCCGCAGCTGATGGAACTGCTCGGGCCGATCATGGCGCTGGCGGTGGACGAAGGCATCCTCAGTGCCGAGGCCGAGTTCGAGAAGCTCACCGACGAGGAATACAACGAGTGCCTGGCGCAGGTCGCGCCCGTGCTCAACGCGGTCGACCAGTACTGGCGCGAGCACCCGCCCACCGAAGCCGAGTTGGCCGCGCTGGCGCGACCGGCGACGGCCGAGGGCGGGACGGCACCGTCGCCGCCGCGCCAACGCAGCGGCCACTGGGTGCACTGACCGCGCCCGTGTAGGTCCACGGGACGTGCGTGGTCTTGCCCGAGGAAACGATCCGTTCACGCGGTCGTGCTTGGCCGCGCCCGGCGCCGGCCCCATGCTTCGCCTGTTCCCATCCCCGGAGGCGTTCCATGAGCCAACGCACCATCACCCGCCGCGTGCGCGGCATCGACACCAATGACGGCGCCGGGGTCAAGCTCAAGCGCATCATCGGCCAGCCGAACCTGGACATGCTCGACCCGTTCCTGCTGCTGGACGAGTTCCGCTCCGACCAGGCCAACGACTACATCGCCGGCTTCCCCGAGCACCCCCATCGTGGTTTCGAGACGGTGACCTACATGCTCGCCGGGCACATGCGCCACGGCGACAACCACGGCAACCGCGGCGACCTCGGCCCCGGCAGCGTGCAATGGATGACCGCCGGTCGCGGCATCCTGCATTCGGAGATGCCGCAGCAGGAGAACGGCCTGATGTGGGGCTTCCAGCTGTGGGTCAACCTGCCGGCGGCGGACAAGATGACCGCTCCGCGCTACCAGGACATCGCGCCCGAGCGCATCCCGCAGGTGCAGCCGGCGCCGGGCGTGGACGTGCGGGTGATCGCCGGGTCGCTGGGCGACGCGGTCGGCCCGGTGCAGGGCGTCGCCACTGCACCGGTCTACCTGGACGTCGCGCTGGCCGCCGGCGCGCGCTTCGAGATCGAGCTGCCCGCCGCGCACCATGCGTTCGCCTACGTGTTCGAAGGCCCCAGCGCCGAGGTCGGCGGTGAGCCGCTGGCCCGCGGCGAGCTGGCCGTGTTGTCCGACGGCGACCGTCTCACCGTGGCCGCCGGCACCGCCGCCGCGCGCCTGCTGGTGGTCGCCGGGCGGCCGCTCAGGGAAAGCGTGGCGCGCTACGGGCCGTTCGTGATGAACACCCCGGCACAGATCCAGGAAGCGATCGCCGACTTCCGCGCCGGCCGTTTCTAGCGACCAGCGGACTTGCTCGCGATGTCTTTTCGCGGTCGCGTTCGACCGCAGCCGGGAGCATCGCGGGCGGGCCGCTGCTACCCTCGCCGCGGCACCGCCAGGCCCTGGTGCGCGAGCCCGCACAGCACCTGCGCGAGGGTGTCTTCCACCGGGCCGTTCGCCGCCACCCGCAGCGCGGGCTCGTCGCCGGCCGGTTCCTCCAGGGTGGCGAGCTGGCTGCCCAGCAGCTCGGGCGGCATGAAGTGGTCGCGCGCGCGCATGCGGCGCGCCAGCGCCTCGTGGGTCACCGCCAGGTACACGAAGCGCACGCCCGGCCCGGCCCGGCGCAGGCGCTCGCGGTAGACGCGGCGCAGTGCCGAGCAGGCCACCACGCCGGCGCGGCCGTCGGCCAGTTCCCTATGCATCCAGGCGGCGATGGCGTCGAGCCAGGGCCAGCGGTCGGCGTCCCGCAGCGGGATGCCCGCGCGCATCTTGGCGATGCTGGCGGGCGAGTGCAGGTCGTCGCCGTCGAGGAAGGCCCAGCCCAGCGTGGCGGCCAGGCGCCGGGCGATGGTGCTCTTGCCCGAGCCGGACACGCCCATCACCACGATCATCGCAGGCGTGGCCCGCGCCGTCTCGCTCATGCCGTTCGCCGCTCCCTGCCAGGTTCACGGCCGACCTTACCGGGTCGGGCGCCGGCGCGCGTGCTCATCCCTTCAGGCTGCCGAGCATGAGGCCCTGCAGGTAGTGCCGCTGCAGCAGCAGGAACAGCACCAGCACCGGCACCACGGTGACCACCGAGCCGGCCATCATCAGTTCGGTGTCCTGCGCATGCTCGCGCGAGAGCGAGGCGAGCGCGATCGGCAGCGTGTAGTGCTCCTGGCCGGTGAGCACGATCAGCGGCCACAGGAAGTCGTTCCAGGCGGTGAGGAAGGTGAACACCGCCAGCGTCACGATGATCGGCCTGAGCAGCGGCAGCACGATCTGCACGAAGATGCGCGCCTCGCCGGCACCGTCGATGCGTGCGGCCTCCAGCAGCTCGTCTGGGATGCCGCGGGCGTACTGGCGCACCAGGAAGATGCCGAACACGGTCGCCAGCGCCGGCGCGACGACCCCCGCGTAGGTGTTGACCAGCCCGGCGTACTTGAGCAGCAGGAACAGCGGCAGCATCGCCACCTGGGCGGGGATCACCAGTGCGCCGAGCAGGGCGCGGAACAGCCGCTCGCGGCCGCGGAAGCGCAGCTTGGCGAAGGCGTAGCCGGCCATCAGGTTGCAGGCCAGCGAGAGCAGCGTGCTCGCGCTGGCGATGGCGAAGCTGTTGAGCAGGTAGCGGCCCATGCCGGCGCGGGCGAACAGCGTGCGGTAGTGCGCGAGCGTCGGATGCGCGGGCAGCAGCGGCGGCGGCAGCGCGCCGGCTTCGCCCGGCGCCATGAACGAGGCCGACGCCATCCACGCCAGCGGCGCCAGCGCGACCAGCGCCATGCCGAGCAGCGCCCCGTTCACCAGTGCGCGTGCCAGCCGGGGGTTCACAGCGCCTCCCGCCGCCGCGCCAGGCGCAGCATCAGCGCGGTCACGGCGAACATCACCGCGAAAAGCAGGAAGGCGATCGCCGAGGCCGAACCCAGGTTCCACCAGGTGAAGCCCTCCTCGTACATCAGGTAGAGCACGCTGGTGGTGCTCTGCAGCGGACCGCCCTCGGTCATCACGTAGGGCTCGGCGAACAGCTGGAAGTAACCGGCCACGGTGAGGATCGACACCATCGCCAGGGTGGGCCCGAGCAGCGGCAGGGTGATGTGGCGGAACTGCCGCCAGAACGACGCGCCGTCGATGCGCGCGGCCTCGTACAGCTCGCCCGGGATCGCCTGCAGCCCGGCCAGCAGCAGGATCATGTTGTAACCGAAATTCTTCCACACCGCGTACAGGATGATCGCCGGCATCGCCCAGTGCGGGTCGCCCAGCCAGTCCACCGGATGGATGCCGACCAGGCCGAGCAGGTGGTTGATCCAGCCGTAGCGGGTGCTGAACAGGTAGCGCCAGACCACCGCGGTGGCCACCACCGTGGTCACCACCGGCGCGAACAGCGCGGTGCGGAAGAACGCCTGCGCGCGCGCCAGCGGCGAGTGCAGCAGCAGCGCCGCACCGAGCGAGACGCCGATCGACAGCGGCACGCCCACCCCGACGAAATACACCGTGTGCCCGAGCGCCGACCAGAACAGCGGCCGCTGCAGCAGCGCCCAGTAGTTGCCCAGGGCCACGAAACGCAGGTTGTGCAGGTCGGCCAGCGCGTACAGGTCGTAGTCGGTCAGGCTCAGCGCGAACGCCGCCAGCACCGGCAGCAGGAAGAACACGCCCAGCACGGCGAGTGCCGGCGCGAGGAACAGCCACGCGGCGAGCGGACGGTTCATCGCGTCTCCCGCCGGCGGTCGAGCACCCAGCGCCGCTTGGCGAGGATGCGGTCGGTGCGCCGGTCCAGCTCGGCAGCCGCCTGGTCGACGCTGAGCTCGCCCGCCACCGCCTGAGCGGCCAGCCGCTGCATCTCGTTGGCAATGCGCTCCCATTCCGGCACCGCCGGCGTCGGCCGTACCCGCTCGAGCTGTTCGCGGAAGGCCTGCGCCTTCGGGTCGTCACGCAGCACACCGCCCGCCCAGGACGCGCGCCGCGGCGGCATGTCGCCGAGCAGTTCGTAGAAGCGCTGCTGCACCTGCGGACGTGAGAGGTACTCGATCAGCGCCCACGCCGCCTGCTTGTGCGTGGAGCGGCGGAACACCACCAGGCTGGCGCCGCCGGCCAGGCCGGCGCCCGGACCGTCCGGCCCTGGCAGCGGCGCGGTGGCCCAGTCGCCCTGCTGCGCCGCCGGCAGGCGCCGGCGGAACTCGCCGATGTTCCAGGGCCCGGACAGGTAGAACGCGTACGTGCCGCGGCCGAACTCCACCCACGGATTGCCTGCCTCCACGTTGGTGATCGGCGGCGCCTGGTGCAGGCGGAAGGTGTCCACGTAGAAGGCCAGCGCGCGCTTGAAGCCGGCGCTCTCGAAATTGCCGTAGCGGCCGCCGTCGCGCAGCAGCGGATCGGGCTGCTGCAGGGCCAGCGAAAGCAGCTGTTCGTACTCGTTGGTGGGCAGCAGGATGCCGTACACGTGGCGCTGCGGATGGCTGAGCGCGGCGAGCATCCGCCGCCACTGCGCCCAGTCCCGGGGCGGCGCGTCGAACCCGGCCTGGCGCAGCAGGTCGCGACGGTAGAACAGCAGCCGGGTATCGACGTACCACGGCACGCCGTACAGCACGCCGCCCATCCGGTTGGTGGCCCAGATGCTGCGGAAGTAGTCGTCGGCGCGCACCACGGCCGAGCGCTCGACGTAGGGCTGCAGCGGTTCCAGTGCGCCGAGCGTGGCCAGTTCCGGCAGCCAGGTGTTGCCCAGCTGGCCCAGGTCCGGCGTGGCTCCGCCCGCGATGGCGGTGAGCAGCTTCTGGTGCGCCGCGGTCAGCGGGATCTGCTCCACCACCACCTTGAGGCCGGGGTGTTCGCGCTCGAACCCGGGCAGCAGCTGCACCACGGCCTCGCCCTCGCGGCCGAAGGTCCAGAAGGTCAGCGTCTGCGTGCCGGCGTCGCGCGCGCAGCCGGCCAGGGCGACGGCGGTCAGCAGCATCAACCGCAGCAGCCTGGTCGGAGCGAGCTTGCCCGCGATGCCTTTCATGACGCGAGCATCCGTGCAAAGGGCATCGCGGGCAAGCGCGCTGCGACCCGCGGCGGCTCAGGGCGTGGCCGGGCCCTGCGCCAGCCAGCCGCCGCTGAAGCCGGCGCGTTCCAGTCCCCTGCGGATGTACGGGTTGCGCCGCATCACCTTCCACACGAAGTCGCTGCGCCAGTTCTCGATCATCAGCACGATCGGGCCCTGGTCGATGCCCAGCTGCACGCTGTCGACCCAGCCCAGCTCCGGCACCAACCGGCCCGTGCGCAGCTCGGTGCGGGTGTGGAAGCTCGGGTTGAAGGCGTCGACGAAGCCGTAGCGGTCGTAGACGTATTTGCCATAGCGCTGCTTCATCGTCTCGAGTGCCGGGATCACGATCTCCGGCGCGAAGGCGATCGAGCCGCCCGCCGCGGTGGGGGCGATGGTGCCGTCGTCGGAAATGTAGTCCAGCCCGGCGCCGCGCGCGGTGTAGCCCTCGAACTTGAGCGTCTTCCCGCCCTGCTCCACCACGATGCCGCCCGGCCCGTTGCTGGCAGTCAGGCCCCACACGTTGGCGCCGTAGCCGGTCCAGCCGCCGGGGTTGGCGATCGCGTAGCTGCGCTGGCTGTAGGCGGCGCGGCGGCTGTTCTCGAAGTAATCGAGATCGTGCTTGCGGTTCCAGTCGTCGCGGATGCCGCGGAAGTCGACCCACACGTGGCTGTACTGGTGGCCGAACAGCGGCGCGAAGTTGAGGAACGTCTGGCCGTAGAAACGGCCCCAGGTCTCGTCGTTGGTCGAGGTCCAGGCCTTCCAGGCGTCGGGGGCCACCGGATGGGTCGGCGAGCCCAGCGCGAGGATGTAGACCAGCATGCCTTCGTTGTAGCCCTTCCAGTCGCTGGGGATGAACTTGCCGCCCGGGGTCCAGCCCATGCTGATCAGCGGCGGGCGCGCCTGCATCCAGGGCCAGTCGACGCGGCGGTAGATGGTGTCGGCGAGGGCGCGGATCGCGCGTTCGTCCGGCGTGTTGCGGTCGTAGTAGGACTGCGCGAACAGCACGCCGCCGAGCAGCAGCGTGGTGTCGACGCTGGACAGCTCCACCCAGCGGCCGAAGCGCTTGCCGGTCTTCATGTCGAGGAAGTGGTAGTAGAAGCCGTGGTAGCCGCTGGCATCGTCCTCGCTGCCGTTCTGCGGCGCGTCGGCAAGGAAGCGCAGCGTGGCGAGCGTGCGTTCGACCGCCTGCGTACGGGTGACGTAGCCACGCTCCACGCCGACGCCGTAGGCGGTCAGGCCGAAGCCCACGGCCGCGATGCTGGAAAAGGATTCGCCGGGAAAGTGGTCGGGCACCAGGCCGGTCTTCGGATCGGCGCTGTCCCAGAACCAGTCGAAGGTGCGCCGCTCGAGGTCGTCGACCAGCGTGCGCTGCGTGGGCGTCAGCGTGTCGTAGGTGGTCGCGCGAGGGGTGGCGGTGGCGGCCCGGGCGGGGCCGACGGCAAGGGTCGTGGCCAGTAGGGCGGAAGTCAGTGCGAGCGCAGATCGAAAAAGCATCGTGATACGGCATCCGTGGGGGGTGGAAGACAACCGGCCACCGCCGAACGGCGAACGGAAGGGACGGGCGCAGGGGCCGCTCACGCCGGCATCGGCGTGGCGGCGCAGCAGCGCTCGATGAAGGCGGCATGGCTGGGCATCGCCTGCACGCAGTTGGCGATCACCCGGCCGACGCTGGCGATGTAGCCCTCCATGTCGGCCTGCGCGACCTGGTCGACCAGCGGGTGGTAGGTCTCCGGCACGATGCCCTGGCCGATCATCACCTGCACCCAGCTGACCAGCGCGAACATCTCCTCGCCCTGGCGGAAGAAGCGGCCGCTGTCGCGGAACAGCCGGATCGTCTCGGCCAGCGCCGGCGGGATCGCCATCGTGCGGCAGTCGTTCCAGAACGCGCTGTCGCTGCGCTGGGTGGCGTGATAATGCAGGATCAGGAAATCGCGGATGCGCTCGTACTCGAACACCGACTGGGCGTTGTAGCGCTCGATCAGTACCGGGTCGAAATCGCTCCACGGGAACAGGTTGAGGAACTTGGCGATGCCCGACTGCACCAGGTAGATGCTGGTCGACTCCAGCGGCTCCATGAAGCCG
The DNA here is from genome assembly GCF_037137055.1 of Fulvimonas yonginensis. Classification (NCBI taxonomy): domain Bacteria; kingdom Pseudomonadati; phylum Pseudomonadota; class Gammaproteobacteria; order Lysobacterales; family Rhodanobacteraceae; genus Fulvimonas; species Fulvimonas yonginensis. Next base: position 138,335 of record NZ_JBBBNY010000001.1, read on the forward strand.
CTGGCCAGGCCGAGGGCGACCACGTTGCGGTTCCAGAACTTGCGCCGCATGCCGGCGGTGAAGCGCAGCACGCGCGGCTCGCCGAGCGGGCGGCCGTCCAGGTGCTTCAGCAGCGTGGCGGCGGCCTCGTCGTCGCTGAGGTGCGCGCTGGAATAGACGTGGCCGTTGCCGGTGCGGTGCTGCAGCGGGATGCGCCATTGCCAGCCTGCGGCATGCGCGGTGGCGCGCGTGTACGGCGTGGGCGGGCCGACCTTCTCGCACGCGACCGCCACCGCGCGGTCGCACGGCAGCCAACGGCTGAAGTCGTCGTAACCGGTGTGCAGCGCCTGCTCGATCAGCAGGCCGCGGAAGCCGGAGCAGTCGACGAACAGGTCGCCGCCGATGCGCTCGCCGGAGGCCAGCGTGACCGCCTCCACGAAGCCGCTGTGCGGATGCAGCGCGACGTCGACGACCTTGCCCTCGATGCGCCGCACGCCCTGGCGTTCGGCGTACTCGCGCAGGAAGCGCGCGTACAGTCCGGCATCGAACTGGTAGGCATAGGCGATGTTGGCCAGCGGCGAGGTGGGCGGTACGTCGCTTGCCGAGACCATGAACCTGCCCTGCTCGGCGGCCAGCGCGTTGAGCGAGTACGTGCCGAGGTCGGCCGCCTTGCCCTGCCGGCGCGCCTTCAGCCAGTACTGGTGAAAAGGCAGCAGGCCCAGGTCGGGGCCGAGGTTGCCGAAGCTATGGAAGTAGCGCTCGCCGATGCGGCCCCAGTCGTTGAACTGGATGCCGAGCTTGAAGCTGCCCTGCGTGCGCCGCACGAACTCGGCCTCGTCGATGCCGAGCAGGTTGTTGAACAGCTTCAGGTGCGGCACGGTCGATTCGCCCACGCCGACGATGCCGATCTCGTCGGACTCGACCAGGCGGATCGTGTAGCGCCCGCCGAGCACCTTGGCGAAGGCGGCGGCCGCCATCCAGCCGGCGGTGCCGCCACCGACGATGACGATGTCGCGAATGGGCTGTCCGCTCATGGGCAGGCTCGGAGGTACGGTGCGGTGGCGTGCCGCCCGCACGGCCCCGTGGGACCGTGCGGGCGGGGCCATGCGGGTTGCTGCGGGCGACGCACTAGAAGTTCAGTCCGACCTCGAACTTGAACGTACGCGGCACGAAGGTGATGTTGCCGGTCCGGTTGTAGCTGACGGTGGTCTGGCCGTTCGCGACCACCGGGAGGTAGTCGACGAAGTTGTCCCAATTGAACACGTTGAGCACGTCGAAGCGGCCGAACAGCGTCACGCCGTGACCCAGGTCGAAGTTCTTGGTCGCCTGGAAGTCGACGTCGCGGTAACCCCAGATCTTGCCGCCGAACAGGAAGCGCGAACCCCCCGGCGTGGCCGCCACCGGGGTGCAGTTGGTCCCGGTCGGGAACTCGACGCCCGGATAGCACGAGATGCCGTTGTAGGGCAGCGGCGTGGCGAGTGTGAGCTTGGCCGACAGCGTGGTGCCCCACGGGCCGTCCACGTTGCCGGTGGCGACGAAACGGTGCTTGGCCGCGGCGTTGGACGTGATGAACGGGTAATCGCCGATCGTCGCTTCGTCGAACGAGTAGTGCTCGTTGATGTCGCGATTCTGCTTGGCGTGGGTGAAGGTGTAGGCGAAGGTCGCGCCCCAGTGCGATTCCCTGGTGTAGGGCTTCTCGGCCGACAGCAGCACCTGGGTGGTGCGGGTCTGGATGCCGTTGTTGCCCACGATCAGCGCGCCGAAGCCCGGCACGCCGTTGCCCCATGGCTGGCTGTTGTTCTGGAAGAACGCGCCGTTCGGGTAGCGGTTGCCCAGGGTGAAGGCGAAGCCGTCGTAGCTGAGGATGCGCGTGACGGTGGCGCTGGTGTTCCAGTCGCCGACCTGGTTGCGCATGCCGAGGCTGAACTGGTCGGAGTAAGGCGCCTTCAGGTGGTTGTTGAGCAGGTCGACCTCGGTGCCGGCGTTGCTGCTGGGGCCGAGCAGCGCCTGCAGGTTGGCCAGGCCGTTGAGGTAGGCCGGATCCCAGTCGTAGCAGGGCGTCGCGTCGCGGTGGCACAGCCCGGTCGCCGGATCGCGGAAGTAGATCGTGTACTGCGGCAGCGCCGACTTGGTGGTCTCCAACTGCAGGTAGTCGTACAGGTCGCGGTCGTAGGCCCGTCCTGCGCCGCCGAAGATCACGTGGGCCTCGTCGCCGAACAGGTCGTAGGAGAAGCCCAGGCGCGGCTGCCACTCGCCCTTGTAGGCGGAGCGGTTGCGGCCGCTGCTGATGTAGTCGTTGACGTCGATGCCGCCGAGCGCCAGCGACTGCGCGTAGGTCTGGCCGGCGGGCGCGTTCGGGTCCTGGCTGTTGAGCGCGGCCACCACGTTCGCCGGGGTGACGAAGTTGGTGTACGAGGGCGTGCGTTCGTAGTCCCAGCGCACGCCCAGGTTCAGCGTGAGCTTGTCGGTGACGTCCCAGTCGTCCTGCACGTAGGCACCGAACTGGTGGCTCTTGGTCGACACCGTGGGCGAGAGGCCCAGCCCCGTCACCGGCTTGGTGAAGAACGCCTTGTACGGCGTGCTTCCGGTACCGGCCGGCGTCACGTTGTAATAGAACTGCGGGTTCACGTCGGCCGCGTCGGCCGCGTGCAGCGTGACCATCTTCTTCTTGAAGCCCAGCTTGATCACGTGGTCGCCGTGCCACTCCAGGTCGTTGAACGTGAGGTCATCCTGGATCGCGGGGCCCTTCTGGCCCTTGTTCTGGGTGGCCAGCGGGTTGGCCGCACCGGTCTCGATGATCACCGGATCGTCTGATGCCCGCTCCCAGGTGTAGACCGCGCCGTTGCCGTAGTTGAGCGCGGTGGGCGCGTTGAAGGCGTCCTCGTAGGTCAGCAGCAGTTCGTTGAAGTACAGGTCGCCGCTGTGCTGCCAGCGCAGTGCGTAGCGCTTGTCGTTGTTGCGGGTGGTGTACGCCGCCGAGGCGGCGGTCTGGTTGCCGACGCCGCCGAGCTGGTCTTCCTGGCGGATCTGCGCGCTGGCCTCGAAGCGGTCGCGGTCGGTCGGCTCCCAGTCGATCTTGCCGAAATACAGGTCTTCCTTGAAGTTGAGGCCGGCGGGGCCGAACTGCGACGCGACGCTGCCCGGCAGGAAGGGCACGCCCGGTGCGCCGTCCGCACTGGGCACGACCGTGATCGGCGTATCGAAGCGCTTGGCCTCGTACGTCGCGAAGAAATGCATCTTGTCCTTGATGATCGGACCGCCGAGCGCGAAGCCGTACTCCTTCTCGTTGGACGGCGTCTTGGTGCCGGAGTCCCGCTCGGCGGGCGTGCGCTCGCGGAACGCATCGTTGGTGTAGCGGTAGTAGGTCTCGCCGTGGAACTCGTTGGTGCCCGACTTGGTCTGGGCGGTCACCGCGGCGGAGGAGATCTGGTCGTACTCGGCCTTGTAGTTGGAGGTGATGACCTTGTACTCGCCGATCGCCAGCTGCGGGAACGGGTTGCCCTGGCTGCCGAACTGTCCGCTGACGCCGCCTTCCTTGACGTAGCTCTTCTGGCCCACGCCGTCGATGTAGACGTTGACCGAACTGGTGTTCATGGCGCCGCCGCGCAGCGACGTGTTGCCCTTCGGGTCGACCGTGAACACCATGCCCGGCACGGTGTCGGCGAACTCGAGGAAGTTGCGCGAGATCTGCGGGATGGTCTGGATCTGGCGCAGCGAGATGGTGTTGCCGACCTCGGAGGTCTTCACCTCCTGCAGCGTGGTGGCGGTGACCGACACCCCGGTCAGCGTGGTGGCGTTGGCGGCCGACGGCGCGCTCGGCGCGACCGGCTGCGGCTGGCCCAGGTTCAGCGTGGCGGTGGAGGCGACGGTGAGGGTGACGGTGCGCTCGGTGCCGGGGCCGGCGTCGACCTGGTAGGTGCCGGGCTGCAGGCCGGGCAGCGCGTAGCTGCCGTCGGCGCCGGTGCGCGTGCGGCGCACCGAGCCGGTCGCCACGTTGCGGGCGGTGACTTCGGCGTTGGCCGGGCCGGTGCCGCGCAGCGTGGCGTTGGCGGTCTGCGCCCAGGACACGTTCGGGGCGGCGGCGAGCGTGGCGACCGAGCCGGTGATCAGGCTGGCCAGCAGACGTTTCTTCAAGCGCAACATGGTGTTCATGGCTCCCTCCCTCGAGGGCCGGTGCTAGTGGGGATGGTTGTTTCAGGCGGGTGATGCGTTCGTGAGTTCGGCGCCACAGGTGCCGCGCACCACGACCTCGCAACCCAGGGTGTCGGCAACGTTCGGCGATCCGTCGGTCGCGTCCAGCCGCTCGGCCAGCCGTTCGAGTGCGCTGCGGCCCAGGTCGGCAATGCGTACGCGCACGGTGGTCAGCGGCGGCGTCAGGTAACGGGCGATCGGGATGTCGTCGAAGCCGGCCAGCGCGATGTCCTCGGGGACACGCAGGCCGGCCTCCTTGAAGGCGTACAGGCAGCCCACCGCCATCATGTCGTTGGCGGCGAACACGGCGCGCGGGCGATCGGGCCGTCCCAGCAGCGTGGTCGCCGCCGCGTAGCCGGATTCCTCGGTGAACTCGCCCGGTACCACGTCGCAGGCCACGCCGGGCGCGTAGTGGGTCATCGCCGCGCGATAGCCACGCTCGCGCTCGCGCGCGTCGAAGTTCGCCGCGGGGCCGGAGACGAAGGCGACGTGCGCGTGGCCCACTTCGCGCAGCAGGTGGCGCATCATCGCGTAGGCGCCGCCGTAGTTGTCCACGTTGAGCACGTCGTAGGCCGGGCTGCGCACCGCGCTGTTGAGCAGCACGGCGGGTGTGGTCTCGGGCAGGTTGGCGCGCAGGAAAGGCGCGTCCACCCGCGGCGACAGGATCACCAGGCCGTCGACCCGTCCCTGCATGGCGCGCAGCGCCGTGGCGGCTTCCTCGATGCTGTCGTGCGAGCTGGACACCAGCAGGTGCAGGCCGCGCGCGCGGGCGGCCTGGTCGAGGCCGCGGATGAGCTCGGAAAAGAACTCGCCGTGCAGGTCCGGCAGCAGTGCGCCGATGGTGTGGGTCCGCCGGGTGATCAGGCTGCGCGCCGCGACGTGCGGCACGTAGCGCAGCCGGGTGGCGATCTCACGGATGCGCTCGACCGTCTCGGGAGTCACGCCCCGATGGCCGTTGAGCGCGCGCGACACCGACGCCACCGAGACACCGGCTTCGCGTGCCACGTCTTTGATCGTCACCATGCCTTCGGCCCCCGAGGTCGCGCCGGGCGGCGAACGTAAACGTTTTCGCGCGCGAAAGTAAAGTTGCAGCGAAGCAAAGCCCGCCCGCCCGTCTCAAGTCGGCGCCGGCGCGGCCGATGCCCGATCGAAGGGCCAGGCTGCGGATCTGTGCGCTGTCTCGCAGCCGGCTCGTTAAAAGCCCATTAACATGAATTCATGCAAGATGTTGCGTGACCTGCTGCCCAGTGCCCTGAGAAGAACCTCGTAACCCACGGACATGACTACCTTTTTGCTCGCAACGATCGCCTGTCTGGCTGTGACCGCCAGCGTGGTCAAGCGCGTGCCGGAGGGCCAGGTCTACAGCCTCTATCGCGGCGGCAGGCTGCTGCGCCTGCTGCAGCCGGGCCTGCACGTGGTGCTGCCGGGGCTGCAGCGGATCGGCCACCGCATCGACCTGAGCGGCCAGGTGCTGCATTTCCAGGAGGCCCTGAAGTGCGCGCACGACGTGCGCGGGACGGTCTACTGGCAGGTGCTGGAGCCGGAGCGTGCCGACGCGGTGATCGACCAGGTCGAGCAGCTGATCCGCAGCGGCGCGCTGGACGCGCTCGAAGCGGAGCCGGCGGTGGCCAAGGAAAACCGCCGCGACCTCGGCAGCCGCCTGAAGCAACGGCTCAACGCGGCGCTGCGCGAGCGCGGCATGATGGTGACCCGGGTCGAACTGGAAGTCGCCTGAGCCGCGCGGCTGGCTTCGCGCACGGCCGCATCCGATACTGGGCGGCTCCCGCCTCACGAGCCTCCGCATGACCCGCGCCGCCCTGCACGCCCGCCTCGAACACGGCCTCGCCGCGCTGGGCCTGGCCCTGCCCGGGCAGGCGGTCGAGCGGCTGCTCGACTACCAGGCGCTGCTGGAGCGCTGGAACGGCACCTACAACCTCACCGCCGTCCGCGACCCGGAAGGCATGGTCACCCGCCACCTGCTCGATTCGCTGGCGATCCTCCCCTACGTGCGCGGCGCCACGCTGGCCGATCTCGGCACCGGCCCGGGCCTGCCCGGCATCCCGCTGGCGATCGCCGCGCCGGGCCGCGAGGTGGTGCTGGTCGATTCCAACGGCAAGAAGGTGCGCTTCCTGCGCGAGGCGATCCGCGCGCTGCAGCTGGAAGGCGTGCGCGCCGTGCAGTCGCGCGTGGAGGAAGTCGAGGGCCGGTTCGACTGCATCACCGCGCGCGCCTTCGCCAGCCTCGGCGACATGCTCGGCTGGGGCGGTCACCTGCTGGCGCCGGAGGGGATCTGGCTGGCGATGAAGGGCAAGCCCGCCGACGAGGAGCTGCCCGGCATCCCGCCGGGCTTCGAACTGCGCGCACGCCATGCCCTCGAGGTGCCGGGACTGGACGCCGAGCGGCACCTGCTGGTGCTCGGCCACGTGCCTGCGTCCGGCGCGGTAACCGCCGCGTAGGGGCGAGCTGGCCTCGGATGATTGTCTGGCCTGCGTCCCTGCGGGGCCGAGAGCATCGCGGGCAAGCGCGCTCCGAGCGCCTACGGCGACGGGCGCCTAGGCGCCCAGTACCGCACCGTGACTGGCGATCACCTCGGCGTACAACCGGGCGCTGGCCTTGGGCGTGCGCTTCTGCGTGGCGAAATCGACGTGGTAGAGACCGAAGCGCTTGCTGTAGCCGAGCGACCATTCCAGGTTGTCCAGCAGCGACCAGGCGTAGTAGCCCCTGACGTCGACGCCGGCTTCGATCGCCGCATGCAAGGCCTGCAGGTGCCTGCGCAGGTAGTCGGCGCGCGGCGGGTCGTCGAGCACCTCGCCGTCGGCCACCGGCGGATCCGGGAAGGCGGCGCCGTTCTCGGTGACGTACAGCGGCAGGTCGCCGTAGCGGTCGCGAAACCAGGTCAGCGTGTCGACCATGCCCTGCGGATAGACCTCCCAGCCGGTTTCGGTGTAGGTCGCCTGCGGCTGGCGCACCGGCGAGGCCTGCAGCGGGTACTGCCCGGGATCGTGGCGCACGACTGCGCGCGTGTAGTAGTTGATGCCGACGAAGTCCGGGCGCTGGCAGGTGAGCGCGAAGTCGGCCTCCGGAATCGCCGGCCAGGCCTCGCCGAAGACCTCGTGCAACTCGGGCGGATAGCGCCCCAGCAGCGCCGCGTCGGCGAACTGCTCGTTCATGTAGGCGTGCGCGCGGCGGGTGGCGGCCAGGTCCTGCGCGCTGGAGGTGGCGGGGTACTTCGGCTCGATGTTGAACACCACGCCGATGTGGTGCCGCCCGTGCGCGCGGTAGGCCTGGATCGCCGCGCCGCTGGCGCGCATCAGGTTGTGCGCGACCCGCGGCGCCTCGTACTTGCTGCGGTGGCCGGGGGCGAGCGTGCCGTGCAGGTAGCCGCCGTCGACCACCACCCAGGGCTCGTTGATCGTGGTCCACTGCCTCACGCGACCGTCCAGCGCGCGGAACATCACCTGCGCGTACTCGGCGAACCAGTGGGCGACGTCCCGGTTGAGCCAGCCGCCGCGGTCGTCCAGCGCGGCGGGCAGGTCCCAGTGGAACAGTGTGGCGTTCGGTTCGATGCCGTTGGCCAGCAGTTCGTCGACCAGGCGCGCATAGAAATCGAGCCCCTTCGGATTGATCCGCCCGGTACCCTCCGGCAGCACGCGGGCCCAGTTGATGGAGAAGCGGTAGCCGGTCAGGCCCAGTGCCTTCATCAGCCGCACGTCCTCCCGGAAGCGCCGGTAGTGGTCGCAGGCGACGTCGCCGGTGGCGCCGTCGCGCATCATGCCGGGGGTGTGGGCGAAGCGTTGCCAGATGCTCGGCCCGGCGCCGTCGGCCAGCGGCGAGCCTTCGATCTGGTAGGCGGAGGTGGCGGCGCCCCACAGGAATCCATCGGGAAAGCGCAGGCGCGTCATGCAGGGGCTCGCTGGCGGAAACGGGGGCGTCGCGGCAAACGCTCGCGCCGGCAGGATAGCCGAAGCGTTCCTGGCACACAGCCTCGGCGCGGCGATCGTGCGGCTGCTGGGGACGCGCGTGCCGCCCACGTAGAATGGCCCGAACACCTCCGGGATCCCCGATGGCCGTCGTCCGCCTGGACAAGCTGCGCAAGGTCTACCCGAACGGCCACGTCGCCGTTGCCGACGCGAGCTTCGAGGTCGGCGACGGCGAGCTGCTGGTGCTGGTCGGGCCGTCCGGCTGCGGCAAGACCACCCTGTTGCGGATGATCGCCGGCTTGGAGGCGATCAGTGCCGGCACTCTCGCCATCGACGGTCGCGTGGTGAACGAACTGGCGCCACGCGACCGCGACATCGCCATGGTGTTCCAGAACTACGCGCTGTACCCGCACATGACCGTGGCCGAGAATCTGGGCTTCGCCCTCAAGCTGCGCGGGCGGCCGCGCGAGGAAATCGCCGGGCGCGTGCGCGAGGCCGCGCGCCTGCTGGAGCTCGAATCCCGCCTGGACGCGCGGCCGGCCGCGCTGTCCGGAGGGCAGCGCCAGCGCGTGGCGCTGGGGCGCGCGCTGGTGCGCGATCCGAAGGTATTCCTGCTGGACGAGCCGCTCTCGAACCTGGATGCCAGGCTGCGCCTGGCGATGCGGGTGGAGATCGCGCGCCTGCACCGCCGGCTCGGCGCCACCATGGTCTACGTCACCCACGACCAGGTCGAGGCGATGACCCTGGGCCAGCGCATCGTGGTGATGGACGCCGGGGTGGTGCAGCAGATCGACACGCCGATGGCGCTGTACCGGCGGCCGGCCAACCTGTTCGTGGCCTGCTTCCTGGGCAGTCCGGCGATGAACCTGCTGCGCGGCACCCTGCACGTCGGCGACGGCCTGCGGCTGGCCGGCGCGCAGGGCCCGGTGCCGCTCGGCCTGCCGCCGCAGGCGGCCGCGCTGGCGCCCTGGCACGGGCGCGAGCTGGTCCTGGGCGTGCGCCCGGAGGACCTGCAGCCGGCCGGTGAAGGCCGCCCGGGCCGGCTGCAGGCGCAGCTGGAGCTGATCGAGCCGGTCGGCAACGAGATCTTCCTCAACCTGCGTTACGGCGCGCAGACGCTGGTTTCGCGGGTGCCGCCGCGGCCGCTGCCCGCGCCCGGCGCCCCCCTGGCGCTGGACTTCGCGCCGGAGCGGCTGCATTTCTTCGACGCGGCGACCGGGGTCCGGATCGCGTGAGGCCGACCGGGTACACTAGGTTCCCTTTTCCGCGCAACCGGTAGCTATCGTCCCATGGCCCGCATCATCGCTGTCGCCAACCAGAAGGGCGGCGTCGGCAAGACCACGACGGCGGTCAATCTCGCTGCTGCCTTGGCCGCCGCCAAGCGCAAGGTGCTGCTGGTCGACCTCGATCCGCAGGGCAACGCCACCATGGCCTCCGGCGTGGACAAGCACGAGGCCAAGCCCAACGGCTGCGAGGTGCTGCTGGAGGAATCGCCGATCGAGCGCGCCATCGTCACCACCGAGGCGCACTACGACCTGCTGCCCGGCAACGGCGACCTCACCGCCGCGGAACTCAAGCTGATGGACGCGCTGGCGCGCGAGAGCCGGCTCAAGGAGCAACTGGTCAAGGTCGCCGACCGCTACGACACCATCCTGATCGACTGCCCGCCCTCGCTGCACCTGCTCACGCTCAACGCGCTGGCCGCGGCCGACGGCCTGCTGGTGCCGGTGCAGTGCGAGTACTTCGCGCTGGAAGGGCTCTCCAGCCTGCTCGACACGGTCAAGGCGGTGCGCCAGCGGCTGAACCCCAAGCTCGAGATCGAGGGCCTGCTGAGGACCATGTACGACGTGCGCAACAACCTCGGCAACGAGGTCTCCGCGCAGCTCACCCAGCACTTCGGCGACAAGGTGCTGCGCTCGATCATCCCGCGCAACGTGCGCCTGGCCGAGGCGCCCAGCCACGGCCAGCCGATCCACTTGTACGACCGCAGCTCGCGCGGCGCCATCGCCTACATCGGCCTGGCCGGCGAGATCATCCGCCGCGAACGCGGCGCGCAGGCCGCCGTGGCCGCGCTCAACGACATGCACGACACCGGTGCGCCGCTCGACGCGGCCGCCGACATCCAGGAGTAATCATGGCCGCCGCCAAGAAACGGGGACTCGGTCGCGGGCTGGACGCGCTGCTCGGCGGCGACGCCGCCGGCCCGTCGGTCGTCGAGCAGGAGGGCGAGCTGCGCAGCCTGCCGATCCAGCACATCCAGCCCGGCAAGTACCAGCCGCGCCGGCACTGGAACGAGGAGGCGCTGGACGAACTGGCCGCCTCGATCAGGGCACAGGGCCTGATCCAGCCGGTGGTGGTGCGCGAACTGGGTCGCAACAGCTACGAGCTGATCGCCGGCGAGCGCCGCTGGCGCGCGGCGCAGCGCGCGCAGATGAGCGAGATCCCGGCGCTGGTCAAGACGGTGGACGAGGCCGCCGTGCCGGCGATGGCGCTGATCGAGAACATCCAGCGCCAGGACCTCACGCCGCTGGAAGAGGCCGATGCGCTCAAGCGGCTGATCGACGACTTCGACCTCACCCACCAGCAGGCCGCCGATGCGGTGGGCCGCTCGCGCGCCGCGGTGTCCAACCTGCTGCGCCTGACCGAGCTGCCGGCCGCCATCAAGAAGCTGCTCGACGAAGGCAAGCTCGAGATGGGCCACGCCCGCTGCCTGGTGACGCTGGACGAGGCCATCGCGGTGCCGCTGGCGCGGCAGGCCTCGACCCTGGGCTGGAGCGTGCGCGAGCTGGAGGACGCCGCCCGCCGCGCGCAGAGCGCGCCCAAGGGCAAGGCCAAGGCGGCGCCGGCGCGCGACCCGAACATCGACGCGCTGGAACGCGAGCTGGGCGAACGCTTCGCCACCCGCGTGGAGGTGGCGCAGGGCCGCGGCGGTCGCGGCAAGCTGGTGATCCACTACCACAGCAACGACGAGCTGGACGGCATCCTGGGCAAGCTGCGCTAGCGTCCCTTCTCCCTTTGGGAGAAGGTGCCCGCAGGGCGGATGAGAGTACGGTCGAAGCGCGGTGACGCATCCTTCCGCAAGCCCCGTACCCTCACCCCAACCCTCTCCCGGAGGGAGAGGGAGCTATGGCGCCTGCGCCGCTGGCCCGCATCGGCGATAATCGCCGCCCGATCGTTCCCCGGACAGGCCTCATGCCCGAGCTTTCCGTCGTCGTGCCCGTGTTCAACGAGCGCGACAACATCCCGCCCCTGCTTGCCGAAATCGCCGCCGCGCTGCGCGGCCGGGTCGATTTCGAGATCGTCTACGTCGACGACGATTCGACCGACGACAGTCGCGCCGTGCTGGCCGCACAGAAGGCCGCTTACCCGGAACTGCGCGTGCTGCACCACGTCACCCGCAGCGGCCAGAGCACCGCGGTGTGGAACGGCGTGCGCGCCGCGCGCGGCACGTGGATCGCCACCCTCGACGGCGACGGCCAGAACGACCCGGCCGACATCCCGAGGCTGCTCGAGGCGCGCAGGGCCGCGCCCTCCGAGGTCAAGCTGTTCGCCGGCTGGCGCACCACCCGGCGCGACAGCTTCAACAAGCGGATCTCCTCCAAGATCGCCAACGCGGTGCGCTCGCGCATGCTCAAGGACGCTACGCCCGATACCGGCTGCGGCCTGAAGCTGTTCGAGCGCGAGACCTTCCTGCGCCTGCCCTACTTCGACCACATGCACCGCTACCTGCCGGCGCTGGTGCGCCGGGCCGGCTTCGAGAGCCGCAGCGTGCCGGTCGGCCACCGCCCGCGCACCGCCGGCACCTCCAAGTACGGCATGCTCGACCGCCTGTGGGTCGGCCTGGCCGACCTGCGTGGCGTCGCCTGGCTGATGCGCCGGGCCAAGGTCACCCGCGTCGAGGAAGACTGACCCCTGCGGTGTAGCCGTGGGCTCGCGCGCTGGCCCTTGCCTTTGTCGCCACACCGCGGCCGGAGCATCGCGAGCAGGCTCGCTCTACCTCCGGCGACGGCGGGCCTGCTTCGCGCGGCGCTCACCCACCACGGGTAAGCTTGGCCGGGGTTTCCGGAGGGGGACGCCATGAGCCTGGCCGTCAAACGCGTCTACGACCCGCCGTCGCCGGAGGACGGCTACCGGGTGCTGGTCGACCGGCTGTGGCCGCGCGGACTGAAGAAGGAATCGGCCGCGCTCGACCTGTGGGCGAAGGACGTCGGCCCCTCGCGCGAACTGCGCGAATGGTTCGGCCACGAGCCGGCACGCTGGGAGGGGTTCCGCCACCGCTATGCGGCCGAGCTCGACGCGCATGCCGAGCAGTGGCGTCCGCTCGCCGCCAAGGCCGCGCGTCAGCGCGTCACCCTGCTCTATGGCGCGCGCGACGAGGAGCACAACAACGCGGTGGCGTTGAAGAACTACCTGGAGAGCTACCTGGCCGCCCACGGGCCCCACTAGGCCGGGCGACGGCTCAGCGTTGGCGCTCGGCGAAGCGCTCGAGCGCCTCGCGCGTGTGCTGGCGGCCCAGCTCGATCAGCTCGCGCGCGCGGTAGAACTCGTAGGTGGCGGCGACGTCGCGCGGGATCTCGATCAGCAGGTCGGGCTCGTAGGCGGCCAGGCGCAGGCGCGACAGGTTGGACTGCATCAGGTCCATTGCGTGGGTCAGCAGCTCCAGCACGCCCGGCTCGTGCACGCGGGGCTTGTCCTCGCCGTGCGCGAACAGTCGCCCGAGCAGGCCGGGCCGCTGCCCTGCGCTGGCGTCGGCGTCCTGCTCGGGCGCGCGGCGGCCGGTGGGGCCGTCGAGGCTGACCGCGATGACGTGATCGACCCGCTCGCGGATCAACGGGGTGACCGGCACCGGGTTGAGCAGCGCGCCGTCCACCAGCCGACGCCCTTCCAGCAGATACGGCCGGAACACCGTCGGGATCGCGATCGAGGCCCGGATCGCGTCGAACAGCTGGCCGCGGGACAGCCACACTTCGCGCTCGCGATCGATGTCGGTCGCCACCGCGGTGAAGGCCAGCGGCAGTTCCTCGATACGCGCGTCGCCGATCAGCTCGCGCAGCGTGCCGATGATCTTCTCGCCCTTGATCAGGCCGCCGCGGAAGGTCCAGTCGACCAGCCGCAGCACGTCCAGCCGAGCCAGCTGGCAGACCCAGTCGCGGTACACGTCCAGCTTGCCCATCGCGTAGATGCCGCCGATCAGCGCGCCCATCGAGGTGCCGGCGATGGCGCCGACGGCGTAGCCCTGGCGTTCCAGTTCCTCCAGCGCGCCGATGTGAGCCAGCCCCTTGGCGCCGCCGGCGCCGAGGGCGAGCGCCACGACCGGGCGGGAGGCGGGTTCCGGGGCGGCAGGGTTCATGCGGGGGCTCCACGGGAGGCATCCTCACGATACGTTGGCGCGGGCCTGTGGTGAAGTCGGCGGCCCGGGCGATCGCCGGCCGCGACCGCTATGATGGCCGAGCCGGCGATCGCGCCATTGACGAGGCAAGCCAACGGAACCATGCCAGCCGACATCCGCCTGACCGTCCCGTTCCGCACGCCGGCCCCGGGCCGCCCCTCACGCCGCCGCGGAGCGCGCGCATGAGCTGGCAGGCCTGGGCCACGGTGGCGATCATCGTGGGTGCGATGGCGCTGTTCGCCAGCGAGAAGGTCCGCATCGACCTGGTCGCCCTGCTGGCACTGGCCGCGCTGGTGGTGCTCGGCATCGTCACGCCGGAAGAGGCGCTGTCGGGTTTCAGCAACGAGGCCACGGTCACGGTGGCGGCCATGTTCGCGCTGAGCCTGGGCATCGAGCGCTCCGGCGCGCTGGAGCCGCTCACCCGCCTGCTGATGCGCATCCGCAAGCCGTGGCTGCTGACCCTGGCGATGATGCTGGCGATCGCTCCGCTCGGCGCGTTCGTGAAGAACATCGCGCTGGTCGCCACCTTCCTGCCGCTGGCGTTGCGGGTATGCCAGCGCACCGGCACCTCGCCGGCGCGCGTACTGATGCCGATGGCCTACGCCGCGCAGATGGGCGGCGTGTGCACGCTGATCGGCACCTCCTCCAACCTGCTCACCGACAGCCTCGCGCAGAAGCACGGCCTGCCGCCGTTCGGCGTGTTCGAGTTCACCAAGCTGGGCGCGCTACTGGCGGTGGCCGGCATGGCTTACCTCATGACGATCGGCCGCAGGCTCCTGCCGCGGAAGATCGACGCCACGCTGCCGGATGGCGGCGACGTCGGCAAGTACGTGACCGAGCTGGTGGTCGGCGAGGACTCGCCGCTGCTCGGTACGCGCATCGCCGACGCGCAGCTGGGCGACAAGTACGGCGTCTATCCGCTGGAGCTGCTGCGCGGCGAGCGCCGCATGTGGTCGCCGCGCGAACAGCAGCTGGCGATCGGCGACGTGCTGCTGGTGCGCGGCGACTGGGACAAGATCGAGGACTTCCAGCGCCGCGCGCGCCTGCGCAACGCGCCCGAGCAGCACTACGCGCGCGTCGACGACCGTTCGCGCGTGCTGGCCGAGCTGATGGTCGCGCCGGGCAGCCCGGCCGAGGGCCGGCGGCTGGCCGAGATCGGCCTGGACTGGCGCTACCGCGCCACCGTGCTGGCCGTGCACCGTCGCGGCCAGGTGCTGCGCGACAAGCTGAGCAACACCGACCTGGCGGTGGGCGACGTGCTGCTGGCGCTGGTGGACGAAGGCGGCATGCCCAAGCTGCGCGCGGACGACGCCTTCATCGTACTGAGCGAGCGCGACGACGCGCGCTCCAGCATGCGCAAGGCGTGGCTGGCCGCGGCGATCATGGTCGCGGTGGTGGTCGCCTCCGGCCTGCACTGGCTGCCGATCCCGATCGCCGCGCTGTGCGGCGCCACCGCGATGGCGCTGACCGGCTGCTTCGGTCGCAAGGACGTCTACGAGGGCATCGACTGGAAGATCATCATCCTGCTGGGCGCGATCCTGCCGCTGGGGCTCGCGATCGAGAAGACCGGCCTGTCCACCGTGGTAGTGCAGGGCGCGATGGGGCTGGTCGGCAGCCACGGCCCGCTCGCCGCGCTGCTGATGGTCTACCTGCTGACCGCCCTGCTCACCGAACTGATGGGCCACAACCCCTCGGTGGTGCTGATGGTGGGCATCGCCGTCACGGTGGCGCACGCGGCGCACGCCGACCCGCGCCCGTTCGTGGTGGCGGTGGCGTTCGCGGCAGCCACCTCGTTTGCCACGCCGGTCGGCTATCCCACCAACACGATGGTGTACTACGCCGGCGGCTACCGCTTCACCGACTTCATGAAGGTCGGCATCCCGCTGATCGCGTTGTTCTGCGCGCTGTCGATGTGGCTGATCCCGGAGCTGTGGCCGTTCCACCCCTGAGCGCGCTAGTGCCGGCGCCCGGCTGCCGCAGGAGCGGGCTCGCCCGCGATGTTCACGCTCCCGGCACCGGCGCGGCGCCAGGGCAAGGGCACCGCGAGCAAGCTCGCCCCTGCCGGGAAGGTGCCCCGCTCAGCGCGGCGGCTGCTGGTAGCCACCCAGCGCCATGTGCAGCAGGCTCTTCATCTCCTCGCGCAGCGGCAGCGGCGCCACCACTTCGGCGTCGGGTCCGAACTTGAGCACGTCCATCAGCAGTTCCTTGGACTTCGAATACGGCACCTTGAGCTCGTAGCGTCCGTCCGGCAGCCATTCGCCTTTCTGTTGCGAATGCCAGTGCTCGTCAGCCACCCAGCGCGCGGCGTGGGCGGAAAAGCGGATCGTCGCCCAGGCCTTGGGCTTGCCGGCGAAGATGCCGTAACTGGAGGCGAGCAGCTCGTTGAGGTCGGCCTCGGGCACGTCGATCGCCGGCTCGTCCAGCGCGTGGGCGTCGCGGATGCGGTCTACCGCGAAACTGCGTAGCGCCTCGCGGTCGTGGTCCCACACGTCCAGATACCAGTTGTCGCGGTAGTGCGTCAGCCGCTGCGGCGAGACGGTGCGCTTGCTGTCCGAGTCGGTGGTGCGCGCCCGATAGGCGAAGCGCAGGCGGCGCCGCTCGAGCACCGCGCCGGCGACGACGCGGAACACCTGCTGGTCGAGCTTGCGCTCGCCCCAGGGAATCACGCGGATGCGTTCGATCGGCAGCGCCTTGTCCTTCTCCTGCCCGGTCAGCAGGCGCTCGATGCGCGCCTTGAACGGCGCCAGCGCGCCGGCCAGCACGCCGGGACCGGAGCGGCCGATCAATTCGTTGAGCGCGAGCAGCGCGGCCAGTTCGTCGGAGGTGAGCCACAGCCCCGGCAGTTCGAAGCGCTCGCCCTCGCCGAGTTCGTAGCGGAACGCCGCCTGGTCGGTGCCGGCGCTTTCGATCGGTGCGCCCAGCGCGTCGCGCAGGAAGGCCACGTCGCGGTAGAGCGTGGCGCGCGAGCATTCCAGTTCGTCCATCAACCGCGCCAGCGGCACCGGGTAATGTGCGGATTTGAGAAGCCGGTGCAGGGTGAGGATACGTTCGTAGCGGTCCATGGCATACCGTTCGGATGCAAGCTTTGTGTAGCATGGGTACGGCCCGCGGCGGCCGCAAGTCCGCCGCCGGCCCGGACTGCCGGGCCGCGGACCTTTCCCCAGCCGCCGAGCCGCGATGCGATGACTCCATCCAGCGACATGCAGGCCTGCGCCGAGACCGTGTCGGCGGACGAACGGCGCTGGCCGGACGTGCCCGACTATCCGGCCACCCTGCTGCGGACCATGGCGCTGTGCGGCCACGGCCTGTGGATGCTGCTCGGCGTGGCGCTGGCACTGGGCATCTATCGCCCCGGCCGCAGCGAGGCGCTGGTGCCGCTGGCACTGGGCGCGGCCTTCGTCAGCGTCGGTCTGCTCGCGGCCTGCCTGCACCTGCCCGGCCTGTCCCGCTGGCACGGCTGGCGTCCGGCGCGCCGGAGCCCGCCCACGCGCGAAGCGCTGCTGGCGCTTTCGACCTACCTGCCGATGCTGGCGGTGGCCGGGCTGGTGCGCGGCGACAACGGCTTCTGGGCGACCCGCGCCGCGGCGGCCGCCCTGGCGCTGTGCAGCGCCGCCAGCCTGGTCTATGCGGTCTACAGCTACCGCCACCGCCTGTCGGCGCAGGTGCTGCCTTGTTCCTCGCAGTTGCCGCTCAGTCGCCTGGTCGCGGCCTGGTACGGCGGAGGGCTGTGGCTGTGGTTGTGCCTGGCGTTCCAGGACGGGCGCGTGGACCCGGCCGGCACACGCCCTTGGATCATGGCGCTGCTGGTGCTGGCGCTGCTGCTGGGCCTGATCGAAGGCCTGCGCTGGCAGGCGCTCGGCCGTTCCGAGCCCCCGCTCGGCGAGGGGTGGGCGCGCGGTCGCGTGGCGCGCTTCGTTGCGGCGCTGTTCACCTATGCGCTACCCAGTGTGGCCCTGCTGGTGGTGGACCTGTCCGACGCCGGGGTGCCGCTGGTGGCACTGGCGGCGCTCAGCTGCCTGGTCGGTCGCACCATCGAACAACGCGCCTACGAAGCCACCCTGGCGCAGCTGTGCCAGGACGGGCAGGAGCCGTGACGGCCCGGCTCTGCCACGGCGCCGGGGCGTGTTCACTGCGAGTTCAAACCGCCGCATTAACGTGGCGGCCTTCCCGATCCACCCCCATCCACGGATGTCATCGATGAACAAGACCCTGATCGCCCTGTGCCTGCTCGCGAGTGCCGGCGTGCATGCGCAGAACACCGACAGCACCGTCGCCAACGGCGGCTGGACCGGTTCGGGCGAGTTCGGCTTCGCCTCGGCGCGCGGCAACTCGCGCACCGAGAACGTCAACGCCAGGCTGGGTTTGAGCCAGGAGAACGAGTACTGGAAGAACAACTTCTTCCTCAACGGCATGCGTTCGCGTGGCGAAGTGTCGGTCGTCGACGCCAACGGCAACACCGTCGACCGTTTCAGCACCACGGCGAACCGCTACGACGCCGGTGCCTCGGTCGGCTACAAGCTCGATCCGCGCAGCTACGTGGTCGGCGCCGGCCGCTACGAGCACGACGATTTCGGTGCCAACCTGTGGCAGAGCACGGTGTCGCTGGGCTACGGCTACATCGCCCTGAAGAACGAACGTACCGAGCTGTCCTTCGAAATCGGTCCCGGTTACAAGCGCTACCGTCCCTCCGACACCACCGTGCAGGTCGACGGTGCGCAGACCACCGTGCGCCAGCCCACCGAGAGCGAGGCGGTCGGCCGCGGCCTGATCAACTACAAGTACCGGCTCACCGACAACACCGCCTTCGAGGACACGCTGCTGATCGAAGCGGGTTCGAAGAACAAGTACTACCAGAACGACGCCGGCCTGTCGGTCAGCATGACCAAGAAGATGGCGCTGAAGTTCGGCTTCCAGGCACGCTACAACAGCGACGTGCAGCCGGGCCGGCAGACCACCGACACGCTGACCACCACCAACCTGGTCTACAACTTCTGAGACCCCCGCCCCGTGGGAGCGAGCTCGCGCAATGCCCCTTTTCGGGTCGCGCGGGCCGCCCCGGGCGGGCCCGCCGCTCGGATCTAGCCGAGCATCGCACCCGCGCCCTGCGCCAGCAGCGCATCGGCCACGACGCGCCCCAGCGCCTCGGGCTGCTCCGACGGCCCAGCGGCTTCGGCCCGCAGCAGCCGGCCGCTGGCCGCGTCGCCGACCAGGCCGTGCAGGTGCAGCCCGCGTTCGGTCTGCATGCACCAGGCCGCCACCGGCACCGTGCAGCTGCCGCCCAGCGCGTGGTTCATCGCGCGCTCGGCGCTCACCGTCACGCGCGTGTCGGCGTCGTCCAGCGCGGCCAGCAGCGCGAGCACGGCCGGCCGCTCGGCGTGCGCCTCGATGCCGATCGCCGCCTGCCCCGGTGCCGGCAGCCAGGCCGGCGCAGCGAGCCGCTGGCGGATGCGCGCGGACAGCCCGAGCCGCTCCAGTCCGGCGCAGGCCAGCACGATGGCGTCGTAGTCGCCGGCGTCGAGCTTGGCCAGCCGCGTGTTGACGTTGCCGCGCAGGTCGAGCAGCTGCAGATCCGGCCGCGCGGCACGCAGCTGCGCCTGGCGACGCAGCGAGGAAGTGCCCACCCGTGCGCCCTGCGGCAGGTCGGCGAGCGTGGCGTGGTGGTTGCTCACGAAGGCATCGGCCGCGTCCGCGCGCGGCAGCACCGCCGGCAGCACGAAGCCCGGTTCCAGCTCCGCCGGCACGTCCTTGAGCGAATGCACGGCCAGGTCCGCGCGACCCTCCAGCATCGCCACCTCCAGTTCCTTGAGGAACAAGCCCTTGCCGCCGATGGTGGCGAGCGGGCGGTCGGCGATCTCGTCGCCGCGGGTGGTCATCGGCACCAGCTCCACGGCCAGGCCCGGGTGCGCCGTGCGCAGCCGCGCGGCGACGTGCTCGGCCTGCCACAGCGCGAGCGCGCTCTTGCGGGTGGCGATACGCAGGAGGGAGACGGTCATCGGAGGTCCGTGCAGTGGAAGCAGGCGCGCATTGTCGCGCAGGAGCGAGCTGCCGGCGTCGCCTGCGACCATCTGCAGGAGCCGGCCTGCCTGCGATGCGCTCGGCCCGGGTCGTGAAGGAGCGTCGCGCCAGCGCGCTCACGGGCGTTCAACCCGAGCGCAGCCGCTTGCGCACCGCCGGCAGGTTGCGACGGCTCACCTCGGGGCTGAAGTCGGTACCGGCCAGCCGGGCCAGCACGCGGCCGTCCGGCAGGTTCTTCAGGCCCAGCAGGCGCGGCGCGGGAACCAGGCAATTGCGGTGCAGCCGCACGAGCTGGGTGGGATAGGCCTCCTCCAGCTGGCGCAGCGACTCCTCGATCAGCAGCTCGCCGCCGGCGTGGCGCACCACCACGTACTTCTCCTCGGCGAGCAGGCAGACCACCTCGGTCAGCGCAATCCGCACCTGCTCGCCGCGCAGGCGGCCGTGCAGGTAGCCGACCGGTTCGGCCGGTGCGGCGTGCAGGCGCTGGCGCACGCGTTGCAGCGCCTCGCGCAGGCGCTCCAGCCGCACCGGCTTGAGCAGGTAGTCCACCGCGCCGACCTCGAAGGCGGCCAGCGCATGGTTCTCGTAGGCGGTGCAGAACACCACCAGTGGCCGCGCCTGTGCGGCCAGCCGCGTCGCCAGCGCGGTACCGTCCAGGCCGGGCATGTTGATGTCCAGCAGCAGCAGGTCCGGCTGCAGCTCGCCGATCGCCGCGAGCGCCGCCTCGCCGTCGGCGACGCTGCCGGCCACGCTGACTTCCTCGCACTCGCCGAGCAGGGCCGCCAGGCGGGTGCGGGCGAGCGGCTCGTCGTCGACGATCAGCACGCGCATCAGCGGGCCTCCGCGGGCGGAGGGTCGGACGGCAGATGCAGCCGCACCACGAAGCGGTCGGCCTGCGCTCCCGCGTCCACCGCGGCGTGCGCACCATAGCGGTAGGCCACGCGCCGGCGCACGTTGTCCAGGCCGTGGCCGTGCCCGGGTGCGCCCGGCATGGACGGCAGCGGGTTGCTGATCTCGACTACCCATGCACGCGCTTCCCGCCAGCCGCGCAGGATCACCTCGCCGCCCTCGCGCAGCGGCTGGATGCCGTGACGGACCGCGTTCTCCACCAGGGGCTGCAGCAGCAGGCGCGGCAGCGGATAATCGGCCGGCAACGCATCGAGCTCGCGACGCACGCGCAGGCGCCCGTCCAGCCGCAGCTGCTCGATCGCCAGGTAGCGCTCGATCAGCGCCAGTTCCTCGCCCAGCGTGCCCTCGTGGCTGCCGGACTGGCCCAGTGCGGCGCGGAACAGTTCGCACAGGTCCTCGATGGTGCGCTCGGCCGCCGCCGGGTCGACCCGCACGAGCGCGGCCACCGTGTTCATGCTGTTGAACAGGAAATGGGGGCGGATCCGCGCCTGCAGCGCTTCGACCTGGGCGTGGGCCACCGCGGCCAGGCGCGCCTGCCACTGCGCCAGCACGTAGAAGTAGCGCAGCATCGCGGCGCCGAGCAGGGCGGCGATCAGCAGGTTGTCGCGCACGAAGGCGAGTGTCGCGGTGCGGACCAGGCCCAGCGCCAGCGCCGCGTCCATCCAGCGCGCCACTGCACTGGCCGCAGCGACCACCAGCACCATCACCAGCCACACGCCGGCATAGGGCATCCAGCCGCCCAGCCGCTGCAACCAGGGTCGCGCATAGCACAGTGCCACCGCGATCAGCACCGCCAGCCAGGCCACGAACAGCATGCCCACGCTGTAGCCACGCCAGCCGCGCGCCTGGTCGGGCGCGAGCCACATCAGCGTGACGGTGAGGGCGCCCACCGCGACCAGCGCGGCGACCGCCGGCAGCCGGCAGAAGTCCGGCAGCGGCGTCGAGGGGCGGGGAGGGCGTTTGCTCATGTCCTCCAGTATGCCGGCAACGGGGCGATCGCTTCTTCCGCGTGCGGGTCGCGGTCGCGGCAGAGCCGGAACCCGCGCCACTCCCGCCCGGGTCCGGTCAGCCCAGGCGCAGGGTGAGCCACTGGCGCAGGTCGGCGATCTCCTCGGCGCATACCGCGTGGGCCATTGGATAGGTGTGCCAGTCGACCGCGTAGCCCAGTTCCTCCAGCCACAGACGCGAGTCGAGCCCGCGCTGCAGCACCACCACGGGGTCGGCACTGCCGTGGCCCCAGAACAGCGGCACCTGCGCATTGGCGGCGCTGCGCTCGGACGCCAGGGTGGCGGCGATCGGCAGATAGGTGGACAGCGCGACGATGCCGGCCAGCGGCTGCGCATGGCGCAGGCCCGCGGCCAGCGCGACCGCCCCGCCCTGCGAGAACCCGGCCAGCACGATCCGCTCGCCGGGGACGCCGCGCTCGTGCTCGCGGGCGATCAGCGCCTCCACCGCCTGGATGGAGCGGCGGATGCCCGCCTCGTCCTGCGGCGCGCGCACGTCGAAGCCGTGGATGTCGTACCAGGCGCGCATCGGCATCCCGCCGTTGATGCTGACCGGCTGCACCGGCGCGTGCGGAAACACGAAGCGCAGCGGCGGCCAGCCCGGGTCGACCAGCTCCGGCACGATCGGCGCGAAGTCGTTGCCGTCCGCGCCCAGGCCGTGCAGCCAGATCACGCTGTGGCGGGGAGCGGGGCCGGTGTCGCGTTCGACGGTGGGGAGCGGGTGCATCGGGGACCTGGGCTGCCGGTAGGGGCCTACAGTCTCGCCGATGCCGGGCGACCGCCGCCAGCCGGGATCCCCCCGGCGCTTGCCGATACCCGCGCCTCACGCCGCTTGTGTCGCACCCCGGTGCGCAAGCGCGCGCTGGTGCGAGGCGTGGATGGTGTCGCGCTCGGGCACCGTGCCCGCGGCCAGGTGGCGCAGCCATGCCTCGGTGCTCAGCACGGCGGCGTAGCGCGATTGCTGCACCACCGCGAACACGCGGTGGATCTCCTCGGCGCTGGCGATCCCGGCACGGTTGGCGTACGGCACGCTGCCGGCGGCGTCGGCGAGGAATTCCACCTGCAGGCCGGCGTCGAAGGCGTGCTTGACGGTGGTGTCGTCGCAGTTGTGCGTCATGTAGCCGGCGACCGCGAGCGTGTCGATCGCGCGTGCGGCCAGCCAGGCGCCGAGGTCGGTGCCGGCGAAGGCGCTGGGCAGGGTCTTGCGCAGGTAGTGCTCCCGCGGGCGGCTGGCCACCACCTCGTGCAGTTCCCACATGGGCGTGCCGGTGGCGAACAATGGCGCATCGGCTGGCGCGCATTGCTGCACGACGATCACCGGCACGCCGGCGGCATGGGCACCGTCGATCGCCCGGCCGATGTTGTGCAGCGACTCGGCCAGCGGCGGGTATTCGATGCGCAGCCCGCCGGTGACGTACTCGTTCTGCACGTCGATCACGACCAGGGCACGGCGGGGGTTCGCGGGCGTGTTCATGACGATCTCCTCGAAACGTGGGGGAGGGCGTACTGTGGGCGGCGCACGTGCTCGCGACGAGTGGCCCGGTTGCCACATTTGGCTAGAATC
Source organism: Fulvimonas yonginensis (assembly GCF_037137055.1). Lineage (NCBI taxonomy): Bacteria > Pseudomonadati > Pseudomonadota > Gammaproteobacteria > Lysobacterales > Rhodanobacteraceae > Fulvimonas > Fulvimonas yonginensis. The sequence goes on from NZ_JBBBNY010000001.1 coordinate 161,306, forward strand.
GGGCCAACCGCGACGGGAGAGACGCAACGTGCCGGACAGACCGCGTGTGGCGATCGTGGCGCTGGACCAGATGCCGCCCTTCCACCTCGCCGTTCCCTGCGGCGTGTTCGGCGAGGCGGCCGGTGGCGAACCGCTCTTCGACGTGCGCGTATGTGCGGGCGAGCCGGGCGAGCTGCGCACGCGGGCCGGCTTCAGTATCGGCACGCGGCCGTCGAGCAACCCCGCATCGGCCAGCGCGAAGGCGCCCACGCACAGGCCGACCATGATCGCGCCCCGCCGGTGCGCGCGGCGCAGCGCAGCCAGCACGGGCGCCGGCGCCGCACGCTGCGGATCGCGCCAGGACGGCACCACCACCAGATCGGCGCCGTCCAACCCGCGCAGGCCGTACCCCGCCGCGCCACCACCCACTGGCACTGGGCGGAGGTGTTCGCCGCGCGGTTTCCGCAGGTGCGGCTGGACCCGGGCGTGCTCTACGTGGACGAAGGCCAGGTCGTGACCTCGGCGGGAACCGCCGCCGGCATCGATTGCTGCCTGCACCTGGTGCGGCGCCTGCACGGGGCGGAGGCGGCCAACCGTGTCGCCCGGCGCCTGGTGGTGCCCCCGCACCGACAGGGCAGCCAGGCACAGTACATCGAGCAGCCGGTGCCGGTCCGGTCCACGGAGGGCCCGCTGACACGCACGCTGGCCTGGGCCCTGCGCCATCTCGACCAGCCGCTCGGCCTGGACCGGCTGGCGGAGCACGCCGCGATGAGCCGGCGCAGCTTCACCCGCCACTTCCGCAAGCATACCGGCACCACCGTGGGCCGTTGGCTGGCGGCCCAGCGGCTGGCCCTCGCCCAGCGCCTGCTCGAGACCAGCCGGCTACCGATCGAGCGCGTCGCCGAGCGCGCCGGCTTCGGAACACCGCTCTCGCTGCGACAGCATTTCGCGGCCACGCTGCATACCACGCCCTCGGCCTACCGGCGCGCGTTCCGCCAGCGCTGACGCCACGCTCGCGGGACTTCCGGCGCTTGCGGCCGAGGCCGGCTCGGCTATGCTCGGGAGCTTTGCCACTGCGGAGCGCCTCATGCGTCGACTTCTCCTGGCCGGCCTGGCCGCCTTCACCGCGCTGCCGGCCCTGGCGGCCGCGCCCGCCGCGCCGCTGGACCTGGAAACGATCATGGCCAACCCCGACTGGATCGGGCACGCGGTGGAGTCGCCGTACTGGAGCGTGGATGGCCGTGCGATCTACTACCGGCTCAAGCGCGACGGCAGCGAGGTGCGCGACCTGTACCGGGTGGACCCCGCGGAGGGGCGCAGCGTGAAGCTCGATCCGGCTGCACGGGCGCAGGCCGACGGCCCGGCGGTGTACGACCGCCACCACCGCTACGCCGCCTTCGTGCGCCATGGCGACGTGTTCCTGCGCACGCTGGCGGACGGGCGCACCGTGCAGGTGACGCAGACGGCGGTGGAGGAGTCGGCGCCGCAGTTCTCCGCCGATGGACGCGCGCTGCAGTTCCGCGCGGGCGAGGACTGGTACAGCTACGACCTGGCCCGCGGCGTAAGCGCACCAGTGGCCGTGCTGAAGTTCGAGGACGACCCGCAGGCCAAGCCCACCGACGCGCTGGAGGACGAACAGCTGGAGCTGTTCTCCACCCTGCGTCGGCTCGAGGCCGACAAGGAAGCCGCGCGCGCCGACGCGAAAGCGCTGGCGGCCGCCGATCCGGGGCGCATGCCGGAACCGTTCTGGCTGGGCGACAAGATCGTCGCGGTGGACACCGAGCTGTCGCCCGACGGACGCTGGCTGTTGCTGGTGACGCGGCCCAAGTCCTACGACGCCGGCCGCCACCCCAAGGTCACCCACTACGTCAGTGATTCGGGCTACGCCGAGGGCGAGGACACGCGCGTCTACGTCGGCCGCAACCCGCCCGCGACGCAGTCGCTGCTGCTGCTCGACCTGCGCGAGCACAAGCGCTACGACCTGCCGATCGACGGCCTGCCCGGGATCGAGGACGATCCACTCGCCACGCTGCGCGCACAGACCGTGGCGGCGCTGAAGAAGGCGGGCAAGGCCGACCAGGCCAAGGCGCTGCAGGCGCCGAAGCTGCGCCCGGTGCGCATCGTCTCCGACGCCGAGGACGGCGGTGGCGGCGGCATCGTGTGGAGCGAGGACGGCAGGAACCTGGCGATCCAGCTGCGCGCGATCGACAACAAGGACCGCTGGATCGCCAGCGTCGACTTCGCCCGCCACGCACTGGTGCCGCAGCACCGCCTGCACGACGAAGCGTGGATCAACTGGAACTTCAACGACTTGGGCTGGCTCAAGGACGGCCGCACGCTGTGGTACCTGTCCGAGGAGAGCGGCTTCTCGCAGCTTTACCTCAAGCCGCTGGACGGCAAGGCGAAGGCGCTGACCGCCGGCCGGTTCGAGGTCAGCCATCCGCAGCTGTCCGAGGACGGCCGCTGGTTCTACCTGCGCGCCAACCGGACCGCGCCCTACAGCTACGACGTCTACCGCGTGCCCAGCAGCGGCGGCGAGCTGACCCGCGTGACGCAGTACCAGGGCATGGACGAGTTCGCACTGTCGCCGGACGGCGAGCGGCTCTGGGTGCTGCATTCCTCGCCGTACATGCTGTCGCAGCTGGCGGTGCAGCCGGCCGCCGGCGGTACGCCGCGCGAACTGACGAACACCATGAAACCCGCCTTCGCCGCGCACGACTGGATCCAGCCCAGGATCGTGCAGGTGCCCTCCTCGCACGGCGCGGGCACCATCTACGCCAAGTACTACGGCCCGGCGGACGAGGGTGCGACGCTGCGGCCGGCGGTGCTCTTCGTGCACGGCGCGGGCTACACCCAGAACGTGGACCTGTCCTGGACCTACTACTTCCGCGAGCAGATGTTCCACAACCTGCTGGTGCAGAAGGGCTACGTGGTACTGGACATGGACTACCGCGCCTCCGAGGGCTACGGCCGCGACTGGCGCACGGCGATCTACCGCCAGATGGGCCATCCGGAGCTGGAGGACCTGCTCGACGGCAAGGCCTGGCTGGTCCGGAACCACCACGTCGACCCGAAGCGCGTGGGCATCTACGGCGGCAGCTACGGCGGCTTCATGACCGAGATGGCGCTGCTGCGCGCCCCTGGCGAGTTCGCGGCCGGTGCGGCGCTGCGTCCGGTCAGCGACTGGCGCCTGTACAACCACGAGTACACCTCGAACATCCTCAATGCGCCGCAGCTCGACCCGCAGGCCTACGAGACGAGTTCGCCGATCTACTACGCCGACAAGCTGGCCGACCCGCTGCTGATCGAGCACGGCCTGATCGACGACAACGTGCTGGCCGAGGACTCGATCCGCCTGTACCAGCGCTTCATCGAGCTGCACAAGAAGAACTTCTGGATGTCGCTGTACCCGATGGAGCGGCACGGCTTCGTCCACGCCGACTCCTGGTACGACGAATACCGGCGCATCGACGAGCTGTTCGACACCTACGTCAAGCCGGCCAGGTAAGCGCACTCCGGCGGTGGCCGCGCGTACCGGCGGCCGCCGGCGGCGGGCCTCAGCCCCAGGTTGCGACCAGCAGCAGCACGAAGCCGGTCACCGCCACCAGCGCATGCACCAGCACCATCCACTTGGGCAGCGGCAGGTGGTTCCAGTGATAGCCCAGGTTGAGCACGATGCCGCCGGCGGCCGCCAGCAGGAACAGCAGCAGCCCCAGCTGCGCCATGCCGGGCAGGCCGACGGTGAAGTAGTCGTAGACCAGCAGGGTGACGGCGGCGCCGGCGATGAAGCCGTGCGCCATCGCCAGCCAGGTCGGCGGATGCGGCTTGCCGGCGAAGCGGATGCCGGCCATCACCAGTCCACCCAGGGCCGCGAGCGCCAGCAGCACCGCCGCGGTGCGCATGCTGAGCATCGGTTCCATGGTTCACCTCCGGTGTGGAAAACCGTCCGGATGGTCGATCCGCCGGCGTGATGCCGGTGTCAGCCGGCGGTCAGGCGGGCTCGGCTTTGCGCTCGACCAGCTCGGTCATGCGCTCGAAGCAGGCCTGGGAGGCGGCGTCCACCGGCACGAAGAAGAACACCGTGGCCCCGTCCGCCTGGCCGTCGCGGATCGGCAGGCGGGTCGAATGCACGCGGAAATGGCCCAGCCTGGCGTCGTACAGGGGCAGCTCCAGCGCCGCCAGCGGCGCGGTTTCCTGCTGCTCCCACAGTCCGGCGAACTCGGCGCTGGTCTGCACCAGCGCCTCGACCAGCGCGTCGAAGCGCGGGTCGTCCGGATGGGCGGCGTGGCTCATGCGGAAGATCGCCACCAGGTTGGCCGCGCTGCGCATGAAGTTCGGTTGGTACAGCACCCGCCGGGGCGGATGCATGAAGGCGTTCCAGACGTGGTTGCGCGCGAACGGCCCGCGCACCGCCTCGAAGTCGAACAGGAAATCGGCGTAGCGGTTGTAGGCGAGCAGGTCGAACAGCGGATCCAGCACGAAGCCGGGTCCACGGTAGCGCTCGAGCATGCCGCGGATCGGTGCGGGTACCTCGATCCGCGCGGGCGCCGGTTCCGGTCGCGCCAGTCCGGCCAGCGCGAACAGGTAGGCCTCGTCGCTGGGCGAGAGCATCAGCGCGCGGGCGATGCGCGCCAGCGCAGCCGCCGAGACGTTGATCTGGCGCCCCTGCTCGAGCCACGTGTACCAGGTGAGCCCGACGTCGGCCAGCACCGCCACCTCCTCGCGGCGCAGGCCGGGCGTCAGCCGTCGTTGCCCGCGCGGCAGGCCGACCGCCTCCGGCGCCAACGCAGCGCGACGCGCGCGCAGGAACGCCTTCAGCTCGGAGCGTTGCATCCGTGTGCTCATGCCAGGGCCGCAAGCCAGGGGTGGTAGTGGGGGTACCAGCAGTGCCGATTGCCTGCCCATGGTAACCGCGGCGCCCTAGCCTTGCAGGCCGGCCCCGCGCTGCGGGTCGCCGCGGACGCCCCATCCGCCGGCCGCACCGGACGCTGTCACGTCCCCACCGCGCACCGCGTCCTCGGCTGTAAAGCCCCAGGAGATCGGCATGTCGCTCACTGCTCCGCCCGTCGCGCCGGACACCGACGCGCTCATCGACTTCGTCGTGCATGCCCAGCTGATGCTGGACCCGGCCACCCCCGAGCCGCTGCGCTGCCAGGCCGAACCGCGCCTGCTGGCGCTGCTGCCCACGCTGCAGGCGCTGGGCGTGTTCGACCTGTTTGCCATCCGCGACCCGGCGCTGGCGGCGCTGGTGCGCGACGAACTGGCCGCACGGCAGACGCGCACCGCGTGACCCTTGCCAGGGCAATGGTGTCCCTGCGAATATTTGCCTTGACAAATATCATTTGGGCAATAGAATACGCGGCATGGATACTCGTTCGCCCGCCCCCGCGACACCCCAGGAAAGCCTGGGCGTGCTGCTCGGCCTGGTGCGCTCGGAAATCGTGCGCGCCATGGAGGCCGAGCTCGCCGCGCTGGGAGTGGAGCTGCGCTTCACCCAGTTCCTGATACTCAAGCGGCTGGCCCGCCTGGGCCCGATGTCCGCCTCGGAACTGGCCCGCGCGGTCGAGCTCGACGGCGGCGCGATGACGCGCCAGCTCGACCAGCTCGAGGGCAAGGGCTACCTGCGCCGCTGCCCCCACGAGCAGGACCGCCGCGCGCTGCGCATCGAGCTGACCGAGCAGGGCGCGGCCCTGTGGCAGCAACTCACCGACTGCAACGACCGCGTGCTGGAAGCGGCCCAGCGCTCGCTGAGCGAGACCGAGCGCCGCCGCCTGCACGACTACCTGACGCGCGTGCTCGACGCGCTGCGCGCCAAAGACTGACCCCACCCGGAAGCCCACATCATGCGTCTGCAATTCCTTGCGGCGGCCACCGCACTGACTCTCGTCCTGGCCGGTTGCGCGAGCAGCGGCGGCCTGCATCCGGACGGCACGCCGCTCGAGCCATCGGCGTTGAAAGCCCAGCGCAGCCTGGCGGGGCAGGCGCTCACGCCGGCGGCCTGGCCGGCGCAGAACTGGTGGACCGGACTGGACGATCCGCAGCTCGACGCGCTGATCGACGAGGCGCTGGCGGGCAACCCGGGGCTGGCCGTCGTCGATGCGCGCGCCCGCACGGCACAGGCCGCGGCGGGCGTGGCCGACGCCGCGCGCCGCCCGCAGCTCGGCCTGGGTGCCAGCGTGGCCGGCGCCAAGCCGCCGTCCGGACTGCTCGGCGACAAGGCACATTTCTCCGTCGCCAAGTTCGGCTACCTCAGCTTCGACTGGGGCCCGGACCCGTGGGGCGGCAAGCGTGCCGCCTGGGAGGCGGTGCTGGGCCAGGCCCGCGCCGCCGAGGTCGAGGCGCGTGCGGCGCGCATCGAGCTCTCGACCAACGTGGCCCGCGCCTATGTGCAGCTGGGCTACGCCTGGACCCAGCACGACCTGGCCCAGGCCGAACTCGAGCGCGCCCGCAAGGCGCGCGAGCTCACCGCGCAGCGGGTGCGCGCCGGGCTGGACAGCCAGCTGCAGCTCAAGCAGGGCGACGCCGAGGTGGCCAGCGCCGAACAGCAGCTCGCGGTCGCGCGGCGCGCCATCGACGCGGCACGCACGGCGTTGTCGGTGCTGCTCGGCAAGGGGCCCGACCGCGGGCTGGACATCGCCCGCCCGCAACCGCTCGCGCCGCAGGCGCTGGCGGTCCCGGCCGACCTGCCGGTGGAACTGCTCGGCCACCGCGCCGACCTGGTCGCCGCGCGCTGGCGCGTGGAGGCCGCCGGGCGCGACATCGCCGCGGCCAGGACCGAGTTCCTGCCCAACGTGAAGCTCGGCGCCATGGCCGGCCTGCTCGCCATGGGCGGCAACCCGCTGCTGCGCGCGTCCTCGCTGTTCTACCAGGTCGGCCCCTCGCTGAGCCTGCCCATCTTCGACGGCGGCCGGCTGCGCGCCAATCTCGCCGGCAAGGACGCGCAGTACGACCTGGCGGTGGCGCAGTACAACCAGACGCTGGTCGGCGCCCTCAACGAGGTGGCCGACGACTATGCCGCGCAGCAGTCGCTGGCCGAGCAGGTCGCGGCGCAGCAGCGCGCGCTGGATGCCGCCCACGATGCCTGGCGACTGGCCGAGCAGCGCTACCGCGCCGGCGTCGGCAGCTACCTGGAGGCGCTCAGCGTACGCCAGCAGCTGCTGGTCGCCGAACAGCGCATGGCGGCGCTCAAGGCGCAGCAGGTCGACCTCTCCGTGCAGCTGATCCAGGCCCTGGGCGGTGGCTACCGCCCGGAAAACCAGGCATCCAGCGGCGGCTATCGCCCCGAGGCCGCGACCGGCCCGCAGGCCGCCTCCTCCCCGTCCACCCCCGCACATTCCTGAAGGCGCATCCATGTCCAGCCAGCCTGCTTCCCAACCGAACGGCGCCACTCCCGCGCCGGCCGCGAAAAACAAGCGCGGTTTCCTGCTGCGCGCGCTCGGCGTGGTGGTGCTGCTCGCCCTGATCGGCTGGGGCCTGTGGTACTACTTCGACGGCCGCTGGTACGAAGGCACCGACGACGCCTACGTGTCCGGCAACATCGTGCAGATCACCCCGCAGCTGCCCGGCACCGTGGTGTCGATCGGCGCCGACGACGGCGACCGCGTCGAGGCCGGCCAGGTGCTGGTCAAGCTCGACCCGAGCAACGCCGAGGTGGCCCTGGCCGAAGCCAAGGCCAATCTCGCCAGCACCGTGCGCAAGGTGCGCGGCCTGTACAGCACCGTCAGCGGCGCACAAGCCGACGTCGCCGCGCGCAAGGTGGCCGTGGACAAGGCCCGCGCCGACTACAACCGTCGCCGCGACCTGGCCAGGTCCGGCGCGATCTCGGCCGAGGAACTCGCGCATGCCCGCGACGAGCTGACCGCCGCCGAGAGCGCGCTGACCGCGGCCCAGCAGCAGTACCAGACCAGCAAGGTGCTGGTCGACGACACCGTGGTCGCCTCGCACCCGGACGTCCAGACGGCTGCGGCCAAGCTGCGTGCCGCCTACCTCGACGACCTGCGCACCACCATCGTGGCGCCGGTCGACGGCTACGTGGCCAAGCGCTCCGTGCAGCTGGGCCAGCGCGTGGCGCCGGGCACGCCGTTGATGGCGGTGGTACCGCTGCACGGCGTGTGGCTGGATGCGAACTTCAAGGAAACCCAGCTCACCCACATGCGGATCGGCCAGCCGGTCGAGATCCACGCCGACGTCTACGGCGGCGACGTGACCTACAGGGGCAAGGTGCAGAGCCTGGGCGTGGGGACCGGCAGCGCGTTCTCGCTGCTGCCGGCGCAGAACGCCACCGGCAACTGGATCAAGATCGTGCAGCGCGTGCCGGTGCGCGTGGTGTTCACCGACCCGCGGCAGCTGGACGCGCACCCGCTGCGGATCGGCCTGTCCACCGACGTGACCGTCGACCTGCACGACCAGCAGGGACCGATGCTGGCTCCCGAGCCGCCGACCAAGCCGGCGTTCAGTACCGACGTCTACCAGCAGCAGCTGCACCAGGCGGACGACCTGATCGCGCAGATCATCCACGCGAACATGGCCGGCACCAGGTAAATCACCCCGTGGGAGCGAGCCAGCCCGCTCCCACCACATCGCCGCGCGAAGAACCCCATGACCACCCAATACCGCCCGCCCAGCATGGTGCTGACCACGATCGGCCTGTCGCTGGCGACCTTCATGCAGGTGCTGGACACCACGATCGCCAACGTGTCGCTGCCGACCATCGCGGGCAACCTCGGCGTGAGCGTGAACCAGAGCACCTGGGTGATCACCTCCTTCGCGGTGAGCATGGCGATCGCGCTCCCGCTGACCGGCTTCCTCACCCGCCGCTTCGGCGAGGTGAAGCTGTTCATCTGGTCCACCCTGCTGTTCGCGCTGACCTCGTTCCTGTGCGGCGTGTCGCAGAGCATGGGCATGCTGATCCTGTTCCGCGCCATCCAGGGTGCGGTGGCCGGTCCGATGTACCCGATCACGCAGAGCCTGCTGATCTCGATCTATCCGCCGGCCAAGCGCGGCATGGCGCTGGCGCTGCTGGCGATGGTCACCGTCGTGGCGCCGATCGCCGGCCCGATCCTGGGCGGCTGGATCACCGACAACTATTCGTGGCCCTGGATCTTCTTCATCAACGTGCCGATCGGCATCTTCGCCAGCATGGTGGTGGCCAACCAGATGCGCGGCCGGGTGGACCGGACCGAACGCCCACGCATCGACTACGTCGGCCTGATCACGCTGATCATCGGCGTGGGCGCCCTGCAGGTGGTGCTGGACAAGGGCAACGACGAGGACTGGTTCAACTCCACCTTCATCATCGTCACCAGCATCGTTTCGGCGATCGCGCTGGCGATCTTCCTGATCTGGGAACTCACCGACAAGGATCCGATCGTCGACCTGCGGCTGTTCCGCCACCGCAACTTCACCTACGGCACGATCGCGCTGGTTCTGGCCTATGCCGCGTTCTTCGCGATGAGCCTGCTGATGCCGTTGTGGCTGCAGCGCAACCTCGGCTACACCTCGACCTGGGCCGGCTTCGCCACCGCGCCGATCGGCGTGCTGCCGGTGCTGCTGACCTTCTTCGTCGGCAAGTTCGCACCCAAGTTCGACCTGCGCGCGGTGGCTTCCCTGGCCTTCATCGTGCTCGGCGTCACCTGCTTCATGCGCTCGGACTTCTACATCGGCATCGACTTCTATCACGTGGCGCTGGTGCAGCTGATCCAGGGCCTGGGCGTGGCGCTGTTCTTCATGCCGATCCTGACCATCCTGCTGTCCGACCTGCAGCAGAACGAGATCGCCGCCGGCTCGGGCCTGGCCACCTTCCTGCGCACCCTGGGCGGCAGCTTTTCGGCGTCGATCACCACGCTGTTCTGGGAGCGCCGCGCGGTGAGCCACCACGCGCAGCTGGTCGAGCACGTCACCGCCTACGACCCGACCACCCGCGCCACGATGGCGTCGATGGGCGACCCGCAGACCGCCGCCGCGCTGGTCAACCAGATGGCGACCCAGCAGGGCTACCAGATCTCCTTCAACGAGGTGTTCCACGTGCTGGGCTGGATCTTCGTCAGCCTGGTGCTGGTGATCTGGCTGACCCGGCCGCCGTTCATCGCCAAGGCCGGCCCCGCCGCCGGCGGGCACTAGACCGAAGAGGCGCCCCGCGGGGCGCCTCTTCGGTTTCAGAGGTCGAAGCCGACGCCGACCAGGGCCATGGTCTCGCCGCGGTTGGGCCCGTTGAGGCCGCCGTTGGACACGTGGCGCAGCTGGAAGCTCAGGTGCTCGGCCTGCCAGCCCAGCGTGCTGACGAACTGGTAGTGGCTCGACAGCGCCTGGGTGGTGTGGTTGGTGGCGGCAACCTGGAAGCTGAAGAACAGCGGGCGGTACCAGGCGTCGGGCGCGCCATAGTGGAAACGCGCGCCGGCCGCGAGCAGCGCGACCGATTGGCTGGTGTCGAACTCGGCGTTGCGGTAGCGGCGGACGTCGCGGCTGTCGATCCAGCCGACCGACACGTCTGGCGACCAGTCCAGCTTGCCGCTGGCGCCGATCGCGTGCGGCGCGAACGTCGCCTCGACGAACGCCGCGTTGGCGCCGTGGTTGTCCATGTAGCTACGCCCACCCTGGAGTTCCAGGTGGGCGGCGGCCGCGGGCAGGGCGGCGGTGGTCAGGAGCAGCGTCAGCGCGCCGCGCAGACGCGAAGAAGCGTGGAGCATGGGGGGTCCTTTCCGGTGGGGGAGTTTGTGTACCGGATAGTTTAATTTGTCTCGTCGCGGCCGGGTGAAGCGCATGGTTCATGCTGGCGAACGCTGTGTCGCGTGCATGGCAAAAAAGGAGCCTGTCAGCCGTTCTTTTTGCGCGGCGGCGGCCAGTAGGCGCAGCCCTGGACAGGCCACCATCCACCGCCGCCTCCCACGTTCAACCCGGAGAAACGCGGATGCACCCGCGCGTCCGCCCCAGCTGTTCCGCCTACGACGGCCCCCGCGCCGCCATCGCCTGGGACCAAGCCGGCGGCTGACGCCCGAGGCGAGCGTGCCTGACCCTCAACCCGTCCGAGGTGTGCGGCCCGCGCGTCAGGCGTAAGGCATCAGGCGGCCGTCATCGTGGTGGGCTTTCCCATGCAGGCGCTCGAAGTACTCACGTGTCCGACGACTGAGTACGGCCCAGCCGGCGAACGCGAGATAGGCGCCCGGAACCAGCAGGCCGATCAGCTTTCCCTGCCCGGAACCCAGCAGCATGACCAACTGGGCCAGCACGGGCAGGCCAAACAGCACCGCCACCACGCCGAGGAAAATGAAGCGCGCGCGCGGACGCTTGCGCAAGGTGGCGATGGCGGTCCAGGCAAACCCGAGGCCGACCAGCAGAAGCACGGCCGCGATCGCCCGGTTCATCTGCATTTTCGCGCCCAGTTGCGGCGCGATCAGGAATACCAGCCCCGCCACCGAAACAATGCTGCCCAACGCGACCGCGATGCCGCAGGACCACTGCAACCGGCCCGGCATCAGGCCACGCGCGTGGCGGCCCAGCCGATCGTGGTTCCACAGATAGATCGCCGGCGTGCTGAGCAGGGTCAGCAGCTGCGAAACCAGCAGGCCGCCGACGATCGCGATGCCGAGCGGCTGGCGCATCTCCGAGCCGATGCCGAAGCCGATCGCCAGCGGCAGCGCCGCTCCCATCGCCACCAGCGTGGTCATGGTGATCGGGCGGAAGCGCACCAGCGCGGCCTCGCGGATCGCCTCCGGCGGCGGCAGGTTGCGCTCGCGCTGTGCGGTGAGCGCGAAGTCCACCATCAGAATCGCGTTCTTCTTGACGATGCCGATCAGCATCAGGATCGCGATGATCGCCATCAGCGAAAGCTGCGTCTGCGTCACCAGCATGGCGAGGAACGCACCCATGCCGGCCGCCGGCAGGGTGGAGAGGATGGTCAGCGGATGGCCCAGGCTCTCGTAGAGGATGCCGAGCACGATGTACATCGCCACGATCGAGGCCAGCAGCAGGATCATGCCGTTGGACTTGGCCTGCTGCAGGCGCTGGTTGGCTCCGGTGAAATCGACGCGGATGCCGTCCGGCAGGTGCGCCGCGAACGCCGCCTGCTCCACCAGCTTGACGCCGCGCTGCTGGTCGACGCCCTCGGCGAGGTTGTAGGTGACCGTGGCGGCCTCGAGCTGGTTGTGATGGCGGACGCGCATCGGCGCGATGTTCGGCTGGATGCGCGCCAGCGCCGACAGCGGGATCATCCGCCCTTCGCGGTTGCGCACGTGCACGTTGAGCAGCGATTCGGGGCTGATCGTCTCGGCGCCGGCCGAGGTGAGCACGACGCGGTACTGGTTGATGTCCGAGTAGATCACCGATACCGGGTTCTGGCCGAACGAGTTGTACAGCGCCGAATCGATGTCGCCCAGGCCCACGTGCAGGCGGCCGGCGGCCTCGCGATCGACCTTGAGCAGCTGCTGCTTGCCGGCCTGGTCGAAATCGCTGCCGACGTCGCGGAACTCCTTCCTGGCGCGCAGCTCGCGCACCATCTTCAGCGTCCACGGCTGCAGGTCGCCGCCGTTGTCGCTGACCAGCTGGAATTCGTACTGGCCACCGCGGTCGCCGCTGCCGCCGCCGCCGAGGAACTGCGCCACGCTGAGCTCCACCCGCACGCCCGGCAGCTTGTCCAACCGCTTGGAGAGCCGTTCCACCACGGCCTTGGCACCGACCGCGCGCTCGCCGGGGCCGTCGCCGCGGGGCTTGAGGTCCATGAACATCTGCGCCGAATTGCCGACCGCGCCACCGTCACCGCCGTTGCCGCCCAGCATGGTCAGCATGTCCTGCACGGCCGGGTCGGCGCGGATGATGTCGGTTACCTGCTGCACGCGCTCGGTGAGCAGCGCCGGCGAGATGTTGGCGTCGGCGGTCACCTGGCCCTGCAGCTGGCCGGTGTCCTCGTCGGGCATGAAGGTGCCGCCGGCGGTCTTGCCCACCGCGATGCCGAGCGCCACGGTGAGCAACAGCAGGATCAGCGGCTGCCAGCGCATCAGGCGGCGGTGGTGCATGGACCAGTCCAGTGCGCGCTCGTAGCGGTGCAGCAGCGCGCGGTCGAAGCGTTCCACTGCGCGCTCGATACGGCCGGGCGGCCGGGGGTGGGCCGGCTCGGCCACCAGCAGGCGGCCGCACAGCGCCGGGGTCAGGGTCAGCGAGACCAGCGCCGAGATCACCACCGCGGCGGTCAGCGTCACCGAAAACTCGCGCAGCAGCATGATCAGCATGTTGTTGCCGAACAGCAGCGGCGCGAACACCGCCACCAGCGACAGCGTAATCGACACCACCGTGAAGCCGATCTCGCGCACGCCGGTCATCGCCGCCTGCAGCGGGGGCATGCCGTGCTCCATGTGGCGCACGATGTTCTCGATCACCACGATGGCGTCGTCCACCACGAAACCGATGCACAGCACCAGCGCGACCAGCGACAGGGTGTTCAGCGTGTAGCCCAGCGCCCACATCGCCACGAACGCGCCGGCCAGCGACAGCGGCACGCTCAGCGTCGCGATCAGCGTGGGGCGCAGCCGGCGCAGGAACACCAGCATCACCAGAACCACCATCACGATCGAGATCAGCAGCGCCACCTCCACCTCGTGCAGCGCCGACTTGGTGGTCTGGGTGAGGTCGAACACCGCGTTCATGCTGACGTTGGCCGGCAGCACCGCGCGCAGCTGCGGCAGCTTGGCGCGGATCGCCTCCACCGTCGCCACGGCATTGGCTTCCGGCCGCTTGGTGATCTGCATGCCCACCGCGCGGGCATTGCCCCGCGCATCGCCGAACCACGCCGCCTGGTACTTGTCCTGCTGGCCGCCGTAGACCCGGGCCACGTCCGACAGGCGCACCGGCACGCCGTCCTTCATTGCGATCAGCAGGTGGGCGAACTCGTCCGGCGTGCGCAGGCCATCGCTGGCGCTCACCGCCATCTGCGTGCGGCCGTCGCTCAGCGTGCCCTGCGGCGACGTGACGTTGGCCGCGCGCAGCGCGTTGGCCACGTCGTTGGCGGTCAGGCCCTTGGCGGCCAGCGCGTCGGTGTCCAGCTCGATGCGCACGGCATGCGGCGTGCCGCCGAACACCTGCACCTGCGCCACGCCGGGGATCTGCGCCACCGCCGGCTTGAGCAGGGTGTCGGTGAGGTCGAACAGCTGGTCCTGCGGCAACCCCGAGGAGGTCAGCGTGATGAACAGGATCGGGATCTGCGTCGTGTCGAACTTGAAGTACTGCGGCGGACTGGGCATGCCCGAGGGCAGGTCCGGCGCGGCGGCGTTGATCGCCGCCTGCACGTCGCGCGCGGCGCTGTCGGCGGTGCGGTCGAAAGTGAAGCGCACCATCACCGAGGCCTGGCCCTCGGCGGCGTTGCCGTACATCTCGTCCACGCCGGGAATGCGGCCGAGGTGGCGCTCCAGCGGTGCCAGGATGGTGCTGGCCATGGTCTGCGCGCTGGCGCCCGGCTGGCTGGCGACCACGTAGACACCCGGAAAGTCCAGCGAGGGCAGTGCCGCCACGCCCAGCAGCAGGTAGGCCCAGAAGCCGGCCAGGGTGAGGCCCAGGGCCAGCAGCGAGGTGCCGATCGGGCGGCGGATGAGGGGAGCGAAGATGTTCACGGGGCGTCCGTACCACGGAAGGGGGGCGCGGCCACCAACGCCGCGCGGGAGCGCCCAGCGTAGCGCGCGGCCGCGCCGCGGGTGGAGGGCCAGGCGAAGGAAGTCATGCGGGCTTTATGCCGCCGCCGGCGCCTTCGCGGATGTGCCTGAAGTCCGGGCCGTGCCGAAAGGCAGGGGGCGCACTTACGCACGTGTGTGTGTAGGAGCGAGCTCGCTCGCGATGCTCCTGGCCCCGTTCCCGGCAGAGCCATGGCATCGCGAGCAAGCTCGCTCCTGCCGCAACCCGGGCGCGTTCAGCTGCCCGGCGCGTAGCGCAGCGTCAGGTACCAGCTGCGACCGGGCTGGTTGAAGTAGTACACGGTCTCGTAATGCCGGTCGAAGGCGTTGGCCAGCCGCGCCTCCACCTGCCAGCCCGGCGCGAACGCATAGCTGGCACGCAGGTCGGTGGTGGCGTAGCCGCCCAGGCGGTGGGCGTTGGCCAGGTCGTCGTAGCGCGCGCCGGCGGCGAGGAAACTCCCCCCCAGGCCGAGCCGGCCGAAGCGGCGGTCCAGTTCGACCCGTGCGGTGCGCTCGGGACGCCGCGGCAGCAGATGGCCGTCATTGACGCCGCCATCGCGGTTCTCCGGTCGCTGCAGCGTGAGGTAGCCCTCCAGCCGCCAGCCGGCCAGCGTGGTGCCGAACTGTCCCTCCAGCCCGCGGATGCGCGCGCGGCTGATGTTGCGCGGGAAGTAGTTGGCGTCCAGCGCGATCAGCTGGTCGATGGTCGTGCGGTAGGCGTTGAGCGCCCAGTGCCACGACCCCTGCTGCTGGGCCAGCCCCAGCTCGGCGCTGCGCGAGGTCTCCGGCTGCAAGTCCGGGTTGCCGCCGCCGTAGGGGTAATAGAGATCGTTGAAGGTCGGCGCGTGGAAGGCGCTGCCCCAGCTGGCCGAGAGCTTCAGCCCGTGGTCGAAGGCATAGCCGAAGGCCGCGGCGCCGGTGGTGTGCCCGCCGAACTGCTGGTTGTCGTCGTGCCGCAAAGAAAGCTGCACCTCGTGGCGACCGAAGTTGCCCTGGTACTGGGCGAAGGCGCCGGTATCGTCGCGGCTGTCGGCCAGGTAGCCGGTGTCGCTGGACAGGTGCTCCTGCTGCCAATCCATGCCCAGCGTGAGCAGTTGGTTCTCGGCCAGCGCGAGGTCGTTCTGCCAGGAGGCCTGGTCGCGGCGCGAGTCGCCGTAGCGCACGAACGCGCCGTCGTTGTAGACGTGCGAATCGTCCTGGCTGCGGCCGGCGGCGAGCGTCACCTTCCAGGCACCCAGCGCGTCGAAGCTCAGCCGCGCGCCGGCGACCTGCTGGCGGTTGCGTGCCTGGTTGCCGTAGGGGGCGCCGTCGAATTCCACGTAGCTCTTGCTGTCCAGCCAGGTGGCCGCCAGCTCGGTGCCGTTGTCCCAGCGATAACCGGCATCGGCCAGGGCGTGGGTGTTGCGGAAGGCGTCCGCATCCGGCTCGTCGGCGAAGCAGCCGGCAAAGGCCTCGGCGGCGCCGACACGGCAGGCGTTGATGCCGTCGGTGATCTGCCGGCCCAGGCTGAGGTTGTACCAGGCATGTCGGTCGCCGCCGGCCAGGCCCAGCTGGCCGTCGGTGTAGCCACGGCTGCCCACGCCCACGCGCAGCGATGGGGCCAGGCCGCCGCCTTGCTCTCCCCGCCGCGTGAAGATCTGGATCACGCCGCCGATCGCGTCCGCGCCATACAGGCTGGAACGCGGCCCGCGCACCACCTCGATCCGTTCGATCTGGTCCACCGGCAGCTGTTCGAAGGCCGGGATGCCGGCGCTCACCGTGCCCACGCGCACGCCGTCGATCAGCAGCAGGGTGTGCGAGGAGTTGGTGCCGCGCAGGAACAGCGAGCTCTGCTGCCCGAGCCCGCCGGACTGGGCGAAGGTGACGCCCGGCAGTCCCTCCAGCAGGTCCACCAGCGAGACCGGCTGCAGGCGGTCGATGTCCTCCCGGGTGATCACGCTGACCGACGACAGCGCGTCGTCCACGGTGATCGCGGTGCGGGTGGCAGTGACGATCACCGGCGAGAGCGAGGCCGGGTTCCCGGGGCCGGCCGCCAGCGCGGCCAACGGGCAGCCGCACAGTGCGGCGGCGAGCAGGGTCTTCTTCATGCGAGAGCGTTCCTTCGGCCGCGCGCCCACGCACGGCCCATGCGATGGATGGACTGGCGGATCGCGGGAGGGGAAGGAACGACGGGCAGGCGCAGGCCACGCACGAGGTCCGGCCCGCCCACCGCAGGTCCACCAGGTCACGCTCCGGGCCGGTCTCCGGGCTCGCGGGCGCGGGTTGGAAACCCGCCGGACGGCGCCTTCCCGTGCGTGCGCACAGTGGCATCGGGCCGACCGTCTGACTCGCTTACCGTTGCGGGGGCAGCGCCGGCCTTGTCGTGCATCGCACAACGCACCGGCTTCCCGTTTCATCCCGAGGCTTGTCTGCCATGGGACACCCGAGGCGACCGGCACTATACCTGAACGGCGCGGAAGCCGGCACTCGTAGAAGATTACGACACGCCCACCAAAACGTAATTTTTTGTTGACGAAATCTTACGGTGCGGGCTATGGTCTGGCAGCGAGTTGCTTCAGGCGCAGGCATTCGGGAGTGCCTTCGTGGGCCGCCTTCGCGGGCGGTCGCTGCGCCGTTGTCTTCGACTTGCTTTGGACGCTTAGGCGTCATCGGACCTTTGGTCATTCTGGGGGTAATTAACTAATGAAGATCGACAATCGAATTTGGCGCCGAACCGCCCTGGCCGTCGCACTGAGCATGGGTTTCGGGGGCGTGGCGCTGGCGCAATCCAATGCGACCGGCAGCATTTTCGGCGACACCGGCACCACCGGCACGAGCGTTCGCATCACGAATCCGGCCACCGGGTTCAGCCGCGACGTGCAGGTCCAGAACGGGCGCTACCGCCTCTCCTCGCTTCCGGTGGGCACCTATACGGTCACGCTCCTGCAGGACGGAAAGGAGATTGCTTCCCAGAACGTGACCGTCCAGATCGGCGGCGGTGTCGACGCCTCCTTTGCGGCCGCGACTCAGGCCCAGACCCTGGAAGGTATTTCCGTGGTGGCCTCGGCGCTCCCGGCGATCGACGTTTCGCAGGTCGACACCCGCACCGTCCTGACCGCGGAGACGCTTCAGAAGATCCCGGTGGCGCGCAACGTCACCGCGGCGGCCCTGCTGGCGCCGGGCACGGTCAGCGCCGATAGCCGCTATGGCAACGTGGCGTCGTTCGGTGGCGCGTCCGCCTCGGAGAACCAGTACTACGTCAACGGCTTCCCGGTCACCAACTCGCTGACCGGCATCGGTTTCGCGCAGCTGCCCTTCGATGCGATCGATCAGCAGCAGGTGATCACCGGTGGCTACGGCGCCGAGTACGGCCGCTCCACCGGCGGCGTGGTCAACATCGTGACCAAGAGCGGCACGAACGAGTGGAAGGCGGGCGTGGAAGCCTACTGGTCCCCGCGCGCGCTCAAGGATTCGCCGCGCGACATCTACTATCCGATGAACCCCGCGTCCGCCAAGGCGGGCCAGCTGTTCCAGGACCGTAGCGAGAACACCACCAACGACATCACCTACGGCGCGTACATCGGCGGTCCGCTGATCAAGGACAAGCTGTTCATGTACCTGACCGGCGAGGCGGAGAAGCAGAGCGGTTCCGCGGGCATCGGCTCCAACGCCGGCGCCGGCACCACGCGCACCGACGAGACCGACAAGTCGCATCGCTGGTTGGCCAAGATCAACTGGAACATCAACGACAACAACATCCTCGAATTCACCGGCATGGGTGACAAGAATTCGACGGATTCCAAGTCGTACTACTACGACTACGCCACCGGCCAGACCGGGGCCTTCGTCGGCTCGGAACGCAGCAAGAACCGCGGTACCGCGGGCTCCGAGCCTGGCGGCAACCTGTATATCGGCAAGTACACCGGCTACCTGACCGACGATCTCACCGTGACCGCCCTGTACGGCAAGACCCACACCACCCACTCGGACGTGGCGCTGGGCTCCTCCGGTGCGCCGTGTCCGCTGGTGATCGACGCCCGTAACGTCGACCCGAGCCAGCAGTACGCGACCTGCTGGACGGCGACCCAGGTGCTTGCACCGGGCGCGAAGGACGACACCAAGGGCTGGCGTCTCGACGTCGAGTACCATCTGGGCGACCACGATCTGCGCGCCGGTCTGGATACGCAGGACCTGTCGTCGTACAGCGGCACGACCTACTCCGGTGGCGTCTACCACCGTTACATGGACTGGTCGACGGCCGTCGCCGGCGGCATCGAGAGCGAGCCGGGCTACACCCCGCCCGCCACCACGCCGCAATACGTCGTGCGTAACCGCATCATCGGCTTCGTCGCCAACGTCAGCGTGAAGCAGGAAGCGCAGTACCTGGAAGACCGCTGGCAGATTTCCGACCGCTGGATGGCCTACCTCGGCCTGCGTAACGAGCAGTTCGCCAACTACAACGGCCAGGGCCAGGTCTACGTCAAGCAGCGTCACCAGCTGGCTCCTCGCCTGGGCGTGACCTGGGACGTGTTTGGCGACTCCTCCTTCAAGGTCTACGCCAACGCGGGCCGCTACCACCTGGCCATTCCCGCCAACGTGGCCATCCGCGGCGCCTCGGCGTCGCTGTTCTCCAACCAGTACTTCACCTACACCGGCGTCGACCCGACCACCGGTGCACCGCAAGGCCTGGCGCCGATCACCGGCGTCCGCTACATCAACGGCTCCGACGGCGTCACCGCGCCGGATCCGCGTACGGTCGCGGCCAAGGGCCTGAAGGCCTACTACCAGGACGAATACATCCTCGGCTTCGACAAGACGCTGGGTCCGGACTGGACGTTCGGCGCCAAAGCGACCTACCGCAACCTGAAGAGCATCATCGACGACTTCTGCGACGATGCGCCCTTCCAGGCCTATGCCGCCCGCACCGGCACGGACATCAGCAACGCCCGCATTTCCGGCTGCTACCTGTTCAACCCGGGCCAGAACAACACCTTCTCGGTGGACATGGGCGACGGTACGTTCCAGGACTTCAACCTGACCAAGGAAGATTTCGCGGGCAACGCCAATGGCATCGGCTACCCCGACCTGGAGCGCAAGTACCTTTCGCTGGACGTGTACCTGCTGCATTCCTTTGCGAACAACTGGTACGGAAAGCTCGAGTACGTCTGGTCGAAGAACTACGGTGATGCCGAGGGCATGCTCAAGTCGGACATCGGCCAGCAGGATCCGTCGGTCACCCAGGACTGGGACTTCCCGGAGCTGATGGTCGGTTCGCGCGGCTACCTGCCGAACGATCGTCGTCACG
Source organism: Fulvimonas yonginensis (assembly GCF_037137055.1). Classification (NCBI taxonomy): domain Bacteria; kingdom Pseudomonadati; phylum Pseudomonadota; class Gammaproteobacteria; order Lysobacterales; family Rhodanobacteraceae; genus Fulvimonas; species Fulvimonas yonginensis. The sequence goes on from NZ_JBBBNY010000001.1 coordinate 181,220, forward strand.
AGATCAAGGCCTACGGCTACTGGCAGATGAACCCCGAATGGCTGCTCGGCGCCAGCGCGATCATCCAGTCGGGTCGCCCGAAGAACTGCATCGGCAACCCGCCGGATGGCTACGACCGCCAGGGCTATGGTGCCTCGTTCTTCTTCTGCGACTTCGGTACGAGCGAAGACGACTTCACCAAGGAATTCACGCCGCGCGGTTCGCAGGGCCGGCTGCCGTGGACGTACCAGCTCAACCTGAGCGCGCAGTACACGCCGGCGTGGGCCGACCACAAGCTCGCCTTCACCGTGGACGTTTTCAACGTCCTGGCTCAGCAGCGCGCGATGAGCATCGTGGAAACCCAGTCGGACGTGACCGACCCGAACCATGGTCGCGTGATCAGCTACCAGACGCCGCGCTCGGTCCGTCTGGGGATGCGTTACGACTTCTCGCTGTAACGGTTCTGCGCATCCGGACGAACAAGCGGCCCTCGTGGCCGCTTGTTTTTTGGGCCGGTAAGCTGTGCCGCCGGATCAGCTAGTCGCGGCCTCGGATCTCCGCGCTGCGCGCGCTCCTCGGATGTCCGCGAGCCATTGACGGGCTGCGCCAACCATCGTGAAGTGGTTCATGACCGCCAGGCGGCCGGGCACCCAGCTCACCCTGGCGCAAGACGCGACGCCAGCCAGCATCGCCCCTGGAGTCGCCATGTCGGAAATGGAAAAGAACAGCAAACGCCCGCCCACCGAGTTCCCCGCCAGCCTCCTTCATCGCGCGGAATCGCTCGCCAGGCGAGGGGCCCTGTCCGAGGCATCCGTCCTGCTCCGCGACGCGGCGGAAGCCTGGCCTGGGCACGATCGGGTCCTGCGTCTGCAAGGCATCGTGTCGCACCAGATGGGCCGATTCGCAGAGGCCGCGATGGCCTGGAGCCACCTGACCCGGCTCTTTCCGCAGGACGCCTCCCTGCACAACAACCTGGGCAGTGCGCTGGGAGCGTCGGGTGACCTGTCAGGCGCCATTACTGCCATACGCCGCGCTTGCGAGCTTGCGCCCGAGAAGCCCAACTACTGGTACAACCTGGCCAAGGCCCTCGCATCGGCCTCACATGCACGCGAGGCGTGTACGGCCTTGATGCGTCTGCTCGAATTGTCTCCCGAAGACAACGAAGCCCGGCTCATGCTTGCGGACTGTTGCAAGGCTTGCGGCAGGCTCGGGCAGGCCGAGGCGGAACTGAGAACGATCCTGCATGCCGAGCCAGCGTCCATCGAAGCCTGGGCCCGCCTGGTCGGCCTGAAGACGGCGACCCTCACGCGTGAAGACCTGGCCCAGTTGGGCCAGGCCCATTCGCACTGCCCTCCGGATCACCCTTACCGGGCATCCCTCGGCTTCGCCTATGGGGCGGCGCTCGAGGCCGCAGGCCGCTTTGAGGATGCCTATCGGGTCATCGTCGACGCCAACCGCCGCAAGAGGACTTCCGTGGAGTGGCAGGCGGATCGCATAAGCGCACTGGCGGATGCCCAGATGCGCGCGTTCGCCGGGCCGGTCTCCGAAGCGGAGGACCCCACCCTGGGCCGCGAAGCGATCCTCATCTTCGGCATGCCCCGGTCGGGCTCGACCCTGGTCGAGCAGATGCTTTGCGCCCATCCTTCGGTACAAGCGGCAGGCGAAGTGGGCGACTTCAGCGCGGTGCTGACCGAAGAAAGCGTGCGCCGGGGCAAGCCACCGGCCGCCTGGGTATCGGAAGCAAGCGCCCAGGACTGGACGCGTCTGGGCAGAAGTTACCTCGAGCGCATGGCCGGCAAACATCGTGGCAAGCCCATGTTTACCGACAAGGAGCTCAGCAAGTGGCAGTTCGTCGGCATCGCGCGTTCGATGCTTCCGGGAGCCAGATTCGTCTATTGCGAACGGGATCCTGTCGAAACCTGCTGGAGTTGCTACAAGCACGAGTTCGAGCGGGATCAGCTGTACAGCTACGACCTCGACGAGCTGGGCAGATACTGGTACGACTGCACCCGGACGGTGGGGTTCTGGCGCGACCGGTTTCCCGATCTGATCCATGCGGTCGTCCACGAAGCTCTCCTTGCCGACCCCGAGCGGGAAGTGCGGCGTCTCCTCGCTTACTGTGGGCTTTCCTTCGAGCCTGCGTGCCTCCGCTTCTACGAAGTCGAGCGCGACGTCCGCACCGCGAGCGCGGGACAGGTAAGGCAGCCATTGATGCGCCAACCGGGATTGGCGGAGCGATACGGGCCCTTGTTCGATCCGCTCAGGCACGCGCTGTCTGCCGCGCAAAGATAGTTGGCCGCCGGAAGGCAGCCTTCGCCACTGTGTCAATCCACCACGCACGTCACGGCTCGATATCGGGCCTGCCGTCGATCGTAATAAATGGCGATTTTTCTAGATTACCCGCGCGCTAACAACATTTATTAGGCCGATACAAAATCTGCCGCCAATATCCGCAGCCGCTTCCGGCACGCTTGGCGCAAGAAAATGCGAACGTGCCGATATCGCAAAATTTTGCGACCGCCATGCCCGCGTGACGAGATGATTAAAAAAAAGTTGACACTCCGTTGCGGGCGGAGCTAGGTTGCGCTACGCGACCATGATCCTTGATGGGCGTGTCGTGGCCAAGAACTACGCTGGGGTGAACACACGGAACCACGGCACTGCCGTGCCGAGTTTTTCAGGAACGTAGTTTGGCACTTGCTGCTTGAACTTTTTATTGGCCGGAATGGCCACTCTGGGGAGATTTATTGATGAATAACCGTTTCATGTCGCGCAAGGCGTTGCCTCGTCACACCGCTTTGACGATGGCCTTGGCCGTCGGGCTGGGTTTTACGGGGCTCGCCTATGGCCAGGCCACGACCGGTAGCATCTTCGGTACCGCGCCGGCAGCTGCCGGCGAAACCGTGATGGTCCAGGGCGCCAATGGTGCGACCCGTGAGGTCGCGGTGGATGCCAGTGGCCGTTACTCGGTAAGTGCGCTGCCGGTGGGTCGCTACACGGTCACCCTGCGCAAGGATGGCCAGACGCTCGCCAGCCAGGAGAACGTCACCGTGTCCCCGGGCGCCGGTACCCAGGTGCCCTTCGCATCCGCCACCGCAGAGAATGCCCAGAACCTGGGTGCCGTGCAGGTCGTCGCAAGTGCGCTGCCGGCGATCGACGTGACCAGCGTCAACTCCAGCACCATCATCACCGCGGCCGATCTGCAGAAGCTGCCGGTGACGCGCAACGCCGAGTCGATCGCGCTGCTGGCGCCGAGCACGACCAGGGGTAGCAGCTACTTCCCCAATGCCGTGGCGTTCGGTGGCTCGAGCGTGTCCGAAAACGCCTACTACGTGAACGGTTACACCACCGGCGCGCCGTACAAGAATATCGGCGGCTTCCAGCTGCCCTACGGTGCGATCGACCAGCAGGAAACGCTGACCGGCGGTTACGACGCCAAGTACGGCCGCTCCGACGGCGGCGTGATCAACCAGATCGGCAAGCGCGGCACCAACGAGTGGCACTTCGGTGGCCAGGTCGCCTGGGAACCCCGTTTCCTCGAAGCAAGCCCGCGCAACACCTACTATCCCCACCTCGCTGTCCCCGCTCCGGCAGGCACGACCTCCTATACGCTCGCCCGTCCGGACCTGCAGGGCGTGCTTGAGCGTTACCGCAACAACAACAAGCAGTGGGAAACGATCTACTCGGCCTACGTGGGCGGACCGCTGATCAAGGACAAGCTGTTCATGTTCCTGGCGGGCGAGACCACCCGCACCCATTCCACCAGCGTGCAGCCGGCCGTCGAAAACAGCCTCAGCACGGTCCAGTACAACCGGGACAAGGACACCAAGTTCTACGGCAAGCTGGACTGGAACATCACCGACAGCAACGTCCTCGAGCTGACGGCCCTGAAGGACAACCAGACCACCGGTGCCGGTTCCACCTACAACTTCAACTACGACACGCTGCAGGCGGAGGATTTCCGCGCGGGCAACAACGTAGCCAAGAACAACGCCAAGTTCTACATCGGCCACTTCACCAGCTACATCACCGACGATGCGACGCTGAGCATCCTGTACGGCAAGGCGTCCTTCGACAATCCGACCCTCTACGGCAACCACAGCACCCTGCCGTTCATCTCGAACCCGCAGTACATCACCGCCAGCAAGCTCCCCGCGGGCGGCTTCTTCAACGATCAGACCAATACGCGGTGGTATTCGTCCAACGCCACCAACGCCACGCATGGCCTGCGCGCCGACTTCGACTACAGGCTCGGCGACCACGATCTGGCGGTCGGTATCGACAACATGCACTACGCGGCCTCGAACCAGGGCCCGTCGCAGTACAACCCGTTCAATCCCAGCCTGAACTACTTCTGGTCGTACCGCGCAGACGGCACCGTGCGCCAGTACACGATCGGCTGGGAGACCAGCATGTCGACCGACCAGAAGGCGTACTACCTGCAGGATGCCTGGCAGGTCGCGTCCAACCTGTTGCTGAAGATCGGCGTGCGCAACGACCACTTCATCAACTACAACGACGTCGGCCAGGCGTTCGTCGATGAAAAGAACCAGTGGGAGCCGCGTATCGGCGTCAGCTGGGACGTGAACGGCGACTCGTCGTTCAAGGTCTACGGCAACGTCGGCCGCTATTACCTGGCGCTGCCGGAGAACGCAGCCGAACGTGCGGCCAACATCTCGACCTACACGTACTACAAGTTCAACTACACCAGCGTGGACGAAAACGGCATCCCGCAGGGCCTGACCTCGACGGATGGCGGGATCCTCCATTCGCCCGACGGCGAGTTCGGCCTGCCGAAGGATCCGCAACAGGTCACCGCGCGTAATCTGAAAGCGGAGTACATGGACGAGTTCATCGCGGGCTTCGACAAGCAGCTCAACGAGAACTGGACCTACGGCGCCAAGGCGATGTGGCGTGACCTGAAGAGCGCGATCGACGACGAGTGCTCGCCGGGCCAGATCGCGAACAAGATGGCCAGCATGGGCCTGAATCCAGACGACTATGCCGACTCGCTGTACGGCGCGGCCTATTGCCGTCTGATCAACCCGGGTGAGACCAACACCATGTTGATCAGGGCCAATGCCGGCAGTGGCCTGTCGGACCAGCTGGTCTCGATGACCATGCAGGATTGGGGCTTCACCCAGGGCGTGAAGCGCAAGGTCGGTTCGCTGAACCTGTACCTGGAGCATCCGTTCGACGGCAAGTGGCAGGCCCGCGTCGACTACACCTACACTCGCGGCTTCGGCAACACCGAAGGCCAGGTGCGCTCGGACTTCGGCCAGTCGGACGTTTCCAAGACCGAGGACTGGGACGCCTGGCAGCTGATGGACGGTCAGAACGGCGAGCTGTTCAACACCCGCAAGCACCAGATCCGCGTGCGTGGTGCCTACCAGTTCACTCCGGAATGGCTGGTGTCGGGTACCTTGCTGGCTCAGTCCGGCCTGCCCCAGGAATGTCTGGGTTACTACGGCCCGAACGGCGACGAGGATCCGGTCGGCTACGGTCCCAACTATCACTGGTGTGCGGGCAAGCGTATCGCTCCGGGCTTCAAGCACACCCCGTGGACCAAGGAGCTCAACCTCGGCGTCCATTACACGCCGGCGTTTGCCGACCACAAGCTCGGTCTCAACCTGGACATCTTCAACGCGTTCAACGAGCAGAAGGCCACCCAGACCGACCCGACCCAGGATGCCGACGTGGGTTTCGTCAGCCCCACCTATGGCATGCCGCTCTACTACGAGACCCCGCGGACGGTACGCCTGTCGGTCACCTACGACTACTGATAGCAAAGCGGGCTGATTTCAGCCTCGAGCCACCAGCCTTGACGGCTGGTGGCTTTTTTTTTGCGGAGTTACATCTCCAACGTCGCTGGAAGGACCCTCGATGAAACTTCAGGCAGGGCGCGGAGCAGCCTGCCGTCGGCAGAGTCCCGAAGCGGGAGTCCAACCGGACGGCCGGTAGGCGTGCCTGCGCCAAGCCACTCAGCCCTGAACCGCTCCACCAGCCAGGGCGCCTAGAGGACGAGGCCGCCCGTCGGCGTCAAGAAACCGTCGATTCAAACGCTCGCGAAGAGCTGCTAAGCCATTGTTTAGCCGCCGCAGGCCGCAATCCCGCTGCGCGCGTGGATTGCTAACGTTTCTTTCACAACGAGATGATTAAAAAATCGACACTTCCCCCAGGCCGACGATGCTGGTAGGTAGTCGTATTGCGCGGTTGTGGTTCGTTGGCGATCGGCGCTGGGGCGAGGCAGACAACGGTGTCAACCGTGCATCCAGGTTAAGGAAGCGTCCTTTCTTTTCTTGTTGCCTTTTTGTCAATGGCCCGGCACGGGTCGATCTGGGGAGATCTCTCAATGAACAGGCGTCACATCTCGCGCGGGGCCCTGCCCCGTTACACCGCGTTGGCGGTGGCTTTGGGCATGGGATTGGGTTTCACTGGAATCGCCTTCGGTCAGGCCACGACCGGCAGCATCTTCGGTTCGGCGCCGGCAGGCACCGGCGAAACCGTGCAAGTCCGGGGTGCCGGCGGCACGACCCGCGAAGTCGCAGTCGACGCCAGCGGCCGCTATTCCGTCAGTGGCCTGCCGGTAGGTCGCTATACCGTCACCCTGCGCAAGGATGGCCAGACGCTCGCTACCCAGGAGAACGTGACCGTCTCCCCGGGTGCCGGTACCCAGGTGCCGTTTGCCGCGGCCAGCGCGCAGAACGCCCAGAACCTGGGTGCCGTGCAGGTCGTCGCAAGTGCGCTGCCCGCCATCGACGTGACCAGCGTCAACTCCAGCACCATCATCACCGCGGCCGATCTGCAGAAGCTGCCGGTGACGCGCAACGCCGAGTCGATCGCGCTGCTGGCGCCGGGCACGGTCAAGGGCAGCAGCTACTTCGCCAACGCGGTGTCGTTCGGCGGCTCGAGCGTGTCCGAGAACGCCTACTACGTGAACGGCTACAACACCGGTGAACCATACCGCAACATCGGCGGCTTCCAGCTGCCCTACGGTGCGATCGACCAGCAGGAAACCCTGACCGGTGGCTACAGCGCCAAGTACGGCCGTTCCGACGGCGGCGTGATCAACCAGATCGGCAAGCGCGGCACCAACGAGTGGCACTTCGGCGGCCAGGTCGTGTGGCAGCCGCGGTTCCTGGAAGCGAGCCCGCGCAACAATTACTACGGTCATCCGGTCATTCCGGACCCGATCGCCAACCCGGGCAGCCTGGATGGCCTTACGCACTACGAGCTCGAAGATCCCAACAAGCCCGGTACGCTCAATCAGTACCGCAACGACAACAAGCAGTGGGAGACGGTTTACTCCGCGTACGTCGGCGGCCCGCTGATCAAGGACAAGCTGTTCATGTTCCTGGCCGGTGAGGTCACCCGGAACCATTCCACGAACGTGGAAAACATCGACCTTTCCAAGGTCCAGTACAACCAGGATCGGAACACCAAGTTCTACGGCAAGCTGGACTGGAACATCACCGACAACAACGTCCTCGAACTGACGATGTTGAAGAACAACCAGACCACGGGCCGTGGCTCGACCTACAACTTCGACTACGACACGCTGCAGGCCACGGACTTCAACTCGCCCAACGACGTGACCAAGGACAACGCCACGTTCTACATCGGTCACTTCACCAGCTACATCACCGACGATGCCACGCTGAGCATCCTGTACGGCAAGGCCAAGTTCAAGAATCCGACCATCTACGGCAATACCTGCCCGTACCCGTTCATTTCCCGCCCGTACAACCAGGATCCGGCGTTGAACGGCGGCACGCCGATCACCAACTGCCAGACCAATACGAGCTGGGATTCCCAGAATGCGTCGAACTCCACGCGCGGTCTTCGCGTCGACTTCGACTACCGGCTGGGTGACCACGATCTGTCCGCCGGCATCGACAACATGTACTACGGCGCGAAGAACCAGGGCCCGAACCAGCAGAACCCGTTCAATCCGGCGGTCAACTACTACTGGCGGTACTACCCGGGCTTCGTGATGCAGCGCGAGATCGGCTGGCAGACCAGCATGACGATGTCGCAGAAGGCCTGGTATCTGCAGGACGCTTGGCAGGTGACGCCGAACCTGTTGCTGAACATCGGCATCCGGAACGATCACTTCACCAACAACAACGACCTGGGCCAGGCGTTTGCCGATCTGAAGAACCAGTGGGAGCCGCGCATCGGCGTCAGCTGGGACGTGAACGGCGATTCGTCGTTCAAGATCTACGGCAACGTGGGCCGCTACTACCTGGCGCTGCCGGACAACGCCGCGGAGCGTGCCGCCAACCGTTCCACGTACATCCTCAACTACTACACCTACACCGGCATCGACGAAAACGGTATTCCGACCGGCCTGCAGCAGTTCGCCGGTCCGATCTCTCCGGACGGCGAGTTCGGCCTGCCGAAGGATCCGGAGCAGGTCACCGCGCGCAACCTGAAGCCCGAGTATCTGGACGAGTTCATCGTCGGCTTCGACAAGCAGCTCAACGAAAGCTGGACCTACGGCGCCAAGGCCACCTGGCGCGACCTCAAGACGGCGATCGACGACGAGTGCTCACCGAGCCGCATCGAGGACAAGATGCGCAGCATGGGCCTCATCACCACCACGGACGACTTCGATCCGGCCTCCGGCTACTACAACTCGTTGTACGGACCGGCCTATTGCCGACTGATCAATCCGGGCGAGACCAACAACATGTTGGTCCGGTCGGATGACGGCACCAGCAGCGTGATCGTTCCGATGAGCGCTGCGGACTGGGGCTTCACCCAGGGCGTCAAGCGCAAGGTCGGCATGCTGAACCTCTATCTGGAGCACCCGTTCGACGGCAAGTGGCAGGCGCGCATCGATTACACCTTCACCCGCGGCTTCGGCAACACCGAGGGTCAGGTGCGTTCCGACTTCGGCCAGGGCGACGTCTCCAAGACGGAGGACTGGGACTCCTGGGAGCTGATGGACGGCCAGAACGGCGAGCTGATCAACATCCACAAGCACCAGATCCGTCTGCGCGCGGCCTACCAGATCACGCCGGAATGGCTGATTTCCGGCACCTTGCTGGCCCAGTCCGGCCAGCCGCAGGAATGTCTCGGCTACTTCGGTCCGACCGGCGTCGAAGACCCGACCGGCTACAACGCGGGCGGCGCGGGCAACTACCACTGGTGCCATGGTGTGCGCATTCCGCCGGGCAGGGACGGCCATACCCCGTGGACCAAGCCGCTCAATCTGGGCATCCACTACACGCCGGCGTTCGCCGACCACAAGCTGGGCTTCAATCTGGACATATTCAACGTGTTCAACGAACAGAAGGCGATCCAGACCGATCCGACCGGCGAGGCGGCGTACAACAACTACGGCCTCGATCCGACCGAGATCACCGCACCGGATACGATCTACATCTCCAACACCTACCACGACCCGATCTTCTTCGAAGAGCCCCGGACGATCCGTCTGTCCGTGACCTACGACTACTGATCGTCAGTTCGTGCCGGAAGCCACCGACCCCCCGGTCGGTGGCTTTTTTCTTCGGCGAAGGAGCAGGCCCGACTTCGGAGGTGGCGGCCCGTGGCAGTGCCGTGACCGGGCCGTGTGGTCGGTTCCAGCACGCGCCGGCCTGAAGCGGAAAACCCTGTCCATCATCCAGGGCCGCGGTGCCCGGCAGGCTCAGGCCGGCGCGCACAGTCCCGCTGTCGCGAGTTCCGCGCGCAGCGGCGCCAGCTGGCGCTCGTAGTGACGCCACTGCTCCAACCCGCGCGTGTGGATCGACTCCCGCACCTGCGGGGTGCTGCGCGTGGCGACCGGCGAGGTGTTGCGCTCGGGACGCAGGCAGGCTTGCTCCACCTCCAACCCGCAGTGGGCAAGCACGCGTGGAACGACCGCAGCCGGATCCCGCACGAGTTCCGCATAGGAAACATCCAGCATGGCCCCCGGCAGTGCCTGGTGCCAATGCCTCACCAGCCGCGCGTACTGGCGATAGTAGTGCGCCAGCGCGCCCAGCTCGTAGCAGTAGGGCGAGATGTTGCCGAACATCGCCTTGAAGTTGGAAAAGCAGGTGTCCATCGGATCGCGCACCATGTGCAGGATGGGCGCGTGCGGCAGCGCACGGCGAATGAAGGCGACCAACTGGATGTTCCCGGGCAGCTTGTCGACGTAGTAGCGTCGACCTTGCGCACGCCATTGGGTCTGCTTCAGATAACGACGGCCGACTTCCCTGGCGTCGACGCTGTCGCTGCGCTCGATGACGCGGAGCAATCCCTTCGCTTTCGCCGGCAGCACGTCCGCGACCCAGTGCAGCTGCCTCCAGAAGTCGATGATCTCTCCTGCCGAGGCCACCTGGGAGTGGCTGGACAGGATGCGGTCCAGCAGGGTCGTGCCCGAGCGCGGCATGCCTACGATGAAGATGGGCGTCGGCCCTTCGGGCGGAGGAGCCTGCCGGGACGTACCCTGGCCTGCCGGCAGCCTGATCAGCGCGTCGGTCAGGGCTTCTTCGAGCGCGGCGTCATAGGGGTTGAGCCGATGCATCAGGTCGTTGCAGCGCGCCAGTGCCTCCCACGCCTCCTCATGGCGCGCCAGGTCGTCGAGGGTCTTGAACACGGCGTACTCGAACTCCGCGCGCACGAATGCCTGGTGCGGATCCGCCGGGTGCGCCGGAAGCCGTCGCAGCTGTTCGTGCAGTTGCGCCAGGTAGTTGGCTTCCGGCGTCTGCTTGCGCAAATCGACCACCGTGGCGGCGGCATCGCCGAAATCCGGCCAGCGTTCCAGGCACTGCTCCAGCACCCGACGGGCCTCATCGATGCGCCCGTTGAATTGCAGCAACATGGCGTACAGCCGCCAGGCATCCGGGGAGCGCACTCCTGCCCGCATGGCCCGCGCCGCTGGCTGCAAGGCCTCCCGGATCTCCCCGGTCATGAAACGCAGGTTGGCCTGTGCGACCAGCAGATCGGCGGGCGGATCCGGCGCCTGCTCCAGCAGATCCAGGCAGGCACGGGCAGCCACGATCTCGCCGCGCGCCACCAGATGCTGGACCAGGATGACGATCAGGGGCGCATCCTTGGGCAGGCGGCCGAGCACCGCCAGCAGCGGGCGGGTCGACGCCTGCAGCCGGCCCTGGCGGAACAGCACGTCGGACAGCTGGATGCTCGCGGCCAGGTCGTTGGGCGCATGCTGCAGAATGGTTTCGAGCGCTGCCTGCGCATCGGGCCATCGCCGGCCGTCGGTGCAGGCCTTGGCGCGCTGACGAAGCGTGTCGAGAGAGATCGGGCCGCCGGGAGTGGTCATGGCGTCATGGTATCCGCTCGATCCGTGCAGAGAACGGAGGCCGAGCCATGGGCTGCCTGGTGCGCGCCGCCCGGGTGCCCCTTCGGCGGCGCGTGACAGCAGGCGGTGCGCTTTCGCCGGGTCGACGGCTCAGACCGCCGCCAGGGCCGCGGCCGGCTGCAACGCGTCGAGTGCCTCCTGCAACGGCGCCAACTGCCGGGCGTAATGGCGCCACTGGCCGACACCCCGGGTATGGATCGACTCGCGCACCTGCGCACTGCTCGGCGTGGCGACGGGAGCGGCATTGCGCTCCGGCGCCAGGCAGGCATCTTCCAGTTCCAGCCCGCAGTGGGCGAGTACCCGCTCGACGGTTGTTTCTGGAGCCCGCACCAGTTCGGCGTACGGGACGTCCAGCATCGCGCTCGGTAGCGAGGCGTGCCAATGACTTGCCAGGCGCGCGTATTGCCCGTAGTAGTGCGCCAGAGCACCGAGCTCGTAGCTGTAGGAAGAAACGTTGCCGAACATCGCCTTGAAGTTGGAGAAGCACGTATCCATGGGATCACGGACCATGTGCAGGATCGGAGCGTGCGGCAACGCCCGGCGGATGAAGGCCACCATCTGGATGTTGGCCGGCAGCTTGTCGATGTAGTACGCCCGGCCGCGGGCTCGCCATTGCGTCTGCCTGAGGTAGCGAGCGCCGAGCGCCTGATAATCGATCCCGGCGCTTCGCGCGATCACCCGGCGCAGGCCTTGCGACCTCGCCGGAACGACATCGGCGACCCAGTGGAGCTGGCGCCAGAAATCGATGATCTCGCCGGCCGAAGTCACCTGCGAATGGCTCGACAGGATACGATCCAGCAGGGTCGTTCCCGAGCGAGGCATGCCGACGATAAAGATGGGTGTGGGCCCTTCCGGCCTCCCGCGCGCGTCGACAGGGACATGCGGCATATCGACAAGCGCGTTCGCCACCTCCTCCTCGGCGGTCGCGTCATAGGGGTTGAGCCGGCTCATCAAGGCATTGCACCGCGCCAGCGCGTCCCATGCCTCCTCGTGGCGTCCCAGGTCGTCGAGTGTCTTGAACAGCGCGTACTCGAACTCGGCGCGCACGAACGCCTGGTCCGGGGTGGCCGCTTCCTCGGGCAGCTTGCGCAGCTGTTCCCGCAGCGAGTCGAGGCGGTTGGCGTGCGGTGTCTGCTTGCGTAGGTTGACCAGCACCATCGCGGCGTCGCCGAAGTGCGGCCAACGCTGCAGGCACGTCTCGAGTACGGCGCAGGCCCCGTCGATGTCACCGCTGAACTGGAGCAGCATCGCGCGAAGATGCAGGTCTCCGGGCGAATTCGCCCCGGCTGCCACGGCCTTGTCCATGAGCGCCTTGGCCTCCGGGATCTCGCCCAGCGCGAAGCGCAGGCTCGCCTGCGCCACCCACAGCTCGGGAGGGGGGGCGGGTGCGAGCGCAAGCAGGTCGAGGCAGGAACGTGCGGCAAGAACCTCGCCTCGCGCGATCAGGTGCTGCACCAGCGAAATCAGCAGGGGAACGTCCCGGGGCAGCTGCCGCATGGCCTGCAGCAGCGGAAGCGTCGAGGCCTGCAATTGGCCACGCCGGAATCTCGTGTCGGCCAGGTCGATGCTGGTCGCCAGATCGTTGGGCGCGTGGCGCAGCACTTCCTCCAGGACCGCCTGCGCCTCGGGCAAGCGTTGTTCCTGCAGCAGTGCGTGCGCGCGTCGGCGGAGCCGGTCCAGACCGGCCGGATCGTTCCCTTGGCTCATGCGCCCATACTAACCGGCAGCGTGGCGGCGGCGCTCAATCCGTGTGCAGCTCGGCCACGAAGTCGTAGATGTCGCCGCGGTACCAAGAGCTGGTGAACTCCACCACGCGGCCGTCGTCCAGGAAGCTGCGCCGCTCGATGCTGAGGCCTGCGCTGCCGGCCGGTACGTGCAGCAGGCGGGCGTGCTGGGCGCCGAGGGACACCGCGCGCAGACGCTGCAGGGCGCGGCGCGGGCGGGCGTTGCGCCGCTCCAGCGCCTCGTACAGCGAATCATGCACCAGCATCGGGTCGGGCAGTACGCTGGCCGGGACCACGCTGCGCTCGATCGCCAGCGGCTCGTCGCCGGCATAGCGCACGCGGTGCAGGCGCACCACCGCCACGCCGGGCGAGAGGTTCATCGCCATCGCCTCCTCCGGAGTCACCTCGCCGATGCCGCGCTCGAAGAACTCCGAACGAGGGTTGAGTCCGCGTGCGCGCAGGTCCTCGGTGAAGCTGGTCAGCCGCGACATCGGCTTGACGATGCGCTCGGCGACGAAGGTGCCGGCACCGTGGCGCTGGGTCAGCAGGCCCTCCTCGACCAGGCCGGCGATGGCCTTGCGCACGGTGACGCGCGACAGGCCCAGGGCCTGCGAGAGGTCGCGCTCGCTGGGCAGCGCCTGGCCCGGCTCGATGTCGCGGTGCTCGACCACGGTGCGGATCGCCCGGCGCAGGCGCAGGTAGGCCAGCGGCTGGCGCGTATCGGCGCTCGCGCAGAGGCGGCGGTATTCGGCGACGAGCGCGGTCTCCATGCCGGAACGATACCAATCCCAAACCATTTGCGGCAAGTCGTCATGAAAACGTATGCACGGCATCGACGCCCGGCTGGGTAATCTGGTATTTCACTGGTACCATCCCAGCATCCGGCAGGCGCCTGGCCTGTCCCTCCCACAGCAGTCGAGGTGACTCCGTGACGGCTTCCCCCCCGCCCGTCGACCCGTTCGATCTGGTGATTTTCGGCGGCACTGGCGACCTGGCGCTGCGCAAGCTGCTGCCGGCACTGTTCCACCGCTTCCTCGACGGTCAGGTGCCGGCGGCCAGCCGCATCATCGGCGTGGCGCGCGAAGGCCTGGACGACGCCGGCTACCGCGGCCTGGTGCGCGACGTGCTGGTCGATGGCGGCGGCTCGGCCGAACGCATCGAGGCGTTCCTGCCGCAGTTGTTCTACCTGCCGCTGGATGCGCGCAAGGACGAAGGTTGGGACGGCTTCGCCGCGCTGGTGAACGAGCGGCCCGGCCACGTCCGCGTGTTCTACCTGTCCACCTCGCCGGAACTGTTCGTCGATATCTGCAACCGGCTCGGCGCCACCGGCCTCAACGGGCCGAACTCGCGGGTGGTGCTGGAGAAGCCGATCGGTCGCGACCTGGACAGCGCCATGTGCATCATCGACGCCGTCGGCCGCGTGTTCTCCGAGAAGCAGACCTTCCGGATCGACCATTACCTCGGCAAGGAGACGGTGCAGAACCTGCTCGCACTGCGCTTCGGCAACGCGCTGTTCGAGCCGCTGTGGAACGCCGGCCACATCGACCACGTGCAGATCACCGTGGCCGAGACCTTGGGCCTGGGCCGGCGCGCGGGCTACTACGACCGCGCCGGTGCGCTGCGCGACATGGTGCAGAACCACATGCTGCAGCTGCTGTGCATGGTGGCGATGGAGCCGCCGGCCTCACTCTCGCCGGACGCCGTGCGTGACGAGAAGCTCAAGGTGCTGCATGCGCTCAAGCCGCTGGACATGCGCAACGTCGCACAGCTGACCGTGCGCGGCCAGTACAAGGCCGGCGCCATCGACGGCGAGCGCGTGCCGGGCTACCTCGAGGAACTGGAGAACGGCCAGTCCAACACGGAGACCTTCGTGGCGCTGAAGGCGGAGATCGCCAATTGGCGCTGGGCCGGTGTGCCGTTCTACCTGCGCACCGGCAAGCGGTTGGCCACGCGGCTGTCGGAGATCGTGGTGGCGTTCAAGTCGGTGCCGCACTCGATCTTCGACGCATCCGCCGGTCCGCTGGCGCACAACCGGCTGGTGCTGCGGCTGCAGCCCGACGAGGGCGTCAAGCTGTGGCTGACCATCAAGCATCCCGGTCCCGGCGGCCTGCGCCTGCGCCACGTGCCGCTGGACATGAGCTTCGTCGAGGCCTTCGGCGTGCAGCAGCCGGACGCCTATGAACGGCTGCTGCTCGACGTGGTGCGCGGCAACCCCACCCTGTTCATGCGCCGCGACGAGGTCGAGGCCGCCTGGCGCTGGGTGGATCCGATCCTGGCCGCCTGGGCTGCCGCCGGCGAGCCGCCACGGCCGTACGCGGCCGGCAGCTGGGGACCGAGCGCGGCGGTGGCGCTGATCGAGCGCGACGGACGGACCTGGAACGAGGACAGCGAATAGCGCCACCCTGCCCCGAGGTCCCCGCACCGCCCACGTTCGCCTGCCAGTCCCGCCATGACCACCGCCCTACCGCTGACTACCCACACCTTCACCGATGGCCAGACGCTCGCCACCGCCCTGGCCGAGCGGGTGGCCGATCGCCTGCGGGCCGGCCTGCTCGAGCGCGGCTTTGCGCTGCTGGCGGTCTCCGGCGGGCGCACGCCGCTGCGCTTCTTCGAGCGCCTTGCGCAGGCGTCGCTGGACTGGTCGCGGGTGCAGGTGACGCTGGTCGACGAGCGCTGGGTGGCCGAGGACCATCCGCGCTCCAACGCGCGCCTGGTGCGCGAGCACCTGCTGCGCGATGCCGCCGCCGCGGCGCGCTTCGTGCCGCTCTACACCGGCGCCGCCACGCCGGAGGAAGGCCAGGCGGAGGCCGGTCGCTGCGTGCACGCGCTGCCGCTGCCGTTCGACGCGGTGATCCTGGGCATGGGCGCGGACGGCCACACCGCCTCGTTCTTCCCCGGCGGCGACCGGCTGGACGCCGCGCTCGATCCGAGCATGCCCGTCGGCGTGGTGCCGATGCGTGCGCCGGGCGCCGGCGAGCCGCGCATCACCCTGACCCTGTCCACACTGCTGCAGACCCGCCACCTGTTCCTGCACATCGAGGGCGAGGACAAGCGCGAGCTGCTGGCGCAGGCGCGGCTCGGCCTCGGCGAGGCCGCGCACTATCCGGTGCGCGCCGTGCTCGCGCGCTCGCCGGAGCCGGTGGCGGTGTACTGGTGTCCCTGATCTGTTGACCGCCGGCGCACCTGGTCGCGCTGCGCTTTTGCCCGGGAGTTTCCTGCCATGAATCCGCTGCATCCCGTCGTCGCCGAAGTCACCGCGCGCATCGTCGAGCGCAGCCGCGCCAGCCGCGCGGCCTACCTCGCGCGCATCGATGCGGCCGCTCGTGGCGACGGCCCCAGCCGCGCGCGGCTGTCCTGCGGCAACCTCGCGCACGGCTTCGCCGGCTGCAACGCGACCGACAAGGCCGCGCTGCGCGACGGCCGCGCGCCCAACCTCGGCATCGTCACCGCCTACAACGACATGCTCTCGGCGCACCGCCCGTACGAGCGCTATCCGGGCCTGATCCGCGAGCTCGCGCGCGAGTTCGGCGCCACCGCGCAGGTGGCCGGCGGCGTGCCGGCGATGTGCGACGGCGTCACCCAGGGCCGCGCCGGCATGGAGCTGTCGCTGTTCTCGCGCGACGTGATCGCCATGGCCACCGCCGTGGCGCTCTCGCACGACATGTTCGACGGGGCCCTGTACCTGGGCATCTGCGACAAGATCGTGCCGGGCCTGCTGATCGGTGCGCTCGCCTTCGGTCACCTGCCCGGCGCCTTCATCCCGTCCGGGTCGATGCCCAGCGGCATCCCCAACGAGCAGAAGTCGAAGGTGCGCCAGGCCTACGCCGAGGGCAAGGCCACCCGCGCCGAGCTGCTGGAGGTGGAGGCGGCCTCCTACCACAGCCCCGGCACCTGCACCTTCTACGGCACCGCCAACTCCAACCAGATGCTGATGGAGATCATGGGCCTGCAGCTGCCGGGCTCGAGCTTCGTCACACCGGACACGCCACTGCGCGACGCGCTCACCCGCGCGGCGGTCGAGCGCGTGGTGGCGCTGGCCCGCCCGGAGACGCGCCTGCCGCTGGGGCGCATCCTGGACGAGCGCGCCGTGGTCAACGGTGTGGTCGGCCTGCACGCCACCGGCGGTTCGACCAACCACCTGCTGCACCTGGTGGCGATGGCGCGCGCGGCCGGCATCCAGCTCAACTGGGACGATTTCGACGCGCTCTCGGCGGTGGTGCCGCTGCTCGCACGCGTGTATCCCAACGGCTATGCCGACGTGAACCATTTCCACGACGCCGGCGGTATGGCCTTCCTGATCGACCAGTTGCTCGAAGCCGGCCTGCTGCACGCGGACGTGCAGACCCTGGCCGGCCCCGGGCTCGCCCGCTACACCCAGGTGCCCCGCCTGGATGCGGACGGCCGGCTGGCCTGGGCGCCGGTGGCGAAGGAGAGCGGCAACCGCGGCGTGCTGCGTCGCGCGGCCGAGCCGTTCCGTCCGGACGGCGGCCTGCGCCTGCTCGCCGGCAACCTCGGCCGGGCGGTGATCAAGGTGTCGGCGGTGCCGGACGACCGGCTGGTGATCGAGGCGCCGGCAATCGTGTTCGACGACCAGGACGAGGTGCGCGCGGCCTTCGAACGCGGCGAGCTCGATCGCGATTTCGTGGCGGTGGTGCGCTTCCAGGGCCCGCAGGCGATCGGCATGCCGGAGTTGCACAAGCTGACCCCCACGCTGGCGCTGCTGCAGGATCGCGGGCACCGCATCGCGCTGGTCACCGACGGGCGCATGTCTGGCGCCTCCGGCCGCGTGCCGGCGGCGATCCACGTCACCCCCGAGGCAGCCGCGGGCGGTGCGCTCGCGCGGGTGCGCGAGGGCGACCTGATCCGCCTGGACGCGGTCAACGGCCGCCTGGAGGTGCTCGTCGAGGCGGCGCAGTTCGCCGCCCGCGTGCCGGACCAGGCCGCGCTGGACCCTCACCAGGCCGGAACCGGCCGCGAGCTGTTCGCGCTGTTCCGCGCCAATGCCATGAACGCCGACCTCGGTGCCGGAGTGCTCTGATGAACCCGACCGACAAGCAGCAGCAGATCGAGCGCACCCTGCGCCTTGCCCCGGTGATCCCGGTCGTGGTGATCGAGGACGCCCGCGCGGCCGTGCCCATGGCGCGCGCGCTGGTCGCCGGCGGCATTCCGGCGATCGAGGTGACCCTGCGCACGCCCGCCGCGCTCGAGGCGGTCCGCGCGATCGCCGCGGAGGTGGAGGGCGCCGTGGTCGGCGTGGGCACGGTGCTGGGCGAGGCCGACCTGCGCGCCGCGCAGCAGGCCGGCGCGCGGTTCGCCGTCGCGCCGGGCGCCACCCCGCGCCTGCTCGATGCGGCCGAGGACGTCGCCCTGCCGCTGCTGCCCGGCGCGGCCACCGCCAGCGAGGCGATGGCCCTGCTCGAGCGCGGTTACCGGCACCTGAAGTTCTTCCCGGCGGTGCCGGCCGGCGGCGCCAGGCTGCTCGCCGCCTGGGCCGGGCCGCTGCCGCAGCTGCGCTTCTGCCCGACCGGCGGCATCGGCCCGTCCAGCGCCGGCGACTTCCTCGCCCTGCCCAACGTGCTGTGCGTGGGCGGCTCCTGGCTCACCCCGGCCGACAAGCTGGCCGCCGGCGACTGGGCAGGCATCGAGCAGCTCGCCCGCGCGGCGGCCCGCCTGCGCGGCTAGGCGGTCAATTCAAGCGCCTCGGGGGCGTTCCTGGCGGCCTGCGCCAGCAGCCGGGCATGCGCCGCCAGGTCGACCGGCTCGCAGGTGAGCTTGGTCGCGGCCGGATGGCGGCCCAGGTAGTTGCCGTTCTTCCAGTCGCGCGCCGGGCGGATGGGCCGCGGCACGAGGCCGCCGCCGCAGTTCGGACACACGCCTCCGAGCACGTGCTCGACGCACTCGCTGCAGAACGTGCATTCGAAGGAGCAGATCCGCGCCTGCGCAGAGTCGGGCGGCAGCGCCTAGTCGCAGTGTTCGCAGGTCGGGCGCAGTTCGGGCATGGCGAGGGCCTCCAGGGAAACGATCATTGTGCGCGGCGGGGCGGTCGCGCCAACAGCCGATCAGGCGCCGCCGGCAGCGGCCGCTTCGAGCGCGAACGCGTAGCGGCGCTTGCGCCGCTCCCGCGCGCCCAGGCGCAGGTAGAACCGCGCGGCCGCTTCGTTCCACTCCGGCGTCTGCCACTGCACCGCCGCGCAGCCGCAGCCTTCGGCGAACGCCCGCACGGTTTGCCACAGATGCAGGCCGATCGAGCGGCCGCGCCAGCTCTCGCGCATGAACAGGCAGTCCATGTGCAGGTAGGGCGCGGCGTCCAGGGTGGAGAAGTCGATGCTGGCCGTCGCATAGCCGATGGCGTCGCAGGCGCATTCGGCAAGCCAGGCATGCAGCCGCGGCGGCGTCGCCTCCAGGGCCGCCGCCAGCGCCTCGGCGCGCCCGGCGAGCCGGTGCGGCAAGTCCTCGAACGCGGCATGTTCGACGATGAGCGGCACCAGCCGCGGCACGTCGGCGCCGCGCGCGCGGCGCACCGTCGCAGGGGCGTCCATCGCCCTCAGCCGCGTTCGAGCCCGAAGCCTTCGTCCAGCCACCCGGTGAGGCCCCCGATCATCTCCTTCACCGGCCGGCCGAGTCGGGCGAGCTTGAGCGCGGCCTTGTTCGCCCCGTTGCAGTGCGGCCCGGCGCAGTAGACCACGAACAGCGTTTCCGGCGGATAGTCGGCCAGGCGTTGCTCGCCGATCGTGCGCACCGGCATGTTGAGCGCGCCGGGCACGTGGCCGGCGGCGAACAGCGTGGGCGTGCGCACGTCGAGCAGCACGAAGTCCCTGGTTTCGTGGTGGCTGGCATACCACACGTCGGCGCAGTCGGTCTCGAATCCGAGCCGGCGCTGGAAATGCGCCTGCGCCTCGGGACCGGGGGCGGCGGGGATCTGGCTGACGACGCTCATGCTGGCGGCTCCGTGTGAGGTGATGGCGACAGTCTGGGCACTGGCGGCGGATCGGACCATTGGCGAGAATGCCAGGCATCATGAAAAAGCCGCCACGCCCGATCGGGCCGCCACGCAATCGCCGCGTCGCCGTACTGGCCTACGATGGCCTGTGCACGTTCGAGTTCGGCATCGCGGTAGAGATGTTTGGCCTGCCGCGCCCGGAACTGCCGGACTGGTACCGGTTCCGCGTCTGCGCGGTCGAGCGCGGACCACTGCGCGCGGCCGGCGGCCTGCGCGTGCAGGCCGAAGGCGGCCTGGCGCAGGTCCGCACGGCCGGCACGGTCATCGTGCCGGGCTGGCGCGACGTGGAGGCATCGCCGCCACCGGCCCTGCTCGAGGCCTTGCAGGCGGCGCATGCGCGTGGCGCGCGCCTGCTCTCGTTCTGCTCCGGCGTGTTCGTGTTGGCCGCCGCCGGACTGCTCGACGGCCGGCGCGCCACGACCCACTGGCGCTACGCGCCCGCACTGGCGGCCCGCTTCCCGCGCATCCGGGTGGAGCCCGACGTGCTCTACGTCGACGAGGGCGACGTGCTCACCTCGGCCGGCAGTGCCGCGGCGCTGGATCTTTCCCTGCACCTGATCCGGCGCGATCACGGCCCGCGGGTGGCCAACGAGGTGGCGCGGCGCGCCGTGGTGCCCGCGCACCGCGACGGCGGCCAGGCCCAGTTCATTCCCTCGCCGCTGCCAACGCAGGGCGAGCCGCTGGGCACCTTGCTGGAGTGGATGCGCCGCCACCTGGACCGCCCGCAGCCCCTGGCGGAGCTGGCGGCGCGTGCGCGCACCAGCGAGCGCACCCTGCTGCGCCGCTTCGAGGCCGCCACCGGTCGCTCGCCACGGCAATGGCTGATCGAGGAACGCCTGGGCCGCGCCCGCGAACTGCTCGAAGGCAGCCGGCTGAGCGTCGAGCAGATCGCCGACCGCTGCGGCTACGGCCGCGCCGACAGCCTGCGCCACCATTTCCGGCGCGTGGTCGGGGTCAGCCCGGCACGCTACCGCGAGCGCTTCGCGCACCTCCCCCGGGCCGGCGAGCCGGGGAGCAACGGCACGCGGCGCCGGGCATGAGCGATCTGCTGATCGCCGCGACCTGCAGCGTGCTGGTGTCGGTGCTGCTGCGGCTCGTCCGCCGGCTCCAGGTCGACGTCGGCCAGGCGATCGCTTGGAACTACCTGGTGGCCTGTGCGTGCAGCCTGCTGGCGTTCCGGCCGGAGCTGGCCGCGCTGCGGGCGACGCCCGCGGCCTGGCCGCCATTGCTCGGCCTGGGCATATTGCTGCCGACCATCTTCCTGGCGCTGGCCGGGTCGGTGCGCCACGCCGGCATTGTGCGCACCGAAGTGGCGCAGCGGCTCTCGCTGCTGATCTCGCTGCTGGCCGCCTTCGTGCTCTTCGGCGAGCTGCCGAGCGTGGCGAAGGCTGCCGGCATGGCGCTGGGCTTCGCCGCGCTGGCCGCGCTCCTGGCGCGACCGGCGTCCGGCGCGAGGGCACCGATGGCGACGCCCAACCGGGTGCGCTGGGGCTTTCCCGCCCTGGTGTTCGTCGGCTTCGGCGTGATCGACGTGCTATTCAAGCGGGTGGTGCAGACCGGCGTGCCGCTGGGCACGGCGCTGCTGGCGATGTTCGCGCTGGCGCTGGTGGTGTCCGTGCTGCTGCAGGGCTGGCGCCTCACGTGCGCTCAGGCGCGCCTGAGCGCGCGCAGCCTGGCGGCGGGGCTGGCGCTGGGTCTGTTCAACTTCGCCAACATCCTGTTCTACCTGCGCGCGCACCAGGCCTTGCTGGGCCGCCCGGCGCTGGTGTTCGCCGGCATGAACCTGGGCGTGATCGCACTCGGCACACTGGCGGGACTCGGGCTGTTCCGCGAGCGCCTGTCGCGCATGAACCAGGCTGGCTTGGCGCTGGCGCTGGCGGCCATCGCATTGCTGGCGCGCGGCTAGCGCGGCATGACTTCCGGCGGGTATCGGCTGGCGCCGGCGACCGCCTATGCTGGGCGCTTGTCCGTGTGTCCAGCGAGGTTCGTCCATGCGCAAGCTCCCTCTCGCCGCGGCCCTGACCGCCCTGCTGCTCGGCACCACTGCGATCGCCGCGGACAAGGACGCGCACCCGGCCGACCATCCCGATGCCGCGCTGACCCAGCCGCGCAGCTCGGAAACCACCGGCAGCGTGGCGGTCGAAGGCCGGCGCATCGACTACAAGGCGGTGGCCGGCACGCTGGTGCTGCATGAGCACGGAGACAAGGCCGACGAGCCGACCGTGAGCATGTTCTACGCCGCCTACTTCAAGCAGGGCGCGGATCCGGCGCGCCGGCCGATCACCTTCATCTACAACGGTGGACCCGGCTCGGCCACCGTGTGGTTGCACATGGGCGCGTTCGGCCCCCGGCGCGTGGTGACCAGCGACGACCACCACACGCCGGCGGCGCCCTACCGGCTGGTCAACAACGACTACAGCCTGCTGGACGCCTCGGACCTGGTGTTCATCGACGCGCCCGGTGCGGGCTTCTCGCGCCTGATCGCCGACGAGACCGACAAGGGCAAGCGCGAGGAACAGATGAAGGCGCGCAAGAAGGCGGTCTTCGGCGTCGACGGCGACGGTCACGCGTTTGCGCAGTTCATCACCCAGTTCCTTTCCAGGTACGGCCGCTGGAACTCGCCCAAGTACCTGTTCGGCGAGAGCTACGGCACCACCCGCTCGGCGGTGCTGGCGAATATCCTGCAGAACGACGACAGCGTGGACCTCAACGGCGTGATCCTGCTGTCGCAGATCCTCAGCTTCGACACCAGCATCGATGGCCCCGAGCTCAACCCGGGCGTGGACCTGCCCTATGCGCTGGCCTTGCCCACCTTCGCCGCCACGGCGTACTACCACCACAAGCTTCCGCAGCAGCCCGCCGCGCTGGAGCCGTTCCTGCGCGAGGTGGAGCAATACGCGCTGGGCGACTACGCCAACGCGCTGATGCAGGGCTCGCGCCTGGACGATGCACGCAAGCGCGCAGTGGCCGAGAAGCTGCACCAGTTCACGGGCCTGCCGGTCGACTACCTGGTCAAGGCCGACCTGCGCGTGACCGGCGGCATGTTCGAGCACGAGCTGCAGGCCGACGGCGACCTCACCACCGGACGCCTCGACAGCCGTTTCTCCGGGCCGTCGCTCGACCCGCTGAGCAAGGATTCGCAGTACGACCCGCAGTCCTCGGCGATCAGCTCGGCCTACGTGGCCGCCTTCAACGACTACGTGCGGCGCCAGCTCAAGTTCGGCAACGGCCTGCAGTACCGCCTGTTCGCCGACATCGATCACTGGGATTTCGCGCACAAGGCGCCCGGTTCGCATGGCGAGGCACTGCAGCAGTCGGTCAACGTGATGCCCGACCTGGCCACCGCGATGAAGACCAACCCGGACCTCAAGGTGTTCCTCAACGGCGGCTACTACGACCTGGCCACGCCGTACTTCGCCGCCGACTACGAGATGCACCACCTGCCGATCCCGGCCTCGCTGCAGAAGAACATCTCCTACGCCTGGTACCCCTCCGGGCACATGGTCTACGCGCACGAGCAGTCGCTGAAGGCGTTGCACGACAACGTGGCTCGGTTCATCGAGCAGACCGACAACGTGAAATAGCGCGGCCGACGGACGCGCGGCGCGCCGCGTTCCCGGTGAAGGGCGGCCGCACACGCGCGGGGCCCGGCCTTGCGGCACGATCTTGCTATGCTCCCGGCGCCACCACCGCCGATGAAGCCCATGCGCGCACTGATCGACCGCTACCTCGACGCCTACAACCGCCTCGACGTGGAGGGCATGCTGGCCACGCTGCACCCGCAGGTCACGTTCGAGAACGTCACCGCGGGCGTGACCACCGTGCGCACGCAGGGCATCGAGGAATTCCGCCGGCTGGCGCAGAGCACGCTGCCGCTGTTCGCGCGGCGGCGCCAGACGGTGACCCGCTATGCGGAGAGGGACGGCGTGGCGCACGTGGGCATCGCCTTCGAGGGCGTGTTCGCGCAGGACCTGCCCAACGGCGCACGGGCGGGCCAGGTGCTCGCGTTGAACGGCCGCAGCGAGTTCCGCGTGCACGAGGGCCTGCTGGTCCACATCGCCGACTTAAGCGACTGAGCCGCATGCGGGCGTGGCCTGCAATGCGCTAGATGGCCAGCCCGATACCTTGCGGTTCGCTGCCGGCCCGGCGCAGCAGCGCGTGGCGCCAGCGTTGCTGCGTCGCGCCGTCGGCTTCCTGCAGGAACTGCGGCTTGTTGGCGACCAGCGCGGCCACCGGCACGCCGTCCTCGTACAGCACGCGGGTGCCGGCCAGGGCGGGCAGCCTGTCGCCGGCCAGCACGGTGCCGACCAGGTTGAGCGGGTCGCTGCCGCTCACGCACACCAGCTGCTGCGACGGCGGCCGCTGGCGTACCGCGCGCAGCGCGCCGATCGCCTCGGGCAGCGCGAACTGCTCGCCCACCAGGCCTTCCACGAAGCGGCCGCCGCGGATCTCGCCGCGCGCCTCCAGCCGGTGGTACACGCGCAGCAGTTCGCGCCATGAGGGCAACCATGGCGCCTCGCGCTCGAGCAGCTTCCAGAACACCACGCCGTAGCGGCGAAGCAGGACGCGCGCCACGTGCTCGACGCGGTCGGCATCCTCCTCGGCGTTCCTGGCCGGCCGCGCCAGCGACCAGCGCCCGGCATCCTCGATCTCGCTCAGCGCGTGCCGGCGTGCGCGCCGGTGGGGACGCGAGTCGCGCTTGGCCGCCGGCAGCAGCAGCGCGCGCAGGCCGGCGAAGCTGTCGGCGCTGACGCGCCCGGCGGCGACCAGTTCGCCCAGCGCGTTCTCCAGCTCGGTGCGCAGCAGGCGGGTGGCGTCGAGCAGCTCGTCGAAGAACAGCGCGCCGTGTCCGGCGAGTGCGTCGGCGACGGCCTGGGCACGCGAGGAAAGCAGGCTCTCCTGCGGCTGCTCGTTCCCGGCGATGGACGTCCAGATGGCCATCTGCCGCCGCGGCAGCAGCACGATCGGCGTGGCGCGCACCGGCCCGCTGCTGCCGCCGCCGGCGCGCAGGCGGCTCCAGCCGAAACGGCCGGCGCGGCACAGTTCGTCCAGCCAGCGGCTGGCGTAGTCGCCCACGCGTGCCGGCAGCAGTTCGCTCTCCCAGGCGCCGGCGGCAGCCTCGTAGCCTTCCAGCTGGTGCAGCGCGGCGATCAAACCGTCCGGGCCTTCCATGCGGGTGTCGGGAGTGAGGTGCTGCCAGTCGGCGAAGAAGCGCAGCAGGTCGCGCCGGCTGACCGGCTCGATCTCGCGGCGCAGCCGGCCGATGGTGTAGCGGTGGATGCGCGCGAGCAGGTGGCGCTCGCACCATTCCGGCCCGGGCGCCTCCGGCGTGAAGCGGCCCTGCATCACGTAGCCTTCCGATTGCAGGCGCAGCAGGGCGGGCTCGACCTCCGCCGGATCGACGGCAAGCGAGGCGGCGAGCGTGTCCACGGTGACGGGTCCCAGCCCGCCGAGGCGACGACGGACCAGCTCCAGCAGGGCGTCGTCGCGGGTCCAGGTCTGGGCGGCGTAGTCGGGCGGAGCGCTGATCGGCGGGTGCCGCGTGGCGTCCGCGTGGATGGCTTGCCACAGCGGCAGGATTTCCGCCGCGACCCATACACCTGCGATCTTTCTTCCCTCCGGGGGAAAGGTGGCCCCGGAGGGGTCGGATGAGGGGCCTGGGCCCGCGCAGAAGTCGCCTGCAGTCTGTTCCCCGGAAGTTCCGCGCAAGCGCGGCCCCTCGGCCCGGCCCTCGCCCCGGGGGGGAGAGGGCGCAAAGGCTAGACGCGTCGCGCGGTGCTGCCGGGCGAGCGCCTCCAGGCGTTCCTGCCAGCCGGTGTTGGCCTCCACTTCCCGGCCCGTCACGAAGCCCAGCAACGTCAGCGCCTCGTGCATCTCGTCGGTGCTGCGCACCTGCGGCCAGGCTTCCTCGCGCACGGCGGCGATCGCCTCCGCGTCGAGCCGGCCCAGGTCGTCGGCGTCCTCGGCGCTCCAGCGCCGGTTCTGCACCGCCTGCGTACGTCGCTCCTCCAGCGGCGCGTCGTCCAGGTAGGCGTAGGGCGCGGCCGAGAGCACTTCCGAGGCGAGCGGGCTGGGCCCGGTGAGGTCGCGCGCGACCACCGCGATCGCGCCGGCTTCCAGGCCGCGCAAGATGCGCAGCAAACCGTCCACGTCCATCGCCTCGCGCAGGCAGTCGTGCAGGGTCTGCTCGACCAGCGGGTGGTCGGGAATCTGCCGTTCGCCGACGATGTTCTCCAGGCAGGCGACCTGGTCGGGAAAGACGGTGGCGAGCAGGTCCTCGCTCTTCATGCGCTGGATCTGCGGCGGGGTCTTCTTGCCGCCGGTGTAGCGCGGCAGCGCCAGTGCGGTGACCGCGTTCCAGCGCCAGCGCGCGGGGAACAGCGGGGCGTCCAGCAGCGCCTGCACCAGCACGTGCTCGGCACTGTTCGAGTGCAGGTAGCGCGCGACCTCCTCCAGCGGGAAGCTGTGGCTGGTCGAGAGCGACAGCACGATCGCGTCCTCGGTCGCCGCCGCCTGCAGCTCGAAGTTGAACTGGCGGCAGAAGCGCTTGCGCAGCGCCAGCCCCCAGGCGCGGTTGATGCGGCTGCCGAAGGGCGTGTGGATCACCAGCTGGGTGCCGCCCGATTCGTCGAAGAAGCGCTCGAACACGATCGTGCGCTGGGTGGGCAGCACGCCCAGCGCGGCCTTGGCGCGATGCAGGTAGTCCGCCAGCTGCAACGCGGCGGCCTCGCCCATCGACAGCACCGCCCGCAGCCACTGCACCCCGGCCGCCACGCCGCCGGCGTCGAGCAGCGCGCCGATCTCCTCGCGCAGGCGCGAGACGCCCGCGGACAGCTCGTCGCTGCGCCCCGGCGCCTCGCCCAGCCAGAACGGGATGCTCGGCGGCGCGCCGTGGGCGTCCTCCACGCGCAGGCGGTCGCGCTCCACGCGCAGGATGCGGTAGCTGGTGTTGCCAAGCTGGAACACGTCGCCGGCCAGGCTCTCCACCGCGAAGTCCTCGTTGACGGAGCCCACGATGGTGTTCTGCGGCTCCAGCACGACCAGGTAATCAGCGGTGTCGGGAATGGTGCCGCCGGAGGTGACGGCGGTCAGCCGTGCGTTGCGGCGGGCGCGCAGCTTGCGATGCACGGCATCGCGGTGGATGTAGGCCGCGCGGGCGCCGCGGCGCGTGCTGAAACCTTCGGCGAGCATGCGCACGACGGCATCGAAGCGCTCGCGCGGCAGGTCGCGGTACGGATGCGCCCCGCGCACCAGCGCGTACAGCGCATCCTCGTCCCATTCCTGGCAGGCGACTTCCGCGACGATCTGCTGGGCCAGCACGTCCAGCGGCTCGCGCGGCTGCACCAGCGCGTCCAGCTCGCCCCGACGTACGCAGTCGAGCAGCGCTGCGCATTCCACCAGGTCGTCGCGGCTGGTCGGGAACAGGCGTGCCTTGGGCGTGCCGTGCACGGCGTGGCCGGAGCGGCCGGCGCGCTGCAGGAAGGCGGCGATCGAGCGCGGCGAGGCGAGCTGGCAGACCAGGTCCACGTCGCCGATGTCGATGCCCAGCTCCAGCGAGGCCGTGGCGACCAGCAGCTTGAGCTCGCCGCGCTTGAGGCGCTGCTCGGCATCCAGCCGCAGTTCCTTCGCCAGGCTGCCGTGGTGGGCAGCCACCGCCTCCTTGCCCAGCCGCTCGGCCAGATGCCGCGCGGCGCGCTCGGCCATGCGGCGGGTGTTGACGAACACCAGCGTGGTGCGGTGCTCGCGGGCGAGCTGGGCGAGGCGGTCGTAGACGGTGTCCCAGCTGTCGTTGGACATCACCGCTTCGAGCGGGACGGGCGGGACTTCGATGGCGAGGTCGCGCGGGCGGGTGTGGCCCACGTCGACGATCGCGCAGCGCGTCGGATCCATCCCCCCTCCGGGGAGAAGATGGCCCGAAGGGTCGCATGAGGGGAAGAGGCTTGCGGGCAGGTCTGGTGGGAGCTCGACGCAAGATTGACCCTTCACCTCCGTCCTCTCCCCGGAACGGAGAGGAAGCGACCGTGGCGCTTCGCGCCGTTTCGATCCAGTCGAAGCGTCCTCGCCGGGAGAAAGAGCCTGGTTCCGTGCTCCGGCGAGGAAGCGCGCGACTTCCTCGATCGGCTTCTGCGTCGCCGACAGGCCGATGCGCTGCAGCGGCCGCTGGCACAGCGACTCCAGCCGCTCCAGCGACAACGCCAGGTGCGTGCCGCGCTTGGAGTTGGCCAGCGCGTGGATCTCGTCGACGATCACCGCACGCGTGCTCCGGAGCATCTCGCGTCCGGAGACCGAGCCCAGCAGCACGTAGAGCGACTCGGGCGTGGTCACCAGGATGTGCGGGGCGAGCTTGCGCATCAGCGCGCGCTCGGCCTGCGGCGTGTCGCCGGTGCGCACGGCGGTGCGGATCGCCACGTCCGGCAGGCCCAGCGCCTCCAGTTCCGCGCGGATGCCCTCCAGCGGCGCCTCCAGGTTGATGTGGATGTCGTTGGACAAGGCCTTCAGCGGCGAGACGTAGACCACGCGCGTCTCGTCGGGCAGCGCCCCGCCGGCGGTCACGCCCTCGCGCACCAGCGCGTCGATCGCGGCGAGGAAGGCGGTCAGCGTCTTGCCCGAGCCGGTCGGCGCGGCCACCAGCGTGTGCCGGCCGGCGTGGATATTCGGCCACGCGCCGGCCTGCGCCGCGGTGGGCGCGGAAAAGCTGCGCTGGAACCAACGCGCAACGGCGGGGTGGAAATGTTCGAGCGGCATGGCGGCTCCGCGGAAGCAGGCGCGGGATTCGATGATATAGGGGCGAATGGGCGGAACGTCGAGCGCCTGTTCGGCCTGCCCGGATCCGGCTACGGTACGCCGATGGACGCGAGCATGCGCAGCCGGGATCCGGCGCCGGATCCGCTGGATACCACCCTGGCCCTGCCGGACGGGCGCTGGCTGCAGTTGCACGACTGGCCCGGCGCCACGGCGCGCGAAGGCGTGCTGATCGTGCACGGGCTGGGCGAGCACGGCGCGCGCTACGCGCCGCTGGCGGCCTGGCTGAACGCCCGCGGTTACGCCGTGCGCAGCTACGACCAGGCGGGACACGGCCGCTCGCCCGGGCGCCGCGGCGCCCTGGCGCATCCGCTCGAACTGCTCGGGGACCTGGCCGCCGTACTGGCGGACTACGTCGCCGCGCTCGGCGCGCCGCCGTTGCTGCTCGGGCACAGCATGGGCGGCACCGTGGCTCTGCGTGCCGTGCTGGAAGGCCGCGTCGCGGTGCGCGCCCTGGTGTTGTCGTCGCCCGCGCTACGGACCTGGGTGCCGGGCTGGCAGCAGTCGCTGGCCACACGCCTCGCGCGCGTGCTGCCCGGTCTGCCATTGCGCAGCGGCCTCCCGTTCCGGGCGCTGTCGCACGACCCGGACGTGGTCGTGGCGTACCGCCACGATCCGTTGCGTTCGGGCTGGATCACCCCGCGCCTGGCGCGCTTCATCTTCGAAAGCGGGCCGTACTGCATCCGCCACGCGGCCGCGCTGGCGGTGCCGACGCTGCTGCTGGTCGCCGGTGCCGACCGGCTGGTGGATCCGCGCGGCAGCCTCGCCTTCGCCGAAGCGGCGCGACCCGGCGGCCACCTCACGGTGCGGGTGTACGACGCGCTCTGCCACGAGCTGTTCAACGAAGCCGAGCCCGCGCGCCGCGAGGTGCTGGCGGACCTCCAGTCCTGGCTGGCGCAACGGCGGCCGGTCGCGTAACGACTGCGCTCAGGCGGGCGTGCCGCCGCCGGGCGGCGGCGGCTGGCAGGGCGTGTGACCGCATCCGCACGGGCCGGCGGAGGGCGTGTCGCCCGCCTGCCGGCAATGGTCCGAGCAATAGCTGTCGCCCACCGGCACGCTGCAGCGACACCCCGGATGGGCGCAAGGCTGGTGGGCGGTCGCGTTCACGGTCGGCTCGCCGGATCAGCGCGTGCTGCTGCCCGACGCAGGCATGTTCATCGAGCCGCTGCGATCCATCGGCGTGCCGTGGCGCATGCTGCTGCTGCCGCCGGCGGCCTGCTCGGCCATCTGCAGATGCTGCTTGAGCACCGGCAGCGTGCTGCTGGCGAACTGCTTGAGGTCGGGGTCGCTGGCGTTCTGGCTTTCCATGCCGAACATCTTGATCGCCTTGCGGTGGTCCCTGACCATGGATTGCGCATAGGCGCGGTCGAAGGCGCTGCCGCTCATCGCCTGCAGGCGGGCGGCTTCCTTCTTCTGCGCAGGCATCGGCTCGGTCGGCAGGGTCACCTGCTTGCGCGCGGCGATGCTCATCAGCCGGTCATTGGCCTTGGTGTGGTCGTCGACGATGCGCTGGGCCAGCTGCTTGACCTGGTCGGACGATGCCTTGTCCAGCGCGATGCGGCCGAGCTGCACCTCGGCCAGGCCGTCGGCCGCGGCGTGACGCATGAACATCGCATCGTGTTCCCCGCCTCGCATGCTGCTGCCGTGATGGCTCATGCTGCTGCCGGCGGAGGAGGCGCTGCTCTGCGCGAACGAACTGCCGGCGGTGCCGGCCAGCAGCAGAAAGCCGAGCGCCAGGGTGACGCGTCTCGGTGTCATGGCGATTTCCTCTTGGGTGAATGGCGTTTGCGCGACGTGGACGCTGCCTTGTCAGTCGTCTTCCTCGCTCTTGTGGCTCTGGCGGCCGGCCTTGGCGTGTTGTGCGCTGCTGCCGCCGCGGGTGCCTTCCTCGCCGCTGCGCCGGCCATGGCTGGCCTCGCCGCCCTTGCGGCCGATCGCGGCCATGTGCTCGCGGTTGGCGCTCACGGCCTCGCCGCCCTTCTGGCCGGCGCGGCGCGCTTCCTCGGACGTGAACTGATGGGCATGGCCGCTGGCATGGGCGGCGCGGCCGCCTTCGCTGGCGATCTCGCGCTGGCGCTCCTCGTCCATGCTGGCGAAGCCTCGTTTGCTGGTACCGCTGCCTGGATTCTTGCTGGA
Source organism: Fulvimonas yonginensis (assembly GCF_037137055.1). Taxonomy (NCBI): domain Bacteria; kingdom Pseudomonadati; phylum Pseudomonadota; class Gammaproteobacteria; order Lysobacterales; family Rhodanobacteraceae; genus Fulvimonas; species Fulvimonas yonginensis. The sequence goes on from NZ_JBBBNY010000001.1 coordinate 212,169, forward strand.
CATGTCGGTGCTCTCTTCTTCCGTTCGGGGGACGTCGAGCAGTGGGGGCTCGACGGCGCGCCGCGTTGCGCGGCGGCTGCCGTGCGATCGCAACATCCATGCCAGCTCGAGCGTGCGCCGAACGCCGCCGTGACGCGGGCAACGTCGCCGCCAGGCAGGGGACTGTCATGGCTGCTCGAAAGCGGTCGCGGCAAAATTGCGAAGCCGCATGGAAAACTTGCCGCTCTCCACTGCTAGGCGCAGTGACGGCGGCGTGCAGCACGAATCGACGTTTGCCGGCCTCGCCGGAAATGAGTGGCCTTGTCCGCGGGTGTCGAGCTCGCTTCAGTTGAGCGAGCGCACGCGATGCAGCGAGCCGCCCTCGCGCAGCAGGCCGCGCGCCAGCTCCGCGCAGCGCATGCAGCCGTGGCCGATCTGGTCGAGCAGGTCCAGCACGCCCTGGCGCTCCTCGCGTTCGAGCATCATCGCGGCGAGGTCGGTACGCATCACCATCACGTTGAGCGCGTTGTTGATCGCATCGACCACCGGCGCGGGATCGTTCTGCCAGGCCGGCGCCTCGGCTTCGCGCCGCTCGCGCTGCAGCAGCACCGCCAGCCAGGCGCCGATGTGGGCCAGCGCCGTGCGCTCCTCGCTGCCGAGCATGCGCGGGCGGTACAGCGCCAATCCGAGCGAGGCCGCCGGACGCCGGGCGCGCCGACAGGGCAGGGCGATCGCGCGCAGCCGGCCGTGGCCGCGTCGCTCGCGCGCCTCGGTGCGCTCCACGGTCTGCGCCGACCGCAGCGCGCGGGCGGCGAGCTGGCCGGCGAGCTCGCGCGCGTACCGCCGCGAGGCGGGTGGCGGCGGCAGCGGCCAGCAGTAGCGGCCCTGGCCGCTGGGCCGGTGCGGTGCGACCAGCAGGCACACTTCGGCCTGCCATTGCAGGCTCACGTGTTGCAGCAGCCGGGTGATCGCCTGTTCCGCGGAGGAGGCTTCCAGCGCGTGCAGCGTGGTCGGCAGCGGCAGGGGAATCGGCGTGATGGCGGAATGGGGAGGCCGTACGTTCATTCGCGGTCTTCGTGCTGGTAACGCGACAGCTTGTTGTAGATCGTCTTGAGGCTGACCCCCAACGCCTCGGCCGTGCGCGTCTTGTCGTTGTCGAAATGGGCGAGCGTGCGCAGCAGCATCTGTTTCTCCATCTCTTCGATGGTCATGCCGATGCGGAACGGCATCGTCCCGTGATCGTGCGCCTGGTGCAGCGGATACTGCGGCGGCTGCGCGATCTTCATGTCCAGTTCGTCGCCCGACATCACCCAGGCGCGCTGCACCGCGTGCTTGAGCTCGCGCGCGTTGCCGGGCCAGTCGTAGGTGAGCAGCCGGCGCATCGCATCGGGGGCGAAGCGGCGCTTGGTGCCGTAGCGCTCGTTGAGCCGGTCCAGGAAGTGCTGCGCCAGCAGCGGGATGTCGCTGGCATGCTCGCGCAGCGGCGGCATGGCGAGCGGAAAATCCATCAGCCGATAGTAGAGGTCGGCGCGCAGCACCCCGTCGCGCACGGCCTGCAGCGGGTCGCGGTTGGTGGCGGCGATCACCCGCACGTCGACCGGCTTGCTGGCGCTCGCGCCCAGGCGGGTCACGTCGCGCTCCTCCAGCACGCGCAGCAGGTGCGTCTGCAGGTGCAGCGGCATTTCGGTGCATTCGTCCAGGAACAGCGTGCCGCCCTGCGCCTGCTCGAAGAAGCCCGCATGGTCCCGGATCGCGCCGGTGAAGCTGCCGCGCTCGTGGCCGAACAGCTGGCTGGTCAGCAGGTCGGGTGCGATGGCGCCGCAGTTGACCGCGACGAAGCGCCCGCTGCGTCCGCTGAACTCGTGCAGTGCGCGTGCGGCCAGCTCCTTGCCGGTGCCGCTTTCGCCGTGGATCAGCACGGTCACGTCCAGTGGCGCGACCCGCCGGATCTTCTCGAACAGGCGCTGCATCACCGCGCTGGAGCCGATCAGCCCGCCGCAGCTCTCGCGCGTGGCATCCGAGTCGGCACGCAGGCGTGCGGCCGCGATCGCCTGGTCGATCAGGCGGCGCAGCTCGTCGCCCTCGATCGGCTTGATCAGGTAGTCCATGACGGGCAGCTGCAGCGAACGCACCGCCGTCTCCACCGTGGGATGCCCGGTCACCACCACCACCTGCGCGGTCTGGCGCTGGTCCAGGTGGCCGATCAGGTCCAACCCGTTGCCGTCGGGCAGCGACAGGTCCAGCAGCAACAGATCGAAATGCTGTTGCGCGGTGAGCTTGAGAGCATGCGCCAGGCTCGGGGCGCCGGTCACGGAGCAGTTCTTCTGTTCGGCGAAATCGGTTACCACTTCGAGGAATTGAGCGTCATCGTCTACGAGGAGAATGGAAGCGATCGTCGGCACAGGTTCACCGGAAAGGGGGGGCCACGTGGCCCCTGGCTGTCGCGTGGAATAATCGGCCGGTCGATGCCGGTCTGTGCGTCCACGACAGCGGCCGCGGTGGACACCGCATGGCAGGTCAGCGTGGACAGCGCCGACGATGCCGCAAGCGAAGTGCAAGCTGCGTCGAAGAGTTGTTCTCGGCCGCGACGCACACCGACGGCGTGCATCCGGTTGTGCGGTATGCGCCTGCCTGCTGTGCAGACAGGCGACCGCGTGTCAGTGCTTGCTGCGTCCGCCGAGATCGCCCGGGTTGCTGCCGCCGGTGGTCGAGCCTCCCATGCTTGCCGATGCAGTCGAGGTGCCCGTCGTGCCGGTGGCGGTGGTGCCCGGTGCCGGCGCGGCGGTGGTGCCCTGCACGTTGGCGTTCGCGCTCGTGCCGGTGCCCACGCGCAAGCGGTTCTGGATGTCCTTCACTCCGCCGCAGTCGTCGACGATGTCCTCGGCCTGATGCTTCATCCAGCGCGCACGCACGCTGCCTTCGAGCGTGACCACGCCCTGGTTCACCTTGACCTCGATGTCGCTGGCATCGATGTCCGCGTCGGTGAGCCGTTCGCAGACCAGCTCGCGCAGGCGTTCGTCGCTGCGCTCGTAGCCGCGCGGGCGGGTGCCGCGGAACTGGTTGCGCTGGTCGCCTTCGTCGAACCAGTAACGCTTGCCTTCCTGGCGGAAGCCGGCGCCACCGTAGGTGTCCGCGCGCCCCTGCTGGCTGCCGTAGCCGCCGGGGGCGTACGGGCGCCCACCGTACCGGGGACCTTCGTAGTCGTGCTCCTGCGTCCAGCTCCCGTGGGCGGCGTTGCTGCGCGCGTCGTCCTGGTAGCGCCCCTGGCCGTAGGCGCGTTCCGCGTCGTAGCCGCTGTTGCTCTGGCCGGGATAACCGCGGCCGTAGTCACGCTGGCCGCGCCACGCGCCGTAGCTGGCGCCGTAACCGTGCGCGCGATGGCGGTTGTCGTCGTTCTGGTAGCCCTCGACGAAATTGCGCTCGGCACGGGTGTCCAGGTCGTAGCGCGCGTCGCCGAGAGGACGCTGCTGCTGCGAGGACCACAGCTCGTCACCACGGTAGCCGCCGCCGTAGCGGGACGGCTCCTCGTTCCAGCGCGGCTGTTGCTGCCCGCCTTCCTGCCAGCGGCGCGGATGGGCCGCCTGCCACGGATGCTCGGCGGCGAACCGGTTGTCGTCCCCGTAGGTGCGCACCTGGCGTTGCGACTCGTAGGGGTCGCGCCGCTCGTCGCGTTCTTCGGCCATGCGCTGGCGGTTGCGCGGGGAATAGTCGTCGTCGTATCGAGTGCTCATCGGGAACTCCTGTGGGACGGAAAGACGCGCCCGTGCGCCGCGAAAAACTTGCAGCGCACGCCAACTTTTTTCGTTCAGTTCAGCCAGCAGTGCAGCGGCAGACCGGGTTCGCCGATGCGCGGCATCGGCATGCCCGGATCGTGCGGATCGATGGCGGGCAGGTCCGGTTCGCGCGGCCGCGGAGCATGCACCGGATCGGTCGGCTCGTAAGGCTGCGGCGGCGTGGGATCGGGCGGCAGCGATTCGGGATCGCCCACCGGCTTGGAGGGAGCGGTCAGGCCCGGCGGCCCGATCCGCGGCATGCGGATCGGCGCGACGCGGGGCGGACACGGCAGAAAGGCGTGCATGGGGCACCTCGCGGTGGAGGGGTACACCCATGGCATTCAAACGCTGTGCCAACCGGAGCCGGGGCGCAGGCGGCACGCAGCGGCACGATGTCGGCAACTTTTACCGGGCCCGGCAGTTTTTACACACACGCGCCTGCCGGCACGAGGGCGCCTGGCGCTAGGAGGCCACCGAGATGGCCGGCAGCAGGGCGCGGATGTGCTCGACCAGCGTGTCGAACTCGAAGGGCTTGGTCAGCAGGTCGGTGTGCGCGTCCACCACCCAGTCCTCGGGCATCGTCTCGGCATAGCCGGTCATGAAGAGCACCTTGAGCCCGGGCCGGTGGCGGCGACCGACGTCGACCATCTGCAGGCCGTTCAGCCCCGGCAGGCCGATGTCCGAGACCACCAGATCGATACGCTCGGTCGATTCGATCGCGGCCAGGCCGGCATGGCCGTCGCGCGCCTCCAGCACGCGGTAGTGCAGCTCGCGCAGCTTGTTGGCGACCAGGTCGCGCACCACGTCCTCGTCCTCCACCAGCAGGATGGTCTCGCCTGCCGCGGTCGGTTGCCAGCGCGTGCCGGCCTCGCGGACCTCGTGCGTGCGCACGTTGCGACGCTCGCCGCTGGGCAGGTAGATCGACACGGTGGTGCCGCGGCCGGGCTCGCTTTCCAGCTCGATCGCGCCGCGCGACTGGGTGACGAAACCGTGGATCATCGACAGGCCCAGGCCGGTGCCGCGGCCCTTGGGCTTGGTCGTGAAGAACGGATCGAACGCACGCGCGCGCACTTCCGGCGTCATGCCGATGCCGGTGTCGCTGACCTGCAGCAGCAGCACCGGCGCCTCCTGCAGGCTGTGCGGGCGACGCAGCGGCCCTTCGCCGGGCGGCACGGCGGCGGTGCGGATGGTCAGCCGGCCGCCGTTCGGCATGGCGTCGCGCGCGTTGATCGCCAGGTTGAGGATCGCGCTCTCCAGCAGGTTGGGGTCGCACAGCGCCGGCATCAGCCCTGGCGCCAGATCGAGCTCGAGTTCGATCCGCTCGCCCAGCGTGGCCGGCAGCAGCTCGGCCATCTGCTCGACCAGCGGGTTGAGGCTGACCGACTTGGGCGCCAGCGGCTGGCGCCTCGCGAAGGCGAGCAGGCGATGGGTCAGCGTGGCGGCACGCTTGGCCGATTCGAGCGCGTTGCCGAGGAAGCGGTCAACGTCCTGGCGCCCGCTGGCCAGGCGCATCTCGACCACTTCGAGCGAGCCGATGATGCCTTGCAGCAGGTTGTTGAAGTCGTGCGCGATGCCGCCGGTGAGCTGGCCCAGCGCCTCGATCTTCTGCGACTGGAACAGCTGCGCGCGGGTTTCCTCCAGGTGCCGTTCGGCCTCGATGCGTTCGGTGATGTCGCGGGTGATCTTGGCGAAGCCGAGCAGCTGGCCGTCGTTGTCGCGGATCGCGTCCACGGCGATCTCGGCCATGAAACGCGAGCCGTCCTTGCGCACCTGCCAGTCCACCACCTGGTAGCGGCCGGTCTCCGCGGCCACCGTCATCGCGGTCTGCGCCACCATCGGGTTGGCGAAGAACTGGCTCATCGGGCGGCCGATGATCTCCGCCGCGGTATAGCCCTTGATCCGCTCGGCGCCGGCGTTCCAGTCGGTGACGATGCCGCGCGCGTCGCACATGCAGATCGAATAGTCGGTCACGCCCTCCACGAACAGGCGGAAGCGCCGTTCGACCTCGCGCAGGCGCTGCTCGGTGAGGCGCCGCTCGGTGATGTCGCGGGTGACCATGGCGAAGCCGAGCAGGCGACCCTGCTCGTCGCGCACGGCGTCCGCCACCGCGTGCGCCCAGAAGCCGCTGCCGTCCTTGCGCAGGCGCTGGGCCTCCTCCTGGAACCGGCCGTGCGCCGCCGCCATGTGCAGGATCAGTTCGGGACGCCCGGCGCCACGGTCCTGCTCGGTGTGCAGCAGGGCGAACGGCCGCCCGACGATCTCGGTGGCCTGGTAGCCGTGGATCTGGGCGGCGCCGGGGTTCCAGGTGCGGATGCGGCCTTGCGGGTCCACCATGAAGATGGCGTAGTCCAGGATGGACTGCACCAGCAATTCGTAAGCCTTGTTCCCGCTCGTTTCCATGCCACCGTCCTTGCACAGCAAGCACCGCGCCACGGTCGTCCAGGACGGTCGCATCGGCCCTCGTTCCCGACCCTGCAGCTCACCCGCGAACCCACATGGCGGACGGGCGCGACGCGGCCGGCTCCATGTGAACCTACCTCAAACCGGCTAGTGAGATAAACCCGGATAGGGCGGCGGGTTGCCGTCGTCGGCCACGGCGCAGGCGCGCGCATTCTTGGCGCGGGCGTCGGCGATCGCCGCCAGCAGCGCCTTGCGATCGTAGGGCTTGGGCAGGAACGTGGCGGTCGGACCCAGCCGTTCGCTGGATGCTTCCGGATCGCCGGAGATCACCACCACCGCCGCGTGGGACCCGCGCCGGCGGATCTCCTCGGCCATGCTGATGCCGTCCTGGCCACCGCCGATGTTGACGTCGGTGACGATCACGTCGATGTCGGGCTGCTCGTCGATCAGCTTGAGGCCGGTCTTGGCGTCGCGCGCCGACAGCACCTGGTAGCCGGCCGCATCGAGGAGCAAGGCCATGACCTCGCGCGTGTCCGAGTCATCCTCCACCAGCAGTACCAGGTTGTCCTTCGCCATGACCCCTCCCACACGCTCGCGCGGTCAGAACCGTGAATGGTGACCATACACAAGTGATGGAAGCGTGCAGGCTAAAGCTTTGTTGCGTCAAGCATTAGGCCGAGATTCCTCCGACCTGGTTCACGGATGTCCGCGGTCGCCCTCCCTGCGGGGACCGGACCTGCGCGGCGTGACCGGGTGCCTGGCGGAGGCCCGCAGGTGCTTGCGTGCAGCGGCCGGGAACGTGAGAACCTGCGATGACAGTGATTGCTCGTTCACCCGTGGGAGCCCGCCTCTTCACTTGCTCCCGCCTAGGCTCTTCCGTTCCGGAGGGAGGAGCCCATGAATCACGACCCGGCACGCCGGGATTTCCTGAGACTGGTCGGCGTGGCGCTGCCCGCCAGCATGCTGGTCTGCGCCTGCGGCGGCCGTGGCGGGTCCGCGGCGGGCAGGGGGGTGGGGGCGGCCTACTTCACCGCCGATGAGATCGATTTCGTCCGTGCCGCGACCGCGCGTCTGATCCCCGCGGACGCGCTCGGGCCTGGTGCCGACCAGGCAGGCGTGCCGGAGTTCATCGACCTGCAGCTCGCCGGCCCGTACGGGCGCGCCGAGCGCTGGTACATGCAGGGCCCATGGCCGGTCGGCACCGACAGCCAGGGCTACCAGCTGCGCTACACGCCGGCCCAGGTCTACCGGCAGGCGATCGCCGGCATCGAAGCGCACTGCCGCAGGCAGTACCGGCAACCGTTCGCCAAGCTGGGCGCCGGGCAGCAGGACGCGGTGCTGCACGCGCTGGAACACGGCAAGGTCGACCTGGGCGACCTGCCCTCGAAGACCTTCTTCAACCTGCTCTGGCAGAACACCCAGGAGGGCTACCTCGCCGACCCGCTGTATGGCGGCAACCGCGACTTCGCCGGCTGGAAGCTGATCGGCTTCCCCGGGCCCCGCTACAACTACGTGCGCGAGATCGGCCAGTACGGCGAACCCTACCGACAGCCCTGCGTTAGCCTGATCGGCCGCGCGCCGCAGGCGGCGCTTGCCCACGCGGGGGTGGCCTGATGCCCCGGCGCATGCCGCCGGTGGACGTGGTGCTGGTCGGCTTCGGCTGGACCGCCTCGATCATCGCGCAGGAGTTGACCGACGCCGGCGTGCAGGTGCTGGCGCTGGAGCGCGGTGCCTGGCGCGACACCATCCCCGACTTCGCCACCGACCACATCCAGGACGAGTTGCGCTACGCGGTGCGCAAGCAGATCTTCGAGGCGCCCGAGCGCGAGACGCTCACCTTCCGCAATTCCGCCGACCAGACCGCGCTGCCGATGCGCCACCTGGGCTCGTTCCTGCCGGCCGCCGGCGTGGGTGGCGCCGGCGTGCACTGGAACGGCCAGTGCTGGCGTTTCCTGCCGCAGGATTTCGTGATCCGCAGCCACACAGAGCAGCGTTACGGCAAGCATTTCATTCCGCCGGACATGAACCTGCAGGACTGGGGCGTCACCTACGCCGACCTGGAGCCGCACTACGACCGCTTCGAATATCTTTGCGGCGTCTCCGGCCAGGCAGGCAACCTCAACGGCACGCGGGTCGCCGGCGGCAACCCGTTCGAGGGGCCGCGCACGCGCGGCTACCCGCTGCCGCCGCTGCAGCGCAGCGCCTCCACCGTGCTGTTCGACAAGGCTGCGCGCGAGGTTGGCTTCCAGCCGTTCCCGTGCCCGGCGGCCAACGCCTCGCGTCCCTACCGCAACCCACTGGGCGTGCAGATGGGCCAGTGCACCTATTGCGGCTACTGCGAGTGGTTCGGCTGCGGCAACTACTCCAAGGCGAGCCCGCAGACGACCATCCTGCCGGTGCTGCTGAAGAAGGACAACTTCCGCTTCCGTACGCACTGCGAGGTGACCCGCGTGGACACCGACGGCACCGGCCGGCGCGCCACCGGCGTCACCTACGTGGACGTCGATGGCAACCAGATCGAGCAGCCCGCGCAGATGGTGGTGCTGTGCGCCTTCGCCCACCACAACGTGCACCTGCTGCTGGTCTCGAAGATCGGCCAGCCGTACGACCCCGTCGCCAACAGCGGCGTGGTCGGACGCAACTACGCCTACCAGATCACCTCCTCGGTCGACGTGTTCCAGAAGGAGCGGCTCAACCCGTTCATGGGCGCCGGCGCGCTGGGCCAGGCGATCGACGAGTTCAACGGCGACAACTTCGACCACGGCCCGCACGGCTTCCTCGGCGGCGGCTACATCGCCCTGTGGAACACCGGCGGACGGCCGATCCTGCAGCACTACCTGCCGCAAGACGCCCCCAAGTGGGGGGCGGGCTGGAAGCAGGCGATGCACGAGCACTACCTCACCGCCTGCTCGATCGCCACCCACGGCAGCGTGATGAGCTACCGCGCCAACTACCTGGACCTCGATCCCACCTGGCGCGACGTCTACGGCAATCCGCTGCTTCGGCTGACCTTCGACTTCCAGCCCAACGAGCACCGCATGTCGGACTTCCTTACCGACAAGGCGGCGCTGATCGCCCGCGCCATTCCCGGCGCCACCGTCCACGAGAAGAAGCGCCAGGGGCACTACACCATCGTGCCTTACCAGACCACGCACAACACCGGCGGCGCAGTGATGGGCGACGACCCGAAGACCTCGGTGGTCAACCGCTACCTGCAGAGCTGGGACGTGCCCAACCTGTGGGTGATGGGCGCCAGCGTGTTCCCGCAGAACCCCGGCTACAACCCGACCGGGACCGTCGGCGCGCTGGCCTTCTGGTCGGCCGAGGCGATGAAGCGCTACCTGAAGAACCCCGGCCCGCTGGTGACGGCATGAGCGCGCCGGTGGCGAACGTGATGCGCTGCCTGGCCATGCTGGCGCTGCCCGCCCTCTGCGTGGCCTGCAGCCAGGACCGGGATCACGCCGCCCCCTCGGTGGTCAAGCTGGGCGAGCGCATGAGCCCCGGCCCCTGGGGCGACATCGCACGCGGGCGCTACCTGGTGCGCGCGGGCGACTGCGAGGCCTGCCACACCGCCCCCGGCGGCCAGCCCTTCGCGGGCGACCGCGCGGTACCCACGCCGTTCGGCACGATCTACTCCAGCAACATCACGCCCGACCGGGAGACCGGCATCGGCCGCTGGAACGACGCCGACTTCTACCGCGCCATGCACCAAGGCGTCGACCGTCTCGGTCACCATCTGTACCCGGCGTTCCCCTATCCCTGGTATACGCGCCTGAGCGTGGACGACGTGCGCGCGATCAAGGCCTACCTCGACACGCTGCCCGCGGTGCGGCAGGCGCCGCGCCCGAACGACCTGCCCTGGCCGCTGGACCAGCGCGGCGTGATGGCGGTGTGGAACGGGATGTACTTCGACGCCGGCACCTACCGGTCCGACCCGCGGCGCTCCGCCCAATGGAACCGCGGCGCCTACCTGGTGGAAGGGGCCGGCCACTGCGGGGCGTGCCACAGCCCCAAGAACGTTGCCGGCGCCGCCGACCGGGACCATCCGCTGACCGGCGGCTTCGCCGAGAACGCCTACGCGCCCAGCCTCGCCGGCGGCCTCCGCGACGGCCTGGGCGGCTGGACCGAACAGGACATCGTGCAGTACCTGCGCACCGGCCGGAACGAGCGCACCGCCGCCGCCGGTCCGATGGCCGAAGTGGTCGAGCAGTCCACCCAGTACCTGAGCCAGCCCGACCTGCAGGCGATCGCGGTCTACCTCAAGAGCCTGCCCGTGCCGAAGGAGGCGCCGGTGGCAGTGGCCGACAAGGCGGCGGTCGGCCGCGGCGCGGCGCTGTACCTGGACAACTGCGAGGGCTGCCACCTGGAGCAGGGCCAGGGCGAGCTGGGTGCCTTCCCGCCGCTGCGGCAGAGCACGGCGGTGCAGGCGAAGAGCGCCGACACGCTGATCGGCGTGATCCTCCAGGGCGCGCGCGTGCCGCGTACCGCGGCCGAGCCGACCGGACTGGCCATGCAGGGCTTCGCGGACCACCTGGACGACCGGCAGATCGCCGACCTGGCCACCTACATCCGTACCGCCTGGGGCAACCGGGCCGCGGCGGTCGACGCGGACGAGGTGGCGGACCTGCGCCAGACCCTGCGCAAGGCGCCCGGTGGCTGAGATGGCGCGGCGCCGCGTCGGTACGCAGCCAGCGGCCGCGCGCGCTTCACGTCCCCCCTGCGATGGTAGGCGCCGGCACTCGCTTGAAAGGACCCGCACGAGAGGGCGATGACCCAGATCTTCCATCCGCGCTTCGGTTTGTTCGTCAAGCTCGGCCTGCTCGCGCTGCTGGTGCTCGCCAGCGCCGCGGTGCTGGCCTGGCGCGGCATGACCGACCAGCGCCCGCGCGTCGAGGAGACGGTCGAGCAGCCGGTGCCCTTCAGCCACCGGCACCACGTCGGCGACGACGGCATCGACTGCCGCTACTGCCACGACACGGTGGAGACCTCGTCCTTCGCCGGCATCCCGCCGATCTCCACCTGCATGACCTGCCACTCGCAGCTGTACACCGACCAGGCGATGCTGCAGCCGGTGGTGCAGAGCTGGCAGCGCGGCGTGGCGCTGCACTGGCAGCGCGTGCACCAGTTGCCGGACTTCGTCTACTTCAACCACTCGATCCATGTCGCCAAGGGCGTGGGCTGCGAAAGCTGCCACGGCCGGGTCGATCGCATGGCGCTGACGAGGCGCACCCAGCCGCTGTCGATGGAGTGGTGCCTGGACTGCCATCGCGCGCCGCAGAAGTACCTGCGCCCGCACGAGCAGGTGTTCGCCATGGGCTGGAAGGCACCGGACCAGCGCAAGCTCGGCCTGGCGCTGGTCCGGCGCTACCACATCGACACCCGGCGCCTGACGGATTGCTCGGTATGCCACCGCTGACCGCCAAGCCCTGCACCGGCCCTGCGGGAGCGAGCGTGCTCGCGATGCGCCTGCTTGCGGCACGCAACAGCCACGGACGGCAGTGCGAGCAAGCCCGCTCCTGCAGGCGCGGCGTGGGCCGGGCAGCGCAGGGGGCGGCATGAGCGGCGAGCCTGCGCTCATCGACGCGCTGCGCACGCGCCTGGGCGATGCCCGCGGGCCCCGCTACTGGCGCGCGCTGGAGGAACTGGTCGAACAACCCGCCTGGCGCAGCCGCCTGCGCGAGGCCTTTCCGCAACTGGCGCAACTGGAGCCGCAGCTCGACCGCCGCGGCTTCCTCAAGCTGCTGGGCGCGTCGCTGGCGCTGGCGGGCCTGGGCGCCTGCAGCCGCCCGCCGGAGCAGGAGATCGTGCCCTGGGTGCGCCGGCCCGACCAGCTGCCGCCGGCGTCGCCACGCTTCTACGCCAGCACCCTGGCCTGCGCCGGTGACATCGCCGGCGTGCTGGTGGAAACCCATCAGGGCCGGCCGACCAAGATCGAGGGCAACCCGGCGCACCCGACGAGCCTGGGAGCCACCGATCCGACCATGCAGGCGGCGGTGCTGGAGCTGTGGGATCCGGACCGTTCGCAAGCGCCGCTGCACGACGGCGCCGCCGCGAGCTGGGACGATTTCGCACGCGAAGCCCAGCGGCTCGCTGCGCGCTTCGCCCACGACGGCCGTGGCCTGCACGTGCTCAGCGGTGCGCTCGATTCGCCGACGCTGGCCGCCCAGCGCGAGGCGTGGCTCGCGCGCTTCCCCGGGGCGCGCTGGCACGTGTACGAGCCGGTTGACGAGGACAACGCGCGCGAGGGCGCGCGGCTGGCCTTCGGCCGGCCACTGCGTGCGCGCTACCGCTTCGACCGCGCGCAGGTGATCCTGGCGCTGGACGCGGACTTCCTCGGCACGATGCCGGGCCGGCTCCTTCACGCGCGCGACTTCGTCGCCGGCCGCCGGCCCGAGGGCGACCGGTTCAACCGCCTGTACGTGGTCGAGGCCACGCCCACGCTCACCGGCGCCAAGGCGGACCACCGCTGGCCGCTGGCGAGCGCGCGCATCGGCCTCTTCGCGCTGGAGCTGGCGAACCTGCTCGGCGTCGACGGCGCCCGCGCGCCGCAGTCCAGCGGCATCGCGCCGCGCCGGTTGCGCGCGCTGGCGCAGGACCTGGACGCCCGGCACGGCGCCGGCCTGGTGCTGGCCGGGCGTGCGCAGCCGCCGTGGGTGCATGCGCTCGCGCACCTGCTCAACGAAGCGTTGGGCAATGTCGGGCGTACGGTCGAGTACTACGCGCCGGCCGAGCCCTGGGAGGCGTCCGCCGCGGCGCTGGACGAGCTGACCGCCGCGCTCGATGCCGGTCGCGTGGACACCCTGCTGATCCTGGACGGCAACCCGGTCTATGCCATGCCGGCCGACGCGCGCTTCGGCGAGCGGCTGGCCCGGGTACCGCACCGCATCCACCTGGGGCTGTACCGCGACGAGACCGCCGCAGCCTGCCACTGGCACCTGCCGCGCGCGCATGCGCTGGAAAGCTGGTCGGACCTGCGCGCGGCCGACGGCAGCGCGAGCCTGGTGCAGCCGGTGATCGCGCCGCTGTACGACGGGCGCTCGGCGCACGAACTGCTGGCCTTGTTCCTGGGCGACACGCGCGACGCGCGCGAACAGGTGCGATCGACCTGGCGCGCACCGGCCGGCACCGACCCGGACGCCTTCTGGATCGCCAGCCTGCAGGCCGGCGTGATCGCCCGCAGCATGCCGCCGGCGCAGCGGGTGCGCGCCGACGACGGCTTCCTCGGCAAGCTCGCGCCGGTGGCCGAGGACGATGCGCTGGAACTCCTGTTCCTGCCGGACCCCACCGTGTGGGACGGACGCTACGCCAACAACGGCTGGCTGCAGGAGTGTCCCAAGCCGCTGACCACGCTGACCTGGAGCAACGTGGCCCTGGTCAGTCCGGAGCTGGCGCTGGCGCACGGCCTGAAGAACGGCGATGCGCTGGAGTTGCGCATCGGCGGCCGCCACACGCAGGCGCCGGTGTGGGTGATGCCGGGCCAGGCGCCGCGCAGCGTCAGCGTGTTCCTGGGCTACGGCCGTCGCCGGGTCGGGCGCGTGGGCGAAGGGCTCGGCTTCGACGCCTATCTCCTGCGCCGAGCCGGGGCACCCTGGCGCGACGGTGGCCTGCGCGTGAACCGCACCGGCGCGCGCTACGCGCTCGCCGCCACGCAGCGCCACCACACCATGGAAGGCCGCGCGCCGGTACGCGCCGGCACGCTCGATGCCTATCGCGAGCGCCCGGACTTCGCGCGCGACGATGCGCCCGTGCCGCCGAGCTTCTACCCGGAGCGGCCGCCCGGCGATTACGCCTGGGCGATGAGCGTGGACCTCAACGCCTGCATCGGCTGCGGCGCCTGCACCCTCGCCTGCCAGGCGGAGAACAACATCCCGGTGGTGGGCGCGGAGGAGGTCGCGCGCGGCCGCGAGATGCACTGGATCCGCGTCGACCGCTACTACGAAGGCGATGCGCGCACCCCGCGCATCCACCACCAGCCGGTGCCCTGCATGCACTGCGAGCACGCGCCGTGCGAGCTGGTGTGCCCGGTCGGCGCCACCGTGCACGATTCGGAAGGGCTCAACGTGCAGGTCTACAACCGCTGCGTGGGCACGCGCTTCTGCTCCAACAACTGCCCGTACAAGGTGCGCCGCTTCAATTTCCTGCAGTACAGCGACCTCACCACCGAGAGCCTGAAGGCGCAGCGCAACCCGGACGTGTCGGTGCGCAACCGCGGCGTCATGGAGAAGTGCACCTACTGCATCCAGCGCATCGAGACCGCGCACATTGCCGCCGACCGCGAGAACCGGCGCATCGCCGACGGCGAGGTGCTGACCGCCTGCCAGGCGGTGTGCCCGACCCAGGCGATCGTTTTCGGCGACCAGCAGGACCCGGCCAGCGCGGTGAGCCGGCAGAAAGCCTCGCCGCGCCACTACGCGCTGCTGCAGGAACTCAATACGCGCCCTCGCACCACCTATCTGGCCGCCATCCGCAACCCGCACCCGGCGCTGGAGGACGACGCATGAGCGCACGGCGCCTCGCCCCGCCGGCCCGGTGCCGGCGCCCCGCCGGGCTCGGACGGCCTTCCTCCCCCCGAGCGGGAGCGCGGGCCACACCGGCACCAACGGGAGCACGGGCATGAGCCAGCCGCTGCTGGCCCCTCGCGAGACCGACGCGACGATCACCGACGCGGTGAGCGACCTCGTGCTCGAGCGCCCGACCGGGCGCCTGTGGCTGTTCGCCTTCGCGCTCGCCTTCCTGCTCACCGCGCTGCTCGGCAGCGGCATCGTCTGGCTGCTGGCCCGCGGCGTGGGCATCTGGGGCCTCAACATCCCGGTCGCCTGGGCCTTCGCCATCGCCAACTACGTGTGGTGGATCGCCATCGGCATGGCCGGCACCTTCATTTCCGGCGGGCTCTACCTGGCCCGCCAGGGCTGGCGCAACGCGCTCAACCGCTACGCCGAGGCGATGACGGTGTTCGCGGTGGCGGTCTCGGGCCTGTTCCCGATCCTGCACCTGGGCCGCCCCTGGTTCTTCTATTGGCTGGCGCCCTACCCCGACCGCATGGGCGTGTGGCCGCAGTGGCGCAGCTCGCTGTTCTGGGATTTTTCCGCGATCGTGGCCTACCTGCTGGTCTCGATCCTTTACTTCTACGTCGGCCTGATCCCCGATCTGGCGACCCTGCGCGACCGTGCGCGCACGCGTGGCAAGCAGGTCTTCTACGGACTGCTCGCGCTGGGCTGGCGCGGCGAGGCGCGCCACTGGCAGCGCTACGAGACGCTCAACCTGCTGCTCGCCGCGATGGCGGTGCCGCTGGTGTTCTCGGTGCACTCGATGGTGGCGCTGGACTTTTCCGAAGGCCTGCTGCCGGGCTGGCATTCGACCCTGTTCCCGCCGTTCTTCGTCGCCGGCGCGCTGTTCTCGGGCTTCGCCATGGCGCTGGTGCTGGGCATTCCGTTGCGCTGGTGCTACGGCCTGCAGGGCTTCATCACCGAGCGGCACCTGGACAACCTCGCCAAGCTGATGCTCGCCGCCGGCCTGTTCGTCGACTACAGCTACGCAGCGGAGCTGTTCACCGCGTTCTACAGCGGCGACCGCTACGAGGTGGCGCACGCGCTGCAGGAGCTGGGCGGGGCCTACGCCTGGGTGTACTGGACCATCGTCGGTTGCAACGTGGTGGCGATCCAGGCGTTGTGGTCGGCGCGCGTGCGGCGCAGCCACGCCGCGCTGTTCGTGATCGCCCTGCTGGTGCTGGCCGGCATGTGGCTCGAACGCTTCGAGCTGATCGTGGCCAGCCTGTACCACGGCTTCCTGCCCTCCAGCTTCGGGTTGTTCTATCCCACGCTGTGGGACCTGGCCTTCCTCGCCGGCTCGGTCGGGCTGTTCCTGCTGCTGTTCCTGCTGTTCGTGCGGCTGCTGCCGGTACTGCCGATGTTCGAGCTGCGCAAGCTGCGAGCCAGGCTCGACGGGGAGGGCGCATGAGCGCGGGCACGCACGGCTGGCTGGCCCGGTTCGACGGCGCGCAGGCGCTGCTGGTGGCCGCGCGCGAGCTGCGGGCGCTGGGCTACACGCGCCTGGAGGCCTACACGCCCTATGCGGTCGAAGGCCTGGCCGAGGTGCTGGGGCCGGTACGCAACCGCATTCCGCTACTGGTGCTGCTGGGTGGGCTGTGCGGCGGCTTCGGCACGCTGTTCCTGCAGTGGTACGCCGCGGTGGTCGACTATCCCATCAACGTCGGCGGGCGGCCCGATGCCAGCTGGCCGGCCTTCATCCCGGCGGCACTGGAGATGACCATCCTGTTCGCGGCGGCATTCGGGGTGGCCGGCATGCTGCTCGCCAACGGATTGCCGCGGCTCAACCATCCGCTGTTCGGGCTGGCGCGCTTCGAGGCGGTCAGCCGCGACGGCTTCTTCCTCTGGCTGCGGGCGGACGACGCACGCTTCGACGCGCGGCAGGCCCGCGCGGACCTCGAGCGGCTGGCGCCGCTGGCGATCGACGAGGTGGGGGCATGAGCCCGCGCCTCGCGCTGCTCGCCGTCCTGCTCGCCCTCGCCGGCTGCGAACAGGCCATGCACGACATGTACGGGCAGCCCAAGTACAAGCCGCTTCAGCCCAGCCCGCTGTTCGCCGACGGCAACAGCGCGCGCACGCCACCGCCGGGCAGCGTGCCGATGGCACAGGGGGAAGCCGCCGACACCGCCAGCGGACGCCACGGACAGATGACGCTGCCACCCGCGCCGGGCCCGGCGTTGCCGCCGGACGCGCAGGGCCGCAGCCTGGCCCGGGGCGAGGTCGGCGAGCGCCGCTACGCCAACCCGCTGCCGCTGACCGCGAGCCTGCTGCAACGCGGCCGCGAGCGCTACGACATCTATTGCGCACCCTGCCACGGGCTCGCCGGCAACGGCGACGGCATGATCGCCCGGCGCGGCTTCCCGGCCCCGCCCAGCTATCACACCGATCGCCTGCGCAACGCGTCTGACAGCCACTTCTACCAGGTGATCAGCAACGGCTACGGGGTGATGTACCCCTACGCCGACCGCATCGCGCCGCCGGATCGCTGGGCCATCGTCGCCTACATCCGCGCGCTGCAGCTTTCCCAGCACGCGCCGCGCGACCGGCTCACGCCGCAGGACCTGGCGCGACTGCCGGTCACGCCGGACAACGGAGGGCGCCGGTGATGCGCCGCTGGCCGCGTGCCTCCCGTGCCGAATGGATCGCCGCGGTGGTCGGCGTGCTGGCGTCGCTCGCCTGCCTGCTGCTCGGCCTGCGCATGCCGCGCGAGGCGTTGCTCGCCTACCTGTTCGCGTGGCTGTGCTGGCTCGCTCCGACGGTGGGCAGCGTGGCGCTCCTGCTGATCCACGCCCTCACCGGCGGCGACTGGGGGCGGGCGCTGCGCCCGGCCTGGCTGGCGGCGAGCCGGCGGCTGCCACTGCTGGCGGTGCTGCTGCTGCCGGTGCTGGTGGGTGCGAGGACGCTGTATCCGTGGGCCGCCCCGGCGGCAGCGACCGATCCCGTACTGGCGCACCAGCGCTGGTGGCTCGACCTGCCGTTCTTCGTGCTGCGCGCGGTCGTCGTGCTGGCCCTGTGGTGGTGGCTGGCGCAGGGCATCCGGCGGCGGCTGGACACGCCGGCCGCCACGCGCTTCGCCGCCGGCGGCCTGGTCGTCCACGTGCTGGCCGTGTCGGTGGCAGCGATCGACTGGGTGATGTCGCTGGTGCCGCAATGGCATTCGACCGTCTTCGGCATCCTGTTCGGAACCGCCCAGCTGCTGGCCGCCGCGGGGCTCTCGATCGGACTCAGCGTGCTCGGCCGCGCGCCGTCACCGGCCTGGACGGCCAGACGCCTGAACGATCTGGGCAGCATCCTGCTGGTGCTGGTGCTGGCATGGGGCTACCTCGCCTTCATGGACTACCTCACCGCGTGGATCGCCGACCTGCCGCCGGAGACGGCGTGGTATCTGCCCCGCGTACGTACCGGCTGGCGCTGGCTGGGAGCCTTCCTTGTGGTGTTCCACCTCGCGCTGCCGTTCGCCGTGCTGCTCTCGCGGCAGGCCAAGCAGCATGCCGCCTGGCTGGCCGGCGTGGCGCTGTGGCTGTTCCTGGCGCAGAGCGGCTACGTTGCCTGGCTGGTGCTGCCCGGCGCCCGCCCGCAGGGGCTGGCCTGGGGCGCGCCGCTGGCCTGGGTCGGCATCGGCGGGCTGTGGTGGTTCGGGTACGGCGCGCCCTGGCGGGCGGCGCAGGAGGCACGGGCATGAGCCGGCAGCCGGACGCGCACGAGTCCTATGCGGTCGCCGCCGGCACGCTGCACTGGGCGGCGGTGATCCTGGCGCTCAGCCTGCTGGCGATCGTGCTGGCGGTCTACATGTGGGCGCGCCCCTCGTTGAGCGAAGGCGGCCAGCCGGTGCGGCCGATCCCGCCGCAGCCACGGCTGCAGGCCGATCCGGCAGCCGACATCGCGACCGTACGCGCGCTGCAGCGCGCCCGGCTGGAGAGCTACCAGTGGATGGACGAGGGGCATACGGTGGCGCGCATCCCGATCGAGCGTGCGATGGCCCTGCTCGCCGCATCGCCGGCAGGCCAGCCCGCCCCCGCGGCGTCGACGGAGCGTCGGCCATGAACCGCCGCGGCGCGCCGCTCCGGGGATGGTGGCGGGGCGTGGCCTTGCTGCTCGTCCTGCTGGCACCGCTGGTGCGCGCTGCCGAGCCGCCGCCCCCGCCGGATCTCGACCAGCGCGCCGGGTTCGACCAGCGCCTGGGCGCGCCGGTGCCGCTGGACCTGCGTTGGCGCGACACCGACGGCCGCACCACGGACCTGCGCAGGCTCGCCGGCGGCAAGCCCCTGCTGCTCGCGTTGGGCTACTACCGCTGCCCGAACCTGTGCGACGTGGTGCTGCAGGGCATGGCGCGCACGCTAGCCGGCCTGGATCTCGCGCCGGGGCAGGACTTCCAGGTGGCCTTCGTCGGCATTGACCCCCGCGAGACATCCGGCGATGCCCGCCACAGCCAGGCGATGCTGGCCAAGGCCCAGCCGGGGGCGCAGGTGGACCGCTGGCACTTCCTCACCGGCGATGCCCGGGCCATCGGCGCGCTGGCCTCGGCGGTGGGCTTCCGTTACTTCTACGACGCCCGCCTGCACCAGTACGCTCACGCCGCCGGCTTCGTGGTGGTCACGCCGCAGGGCAGGGTGGCGCAGTACTTCTTCGGCGTGTCCTGGCCGCCGGCCTCGCTGCGCCTGGCGCTGGTGGGCGCCTCGCAGGGGCGGTTGGGCAACCTGGTCGATCGGCTGGTGCTGCTGTGCTGCGGCTACGACCCCACTACCGGCCGTTACAGCCTGGCCATCGGCCGCACCATGCAGGTGCTGGGCGTGGGTTTCGTGCTGCTGTGCGGGGCCTGGCTGCTGTGGCTGAAGGCGAGGACGCGCGCGTGAGCATGCTGCCGCAGGCCTCCACCCTGGCGCCCAAGGTCGACCACCTGTTCGATACGCTGCTGCTGCTCTGCGCCGTCGTGGTGGTCGGCGTGTTCGCGGTGATGATCGTCTTCTGCGTGAAGTACCGCCGCGGCAGCGAGGCCGTGCGCACGCCGCCACGCCAGCACCTGGGCGTGGAGCTGACCTGGACGCTGGTCCCGTTCGCCCTGTTCATGGGCATCTTCGGCTGGAGCATGCACCTGTGGATCCAGTTGCGCGTGCCGCCGCGCGACGCGGCGCCCGTCTACGTGGTGGCCAAGCAGTGGATGTGGAAGGTGCAGCATCCCGGCGGCCAGCGCGAGATCGACCAGCTGCACGTGCCGGTGGGCCAGCCCGTCCGCCTTGTGATGACCTCGCGGGACGTGATCCACAGCTTCTACGTGCCGGCCTTCCGCGTGAAGCAGGACGTGCTGCCGGACCGCTACACGCAGCTGTGGTTCACCGCCACCCAGGCGGGTAGCTACGACCTTTTCTGCGCCGAGTTCTGCGGCACCGACCACTCGCGCATGCGCGGGCGCGTGATCGCCATGCCGCCGGCCGACTACGCACGCTGGCTGCACGCGCACCAGGGCACCGGCCTGGCTGCGCAGGGCGCCGCCCTGTTCCGCCAGCTCGGCTGCAGCGGCTGCCACGATCCGCGCTCCGGCGTGCACGCACCCGATCTCTACGGCCTGTACGGCCGCACCGTGCCGCTGGCCGACGGCGCGCAGGTGCTCGCCGACGAACGCTACCTGCACGATTCCATCCTGCTGCCGAAGAAGCAGATCGCCGCCGGCTACGCGCCGATCATGCCCAGCTTCGAGGGCCGTATCGGCGAAGAGGACGTGCTGGCCCTGGTGGCCTACCTGAAGACCCGCACCCGACCGGCGGAGGACGCCGATGAGCACCGTTGAATTGCCGTTGCACAGCTACCTGGAGGAAGGCTTCGGTCTGCGCTCGTGGCTGCTGACGCACGACCACAAGCGCATCGCGGTGCTGTACGGGATCGCGATCACCTTCTTCTTCTTCCTGGGCGGGCTCGCCGCCGCGCTGCTCCGCTGGGAGCTGGTGACGCCGGCGGGCGACCTGATGAGCGCGGAAACCTACAACAAGGCCTTCACCTTCCACGGCGTGGTGATGGTGTGGTTCTTCCTGATCCCCTCCATCCCTGCCACGCTGGGCAACTTCCTGCTGCCGCTGATGATCGGCGCGCGCGACGTGGCCTTCCCGCGCCTGAACCTGTTCAGCTGGTACCTGTACATGGCCGGCGGCCTGTTCACCCTGGTCTGCCTGCTGCTCGGCGGCGTGGATACCGGCTGGACCTTCTACACGCCGTTCTCGACCATGTTCTCCAACTCGCACGTGCTGCTGGCCGTGGTGGGCGTGTTCGTGGTGGGCTTCTCGTCGATCCTCACCGGCGTCAACTTCATCGTCACCGTGCACACCATGCGCGCGCAGGGCATGACCTGGTTCCGCCTGCCGCTGTTCGTGTGGGCGATGTACGCGGTGAGCCTGGTGATGGTGCTGGCCACGCCGGTGCTGGCGATGACACTGGCGCTGATCGGGCTGGAGCGGCTGTTCGGCATCGGCATCTTCGACCCCGCGCTGGGCGGCGACCCGCTGCTGTTCCAGCACTTCTTCTGGTTCTACTCGCACCCGGCCGTGTACATCATGATCCTGCCGGCGATGGGCGTGGTCAGCGAACTGATCACCAACGGCGCGCGCCGGCGCATCTTCGGCTACCGCTTCATGGTCTACGCGATCGTCGGTATCGCGGTGGTCGGCTTCCTGGTCTGGGGCCACCACATGTTCGTGGCGGGCCAGTCGATGTACGCCAGCCTGGTGTTCTCCATCCTCTCGTTCATCATCGCGGTGCCCTCGGCGATCAAGGTCTTCAACTGGACCGCCACCCTGTACAAGGGCGACATCGGCTTCGACGCCCCGATGCTCTATGCGCTCGGCTTCGTCGGACTGTTCATGCTCGGCGGCCTCACCGGCCTGTTCCTGGCCGCCACCGCGCTGGATGTGAACCTCACCGACACCTACTTCGTGGTCGCGCACTTCCACTACATCATGGTCGGCGGCTCGGTGATGGCCTACCTGGGCGGCGTCCACTTCTGGTGGCCCAAGATCACCGGGCGCCTGTACTCGGAAGCCTGGGCCCGCTTCGCCGCGATCCTGATGTTCTTCGGCTTCAACCTCACCTTCTTCCCGCAGTACATCCTGGGCTACGAGGGCATGCCGCGGCGCTACCACGAGTACCTGCCGCAGTTCCAGGTATGGAACGTGCTGTCTTCGGCGGGGGCGACGATCCTGGCGGTGTCCTACCTGCTGCCGCTGTCCTACCTGCTGTGGTCGCTGCGCTACGGCCCGCACGCCGGACCGAACCCGTGGCAGGCGACCGGCCTGGAGTGGCAGACCACATCACCGCCGCCGCCGCGCAACTTCGACCGGCCCCCCGAGGTCCACGAAGGCCCTTACGCCTACCGCCGATGAACGCCCGCACCCGCCCGGTTCCAGTGCAGTTCGACGATCCCGTGCAGCAGCGCGAGGCGGCCACGCTCGGCATGTGGGTCTTCCTGGCCACCGAGATCCTGTTCTTCGGCGTGCTGTTCGCCGGTTACACCTACTGCCGCGTGCTGTTCCCTGACGCATTCGCCACGGGCAGCCGGCGCACCGACATGCTGCTGGGCACGCTGGAGACCGCCGTGCTGCTGACCAGCAGCTGCGCCGTGGCGCTCGCCGTGCGCGAGGTGCAGCTGGGTGGGCGGCGCATGGCGACCGCCCTGCTGGGATTCACCGCGGCGCTGGGCATCGCCTTCCTGGTGATGCACGGCTTCGAATACGCCGCCGAATACGAGGAAGGGTTGATCCCGGCCATCCACTACACGCAGCAGGGCGTGCATGCCCGGGGCATGGCGATCTTCTACTGCCTCTACTACTTCATCACCGGTTTCCACAGCCTGCACGTCGCCATCGGCGTGGCGGTGCTGCTGGTGATGGCCTGGCGGACCTGGCACCACGCGTTCGACCAGGACTACCACACGCCGCTGGAGCTGACCGCGCTGTACTGGCACCTGGTCGACATCGTGTGGATCTTCGTCTATCCGCTGGTCTACCTGGTCGGGAGGGCCGCATGAACGCGCGCGCCAGCCATCCCCGGCGCACCCATCGCAGCGGCCCTCGGCCGCCCTCGCTGGCCGGCAACCTGTGGACCCTGGCGGCCCTGCTGGCGCTGCTGGGCCTGAGCGCAGGCAGCGCGCTGCTGCGGCTGGGTCCCTTCAACATCGTCGCCAACCTGGGCATCGCGACAGCCAAGGCGCTGCTGGTGCTCACCATCTTCATGCGCCTGAAGACCGACAACGCCCTGCTGCGCATCGTCGCCAGCGCGGGTTTCGCCTGGCTCGCCGTGATGATCGCGCTGGCGCTGGCGGACGTGCTGACCCGCGAGCCGCTGCTGGTGCCCTGGTGAGGATGCGCAGTATCGCGGGGACACGCGGCGCGAGTATCGTTGCCGTGCCAGGCTCCTGCATGGTGGGTCGCCGTCATGGGCAGCACCGAGACCATCGACCAACAACAGCCGCTGCCGCCGTTCACCGGCTTCCGCGAAGCGGCCCAGGCATGTCTGGCCATGTTGCACCGGTGCATCGGCTTCGGCGCCTGGTACTTCACCCGGGTGGAAAGCGAGGACTGGCTGATCCTCGCCGCGGCCGACGACTGCTACGGCCTGCGCAGCGGTGACGCGCTGGCCTGGCAGGATTCGATCTGCTCGCGCATGGTGAGCGGTGGGCCGTGCGTGGTTCCCGACGTCAGCACCCATCCGCCGTACGCCGCCGCGCCGATCGTCGAGCGGGGCATCGGCGCCTACCTGGGCGTGGCGGTGCGGCTCGATCACGGCACCATCGGCACGCTCTGCGCGATCGATCCGAATCCGGTGCCGGTCGACGTCGAACGCTGGCTGCCGGTCGTGCAGCTGTGCGCGCGGATGCTCGCCACGCTGTGGCGCCACGACGTGGCGCTGAAGGAAACCCGGCGCCGCGCCGAACGCGCGGAGCTGGAGGCGATGACCGACTCGATGACCGGCGTCTTCAACCGCCGCGGCTGGCGCGAGCTGCTGACCCTGGAAGAGCAGCGCTGCCGCGACGAGCACACCACCGCAGGCGTCGTGGTGATCGACCTGGACCGGCTCAAGCAGACCAACGACAGCCAGGGCCACAGCGCGGGCGACGCTCTGATCGAGCGCACCGCCCGCGCACTGGCGGACTGCGTGCGGGCCGTCGACGTGGTGGCCCGGCTGGGCGGCGACGAGTTCGTGGTGCTGGTGCTGGACGTCGGCCCGCTGGAGCTCGCGCGCCAGGCCGCGCGCGTGGAGGAGGCGCTGCGCGCGGCCGGCGTGGCCGCCACGCTCGGCTACAGCTGGCGCGGGCCCGGCCGCAACCTGGGCGAGACCTACCGCGAGGCGGACCTGCTGATGCTGGACGCCAAGCGCCGCCGCCGCGGCCAGGCGCCGCCGTAGCGCCACCTGCCTGGTCGCCGCCGCCGCCACCTTCGCGCGGGCCGCGTTGGACGGGCGCCTGCGCCCGGCGGAGGAGGATCACGCCGCGGCGCTGAGCGACCTGCACGGCGAGTTCGCCACCGCGACGGACACGGCACAGGTGCTCGCCGCCTGCCCTGAGCCGCCATCGGCAGGGCTCCCGCCTGCCTGTGGCGCGCCACGAAAGCCGGCCATAATGCGCCGCATCTCAAGGAAAGGGGAAGGTCATGTGGCAGTCGTCGGTGGCGCGCGCGCCGCGCCGGGTCGTGTCGTGTCTGGCTTTCCTGGCGCTGGCCGCGCTGGCCGGCTGCAACCGTCACCCGCAGGCGGGGCCGGTACTGCAGGGCGCGCCGCCGGGCAGCGCATCGGCCGCGCCGGCGCCGGCCGCCACCGCCGGCTTCGCGCTGGCGTCCGCCGGCGCCGACCTGCGTGACACGCGCACCGCGCTGGTGCTGCGCTTCAACGCACCGTTGGCGGCGGCGCAGCCGTTCGACCGCCAGCTCGCGATCACCGGCGCCAACGGCGAGCCGGTGAGCGGCAGCTGGAGCCTGGACGACGACGGCAGGACGCTGCGCTTCCCCTTCGTGCAGCCGAACACCCACTACGCCGTGCTGCTGCGCGCCGGCCTGCTCGCCGCCGACGGGCGCACCCTCGGGCACCCGCTCAAGCGCGACATCTACTCCGGCAGCGTGCCGCCGGCGGTCGGCTTCGCCTCGCACGGCAGCGTGCTGCCGGCGCGCGGCAGCCGCGGCCTGCCGCTGGTCTCGGTCAACGTGCACGATGCCGACGTGGAGTTCTTCCGTGTCCGCGACGACGCGCTGTCCGACCTCTACTGCGCCTACCCGGCCAACAAGCGCCGCGACAACTACGAGCTCGACCACGAGACCAACAGCTGGGACACCTGCGACCACGGCAACCGCGTCAAGCGCCCGATCACCGACATGGCCGACTCGGTCTACGCCAACCACTACACCCTGGGCGGTGACGACAACGAGCGCACCGTCACCTACCTTCCGGTGCAGCGCATCCGCGAGCTGCAACGGCCGGGCGTGTACATGGCGGTGGTCAAGCCGGGCGGAACCTTCAAGGGCTCCTACGACACCGCAATCTTCTTCGTCAGCGACCTGGGGCTGCACCTGCGCGTGTACCAGGACAATGCGCTGCTGCACGTGGCCTCGCTGCGCGACGGTTCGCCGGTGGACGGCGTGACGGTGGAGATCGACGGGCCCGACGGCCGGCCCAGGCTCAAGGCCAGCACCGACGGCGACGGCAACGCGCTCCTCGCCTACAAGCTGGATCCGTCCGACGTGCTGATCGCCCGCCGCGGCGACGACGTCTCCGTGCTGCCGTTCAACCGGCCGGCCTTGGACATCTCCAACTTCGAGGTGACCGGCCGCAGGCAGGCGCCGTTCGAGGTCTACGCCTGGTCCGGCCGCGACCTGTACCGGCCGGGCGAAACGTTGCGCGTGTCGGCGCTGCTTCGCGACTACGACGGCAAGCCGATGAAGTCGCAATCGCTGTTCGTCCGGCTCAAGCAGCCCGACGGCCGCGCGCTCGCCGACCAACGGCTGGAACCCTCGGATCTCGACTACTACGCGCTCGCCCAGGCGATCCCGGCCGATGCACCTACCGGCCTGTGGCAACTGGAGTTCCGCCTCGACCCGGCGGCCAAGGATGCGGTGGAAGCCTTCCCGTTCCACGTCGAGGAATTCCTGCCCGAGCGGCTCAGGCTCGAGCTGGGCAGCCCGCAGGCACGCCTGGGGCCGGACGAGCCGTTGCAGCTCCAGGTGCGGTCGAGCTACCTCTACGGCGCGCCCGCCGGCGGCAACCGCTTCACCGCCAAGCTGCTGGTGGCGCCGGAGGTGCATCCGCTGGACCGCCTCAAGGACACGTTCTTCGGCGATCCCACGCTCGATCTGCCCAAGAGCGCCAAGGACGTGGTGGACGCCAAGCTCGACGCGCAGGGCCGGCTGACGCAGGCCATCGCGCTGCCGGATGACGTCAGGCCGGTCGCGCCGCTGGCCGCGACGCTCTCGGGCAGCGTCTACGAAAGCGGCGGCCGTGCGGTCACGCGGCTGCTCAAGCGCGTGTACTGGCCGGCGCCGCAGCTGGTCGGCGTCCGCCCGCTGTTCGACCCCAAGCAGGGTGCGCAGAGCGAAGGCCAGGCCGCGTTCGAGATCCTGCGCGCCGACGTCGACGGCAGGCTGGTCGCGGGCCAGCACCTGAAGGTGCGGCTGCAGCGCGAGCTGCGCGACTTCTACTGGCTGTACGAGCACGGCGACGGCTGGACGTCCGACGCGCACCAGCAACTGCAGCTGATCGAGGAAAAGGACATCGACCTCGCCGCCGGCCAGCGCGCGCACGTGGAGTTCCCGGTGGAGTGGGGCGGCTACCGGCTGGAGGTCTACGACCCGCAGACGAAGCTGACCACCGTGTTCCCGTTCTTCGCCGGCTGGAGCTGGGAGGACGAGAACCTCGGCAAGGAGGCGCGGCCGGACAAGGTCAAGCTGCAACTGGACAAGGCCCGCTACCGCGCCGGCGACACCATGAAGGTGACGGTGACGCCGCCGCACGAGGGCCCGGGCATGCTGCTGGTCGAGTCCGACCATCTGCTCTACGTGCGCGACATCGAGGCCAAGGCCGGCAGCACGTTCGAGATCCCGGTGACCAAGGAGTGGGAGCGCCACGACGTCTACGTCTCCGCGCTGGTGTTCCGCGGTGGCGAGGCCGACGAGCACACCACGCCGGCGCGCGCGCTCGGCATCGAGCACGTCGCGATGGAACGCAACGACCGGCGCATCCCGCTCACGCTCAGCGCGCCGGCGATGATGCGCCCGGGCCTTCCGCTGGAGGTGACCGTGCAGGGCAAGGGCCTGGCGAATACGCGCGCCTACGTCACCCTGTCGGCGGTCGACCAGGGCGTCATCAGCATCACCGACTACCCGGTGCCCGATGCCTGGGCCTGGATGTTCGCCAGGCGCGCGCTCGGCGTCGACGCCTACGACCTCTACAGCCGCATCATCGAGGCGATGGACGGCGCCGAGGCCAAGCTGCGCTACGGCGGCGACCTGAGCGGCCCGGCGCTGCCGCACGCAGCGCGGCTCGACCCCAAGGTGCAGATCGTCGACCTGTTCGCCGCGCCGGTCGCATTCGACGCGCAGGGCAAGGCCACGCTGCGCGTGCAGGTACCCGACTTCAACGGCAGCCTGCGCCTGGCGGCGCTGGCCTGGAGTGCCGACCGCTTCGGCAACGCCGAGGGCGCGATCACCGTGCGCGCGCCGCTGGTGGTGGAGCCGAGCACGCCGCGCGTGATGGCCGCCGGCGACAAGGCCCGCATCAGTCTGGACCTCAAGAATCTCTCCGGCCACGACGGCACGGCGAAGGTGGTGGTCAGGGGCACCGGCCCGATCAGCATCGCCGACGCCACCCGCGAGGTGGCACTCAAGGACGGCGCCGGCACCACGCTGACCCTGCCGGTCACGGCGGCCGCGGGCGCGGCGGTGGCCGGGCTCGACATCCACGCCACGCTCAACGACTTCAGCGTCGACCGCCACTTCGAGTTCGCCGTGCGCCCGGCCTGGCCCGAGCGGCAGACGACGATGCCGCTGGCGATCGAAGCCGGCAAGCCGGCGCACCTGGACGCCAGTGCGGCCGCTGGCCTGCTCGCGCCTACCGTGCGCGCGCAACTCACGCTGAGCACGCTGCCGCCGCTGCCCTACGGCTCGGCGCTGCGCCACCTGCTCGACTATCCCTACGGCTGCATCGAGCAGACCACCAGCAAAGGCTACGCCGCGCTGATCCTGGACCCGGCCACCGCCAAGGCGCTCGGCCTGTCGGCCGACGAGGCTGTGCGCCGCGCCGCGGTAGACGGCGCGCTCGCGCGCATCGCTTCGTTCCAGGCCAGCAACGGCCACTTCAGCTTCTGGGGCGGCACCAGCCCGATCGAGACCTTCATGACGCCCTACGTGGTCGACTTCATGCTCGACGCGCGCGAGGAAGGCTTCGCCGTGCCGCAGGCGGTGCTGCAGAAGTCGCTGCAGCGCCTCAGCGACGACCTGCTCGCCGGCGGCCATCCGTATTACGGCTACGAGCAACACGACCACCTGCGGATCGCCGACGAGGCCTATTCCGGCTTCGTGCTGGCCCGCGTCAACCGCGCACCGCTGGGCACCCTGCGCGCGATCTTCGACAACGACCGCGGCAAGCTGGTCGGTCCGCTGCCGCTGGTGCACCTCGGCATCGCGCTCAAGCTGATGGGCGACAACGAGCGCGCGCAGAAGGCCATCGACGCGGCCTTCGCCTGGGACAAGGAGCGGCCCTGGTACGTGGGCGACTACGGCTCGGACCTGCGCGACCTGGCGCTGATGGTGGCGCTCACCCACCGCTTCGGGCTGAGCAGACCCGCCTACGATGCCAAGCTGATCGACTGGGCGCGCAACGCCACCGCGCGCAACCATGCCGACAAGCAGGAGGTGCCGTACTACCACTGGTCATGGTCCTACCTCTCCACCCAGGAGCAGGTGGCGATCGCCCGCGTGGCGCGCGCCTTCGACGCCGGCAACGGCGCGCCGCTGGCGGTCACCCTGGCCATCGACGGCAAGAGCGAGCCCGCGCCGACCGACAAGCGCCTGTGGACGCGGGAGCTCACGCTCGCCGAGTTGAAAGGAGGCGTCGGCGTGCAGCCGGCCGGCCAGGGCACCGTGTTCGCCACGCTGGACCTGGCCGGCATCCCGCAGCAGCCGCCGGTCGCCGACGCCAGCCAGATCGACGTGCGCCGCAGCTACTTCACCACCGACGGCAAGCCCTGGGACGGCGACACGCTGAAGGAAGGCGACACGTTGATCGCCGAACTCACGATCGAGGCGCGCACCGACATGCCCGACGCGCTGGTCACCGACCTGCTGCCCGGCGGCCTGGAAGTGGAAAACCTCAACCTGGGCGGTGCGCAGCAGTGGGAGGGCGTCGTCATCGACGGGATCGACGTGGACCAGCACACCGGCGCCGCCGACCTGGTGCACGAGGAGTACCGCGACGACCGCTACGCGGCGGCGCTGCACCTGCGCCGCGGCGATGCCGCGCACGTGTTCTACCTGGTGCGGGCGGTCACGCCCGGCACGTACACGGTGCCGCCGCCGCTGGCGGAGGACATGTACCGACCGGCGCTGCGGGGGATCGGCAAGCCGGTGCCGGCGAGGATCACGGTGGTGGAGCCGTAGATCGAGGGGGGCGAGGCGCCGCGGCGCTTCGGCTCCGCCCGCTCGCGGACGACGCTCAGCGCGAACGGTACACCCAGCCGCTCGCCCTGAGCGCAGGCCGAAGTCGAAGGGCAGCCTGCCATGACCGATACCTCAACGACACCCCACCGATCCCGCCCGAGGCGCCGGCTGCGCGCCACGGTACTCGCCGTCGTCGCGCTCCTGCTCGTCGCCTTCGTCCTCGATCGCCTGTTTCCCTTGCCGCTGCCGGCGCATGACACCGGCAGCACGGTCGTGCTCGCCCGCGACGGCACGCCGCTGCGCGCCTTCGCCGACGGCGACGGCGTGTGGCGCTACCCCACCACGGCGGCCCGGGTCTCGCCGCTCTACCGCCAGGCCCTGCTCGCCTACGAGGACCGCTGGTTCCATCGCCACCCCGGCGTGAATCCCTATGCGCTGCTGCGTGGCGCGGTGCAGGGTGCGCTGCACGGCCACGTGGTATCGGGCGGCTCCACGCTGACCATGCAGGTGGCGCGCATCATCGAGCCGATCCCGCATACGTTCGGCGGCAAGCTCAGGCAGGTCTTCCGTGCGCTGCAACTGGAAGCGCACCTCGACAAGACGCAGATTCTCGAGCTCTACCTGGAGCGCGCGCCTTTCGGTGGCACCATCGAGGGCGTCGAGGCCGCCTCGTGGGCATACCTTGGCAAGAGCGCGAGCCGCCTTTCCCGCGCCGAAGCGGCCCTGCTCGCGGTGCTGCCGCAGGCGCCCAGCCGGCTGCGCCCCGACCGTCATCCGGACGCGGCCCGCGCCGCCCGCGACAAGGTCCTGCGCCGCCTGCGTGACGAAGGCGTGTGGACCGCCGCCCAGGTACGCGAGGCAGCGATCGAGCCGGTGGTCGCACGCTCGCTGCGCGCGCCGCTCACCGCCGCCCTGCTCGCCGAACGCCTGCACCGGCAGCAGCCGCGCGCGCGCCGCATCGTAACCACCATCGACGCCGACCTGCAGCGCGCCGCGGAGGACCACGTCGCCGCCTACCTCGCCCGGCTGCCGCCGCGCAGCTCGGTGGCCGTGCTCGCGGTGGAGAACGCCACGCTGGAGACGCGCGTCTACATCGGCACCGGGGCGTTCGCCGACCCCGAGCGGGCCGGCCACATCGACATGGTGCGTGCGCCGCGCTCGCCTGGTTCCACGCTCAAGCCCTTCCTCTACGGGCTGGCGCTGGACGATGGCCTGGTCACCTCGGAAAGCCTGCTGGTGGACGCACCGCAGGACTTCGGCGGCTACCACCCAGGCAACTTCGACGAGGCCTTCAGCGGTCCGGTCAGCGTGAGCCAGGCGCTGCAGCGCTCGCTCAACGTGCCAGCGGTGGACGTGCTCGACCGCGTCGGCCCCAACCGGTTCGCGGCGCGGCTGGCCAGCGGCGGCATCGACCTGCAGCTGCCCGACGGCGCACGTCCCAACCTCTCGATCATCCTCGGCGGCGCGGCGACCACGCTGGAGGACCTCGTCGGCGGCTACAGCGCATTCGCCAACGGCGGCCTCGCCGGCATGCCGCGCTACATGCCGCAGCAGCCCATGCGCCCGCGCCGCCTGCTCTCGCCCGGCGCCGCCTGGATCGTCCGCGACATGCTCGCCAGCAACCCGGCCGACGTCGAAGGCGCGCCGCTGGAAGGCACCGTCGACCGCCATGCCACGGTCGCCTGGAAGACCGGCACCAGCTACGGCTACCGCGACGCCTGGGCGATTGGCGTCACCGACCGCTGGACCCTGGGTGTGTGGGTGGGTCGTCCCGACGGCACGCCCTCGCCCGGCCAGTACGGCGCGATCACCGCGCTGCCGCTGTTGTTCCAGCTGGCCGACATGCTGCCCGCGCGCGGCGGCGTGCATGCGCCGCGTCCGGCCAGCGTGCGCGCCATCGACATCTGCTGGCCGCTGGGCGAACCCGCCGCGACCACCGAGGCCAGCCTGTGCCGGCATCGCCGCACCGCCTGGAGTCTCGACGGTGCGCTGCCGCCCACCTTCGCCGAGCGCGATCCCGGTGCCTGGATGAGCGGCCGCATCGCGCTGCGCGTGGATGAAAGGGGCCGCCGCCTGAGCGCCGGCTGCCATGCCACGCACGAGCGCCACCTCACGCTGGCGCGCTGGCCGGCGCTCGTCACGCCCTGGCTCGATGCCGCCGACCGCACCGCCTCCGCCTTGCCTGCGCTGGCGCCGGGTTGCGCGCCCGACGCGCTGGCAGTGGCCGTGCCCATCCGCATCGATGGCCTGCGCGAGGGCAGCCTGCTGCGCCAGGCGCCGAACAGCGGCGAACCCCTGCGCGTATCGGTGCGCGCGCTCGGCGCGCAGGGCGCCGTGCAGTGGCTGCTCGACGGCCGCCTGCAGGGCAGCACGCAGGGCGAGGGCAGCATCAGTCTGACCCTCGATCGCACGGGCAGCCATGCGCTCACCGCGCTCTCGCCGGACGGCGCCTGGACCAGCGTGGGCTTTGCGGTAGCCGGTCCTTCGGCCGACGGGCGCCCGGCGCCGGCGTCGCACTGAGCACTCAACCCGCCGGGATGCGCCGCGTCGCGAGGGTGAGCGGGCTGGCGGGGACGAGCGTCGCGTGGCCAGCCGGGGTGCGCAGCGGCGGTGGCGGAACCGCGGGTGAGCGTCACGCGGGTCTGCGTTGCACCGACGTCGACGTCGAAGCGCCGTCCCTGCCACTGCAGGCCCTTGAGATGCACGCGCGACAGCATCTGACGTACCTGACCCACCGCTCGGAATTTCCCTACGCGACACTACGGAGACACCCATGTTCGCGCTGTTACGCATCGCTCAAACTTGCCTGGTCGACTGCTCACGCAACCCCAGCTAAGCCCCTCGCAGTTAGAGATGCCTATGGCGGCAAAATTCTCACGTCGCCAGCGACCGAAGAACCAGCGATCGTCTCAATCTGTGAGCCAACCTCCCTCTAGTCTTGGCGTCCCGCATATTGGCAACGTGATGTGATGTGATGTAAAGTGATGCAACTAATTCTGAGGGCTAACCATGCCCGCGAAACGAGGACGCAAGCCGACCGGGAAACCGCGTGCAATGCGCGTGACGGTAAGTCTTCCCCCGGAACTTTGCGAAACCCTACAAGGCATCGCCAAGCAAAAGAAAGTGTCGGTCGCTTGGGTCATCCGCGACGCGGCCGAGAAATATGTCGCCGATCAATGGCCGCTGCTTCACGTGGGGAAGGAATGGCAATGAAACGCATCAATTCAAGCACCATTACGATTGGGGGCGCTCACGCAAGCGTCAGTCAGCGTGGTCGCTTTGCCGATCTTGATATAGACAAGCTGCGCGGTGGTTATTACACCTCTTCGGAGGTAGCTGAGTGGCTCTGTGGCTGGGCGATCCAATCGGCTGGAGACGCTGTGCTTGAGCCAAGTTGCGGTGATGGTGCATTTCTCGAAGCTGCTGCGCGTCGTCTACGGGCGCTTGGAGCAACTCCGGCTAAAATTGCGCGCCATCTCATCGGGGTGGAGATCATTCCGGCCGAAGCCCGGCTGGCCACCGAGCGGCTGCGGACTGAACTTGGCAAGTCAGCCGAGAAGATTGTCTGCAACTCGGACTTCTTTGCTTGGTGGCAGGCGTCCAATCAACCAGCCTTTGATGCGATCATTGGCAATCCGCCCTTCATTCGTTATCAGTCGTTTCCAGAACCGCACCGTACTCGCGCCATGTCGATCATGGGAGAGCAAGGATTAGCACCTAATCGCTTGACAAACATTTGGGTTCCGTTCGTTGTGGCGGCAACGGCCAGCCTGAAACCAGGCGGTCGTTTGGCGCTTGTGCTGCCAGCGGAAATTCTCCAAGTCACGTATGCGGCACAACTTCGATCCTACCTGACCGATCATTTTGCGCGAATCGACGTGGTTGCGTGCAATGAGCTGTTCTTTGAAAAAGCCGAACAGGAGGTTGTTCTGTTACTGGCGGACGGGGCGCTGGCTTCGGCATCGGCGGGCAACGAATGCCGCGTGGCTCTCACCGAAGCGAAAACCGTTTCCGACATTACGGGCAGCGCGCCTACCCTATTGCTTGGGCGGG
This sequence comes from Fulvimonas yonginensis, assembly GCF_037137055.1. Taxonomy (NCBI): domain Bacteria; kingdom Pseudomonadati; phylum Pseudomonadota; class Gammaproteobacteria; order Lysobacterales; family Rhodanobacteraceae; genus Fulvimonas; species Fulvimonas yonginensis. The sequence goes on from NZ_JBBBNY010000001.1 coordinate 245,541, forward strand.
CAGAGGCTAAGACTATTCGCCATGATAGCGAGAAGTGGCTGAAATACTTCCTCGATAACCGGCAAATCTCCTTCATGCGTGCGCTGCGAGAAGCTGAGATAACCACGCCCATGTCCACCCATGCGAGCATTGACGTTGGTGTGGTCACGGGCAAAAACGAGTTTTTTGTTTTATCGGCCGAACAAGTCTCTGCTCTGGGACTCGAAGGGCATACGACACCTCTTGTCTCCCGATCAGCGCAACTGCAGGGAAGCAAAATTGGCAAGGCGGACTGGAAAACCCTAGCGGCGGCTGGAGACCGTGTCCATCTGCTGACTATTAACGACGCGCAGGCTGGCAAGTTATCGGCCAAACTGCGCCGCTACATTGAAGACGGCGAGCGTAAGGAATTTCACAAAGGCTACAAGTGTTCGATTCGCAAGCCTTGGTACTTAGTCCCATCCGTGTGGGTGCCGGATGGCTTTGCTTTCCGGCAGATCTATGATTTTCCTCGCATGGTGCTAAACGCTTCGGGCGCAACTTCCACAGATACGATCCATCGTCTTCGCAGTAAAGGTGCGAGCCCGGAGCGAATCATTGCCAACACTTATACGTGGCTTACCGCCGCTTCTGCCGAGATCGAAGGCCGTAGCTACGGCGGTGGCGTTCTCGAACTGGAACCAACCGAAGCCGAAAGGCTGTTAATGCCAGCCACGCTAAACGGAGCGATGCCACTGGTCGAAGTAGATCAACTTGTTCGGACTGGCTACCTGGATAAAGTATTGGAAGAGAACGCTCGGGTAATTCTTCGCGAGCATATGGGTCTATCAGCATCCGATTGCAAATTGCTTAAAAGCGTATGGATAAAGATGCGCGATCGCAGGAATTCGCGTAAGCGCATGTCCCAGAAGGTGTCGCGGGGCGATGCAATATGAACAACACGAGCGCCAAGGCTGCTGCCCGCGCTCGGGTTGGCGAGTTGGTTCAGAACTTCAGGCGCAACGAAAAGGACTATCTCCAAACCGCTTATAATGAGACACAAGCGCGCACGGACTTCATTACGCCGCTACTCGCTGCATTTGGATGGGATGTCTACAATGACGCCGGCCTACCGCTTAGCCTCCGAGAAGTCATAGAAGAAGCCACCGTTGAGGTAGGTGAAGAGCGGCTCTCCAAGAAGCCAGACTATGAGCTGCGTCTTGCTCGCCAACGAAAGCTGTTTGTTGAAGCCAAGAAGCCGAGCGTCCGTATCGACCGCAGCAAGGATGCGGCCTTCCAGACGCGACGCTACGGGTATTCCGCCAGCCTGCCTATCGCTATCCTGACCAATTTTCATCAGCTCGCGGTTTATGACTGTCAGCCTTTGCCTGACTTGACCGATGAAGCGCATGTTGCCCGTCTCCTCCTGGTCCGTTTTGACGAGTTCGAGGCCCGCTTTGACGAGTTGTGGCCGCTGCTATCACGCGAGGCAGTCTACTCGGGCGATTTCGACCGCCTTTTCTCGGTCGATGTAACACGCCACGGGGCAGAACAGTTTGATGATTTTTTCTTGAGCCAAGTGCGCTCTTGGCGTGAGCGTTTGGCGCAGGACATTCACAGGAACACACCTGGGCTTTCTCCCGAAGAGCTGACTTATACGGTTCAGCTTTTCCTGCTGCGGATTGTCTTCCTTCGCATCTGCGAGGACAGAGATATTGAACGCTATGAAACCTTGCGCGGCCTCGCTGGTGACGATAGCTTCAATGCTTTGATGGCGGAATTGCGTCGGGCAGACGACTTCTATGATTCTGGCCTATTCCGGCTTCTGGACGACGCCCGGCTTGGTGTCCGTATTAGCGACGATGTGCTGAGCGGAATAATCAGTGAGCTGTATTACCCGCATAGTCCATACACATTCGCCGTCGTCGAAACCGAAGTGCTCGGCGAAATCTACGAGCAATTCCTGGGCGAGATCATTACGATCAACGCTACCGGTGCGATCCAGATCGTCAGCAAGCCAGAAGTTCGGGAAAGCGGCGGTGTCGTGCCGACGCCCAGGTATATCGTTGATGCTATCGTGCAGCGCACGCTTGGTCCATGCCTCACCGGCAAGGCTCCGACCGATCTGGCTGGATTTACGGTTGCCGACATTTGCTGTGGCTCCGGCATCTTCCTATTGTCGGTGTTTGAGTTGCTGACCGACCATTATCTTGCGTGGTATCAGGTCAACGATCTCGCGGCGCAGGCCGGCCGGACGATCTACGAAGCCGGAGCAGGGTTGTGGCGGCTCACCTTTCAAGAGAAGCGACGCATTCTGCTGGCCCATGTGAGGGGCGTTGACATCGATGCCAATGCCGTCGAGGTCGCCCGCTTCAGCCTCCTTCTAAAGCTGATTGAGGACGAAGGTGCGGCCGGTCTGCGTGATTATGTCGAACGCGCTGGCACGCCAGCCCTCCCAGACCTGGAAGGAACGCTACGCGCCGGTAACAGCCTCGTCAGTCAAGCGGAATGGGCAGCCACGCGGGGCGTGCTGCCGGCCCGCCTGCTGGAAAAGGTCAATCCGTTCTCGTGGGCCGATGAGTTCCCTGCCGAAATGGCACGGGGCGGGTTCGACGTGATCGTGGGGAATCCGCCCTATATCCGTATTCAGAACATGCAGGCGTATTCCCCGGAAGAGGCTGCTTTCTATCAGAACGCTGCCTCGCCCTACACGACAGCGCGGCAGGACAACTTCGACAAATATGCGCTGTTTGTCGAGCGATCCCTATCGCTTGTCCGGCCGGATGGGCGGCTCGGCTTCATTATCCCCCATAAGTTCATGACGATTCAGGCGGGGCGGGCGCTCCGCCGTCTGGTAACGACCGGCCACGTCCTTGAAGAGGTCGTGCATTTTGGCGTGCAGCAGGTCTTCGGGCGACAGGCAGCGAATTACACCTGCCTGCTGATCCTTGATCGGCGGGGAAAGGCCGAAGTGACGGTAGAGCGCGTCACGGCTCTCGAACCGTGGCGCTACGGGACGCCGGGCTCCCGGAGTGTGCTGCCGGCAGCCGAACTGACGGATGATCCGTGGCAGTTTGCGGACGAGGACACGCGTGCGCTGTTCGTGCGCGTCCGCGCGGCCTGCGGCCGGGAGCTAAAGGATGCGGCGGAAATCTTTGTCGGAGTCCAGACCAGCGCCGATCCGATCTTTATTTTCCGCGCGGCGGCCGAGACGGCCGACACAGTGACGCTGCGTTGGGACGGGCGGGATTGGCCGATTGAGCGCGGCGTTCTCCGCCCCTGCCTGCATGATGCCAGGCTCTACCCCTACACGCGCGCCAAAGCAAACGCGTGGATGATCTTCCCTTATGAGATCGTCCACGCCGCTCGCACCACGGCCAGGCTGATCCAACCGGCCGACATGGCGCGGCGTTTCCCGATGTGTTTCGCATATCTGACAGCGCGGCAAGCCGAGCTGGAACGCCGCAACGTTGTTGGCGGCGCCGCGAATGAGCGGCAGTTCTATCAGTTCGGCCGTTCTCAAAGCCTCACGAAGTTCGACAGTCCGAAGATCATCCTACCCATTCTCTCGCTCGAAGCCCGCTATGCTTACGACGAGAGCAACATCATCATGACCGGTGGCGGAAATGGCCCTTATTATCTGATCCGCCCGCTGGGCGATGTGCCGGAAAGTAATTTCTTTTTGCTTGCGGTTCTGCATCATCCTCTGAGCGAAGCAATAGTCAGGACGCATACAAGCTCCTTCCGAGGCGGGTACTACTCGCACGGCAAGCAGTTCATCGAGCATCTGCCAATCCCTTCGGCGACGCCGGCGCAGCGCACCGAGATTGAAACGCTGGTTCGTCAATTGATCGACGCGAACGATGCTGTCTTGGCGGCACGAACGCCGCGCCATAAAACACTTCATGAGCGCAATGCAGTTGCGCTGCGCGGGCAAATTGAGGCTCGCATTAGCGCTTTGTTCGGCCTTTCAAAAGAGGATATGGCGCTCGTGAATTCAGTACCAATCCCAGCCTGAATGTGTGGATGATACATTTTCTTGTAGCGCGCATATCCACCGTTATCAAAAAACCGCGGGTTCTTCCAAAGATCGGAGGACTGTCGTCTTCTTCATCCCCTTCCCAGCGCGATGGTGGGCCCACCAGGACTCGAACCTGGAACCAAGGGATTATGAGTCCCCTGCTCTAACCATTGAGCTATAGGCCCGGAGCGGCGGCGCTTCCGCGGTGTGTGGCGAGCGGAAGATGGTATCGGCCGTGGCGGGGTGCGTCGAGCGCGGTGGCGTCGGATCGCCTTTGCCCGCGGCCTTCCGGCGCTTGCGGCGCGCATGAAAAAGGCCCCGCCGCAGCGGGGCCTCGCGGGGCGCTCAGTCCAGGTCGAGGAACGAGCGCAGCTGTTCCGAGCGGCTCGGGTGGCGCAGCTTGCGCAGCGCCTTGGCCTCGATCTGGCGGATGCGCTCGCGGGTGACGTCGAACTGCTTGCCGACTTCCTCGAGGGTGTGGTCGGTGTTCATGTCGATGCCGAAGCGCATGCGCAGCACCTTCGCTTCCCGCGGCGTGAGGCCGGCGAGCACGTCGCGCACGGTCTCCATCAGGCCCGTCTCGGTCGCCGACTCGATCGGCGAGGAGGCGTTGGTGTCCTCGATGAAGTCGCCCAGATGCGAGTCCTCGTCGTCGCCGATCGGGGTCTCCATCGAGATCGGTTCCTTGGCGATCTTGAGCACCTTGCGGATCTTGTCCTCGGGCATCTCCATCTCCTTGGCCAGCTCCTCCGGCGTCGGCTCGCGGCCGAACTGCTGGAGCATCTGGCGGGAGATGCGGTTCAGCTTGTTGATCGTCTCGATCATGTGCACCGGGATGCGGATGGTGCGCGCCTGGTCGGCGATCGAGCGGGTGATCGCCTGGCGGATCCACCAGGTGGCGTAGGTCGAGAACTTGTAGCCGCGGCGGTACTCGAACTTGTCCACCGCCTTCATCAGGCCGATGTTGCCCTCCTGGATCAGGTCCAGGAACTGCAGGCCGCGGTTGGTGTACTTCTTGGCGATCGAGATCACCAGGCGCAGGTTCGCCTCGACCATCTCCTTCTTGGCGCGGCGGGCCTTGGCCTCGCCGATCGACATGGCGCGGTTGATCTCCTTGATGTCGGTCAACGGCAGGAACAGCTTGCGCTCGATGGCGGCGAGCTTCTCCTGCTCGGCATCGATCGCCTCGCGGTAGGTCTTGATGTTCGGCGACCACTTCTGCCGCTTGCGCGCGAGCTCGGCGGTCCACTCGAGGTTGCCCTCGTTGCTCGGGAAGGCCTTGAGGAACTCCGCCTTGGGCATCTTCACCTGCTTGACGAAGATGTCCATCAGCACGCGCTCGTGGTGGCGGATGTCCCCCACCACCTCGCGCAGCTTGCGCACGAAGCTGTCGATCAGCGCCGAGGGCAGCTTCAGCTTGAGGAACTCCTCGGCCATCTGCTCGCGCAGCTTGACGATCTTCTTGTCGGTGATGCCGGTGGCCTTGGCCGCGGCCTTCTGGAACTTGGTGTAGTAGTCGCGCAGCAGCTCCATGCGGCGCTTGACCTCTTCCGGATCGGGACCGCTCGGGCCGGCGTCCTCGTCGTCCGCGGTGGCCTCCTCGTCCTCGTCCTCGTCCGCATCCTCTTCGACCACCTCGCCGTTGGCGGCGGCCTCCTCGGCCTCGGCCAAGGCGGCGTCGGCGGCCTGCTCCAGGTCGGCGAAGCCGGCCAGGATCTCGGACAGGCGGCGCTTGCCGTCCAGGTGCTGGTCGTACTCCTCCAGCAGCAACTCGATGGTCAGCGGGAAGCTGGCCAGCGCGGTCTGCACCTGGGCCAGGCCTTCCTCGATGCGCTTGGCGATGGCGATCTCGCCCTCGCGGGTGAGCAGTTCCACCGTACCCATCTCGCGCATGTACATGCGCACCGGGTCGGTGGTGCGGCCGACCTCGGAATCGACCGCCGACAGCAGCGCGACCGCTTCCTCGGCGGCGGCCTCGTCGTCGGTGGCGCCGCCGGGGGCGTTGTCGGCCAGCGGGTCGGCATCCGGCGCGGCGTCGTGCACCTCGATGCCGACGCCCTTGAGCACCGCCATGATGTCTTCGATCTGCTCCGGATCGACGATGTCGTCGGGCAAGTGGTCGTTGATCTCGGCGTAGGTCAGGTAGCCCTGTTCCAGGCCCTTGGAGATGAGCGCCTTGATTTCGGACTGTTGCTCGGGAGCTTTGTTGTTCATACCTACCGCCGCAGATGCAGGAACCGGTCAGTATAGCGATGTGGCGCTTTTTTGACCAGTTCCAGAGAGAAAAATTTCGCGCGGCCCGCACGCAAAAATCGCGCCAGACAAGGCGTTTGCATGGGCTCGTCGCACGTCCGCATTATCGACACATGGGGCCGGGTCAGGGCACTTCCAGCCAGAAGGTGACCGGGCCGTCGTTGATGAGTCGAACCTCCATATGGGCGCCGAAGCGCCCGGTTTCCACCCCTCCCCGGTGCGTGGCCCGCGCCAGCTCGACCAGCCGCTCGAACCAGCGGCGGCCGTGTTCGGGCGGCGCGGCGCGGGTGAAGCTCGGGCGCATGCCCGAACGGGTGTCGGCGGCCAGGGTGAACTGGCTGACCAGCAGCAGGCCGCCGCCGGTATCCGCGAGCGAGCGGTTCATGCGTCCGGCCTCGTCGGCGAACACGCGGTAGCCGAGCAGGCGTTCCAGCATGCGCCTGGCCTGCGCCTCGCCGTCGTCGGGCTGCACCGCGACCAGCGCGAGCAGGCCGGGGCCGATCGCGCCCACGGTCTGGCCGTCGACGTCGACGCTGGCGGAAAGCACGCGCTGGATCAGGCTGATCATCGTTCGGATCGCGGGGGCGGTGGCGTCCCTGCAAGAATAGGGGATGGTCTGCAGCTAACGGCAGGCCAGGCAATCCCTTGACCGCACGAGCCCGCGCAACCAGGAGCCGCATGCGCCCGGACATCTACCTGATCTACCTCCTGCTGCGCCTGTTCGGCCTGCTGCCGCTGCGCCTGCTGCACGGCGTGGGCGCGGCGCTCGGCCGGCTGACGCTGTGGTGGCACGGGCGCACCCGGCACGACACCGCGGTCAACCTGACCATCGCCCGGCCGGGGCTGGATCCGGCCGCCCGCGCCGCGCTGCTGCGCGAGGTGATGGCCGAGGGCGGCAAGTCGCTCACCGAGATCGTCAAGGTGTGGGGCGCGGGCGCCGAACGGGCGCTGGGACTGGTGCGCGAGGTGCGCGGGGGCGAGCTATTCGACGCCGCGCTGGCGGCGGGCAAGGGCGTGATCATCGCGGCCCCGCACCTGGGCTGCTGGGAACTGCTCAATTACTGGCTGTGCAGCCGCACGCCTATGGCCATCCTCTACCGGCCGCCGCGCATCGCCGGGGTCGAGCAGCTGTTGCGCAAGGTGCGCGGCGCGCTGGCGCCGGAGCAGGTCCGGGCCGAGGGGGCCGGCGTGCGCACGCTGTACAAGCGGCTGGCCGCCGGCGGCACGGTCGGCATCCTGCCGGACCAGAAGCCGCGCGCGGGCGAGGGCGAGTTCGCGCCGTTCTACGGCCGCGACGCGCTGACCATGGTGCTGCTGCCGCGCCTGGCCGCACGCACCGGCGCCACCGTGCTGTTCGCCTTCGCCGAGCGCCTGCCGCACGGGGCGGGATTCCGGGTGCACCTGCTGCCGGCGCCCGCCGGCCTGGATGACGCCGACCCGCAGCGCGCCTGCGCCGCGCTGAACCGCGGCGTGGAGGCGTGCGTGGAGCGGGCCTTCACGCAGTATCAGTGGCATTATCGGCGCTGGTCCGGGCACGGCCTGCCCAACCCCTACGTCCGCGCGACACGACCGTAGAGCGAGCTTGCTCGCGATGCCTTGGCTCTGCCGCTCCGCCGGCGCCGGAGATGTCGGAGATGTCGGAAGCAAGCCCGCTCTACCGGTGGGGTTCGCTCAGGCGGCGCAGGAAGACGGCCATCTCCTTCTCGGCCTGCTTGTCGCCGCGCCGGCCGGCCGCCGCGATACCCTGGCGCCAGGCTTCCGCCGCACCCGCTGGGTCGCCGTCCGCCAGGCAGGCCTTGCCGAGCAGCTTCCAGGCGGCGGAATAGTCCGGATCGAAGGCCAGCGCGTGACGCAGCTCGTCCGCTGCCTCCGCGGCCAGCCCTTCTCCCAGCAGCGCATTGCCCAGCGAGAAGCGCAGCAGCGCACCGTCGCGCGGGCCGCCGCACTGGGCGCGCAGGCGCTCGATCAGCGCACCGTTCACGGCAGCTGCCGGTAGCGGCCGTCGGGGTTGGGATAGATCCGCGTGGGTTGCGCCGGCTCGGCCGGGCGGTGCCCCGCTCGCAGGTCCGCCAGCGTGGTGGCCGGCCACACTACCACCCAGGAGGAACGGAACGGCTGCACCAGAAGCGGGTAGCGCAGCGCGTCGGCGTCCAGGTGATCGGGATGGGTGACGATCAGGCCGTTCGGGTGGGCGCGGGCGAACGCCTCCACTGCGGCGTCTCCGTACAGTTCGGTAATCGGGTGCTCGAGCCGGCCGGCGAAATGGAACTGGCCCTCGTACACGCCGGTGAAGCCGATCGCGCGGCCTTGCGCATCGGCCGCGCCGAGCAGCCGCGTCGTCGGGGTCAGGTCGTAGCGTGGCCACAGGGTCAGGGTGAACAGCGTGTTCACCGCCAGCGTGCCGAGCAGGCCGGCGAAGGCCAGCCGCCGCATCTCGCCGCGGCCACGCAGCAGCAGCAGCGCGCCCAGCAGCAGGAACACCACGCTGAAGAAGCGGCTGTAGGGCGCGGTGTTGTCGAACCACTCGCCGTGCAGGTGCCGGGTCTGGACCAGCCACGGCAGCAGGAACAGGAACACGGCGAAGGCGATGCCGCCCACCGCCAGCGGCCAGGTACCGAGCCAGCCGTTGTACGCCAGCGCGGGTCGCCGCTCGCGCAACAAGGCGACGGCGCCGGCCAGCAGCAGCACCGCACCGGCGAACTCGGGCAACGGGTAGTACAACTGCTTGCCGCTGATCAGCGAGAAGGTGACGAACACCGGCAGCACCCAGCACAGCGCGAAGCGTACGCCGGCATCGAGCGGGCGGCGCAGCAGGACCAGGGCGGCCCACGCGCGCGGCCAGCCGCTGAAGGGGAACAGCAGCACCGGCAACGCCAGCACGTACCACCACACCGGACGGGCGTGGTCGAAGGCGTTGACCACGCGGCCGGCGGTCTGGGTGAAGAACAGCCGCTGCCGGTAGGCCTCGCCGCCGCTGAAGCCGGCCGGCAGCGCCCAGGCCAGCAGCATGGCGAAGCCGAGCAGGAAGGCGAGCAGCCCCAGGCCGTACCAGCGCGTGCGGTGGCGCGCCGCCCACGCGTTCCACAGCGGGCCGAGCAGCCACGGGAACACCACGTGCAGGGCCATCACCGGGCCCTTGGTCAGCAGCCCGAAACCCAGGCACAGGCCGAACAGCCACCAGCGCGGCTCTTCGCGCGCGGGCGTGCGCGTCAGGCACAGCAGCGCGGCCAGTGTCCACACCGCGAGCAGCACGTCGTACATGACCTGCAGGCCGAACAGGAAGGCGTAGCCCAGCGCGAGCAGCATCCACGGCGCCGCGCGCGATACCCACGGCCGGTCCGGGAACAGCCGGCGCGCCAGCGCCGCCAGCAGCACCAGCTGGGTGCCGCCGAAGATCACCTCCAGCACGCGCGGCCACACGTCGCTGACGCCGAACACGAACCAGCCGGCGTGGATCAGCCAGAACAGCAGCGGCGCCTTCTCGCTGTACGGCGCGCCGTTGTTGTACGGCACCAGCCAGTGGCCGTGCTGCCACATCTCCCAGGCCACCGCCAGGGTGCGGGTCGAGTACAGCGGCATCGGGCCGTGCGAGAAGATCGCCAGCAGCGCGGCGGCCGTCCACAGGGGCAGCCAGGGCCAGAGGGCGCGCAGGTGTTCGGAACGGCTGTAGCTGCTGGGCGGCACGGGTGGTCTTCCTGGAGAAACGGCCGGAAGTTTAGCCTGTTCGCCGCGTCTCTCCCCGCAGCGCTCCGGTCAACCGGGCAACAGCGCGCGCACGTCCTGCGCGGCCTGCCAGCGGCGCCACAGATTGAGCGGCTTGCGCGCCAGCGAACCGTAGCCGCCGGCCAGCAGGGTCGCGGTGGCGGCCAGCACGCGCTCGCTGGAGCGGCCGTCGCGGTAGGGATGGATCGCCGCCGCGTGCGTCGCCAGCGCCGCCAGGATCGCGGGCGGCCGGGCCAGTGCGGCGTCGATTGCCGCATCCACCTCGCCGGGCGCCTGCACGTCCAGCATGAACGGCTTGGGCCGCCGGTTGCGCAGGGTGACCACCGGCTTTTCCTGCACCGCGAACTCGTCGATCACCGAAGAGGTATCGCAGACCAGCACGTCGGCCGCGCGCAGCATGTCGAGCAGGCGGTCCGACTCGAGGAAGCGCGCGAACGGCCCTTCCAGCGACCTGTAGCGCGCGATCAGCTGCGGATCGCACTTGGGATGCAGGGTCAGCAGCCAGTGGCGGTCGCCGCGCGCGGTGAGCGCGCGCAGGGTGTCGAACATCGCCCGTGCGGAACTCAGCGACTCGGTGAAGGTGGCCGCGTACATCACCACCGGGCGTCCGTCGGCCGGGCGCAGCGAGGGCGCATCGGGCGGCGGCGCGAACAGCGGGTCGAGCTTGGGCCAGCCGGTCTCGGTCACGGCGAAGTAGCGGTGCTCGCGCGCCAGCGCGCGGAACGGTTCGGTCGTCGCCGGGCCCTGCGTGCAGTACAGGTCGAAGAAGCCGCGCAGGCGGAAGTGGCCGCGATCGGGCTCGCGCTTCTCCGCGTTGAAGCCGTGGAACACCTGCACCTTGGCGCCGGGAAAGCCGGGCGGCACCCAGTTGGCGGCGGAGAACACCGCCTGCGGCGCCGCCGCGCGCACCGCCCGCGCCGAGCGCAGCCGCGGCTCGTCCGCGCGCAGGTAGCCGGCGACCGCCTCGGGCACCACCCAGCCCACGCGCTGGCCGGCCCGCTGCGCGGCCGCCGCCAGCGGGCGCAGGATCGGCAGCGCGTAGAGCTCGGTGGCGAACAGCAGGCACGAATCCATCGAAAGCACGATCCCGCGGGCACAAGCTGGCATTATGCCGCCACCGTCCGCCTGCCGGTTTCCGGATGACCCGCATACCGATCTCCGCCTGCATCATCACCCTCAACGAGGCCGACCGCATCGACGACTGCCTCGCCTCGCTCGCGTTCTGCGACGAGGTGGTGGTGGTCGATTCCGGCTCGACCGACGACACCTGCGCGCGCGCCGAGGCGCGCGGCGCGCGCGTGCTGCAGCGGCCGTTCGACGGCTTCCGCAGCCAGAAGGCGTTCGCGGTGGCGCAGGCGACGCACGACTGGGTGCTGTGCCTGGACGCCGACGAGCGGGTCGACGCCACCCTGCGCGCCAGCATCGAGGCCGCGCGCGCGGGCGGTTTCGCCACGGCCGCCGGTTACCGCTTCGCCCGGCTGTCGGAGTACTTCGGCGCCTTCCTGCGCCACGGCAACGCCTATCCCGATCGCGTGCTGCGCCTGTTCGACCGCCGCCGCGGCGGCTGGCGCGGCGAGCGCGAGATCCACGAGGCGGTCAGCGTGGACGGCCCGGTGCGCACGCTCGCCGGCAACCTGGAGCACCATCCCTACCGCTCGCTGTCCGAGCAGCTGGCCAAGCAGGAGCGCTACGCGCAGATGATGGCCGAGCACTTGCACGCGCGCGGCAAGCGCGCCACGCTCGGGCGGATCCTGCTCAGTCCCTGGTGGCGCTTCGTGCGCGGCTACCTGCTGCGTGGCGGCTTCCTGGACGGCTGGCGCGGCCTGCTCTACGCGCTGGTGCGCGTGGAGTACGTGCGGCGCAAGTTCCTCAAGCTGTGGCTGCTGGAGCGCGGCTACCGGCCCTGAGCCGCAGCAGGTGGCCCAGGCGCACGGCCAGGCCGAGCACCAGGAAGAAGAACAGCGACTGCGACATCACGCGGTAGAACACGCTCTCGCCGAGCGCGCAGAGCAGGTAGAGCACGGTGATCGCCAGGCCGGCCGCCGCGGTCGCGGCGACCGCGTCGTCCGGATGCGACAGCGCCCGCCCGAACCACAGCAACGGCGCTGCGAACACCGCCAGCAACGCGAACAGCAACGGCAGGCCGCCGGTGGCGAGCGCGCGCAGGTACTCGTTGTGCGGCTGGTTGTAGGGGGCGATGGCCGGGTCGGTGCGGCCGGCGGCGATCTCCGCCTGCACGTACGCCTGGTACTGGTCGATGCCGATCCCGGCGAGCGGATGGGTGGCGAAGGCGCGCCAGGCGGTGCGCCACATCTCCAGGCGTTCGCCGACCGACCCGTCCGGGTCGCCCTGGTCGAAACCGTTCACCTCCTGCTGGATCTCGGTGAACCGGCCGAGCATGGCGCCGTGCAGGCTGGCGGTGGCGATGGCGCCGCCCACGCACACCGCGGCCGCCAGGGCGAGGCTCCAGCGCCAGCGGCCGCTGTGCCGCACGTGCGTCAGCAGGACCAGCAGGAACGCCGGCACGAACGCGAGCAGCGGGCCGCGGCTCTGCGTCAGCAGCGCGCCGTACATGCCGAACACCATGCCCGCGCCGTGCAGCCACCAGCGCCATTCGCTGGGCCGCAGACGCAGCAGTTGCACCAGTGCGAGCAGGGCGAGCCCGAGCAGCAGGGTGGCGCATTCGATCGCCGCCGAGCCGCCGCCATTGAGACCGTGCGCGCGCTCCACGCCGAGCACGTAGTGCTGCACCAGGCAGACCGTGCCCAGCCCCACCGCGGTCAGGCTGAAGCCCGCCCAGACCAGGCCCATGCGCAGCCGCCGGCCGAACACGGCTGCCACCACCAGGTACAGCAGCACGTGCGCCGCGTGGTCCAGCGGCCGCCAGCCCAGCCGATGCCACAGCACGTTGGCGACCTCCAGGGCAACCAGCGCCGCCGCCGCCAGCAGCACCGGTGCGGCCGCCCGGTAACCGCCACGCACCGGCGCGCGCCACAGCAGCACCAGCCCGGAAAGGAACAACAGCGCCACCGGCAGGACCTTGATGTCCGGTTCGACGGAGAACGACAGGGGCGCCAGCGCGACCAGGCCCGACAGCAGCCAGGCGTACCCGTCGCGCAGCCTTGCGCGGGCGCGCGGCACCACCGTCATCGCCGCACCGGGACTGCGCGCGTTCATTCGCCCACCTCCGCATCGGTCGCCTCGGCGGCCGGATCGGGCGTGCAGCCCGGGATCACCGCGTCGGCCTTGAACATCCACCATTCGCGCCGGTTGGCATGGCCGAGGTCGAGCGCCCGCTCGCGGCGCACGCAGTTGCCCATCGCCGGCTCCTGCGCGAACAGCCAGCGGTGCGCCGGGTCCTGCGCCTGCCACGCGACGGCGGCGGCGAACTGCTCGGTCCAGGGACGGGTGAAACCGAAATCGGTGGCGGGACGGTCGAGCATCAGCAGGTTCTGTTCCTTCCAGGCGACCAGGCCGATGCGGTCGCCCGGACCGAGCTGCGCGCGGGCGCGGGCCATCAGGCCGGCGGCGGAGCTGGAATCGTTGAGCAGCGGCGCGATGCCGAAGCTCCAGCCCAGCCACAGCGCCACCATGCCGCCGCCCACCGCCCAGGCCGCACGCGGCAGCCGCAACCACGCGGCGAGCGCGAGCTGCGCGGCGCCGATCGCGGCCAGCCAGCCGAACAGCGCACGCGCGCCGCCGTCGAAACCACGCTGCTCGGCCCAGTGCGCGGCGAACGGTGGATGGGCCAGCAGCGCGTAGGCGCCGACCACGAACAGCAAGGTGCCGAACAAGCCGATGAAGGCCAGCCCCGCGGTGCGCAGCCAGCGCGTTTGCAGCAGCTCCGGCAGGAACGGCGCGCTGGCCAGCGCGACCATCGGCAGCGCCGGCAGGATGTAGACGTCGCGCTTGCCGGAGGGAATCGAGAAGAACAGCAGCACCAGCCCGACCCAGGCCAGCGGCAGCAGCACGCGCGCGTCCTTCGCCTTCAGCGCGCGCCACCAGCGCGGCAGGGTGCCCGGGTAGGCCAGCGACAGCGGCAGCCAGCTGAACAGCACGATCGGCACGTAGTAGAACGGGGAATGGATGTGGCCCCAGGACCGGGCGTAACGGTCGGCGGTCTGGTGGAACAGGATGTCCCGCACATAGGCCGCGTAGGCCGGGTCGTCCGCGTGCGCGCGGGCCGCCAGCAGCATCGGCACCAGCCACAGCGCGATCGCGGCCAGTACCGCCAGCGGGCCCAACCACCAACGCAGTGCATTGCCCGTGCCCATGGTGGTGGCACCTTCCCAGCCGCGGCGTCGAGCGAACGCATACGGCAGCAGCAGCAGGAGCGGCAGGAACCCGACGCCCTTGGTGATCACGCCGAGGCCGGCGCAGAAGCAGCCCAACCAGTACGCGCGCCAGTGCGGCCCGAGCAGCAGGTGCCTGAGCAGGCCCCAGTTGCCGGCGGTGATCAGGAACATCACCAGCGGATCGATCTGCGCGCGCTTGGTCTGGTAGACGAACTGGAACGCCAGCAGCAGCGCCGCCGCGCCGTACAGGCCCGCCTCACGGCTCCACAGCCGGCGGCCCAGGTCGTAGACCAGTGCCAGCGTGCCCAGGGCAGCCAGCAGCGAGGGCAGCAGGAAGGCGATGCGCCAGTTGCGCACCAGTTCGAAGCTGGCCGCCTCCGCCCACATCAGCACGGGCGGCTTGTCGGCATACAGTTCGCTGCCGCGGTGGGGGAACATCCAGTCGCCGCCCTCCACCATCTGCTTGGCGGCGAGCGCGAAGCGCGGCTCGTCCGACGGCCACGGATCGCGCAGGCCGATGCCGGCGCCGACGATCACCAGGGCGATCAGCATCAGCAGCCAGAAGCGGCGGCGGTCGTGGGGATGGGCATGGACAGGGGACATGGGCGATCCGTGCAGCGACAGCGAGGCGTTGTAACCGGGCGGGGCTTACCGGGTGCTGAGCCGTTGCCGTTTTTCCAGCACGGCATAGTACATGCCGTCCAGCTCGCCCTCGCCTGGCAGGATCTGCCAGCCCACCGCGGCCGCCTGGCCGGCCGGCAACGCGAACGGCACTACCTGCGCATCGTCCACCGCGCCCAGCAGGTGACCGACCGTGGCCTCGTTCTCCGCGCGCAGCAGCGAGCAGGTGGCGTAGAGCAGCCGGCCGCCCGGCTTGAGCAGCGGCCAGAGCGACTGCAGGATGCCACGCTGCAACGCGGCGAGGGCGGGGATGTCGCTTTCGCGCCGGTGCAGGCGTACGTCCGGCCGGCGGCGCAGCACCCCGGTGGCCGAGCAGGGCGCGTCGACCAGGATGCGGTCGTAGGGCGCGCCGTCCCACCAGGCCTGCGGCGTGGCGGCGTCGCCGACGCGCAGGTCCGCGCACAGGCCCAGGCGGTCGAGGTTCTGGCCGATCCGGCGCAGGCGCGAGGCGTCCGAGTCCAGCGCGGTCAACGTCACGTCGGCGCGCTCGAGCAGGTGGCAGGCCTTGCCGCCCGGTGCCGCGCAGGCGTCGAGCACGCGCTGGCCCGGCGACGCCCCGAGCAGATCGGCGGCCACCTGCGCGGCGCCGTCCTGGACCGCGAACAGACCCTCGGCGAAGCCGGGCAGGCGGGTCACCTCGCCGCTGTGCGGCAGCACCACGGCGTCGGCGAGCCAGGGATGCGGCTCGGCCGTCTGGCCGTCCAGATGCAGGCGCTCGAGCAGTGCCTCGCGGCTGCCGCGGCGACGGTTCACGCGCAGCATCAGCGGTGGTTCGTGGTTGTCCGCGGCGAGCACGGCCTCGGCCTGCGCGGGCCAGTCGCGCGCGATCGCCTCGGCCAGCCACACCGGGTGCGCGTGGCGGGTCGGCGGCGCGGCATCCAGTGTGGCGAGCAGCGTTGCACGCTCGCGTTGCCAGCGGCGCAGCACGGCATTGACCAGTCCGGCCAGGCGCGGGCGCTTGAGCGCGCGGGTGGCGTCCACGGTGGCGGCGACGGCGGCGTAATCCTGCAGTTGGAGGATCTCCAGCTGCACCAGGCCCAGCACCAGCAGCGCGTGCACGGCCGGATCCTTGCGCCGCAGCGGCTGCGCCAGCAGGCGGTCGAGCACCGGGTCGAACCGAAGCCACCAGCGCGCGCCCTCGCTGAGCAGCGCCATCAGCAGCGCGCGGTCGCGCGGGTCCGGCAGGCGCGGCGCGTGACGCTCCATGGCGTCGCGCAGCGAGGCGCCGCGCAGCGCGATCTCGGCCAGGGCGGTCGCGGCCAGCGCGCGGGTGTCGGTCACCGCCACGGTGCGTGCTCCCCGCAGGGAACAGGGAGCGGGGCGCCGGTCACGCGCGGGCTCCGCGCAGCTCGGGGCGGGCGTTCAGGTAATCGGCGGCGCTGATGCGCTTGCCGCCCGGCCGCTGCAGGGCGGTGACGCGCAGCACGCCCTCGCCGCAGGCCAGCTCGATGCCGTCGCGGCTGGCGCCGAGCACCGTGCCGGGTGCCGCGTCGTGCCAGCGATCGAGCGCCCGTGCGGCCCAGATGCGCACCATCTCGCCGGCGATCGCACCCTCGGCCACCGGCCAGGGGTCGAACGCACGCACCGCCCGTTCGAGCTCGGTCGCCGGCCGGGTGAAGTCGAGCCGCGCCTCGGCCTTGTCCAGCTTGTGCGCGTAGGTGACGCCCTCGGCCGGCTGCGGCGTGGCGGCCAGCGCCTCGCCTGCCAGCGTGCGGCGCAGGCCTTCGGCGATCACCTCGGCGCCCAGCACGGCCAGGCGGTCGTGCAGGCTGCCGCCGGTATCGTGCGGGCCGATCGCGGTGCGCTTCTCCAGCAGTACCGGGCCGGTGTCCAGACCGGCCTCCATGCGCATCAGAGCGACCCCGGTCTCGACATCGCCGGCGAGGATCGCGCGCTGAATCGGCGCCGCGCCGCGCCAGCGCGGCAGCAGGCTGGCATGCACGTTCCAGCAGCCCAGCCGCGGGACCGCCAGCACCTTGCGCGGCAGGATCAGTCCGTAGGCGACCACCACCATCAGGTCGGGTGCGTAGGTGGCCAGACGGGCCTGCGCTTCGGCGGACTTCAGCGATTCGGGCTGTTCGACCGGCAGCCCGGCCGCGAGCGCCGCCTGCTTCACCGGGCTGGGGGCGAGCTTGCGCCCCCGGCCGGCGGGGCGGTCGGGCTGGGTGTAGACGGCCGCCAGCTCGACACCATCGAGGCGGCAGGCTTCAAGGCAGGGAACGGCGAACTCCGGCGTGCCGGCGAAGACGAGGCGGATCAAGCGCTCGCCGCCTGCTTGCGCTGCTTCTCCATGCGCTTGAGCAGCAGGTTGCGCTTGAGCGGCGAGAGGTAGTCGACGAACACCTTGCCGGCCAGGTGGTCCAGCTCGTGCTGGATGCACACCGCCAGCGGGCCCTCGGCCTCGACGGTGATCTCCTTGCCCTCCACGTCCTGCGCCTTCACGGTGACCTTGAGCGCACGGGTGACGTCGGCATAGATGCCCGGGAAGGACAGGCAGCCTTCCTGGTACACCTGGGTGCCTTCCCTGCCCACGATTTCCGCGTTGATCAGCGCCAGCGGCTGGTTGCGCTCCTCGCTCATGTCGGCCACCAGCACCCGCTTGTGCACGTTCACCTGGGTCGCCGCCAGGCCCACGCCGTTGGCGGCGTACATGGTTTCGAACATGTCGGCGACGAACTGCTTCAGCTCGGCGTCGAACACGGTGACCGGGGCCGCCTTGGTGCGCAGGCGCGGGTCGGGGAATTCGAGAATGGACAGCACGGACATGGGATCACCTCGTGCGCCGAAAATGCGGGCGGATCGGTGAAACCGAAGCCCGGGCGCAAACTAGAATGGGCCTTAATTGTACGTCGGCAAGCGCCCGTGGAGCAGGCAATTTTGCCAACTGCACCCGGTTGCGGGCCTTCACGGTTCGGTTACACTCGCCCGAGCATCGGGGGTAGGGGAATCCCGCACATGATCAAGAAGTCCATCGGACTGCTGGCCGGCATGCTGGTTACCGTGGCCGTCTACGCCGCCGGCGCCCAGCTGCGCGCCGACCACCCCGACAGCTACACCGTGCGCCGCGGCGACACGCTGTGGGACATCTCCGCGAAATTCCTCTCCAAGCCGTGGCTGTGGCCGGAAATCTGGCAGGCCAACCCGCAGGTGCGCAATCCGCATCTGATCTATCCCGGCGACGTGCTCAACCTGTCGTTCATCAACGGGCCGCGGCTCAAGCTCGAGCCGAGCGTGCACCGCGAAGCCGAGGCGGTGCCGGCGATTCCCCTGGACCAGTTGCGCCTGTTCCTGAAGGACATGCGCGTGATGGATTCCAATGCGGTCAGCTCGGCGCCCTACGTAGTCGGTTTCGAGGAGGCGCGCCTGCGCGGCGCGGTCGGCCAGAACCTGTACGTACGCGGCCTCAAGGGCGAGCCCGGCCAGCGCTGGGCGATCGTGCGGCCGACCCACGTGTTCCGCGGCTTTGAGCAGGACGATGCCGGCGATGCGGACAACGGCATCGTCGCCCATCTGCTGGACAGCGACGCGGCGATGGTGAACTCGCCCTGGTCGGAGGACTTCCGCGACGACGGCCATTACGGCAAGGGCGAGGATCTGGGCGTCGAGGTGAGCGTGATCGGCACCGCCGAGACGCTGCGCACGGGCGATCCCTCGACCCTGCTGCTGCTGGACGCCGCCCAGGAGATCCGCAGCGGCGACCGCGTGCTGCCACTGGACGGCCCCGCCTACGACCCGTACTACTACCCGCATGCGCCGCAGTCGGTGCCGGCCAACGCCCGCGTGATCGCCTTCGCCGACGCCATGGACGCCGCGGGTCGGCGCCAGGTGGTGGCGCTGTCCATCGGCGCGAAGGACGGCGTCGAGAACGGCCAGACCTACGCCCTGTTCCAGCCGGGCGAAACCATCCACGACGACGTCGCCAGCAGCAGCTGGCGACGCGGCACCGGCGAGCGCGTCACCCTGCCGGAGGAGTTCGTGGGCCACGTGATGGTCTTCCGTACCTTCGACCGGGTCAGCTACGGCCTGGTGATGGACGGCCTGCGGCCGGTGCACCGCGGCGACCGCCTGGCGATGCCCGAGTAGGCGGCAGCGGCATTCGCCGACAGGACGGCGCGGCCCCGGCCGCGCCGTTTTTCGTTGCGCACTCCCTACACTGGCCGGATGGACGACGAGGACGATCTGCGCGCCTGGCTGGTGCTGCTGCGTACGCCCGGGCTCGGCCCCGCGCAGTTGCGCGAACGGCTGGCCGCCCGGGCGGGCGATATCCGGGCGGTGCTGGAGGAGCTGCGGTGCGCCCCGGGCGCGGGCACGGCCGCGCGCGCCTGGCTGGCCCGGCCGGATGCGGCGCGCCTGGAGGCCGACCACGCCTGGCTCGCCCTGCCCGGGCACCGCCTGCTGCGCTGCACGGAGGCGGACTTCCCGCCCCTGCTGGAGCACATCGCGCAGCCGCCCGCCGCCCTGTTCGTGGCCGGCGAGGCCGGCCTGCTGCTGCATCCGCAGGTGGCCGTGGTCGGCGCCCGCGGCGCCACTGCCGGTGGCCTGGCGCAGGCGCGCCGGTTCGCCGCGGCGCTGGGGCAGGCCGGGTTCCTGGTCACCAGCGGCATGGCGGACGGCATCGACGGCGCAGCCCACCTGGCGGCGCTGGAAGCCGGCGCCGCGACGGTCGCCGTGGTCGGCACCGGGCCCGATCGCGTCTATCCGCGCAAGCACGCCGCGCTGGCGCGGCGGATCGGTGCGCGCGGTGCGCTGGTGAGCGAGTTCCCGCCGGGGACCCCGGCGCGCGCGGACCATTTCCCGCGGCGCAACCGCCTCATCGCGGGACTCTCGCTGGGCACGCTGGTGATCGAGGCGGGGCTGAAATCCGGCTCGCTGATCACCGCGCGGCTGGCCGGCGAGCAGGGGCGCGAGGTGTTCGCCCTGCCCGGCTCGGTGCACAACCCGCTCGCGCGCGGCTGCCACCGGCTGATCCGGGACGGCGCGCGACTGGTGGAGGAGCCGGACGAGATCGTCGAGGCGCTGGCGCCGGCAGCGCGGGCACTCGGGCTCGAGCTGGCGGCGCGGCTCGACGGGGCGGGAGCGCGAGGCGGCCCGGCGGCACAGGCGCCGCAGGACCCCGAACACCGCCGCCTGCACGAGGCGCTGGGGCACGATCCGGCCACGCTGGACGAACTGGTGGCGCGCACCGGCCTGGCCCCGGCCGCGCTCGCCTCGATGCTGCTGGTGCTGGAGCTGGAGGGCCGGGTCGAGGGCCTGCCCGGCAACCGCTACCAGCGCCTGGCCTGACCCGGCCCTCGAAAGCCGCGCCAGGGCACGGTTTCACGCGACCCGGCTTGACAGTCCCGGCGAGCGCATGGCTCAACTAATAAAGAGTGTGTCCGCCAGCCGGCGGCACGGAACGCTTCCGGAACCCCCGCCACATGGCCAAGAACCTCCTCATCGTCGAGTCGCCTGCCAAGGCGAAGACGATCAACAAGTATCTCGGCAAGGACTTCCAGGTCCTGGCCTCCTACGGCCACGTGCGCGACCTCAAGCCCAAGGAGGGCGCGGTCGATCCCGACCACGGCTTCGCCATGAAGTACGAGGTGATCGAGCGCAACGAGAAACACGTCGACGCGATCGCCAAGGCGGCCAAGCAGGCCGACGACATCTACCTCGCCACCGACTTGGACCGCGAGGGCGAGGCGATCTCCTGGCACATCAGCGAGATTCTCAAGGAGCGCGGCCTCACCGAAGGCAAGCGCATGCACCGCGTGGTGTTCTCGGAGATCACGCCCAAGGCGATCAAGGCCGCGGTGGCGCAGCCGCGCCAGCTCTCGCACGACCTGGTCGACGCCCAGCAGGCGCGCCGCGCGCTGGATTACCTGGTCGGCTTCAACCTCTCGCCGGTGCTGTGGCGCAAGGTGCAGCGCGGTCTCTCGGCCGGTCGCGTGCAGAGCCCGGCGCTGCGCATGATCGTCGAGCGCGAGGAGGAGATCGAGGCCTTCGTCGCCCGCGAATACTGGACGGTCGAAGCCCGGCTCAAGCACGCCGAGGGCGACTTCGGTGCCCGCCTGACCAAGCTCAACGGCAAGAAGTTCGAGCAGTTCGACCTCACCAACGAGCGCGACGCGATGGCCGCGCGCGGCGCGCTGAAGGACGCCGCGCACGGCCGCCTGACAGTCAGCGAGGTGACCTCGAAGGAGCGCAAGCGCCGCCCCGCACCGCCGTTCACCACCTCCACGCTGCAGCAGGAGGCCGCGCGCAAGCTCGGCTTCGGCACCAGCCGCACGATGAAGATTGCGCAGGGGCTGTACGAGGGCGTCAGCCTCGGCAGCGAGGGCAACGTCGGCCTGATCACCTACATGCGTACCGATTCGACTGCGCTCTCCGACGAGGCGGTGGACGAGCTGCGCGCGCTGATCGGGCGCGACTTCGGCCGCGGCGCGCTGCCGGACGGTCCGCAGGTCTACCGCACCAAGTCCAAGAACGCGCAGGAGGCACACGAGGCGATCCGCCCGACCTCGGCGATGCGCACGCCGCGCCAGGTCGCCGCCTTCCTCACCGAGGAGCAGCGCAAGCTGTACGAGCTGATCTGGAAGCGCACGGTCGCCTGCCAGATGATCCACGCCACGCTCAACACGGTGTCGGTGGACTTCGAGCTGCCGCACGCCGCCGGTGGTCCGGCCGCGTTCCGCGCCACCGGCACCACCGTGGTCGATCCCGGCTTCCTCGCCGTGTACGAGGAAGGCCGCGACCAGAAGAGCGCCGAGGACGACGAGGAGGGCCGGCGCCTGCCGCGCCTCACCAAGGGCGAGCAGGTGGCGTTGGCCGACATCCTGGCCGAGCAGCACTTCACCGAGCCGCCGCCGCGCTACTCGGAGGCCAGCCTGGTCAAGGCGCTGGAGGAATACGGCATCGGCCGCCCGTCCACCTACGCCAGCATCATCCAGGTGCTGCAGAACCGCGAGTACGTGTACCTGGAGAACCGCCGTTTCAAGCCGACCGACGTGGGTCGTGCAGTGGGCAGGTTCCTCGCCCAGCACTTCAACCAGTACGTCGACTACGAGTTCACCGCCAGGCTGGAGGACGAGCTCGACGCGGTCAGCCGCGGCGAGGAGGCCTGGGTGCCGCTGATGGAGCGGTTCTGGAAGCCGTTCAAGAGCCAGGTCGAGCAGAAGACCGAGTCGGTCGACCGCAGCGAGGCCACCGGCGCGCGCGAGCTGGGCATCGACCCCAAGAGCGGCAAGCCGGTCTCGGTGCGCCTGGGGCGCTACGGGCCGTACGCGCAGATCGGCGACAAGGACACCGACGAGAAGCTGCAGTTCGCCAGCCTGCGGCCCGGTCAGAGCATGCACACGATCACGCTGGAGGAAGCGCTGGAGCTGTTCAAGCTGCCGCGCAGGCTCGGCGTGGCCGAGAACGGCGAGGAGGTCAGCGTCGGCGTCGGCCGCTTCGGCCCGTTCGTCAAGCAGGGCAGCACCTACGCCTCGCTCAAGCCGGAGGACGACCCGTACACGATCGAGCTGCCGCGCGCGCTCGAGATCCTGCGCGAGAAGCTGGAGATGCTCGCCAACCGCGTGATCGCAGACTTCGGCAACGGTGTGCAGGTGCTGAACGGCCGCTACGGCCCCTACATCACCGACGGCGAAAAGAACGCGCGCATCCCCAAGGACGTGGAGCCCAAGGACCTGACCGAGGCGCAGTGCCTGGAGCTGCTCGCCGCCGCGCCGGCCAAGAAGGGCCGCTTCGCCCGCAAGACCGCGGCCAAGCAGGCGCCGGCGAAGAAGGCGCCGGCCGCGAAGAAGGCGGCACCGAAGAAGGCCGCGGCCAAGCAGGCGGCGACCAAGAAGAGCGCGGCCAAGAAGGGCGCGACCGGCGGGGCCGCGGCGAAGAAGAGCACCGCCCGCAAGACGGCAGTGAAGAAGGCCGGCACGCACCAGGCAGGCGCCTGAGCATGACCGCGCGCTTCACCGAGACCGGGTGCCAGGCCGCCGCCGAACTGCTGCGCGGCGGCGGCGTGCTGGCCTATCCCACCGAGGCGGTCTACGGCCTCGGCTGCGATCCGCACGACCGCGACGCCTTCGCGCGCCTGTTCGCGCTGAAGCAGCGCCCGCCCACGCAGGGCGTGTTGCTGATCGCCGCGGACTTCGGCCAGGTCGAGCGATACATCGACCTGGCCAGGGTGCCCGACGCGGTACTGGCCCAGGTGCGGGCCAGCTGGCCCGGCCCGTACACCTGGGTGTTCCCGCGCACCGGCGCCGTGCCCGACTGGGTCGCCGGGGCGCATGCCGGCATCGCCCTCAGGGTCACCGCGCACGAACCTGCCGCCGCGCTGTGCCGCACCTTCGGCGGCGCGCTGGTCTCGACCAGCGCCAACCCGCACGGGCAGCCGCCGGCACGCAGCGCGCAGACCGTGCTGGACTATTTCGGCGACGCGCTCGACGGCGTGCTGGAGGCGCCACTGGGCGGGCAGACCCGGCCTACCGTGATCCGCGACGCCCTGAGCGGCGCTATCATCCGTTCCTGACGTCCAGGGGAGCGTCGCGGGCCGGGCCCGTGGCGGGACGGCAGCACCGCTTCACGCCGGCTTGCGAAGGCCGGTCGCCATGCTGCCTGCGTCTGGCAATTGGCGAACTGGGAGAACGAGCCGCGTGGCCACCGTCTACGACACCTTCGAGCGCGAGGCGCCGTCACGCCTGTTGCCGCTGCTGCAGGCGGCCACGCCAGGGCGGGTCCTGGCCTGGCGCAACGGCCGGCCGGTGAGCGTGGCGCGCTTCCTGGCCCAGGTGCGCTACGTGGCGGCCATGCTGCCGGCCGCCTGCGCCGCGGTGAACCTGTGCGAAGACCGATATGCCTTCCTGGTCGCCTTCTGCGCCATCGTGCTGCGTGGCCAGACCAACCTGCTGCCGTCGTCGCGTGCCACGCAGGCGGTCGACGAGGTGATGGCGGCGCATCCGGGCTGCTACGCGCTGGGCGAACAGGTGATCGAGCCGGCACCGCACGGTTACCTCCGCCTGCCGCCGCTGGACGATGCGCCGGACGAAGCGGTGGTCGCGTGGCCGCAGATCCCGGCGGACCGGCTGGTGGCGATCGGCTACACCTCCGGCTCGACCGGCACGCCGAGCGCCAACCCCAAGACCTGGCGCAGCTTCCATGCCAGCAACGCGGGCAACCTGGCGATGCTGCGCGCGGCGGTCGGGGAGCGCTTCGACGTGGTGGCCACGGTGCCCCCGCAGCACATGTACGGCATCGAGATGAGCGTGCTGCTGCCGCTGCTGGGCGGCGTCGGGGTCCACGCCGGGCGCCCGTTCTTCCCGGCCGACGTGGCCGCGACGCTGGCCGAGGTACCCGAGCCCCGCGTGCTGGTGACCACGCCGGTGCACCTGCGCGCGCTGCTCGAGTCGGGCATCGCGCTGCCGCCGCTGGCGGCGATGGTCTCGGCCACCGCACCGATGCCGCCGGAACTGGCGCGCGACGCCGAACGGCGCTTCGGCGCGCCGCTGCTGGAAGTGTTCGGCTCGACCGAGACCTGCGTGTTCGCCAGCCGGCGCACGACCACGGAAGAGGAATGGTCGCTCTATCCGGGCGTGCGCCTGCATCCGCAACCGGACGGCACCCAGGTCGACGCGCCGCAGCTGGACGCGCCGCGGCTGCTGGCCGACATCGTCAGCCTGTCCGCCGACGGCCGCCGTTTCCGCCTGCGCGGGCGCCAGGCCGACATGCTGGAGATCGCCGGCAAGCGCGCCTCGCTGGGCGACCTCACCCGGCGCCTGCTGTCGGTTCCCGGCGTGCAGGACGGCGTGGTGTTCCAGCTCGACGACGCCGACACCCTCGGCGTGCATCGCATCGCGGCGCTGGCGGTGGCGCCGGCGCTGGACGAGCACGCCATCCTCGATGCGCTGCGCAGGGCGGTCGATCCGGTGTTCCTGCCACGCCCGCTGCTCAAGGTCGACGCGCTGCCGCGCAACGAGACCGGCAAGCTGCCGCGCGCCGCGCTGCTCGAGCTGCTCGCCCGCCACACCCACTGATCCTGCCCGGAAGGCGCGGACCCGCTCGCGCCGCCCCGGCAGCGCCACGCGCGCTGCGGCGTCGCAGGCAGGTCCGCTCCGGGCACCTGCCCGTGTGCATGGGCCGCTACAATGCGCGCCTGCCCGCAAGGGCGCACACCATTCCTGGAGTCGGCATGAAGGTCCTGGTCATCGGCAGCGGCGGGCGCGAGCACGCGCTGGCGTGGAAGCTCAAGCAGTCGCCGCGCGTCAGCGAGGTGATCGTGGCGCCGGGCAACGCCGGCACCGCACGCGAGCGCGGCCTGCGCAACGCCGAGGTGGCGATGAACGACCTCGACGGCCTGCTCGCCCTGGCCAGGGCGGAGAAGGTCCAGCTGACCGTGGTCGGGCCCGAGGTGCCGCTGGTCGCCGGCGTGGTCGACCGTTTCCGCGCCGCCGGCCTGCGCATCTTCGGGCCACGCGCGCTGGCGGCGCAGCTGGAAGGATCCAAGGCGTTCGCCAAGGATTTCCTGTTCCGCCACAACATCCCCACCGCGCGCTACGCCGTGTTCACCGAGCTCAACGCCGCGCTGGCCTACGTGCGCGAGCACGGCGCGCCGATCGTGATCAAGGCCGACGGCCTGGCCGCCGGCAAGGGCGTGGTGGTCGCGCTGACCCTGGCCGACGCCGAGCAGGCGCTGCGCGACATGCTCGGCGGCCACGCGTTCGGCGACGCCTCGGCGCGGGTGGTGATCGAGGAGTACCTGGAGGGCGAGGAAGCCAGCTACATCGTCATGAGCGACGGCAGCCACGCGCTGCCGATGGCCTCCAGCCAGGACCACAAGCGCCGCGACGAAGGCGACCTCGGTCCCAACACGGGCGGCATGGGCGCCTATTCGCCCGCGCCGGTGGTCACGCCGGAGGTCGAGCAGAGGATCCTGAAGGAAGTGATCGAACCGACCCTGCACGGCATGGCGGCCGAGGGTGCCCCGTTCATCGGCTTCCTCTATGCCGGGCTGATGATCGGCAAGAGCGGCGCGCCCAAGGTGATCGAGTTCAACGTGCGCTTCGGCGACCCCGAGACGCAGCCGATCATGCTGCGCCTGAAGTCCGACCTGGTCGACCTGATCGAGGCGGCCCTGGACGGCGAGTTGCACCACACCCGCGCGCACTGGGACAGCCGGCCCGCGATCGGCGTGGTGGTGGCGGCCGAGGGCTATCCGGGCCGCGTGCGCAACGGCGACCCGATCGGCGGCCTGGACGGCAGCTTCGACCCCACCGTGAAAGTGTTCCATGCCGGCACCCGGTTCGACGCGCAGGGCCGCGTGACCACCGCCGGCGGCCGCGTGCTCACCGTCTGCGCACTGGGTGAAAATCTCGCCGCCGCGCGCGAGCACGCCTACGAGGCGGTCGCCAAGATCCACTTCAACGGCGCGTTCTGCCGACGCGACATCGCGCACCGCGCGCTGCGGCGAGGCTGATCCTCAGGCAGCGGCCTTCTCCGGTTGCACGTCGGTCGCCGTACCGGGCCGCAGCACCATGTACAGCATCAGCAGCAGCGCGAGCAGCACGCCGATCGAGCCGATGCCGAGCACGGGGGCGAGCGTCGTCTCCGGCGCCTGGCCGCCGTAGAGCAGGAACAGGCCCACGAACAGCGTGATCGCTGCCGCCTGGTGCAGTACGAACTGCACGGTGGCGAGGCCGCGGCGGGGCGCCTCCAGCCACAGCCGGTGGATGATCGCGTACACCAGCGACACCACGAAGCCGACCAGCAGCACGTGCGCGTGCGTCACCAGCTGGCCGTGGTTGTGCGAGGCGGCCATGTAGATGCCCAGGCTCATGCCGATGGCGGCGTAGCAAAGGGCCCAGACCAGGTACCTGCGGCTGAAATCCATCGTGTGCTCCCCCTCTCGAAGACACTGGCGCCGATTCGGCGGGCGCCATGAGCGCCGTGGAAGGCTGGCCGGCCAGGCCGGCACACCGCCCCCCGGCGGTGACCTCCCCGCGGCGAAGGTAGGCCGATCCGTCCGCCGCCGCAACGTTCCCCTTCCGGCTTCACGCTAGGCTATGCGCAGCTTCCACCAGGTACCCGCATGAGCCAATTCGCCCTGCTCGGCCAGCGTCGCTTCGCGCCGTTCTTCTGGACCCAGGCGCTGGGCGCCTTCAACGACAACGCCTTCCGCAACGCGCTGGTGATGCTGGTGGCGTTCCGGATGGGGCTGGACGACAGGAGCGTGTCGCTCTACACCAACCTGGCGCCGGCCCTGTTCATCCTGCCGTTCTTCCTGTTCTCGGCCACCGCCGGCCAGCTGGCGGAGAAGTACGAGAAGACGCGCATCATCCGCGCGGTGAAGCTGTTCGAGATCGGGGCCATGGCGCTGGCAGCGGTCGGCTTCCACACGCACGATACCGCGCTGCTGCTCGGGGTGCTGTTCCTGATGGGGCTGCACTCGACCACGTTCGGGCCGATCAAGTACGCGATCCTGCCGCAGGCGCTCGCGCCCGGCGAGCTGGTCGGAGGCAATGGCCTGGTCGAGATGGGCACGCAGCTGGCGATACTCGTCGGCATGATCGCCGGTAATTCGCTGATGCTGGTGCCCGGCGTGGGACCTTGGCTGGCCTCGGCGGCGACGATCGCGGTAGCGGTCGGCGGCTACCTGGCCAGCCGCCGCATTCCGCCGGCCCCCGCGACCGCGCCGGAGTTGAAATTCACCTGGAACCCGGTCGGCGAAACCGCGCGCGTGCTCGGCATCGTGCGCCGGGACCGCGCCGTGTTCAACGCGGTGCTCGGCATCTCCTGGTTCTGGTTCTTCGGCACCGTGCTGATCGCGCAGCTGCCCAACTACACCCGCCAGACGCTGGGCGGCGACGGTTCGGTCAACACGCTGGTGCTGACGCTGTTCTCGATCGGCACCGGCGTGGGCGCGCTGCTGTGCGAGCGCATGTCGGGCCGGCGCGTGGAGATCGGCCTGGTGCCGCTGGGCGCGTTCGGGCTGACCGTGTTCGGCGTGGACCTGTATCTCGCGCGGCACGGTGCGGCCACGCTGCACGACCAGGACTGGCTGGCCTTCCTGCGCAGCGCGGGCAGCTGGCGGGTGGTGCTGGACCTGACCCTGATCGGCGCGTTCTCCGGCCTGTACGTGGTGCCGCTGTTCGCCTTCGTGCAGGCGCGCGCGCCGCGCGAGCAGCTCTCTCGCGTCATCGCCGGCAACAACATTCTGAACGCCCTGCTGATCGTGCTGGCCGCCGGCTTCGGCCTCGGGCTGGCGGCGCTCGGGTTCGATGCGGCGCAGGTGTTCCTGGCCGCGGCCCTGCTCAACGTCGCGGTGGCCGCGTACATCTTCACGCTGGTGCCCGAATTCCCGATGCGCTTCATCACCTGGGTGCTGGTGAACACGCTCTACCGCGTACGCGTGGAGGGCGCGCGGCACGTGCCGGAGGAGGGGCCTGCGCTGCTGGTGTGCAACCACGTCAGTTACATGGATGCCCTGCTGCTGATGGCGCACCTGCGGCGCCCGGCGCGGTTCGTCATGTACTACCGCATCTTCGAGGTGCCGCTGCTGCACTTCGTCTTCCGCACCGCCAGGGCGATCCCCATCGCCGGACGGAACAAGGATCCGGCGATGCTCGCGGCTGCCTGCGAGGCGATCGACCAGGCGCTCGCCGCAGGCGAGCTGGTGTGCCTCTTTCCCGAAGGCGGGCTGACGCGGGACGGCGACGTGGCGCCGTTCCGGCCGGGCCTGCTGAGGATCCTGGAACGCCGGCCGGTGCCGGTGGTGCCGATGGCGTTGCGCGGACTGTGGGGCAGCGTGTGGAGCCGGCGCGACACGCGCCTGGGGTGGGCACGGCTGCCGCGGCGGTTCCGTGCCCGGGTGGAGCTGGTCATCGACGCGCCGGTGGCGCCGGAGCGGCTGCGGCTGGATGCGCTCGAGGCGCGGGTGCGCGAACTGCGCGGGACGCTCGCGTAGCGCTGCGGCGCCATCCGGTGGAGGCCTGCCCGCAGCGCGCGCGTCACGCCGCTTCCGCAAACATCGCGAGCAAGCGCGCTCCCGCGGGCAGGTCAGGTCAGCCAGCCGCCCAGTACGATCAGCGCCACCACGCTGAGCCAGGCCAGCAGCGCGCGCAGGAAGGCACCGCGCATGCGCGCCAGTTCGAACAGCGGGTCGGTGCGCTCCTCGGCGTAGCCGTCGCCGGCGGCGATGTCCACGTCGATGTCCGCGCAGGCAGCCGCGGCGAGGAAGTCGGGCTCGTCCGTGTACCAGCTGGTCGGTGCCGCATGCAGGCGCCAGCGTCGCCACGCGTCCATCACCGCATCCCAATGGCCGACCAGGGCCAGGGTGAACACCAGCAGCTGCGCCGGCAGCCAGTCCAGCGCATTGGCGACGTAGCGGGCGTGCGTGCGGCTGCCGGCATCCAGCGCCAGCGTGTCGTCGCGGCCGAGCGCCTGGGCCAGCCGGTACAGCAGCGCTCCCGCCGGACCGAGCAGGAAGAACCACAGCAGCACGCCGAAGCGCCGCCGCAACGCGGCCAGCGCCACCGCCTCGCCCAGTGCGTGCGCGGTCCAGGCCACGTAGCCGCCGGGCTCGGCGAGCCGCTGCGCAGCGGCCTCGCGTGCGGGCCGGTCGGGCGCGTGCAGGACCGCCTCCAGGTCCGCCTCGAAGGCGTGCGGGCCCAGGCCGTACAGCAGCACCAGCACGGCGAAGGCCAGCTGCAGGAAACCGCCCAGCGGCAGTTTCCCGAGCAGCTCGGACAGCAGCAGACACAGCGCGGCAGGGACGATCAGCGTCAGCAATACGCGGCCACGTCCGGCGGTGTCGTCCAGCTGCCGCACCCAGTGGCGGAACACGCCATCGCCGCGCCACTGCGCGAGTTGCGGCAGCAGGTGCAGCAGGCCGAGGGCGATGAGGGCGGCAAGCAGGCTGAGGGCCATCGGGACGGACTCCGGATCAGGGCTGCATTGTAGCGGCCGGCTGGCCGGCCTTCGGTCGCCGGCGCGGCTTGCTAGGAAGAGCGGTCGACGAGCGTGTCCAGCTCCAACCCGGCGCGCGTGCGCAGCCAGTGGGCCAGCAACTGGTAGGACACCGACAATCGCGTCGGCGTGGCGAAGCTGCCGTCGGCAAGGCCCGCCACGATCTGGCCCGCGGTGAACCAGCGTGCGTCCTCCAGCTCGCCGTCGCGCAGGTCGATGTGGCGATCGAACGCGGTGGCGGTGAAACCCACCATCAGCGAGGCGGGCAAGGGCCACGGCTGCGAGGAATGGTAATGCACCTGGTCCACGCGCACGCCGGCTTCCTCCGCAACCTCGCGCCGCACGGCATCTTCCAGCGACTCGCCGGGCTCGACGAAGCCGGCGAGCGTGGACCAGCGCCCGGCCGGCCAGCTCGCCTGGCGCCCCAGCAGGCAGGCGTCCTCGTGCTCGACGATCACGATGATCGCCGCGTCGGTGCGCGGGAAATGCAACCGCCCGCAGGCGTCGTCGGTGCACTGCAGGCGGTGGCCGGCGGCGACCCGCCGCAGCGGCGCGCCGCAGCCGGCGCAGAAGCGCGTCTCGCGTTGCCAGTGCGCCAGTCCCTTGGCATAGGCGAACAGGCCCGCCTCGGCGGCGGGGAGACGCAGGCCCGCCTCGCGCAGGCCCACGCGGCGCGCGTCGAGCCGGCGTTCGAGCTGCTCCAGCGGATGGTTCTCGTCCAGTGCGATCAGGAAGTGCGGGCGCGCGTCGGCGATGCCGAGCAGGCTGGCGGGAAGCTCCGCGAACAGCTCGCGCCGCTCGGCCTCGCTCAGCCAGCGCAGGCCCTCGGTGTCGCGCAGCAGGTAGCTGTCGCCGGAGGGGTGCAGCAGCAGGTAGCGCGCCCCGGGGCAGGCCGCCTGTTCGGCGATCCAGGCCTCGTGGTCGCGCCGCTCGGCCATGCGGTCGAGCACCAGGCTCAGGCCGGCGAAGACGTTGGTGACCGCTGCGGCCATCGCTGCCTCAGGTGGAGAACGAGGAGCCGCAGCCGCAGGTGGTCTTGGCGTTCGGGTTGCGGATCACGAACTGCGCGCCGGAGAGCGATTCCGCGTAGTCGATCTCGGCGCCGGTGAGGTACTGCAGCGAAAGCGGGTCGACCAGCAGGGTGACGCCTTCGCGCTCGAGCGCGAAGTCGTCCTCGGCCTGTGCCTCGTCGAAGGTGAAACCGTACTGGAAGCCCGAGCAGCCGCCGCCGGTGATGTACACCCGCAGCTTCAGCGCGGGATTACCTTCTTCGAGGATCAGCTCGTGCACCTTGCGCGCGGCAGCCTCGGTGAAGACCAGCGGAGCGGTGGCCTGGCGGTAGTCGGGGATGGGGACGACGGTTTCCATGCGGCGGATGTGCGGTTGCCGGGGCGCGATCTCAAGCATAGCGCCTGGCGGGCGCCGCGGCTCACGCCGGGACGGCGTCGTCCAGCGTGGCGTCCTCGAGCTGGCCCGGCGAGGGCAGCTCGCGCGCGCTGTCCCCGGTACGATGGCTCATGCGGCCGTTGACCTGCGCGCCGGCCGCCATTTCCAGGGTGTGGTAGTGCACGTCGCCGGTGATGCGCGCCTGCGGCGCCAGTTCCAGCCGCTGGCTGGCGTGGATGTCGCCCTGCACCTGGCCGTTGATGATCGCGTGGGGGACGCGGATCTCTCCGAGCACCTGGCCATGCTCGCTCAAGGTGAACACCGCGTCCTCGCCCTCGGCCAGCACGGCGCCCTCGATGCGGCCGTCCAGGTGCAGCGCGCCGCTGAAGCGCAGGTCGCCCTGGATCACCGTGCCGCGGGCAATCAGGCTGGTGTCGTTGCTGCCGCTGGCGCGGTCGGTGCGTCGACGGTTGAGCATGGTCAGTTTCCCCCTTCGATCATGGTGAGGTTGCCCGAGAGGGCGTCGTTCCAGGCGACCGTGCGGTCGACCGCATCGTCGCCCTGCGGCTGCACGTGGATGCGCAACCGGGTCGGTTTGAAATCGGCCGGCAGCATGAAGGTGGCGTGGAGCTGCTGGAAGTAGCGGAAGCGGAACGCGAGGCCGTCCTGTTGTGCCGCGTCGCCGAGCGCGGCCCAGTCCAGCGCCACCACCTTGTCGCCGCGCACGCCTTCCACGCTCACCGTGACGGTGCCGCTGACGTCGCTGCCGCGCTTTGCGTTCTGGGTCAGGCTCAGGGCGAGGTTCCAGGCACGCGAGCCGCTGACCGGGCGCAGCTGCACCTCCTGCACCTTGAGCCCTTCGCGCTGGGCACTGCCGCCGACCAGCCTCGAATAGAAGCCCAGGTCGGTGCGCAGGCCGTTGATCTCCTCCTCCCGCTCGGCCAGCGTGCCGCGCAGCGACCGGGTCGCGATCTCGGTGACCTGCTGCGAACGCTTGAGGTTGGCGATCTGCTGCTTGAGCTCTTCGTTCTGCGCGGCGAGCCGGCGGGCTTCACGGTGGTCGACCGCGGCCGGCGTGGTACGCCAGGCCAACGTGCCGACCACGCCCGCGGTCAGCAGCAGGCTGGCCAGCCAGGCCGCGCCCAGCCACAGCCGGCGACGACGCAGGCTGGCGTCATCGTGCGGTCGCACGACGAAGCGCGGAGGCGGGCGTGAAGCCATGGGCGAATCCGGTACGGCAAGGGTGTCCGGTATAGCCGCTGCGTGACGAGAGCGTCAAGGAACGGCGCCACGGATTGCGACCGCGCTCCTGCCGCCCGCTGCGGCGGCGCGCGCCCGCCATCCGCCGGCGGCCGGATCAGTCGCCCAGCTTGCTCTGCAGGTAGCGCTCGGCGCCGATGTCCTTGACCAGATTGAGCTGCGTTTCCAGCCAGTCGATGTGCTCTTCCTCGTCGTGCAGGATGGTCTTGAACAGATCCCGGCTGACGTAGTCGGCGATGCCCTCGCTGTGTGCGATCGCGGCGCGCAGGTCCACGGTGGCGGCCAGCTCCAGGTCGAGGTCGCCCTTGAGGCATTCCAGCGCGTTCTCGCCGATGCGCAGCTTGCCCAGGTGCTGCAGGTTGGGCAGGCCGTCCAGGAACAGGATGCGCTCGATCAGGCGATCGGCGTGCTTCATCTCGTCGATCGATTCCTTGTACTCGTGCTCGGCCAGCTCGCCGTAGCCCCAGTCCTTGAACATGCGGTAATGCAGGAAGTACTGGTTGATCGCGGTCAGCTCGTTGTAGAGCACCTTGTTGAGGTACTCGATGACCTTGGCGTCGCCTTTCATGGGGAGTCTCCGGTGCGCGGTCGACCGTCGACTATACGGACTCGCCCTGCGGAAAGGCGAAATGCGAATGCGTGCGGTTCGGGATTCCCCCGCCCGAGGGCTCAGGCGGCGACCAGCGGCAGCGGGAAGGCCACCTGAGCGAGCGCCGACTCCAGCGTGGCGCGCGCCTCCGCCTCGCAGCAGCCGCAGCAGTCCGAGCAGCCGGTGCGCGCCTGCAGCTCGTCGAAGCTGCGCACGCCCTCGGCCGCGGCGCGACGGATGTCGTGATCGGTAACGGCATTGCAGAGGCAGATGTACATGCCGCGCATTCCAACGCGAATGCGAATGATTGTCAACAAGGCCTGCGGGCGCGGTTCAGGCCGCCGCGACCTTCCCGGGGGCCGCAGGGCGCGGCAGCGGGCCCAGTTGCACGCTCAACAGTTCCTCCACCAGCGGGGCGAAGTGGCGCAGCGCGCGCTCGTAGACCTGGCGCTTGAAGTTGACCACGTGCACGGCGGGATACCAGAAATCGACCCAGCGCCAGACGTCGAACTCGGGCTTCTCGCTGGCGTCCAGGCGCAACGCCGCCTCGCCGCCGACCAGGCGCAGCAGGAACCAGACCTGTTTCTGGCCGACGCAGGTCGGCCGCTGGTGGTGGCGCACGTAGCGGCTGGGCAGGCGGTAGCGCAGCCAGCCGCGGGTGCTGGCGATGACCTCGACGTGCTCGGGCGCCAGCCCGGTCTCCTCGGCCAGCTCGCGGTACATCGCCTCCAGCGGCGTCTCGTCGCTGCGCATGCCGCCCTGCGGGAACTGCCAGCCATCGTGGTTGATCCGGCGCGCCCAGAACAGGCGGCCGTCCCCGTTGAGCAGCACGATGCCCACATTCGGACGGTAGCCATCGGCGTCGATCATCTCGCCTCCTCGGCCGCTGTTGGCGGGACGGGTGCCCGGGATTCAACCATACCGCGCGAAGCGGCGACAAGCGAAAGGCTTGAACCGGCACGCCCTGGCGATTACACTGCCGGGCTCCGCTGGCGCCGAGCGCCGACGACGCCCCAAGGCTATGTAGCTCAGCCGGTTAGAGCACAGCACTCATAATGCTGGGGTCGGTGGTTCGAGTCCACCCATAGCCACCACGCTCCCGCTGCGCCGCCCCCCGCTTCCCGCCGCGTCCGGCCCTGTCCGGGCGGGACGTACAATCGCCCGCCATGCACATCCACAAAGTTTTCCAGATCGAGGCGGCGCACCGGCTGCCCAACGTGCCTGCCGGCCACAAGTGCGCGCGTCTGCATGGCCATTCGTTCCGCATCGAGGTCCACGTGGAGGGCGAACCCGATCCGTCGCTGGGCTGGGTGATGGACTTCGCCGACATCAAGGCGGCCTTCGCGCCGCTGTTCGAGCAGCTGGACCACCGCTACCTCAACGAAGTCGAGGGGCTGGAGAACCCGACCAGCGAGATGCTGG
Source organism: Fulvimonas yonginensis (assembly GCF_037137055.1). Classification (NCBI taxonomy): domain Bacteria; kingdom Pseudomonadati; phylum Pseudomonadota; class Gammaproteobacteria; order Lysobacterales; family Rhodanobacteraceae; genus Fulvimonas; species Fulvimonas yonginensis. Next base: position 280,063 of record NZ_JBBBNY010000001.1, read on the forward strand.
CGCGCTGGATCTTCCGCCGTCTCCGATCGAGGCTGCCGGGACTGGACCGGGTGGTGGTGCACGAGACCTGTACCTCCGGCGCGAGCTGCGGCCGGAGCAGCTTCTGACGCGGTGCGACATGCCTCAGCGCGAGAACGCAGCACAGGATCGCCCGCATCTTGTTGCATTGCACAAAAACCGCTGCTAGACTGGCTCCACTCCAAAAAGCCGTCCGTGAGGGTCGTGCCATGACACAGCAGGTCAATCAGCAGGTTTTCGCCTACGCCAGGCAGTTCGCCGACAACGCCTTCAAGGCGCAGGCGGTTCTACTCAAGGGCTTCGAGCAGGCGGCCGGGCTGCAGTTCGGCGCGCTCGAGCGGCAGTCCCGTTCGGCGGCCGATTTCCTCGCCGCCGCGGCCGAGCTGCGTGACGCCGAGGGCTTCCGCGGCCTCTGGGACAAGGGCGTGGCACTGGGCCGTGCGCAGGCCGAGCAGGCCGTCGAGCTGACCCAGGAGCTGGTCGCCGTGGGCCGGCAGACCGCCGAGTCGCTCGGCGCGCTGGTCCAGCTGCAGCCGGCCGCGAACGACGCCCCGGCGTCGGCCGCCGCGCGCAAGACGGCAGCCGCCAAGTAAGGCAGCTGGCGCGCGCCTCCCTTCCCCTCCCCGGCGGAGGCGCCTTGCAGGGCCGGACGTTCCCGTCCGGCCCTTTTCTTTGCCCCTCGTGAAAGAACTTGCGCGCAATGGCAGCGGACGTCTGCGCCGCCACGACAAGATGTCGCAGCCGCTTCGGCTTGTCGCTGCAAACGCGCCGCTGATATACTTTTGCGGATTGGATCGTGGCCCGCAGCTGCAAGGGTGACGCCTGGTGCGAAACCGCGCGGGAACACACGTGCTCAACAGTCCTGCCTCCGGTCGCCGCCTGGCACTGCGCATCGTGATGCGGCAGGTCGGCGTGGCGGCACTGGTCGGCCTCGTCTTCCTGATGCAGGGGCGCCGCGAAGCCTTGGCGGCCCTTGCAGGCGCCCTCGTGGTGGCGCTGGGCAACGCGCTGCTTGGCGCGCGGGCCTTCGCCGGGACGTACGGGGCAGGCATGGCGCTGGGCCGGCTGCTGATGGGCATGGTCCTGAAGTGGATCGCGGTCATCGGGGGGATGGGCGTGATCCTGATCCAACTCAAATTGCCGCCGCCGGCCGCCATCACGGGGCTGGCGGCTGCTTACGCGGTCCATCTGCTGGCGTTCAGATTCAAGGGTTGACACATGGCAAGCGAGCCGCAGGGCGGTCTTACCGAATACATCTCCCATCACCTGAAGCATCTGACTCCGCATGTCAGTCCGGAGGGCTTCTGGGCGGTGCATCTGGACTCCGTGGCGGTCTCGCTGGTGCTCGGCGTGCTGTTCTGCCTGTGGTTCTGGCTCAAGGCGCGCAAGGCGACCGCCGGCGTGCCGGGCAAGGGCCAGGCCTTCGTCGAGATCGTGCTCGAGTTCGTCGACGGCCAGGTCAAGGACGTCTTCCACGGCGACCGTCGCATCCTCGGGCCGCTGGCGCTCACCGTGTTCGCCTGGGTCTTCCTGATGAACGCGATGGACCTGCTGCCGGTCGACCTGCTGCCCTGGATCACCGAGAAGTTCGGCCTCGGCCACTTCCGCGCCGTGCCGACCGCGGACGTCAACATGACCTTCGCGATGTCGCTGACGGTGCTGATCCTGATCGTCTTCTACAGCTTCAAGGCGAAGGGCTTCGGCGGCTACATGCACGAGATGTTCACCGCGCCGTTCGGCAAGCACCCGCTGCTGTGGATCCCCAACTTCGCGCTCAACGTGGTCGAGCTGCTGTCCAAGCCGGTGAGCCTGGCCATGCGACTGTTCGGCAACATGTACGCCGGCGAGCTGGTGTTCATGCTGATCGCGGGCCTGTTCAGCGCCGGCAGCTGGCTGCTCTACGGCATGGGCATCATCGGCTACACCGTGTGGGGCATCTTCCACGTCCTGATCATTTCGATCCAGGCGTTCATCTTCATGGTACTGACCGTCGTGTACATCTCGATGGCTCACGACCACCACTGATCCGCAATCCTTTTCAACCGAACACCCAAGCCTTTCTTTTCTGAGGAGACCGTCGTGGAAGCAATCGTTCAAATCGCGCAAGTCCAGGGTTTCACCGCCATCGCGCTGGGCCTGATCATCGGCCTGGGCGCCCTCGGCGCCTGTATCGGTATCGGTGTGATGGGTTCGAAGTTCCTCGAGGCGGCCGCCCGCCAGCCTGAACTGGTCCCGCTGCTGCAGGGCCGCATGTTCCTGCTCGCCGGCCTGATCGACGCGGCGTTCCTGATCGGCGTGGCGCTGGCGATGTACTTCGCGGTGGCCAACCCGCTGCTGGCCAGTCTGGCGGCGAAGTAAGACGAGGCGGCGCTCCGGCGCCGCTTGCCCCTGCGGGCGCCATGCCGGCGCCCGTATCCGTACCACCCCGCATTCACAGGTAAGGCAGCGATGGATTTCAACGCGACCCTGATTGGCGAAATGATCGCCTTCGCCATCCTGATCTGGTTCTGCGTCCAGTTCATCTGGCCGCACATCAACAAGGCCATCGAAGAGCGCCAGCTCAAGATCGCCGAGGGTCTGGACGCGGCCGAGCGCGCACGCGCGGAGCTGCGCGAGGCCGACAACAAGGTCGCGTCCGAGATCAAGGTGGCCCGCCAGCAGGCGGCCGAGATCATCGACCGTGCCCAGCAGCAGGCCAACCAGATCCTGGACAAGGCCCGCGCCGACGCCATCGCCGAGATCAACCGGCTGAAGGCGAGCGCCCAGGACGACATCGCCTCGATGGCGCAGCGCGCCCGTGACGAGTTGCGCGAGAAGGTCGGCGCGCTCGCCGTGCAGGGCGCGGCCAAGATCGTGCAGCGCGAGATCGACCCGGCAGCGCACAAGGCGCTGCTCGACCAGCTCGCCGCCGAGATCTGACCATGGCCCAGGCAATCACCCTCGCCCGCCCGTACGCGCGTGCCGCGTTCGAGCTGGCGCGCGACAACGGCGCCCTCGGCGACTGGTCGCAGGCGTTCACCTTCGCCGCTGCGGTGGCGAAGGAGCCGCGCGTGGCCGCGCTGGTCGGCGATCCGCGCGCGCAGCCTGCCGAGCTGGTGGCGCTGCACCTGCCGCAGGGCATGGCCGCGGATGCCCCGTTCGCGCTTTTCCTGCGTACGCTGGCCGACAAGCGACGCCTGGCCCTGCTGCCGGAAGTGGCCGAGCTTTACGAGTACTACAAGCGCGAAGCCGGCGCGCAGCTGAAGGTCAAGGTGACCAGCGCGATGGCGCTGGACGCCGCCCAGGCCGAGCAGCTGAAGGCGTCGCTCAAGCGCCGCTTCCAGCGCGAGATCGAGCTGGAGACCCGCGTCGATCCGGCGCTGCTCGGCGGCGTGGTGATCGACACCGGCAGCGAAGTGATCGACGGTTCCGTGCGCGGCCGCCTGCAGCGGCTGGCCACGGTGCTGACACACTGATCCACGCGCGGCGCGCGCCGCGAAAGCAGCGCCGGCCACCGAGGCGGGCGCTGAAAAATCCGGAGAGCGAAACCGGCCGCATGGCCGGGCTCTCGAAAAAAGCATTCCCAAATTCAGGAAAGCGACCATGTCCAGCACCACTTTGAACCCGTCCGAGATCAGCGAGCTGATCAAGACCCGCATCGAGCAGTTCAAGCTCGGCGCGGAGGCCCGTAACGAGGGCACGATCATCAGCGTGTCCGACGGCATCGTGCGCATCCACGGCCTGGCCGACGTGATGCAGGGCGAAATGATCGAGCTGCCGGGCAACGCCTACGCGCTCGCGCTGAACCTCGAGCGCGACTCGGTCGGCGCGGTGGTGCTGGGCGAGTACCAGCACCTGAAGGAAGGCGACACCGCCAAGACCACCGGGCGCATCCTCGAGGTGCCGGTCGGTCCGGAAATGCTCGGCCGCGTCGTCGACGCGCTGGGCAACCCGATCGACGGCAAGGGCCCGATCAACGCCAAGAAGACCTCGCCGATCGAGAAGGTCGCGCCGGGCGTGGTGTGGCGCAAGTCGGTCGACCAGCCGGTGCAGACCGGCTACAAGGCGATCGACTCGATGATCCCGATCGGACGCGGCCAGCGCGAGCTGATCATCGGCGACCGCCAGACCGGCAAGACCGCGGTGGCGATCGACACGATCATCAACCAGCGCGACTCGGGCATCTTCTGCATCTACGTGGCGATCGGCCAGAAGCGCTCGTCGATCGCCAACGTGGTGCGCAAGCTCGAGGAGCACGGTGCGCTGGCCAACACCATCGTGGTGGTCGCCTCCGCCTCCGAGTCGGCCGCGCTGCAGTACATCGCGCCGTACGCCGGCTGCGCCATGGGCGAATACTTCCGGGACCGCGGCCAGGACGCGCTGATCATCTACGACGACCTGTCCAAGCAGGCCGTGGCCTACCGCCAGATCTCGCTGCTGCTCAAGCGTCCGCCGGGCCGCGAAGCCTACCCGGGCGACGTGTTCTACCTGCACTCGCGCCTGCTCGAGCGCGCCGCGCGCGTCAACGAGGCCTACGTCGAGAAGGAGACCAACGGCGAGGTCAAGGGCAAGACCGGCTCGCTCACCGCGCTGCCGATCATCGAGACCCAGGCCGGCGACGTGTCCGCATTCGTGCCGACCAACGTGATCTCGATCACCGACGGCCAGATCTTCCTGGAGACCGACCTGTTCAACGCCGGCATCCGCCCGGCCGTGAACGCCGGTATCTCGGTGTCGCGCGTGGGTGGTGCGGCGCAGACCAAGATCGTCAAGAAGCTCTCCGGCGGCGTGAAGCTGTCGCTGGCGCAGTTCCGCGAGCTGGCCGCGTTCGCGCAGTTCGCCTCGGACCTGGACCCGGCCACCCGCGCCCAGCTCGACCGCGGCCAGCGCGTGACCGAGCTGATGAAGCAGAAGCAGTACGCACCGCTGTCGATCGCCGAGCTCGCGCTGTCGGTGTACGCCGCCGAGAAGGGCTACCTCGACGACCTGCCGGTCGCCCAGGTGCTGCCGTTCGAGAAGGGCCTGCACGCGTTCTTCCACCAGAACCACGAAGAGCTGATGAAGAAGATCGTGGCCACGGGCGACTGGAACAACGAGATCGAGGCGGCCTTCAAGAGCGGCCTGGACGAGTACAAGAAGACCGGTTCCTGGTGAACCCGCCGGTGGGCCTGCGGGCCCGCCGCGCACGTCGAAGGCGGGCGCCGGCCCGCCCTACGCAGGTCGAACCCGAGAGCAGACAGATGGCAAGCGGACGCGAAATCAAAACCAAGATCAAGAGCACGCAGAACATGCGCAAGGTGACGCGCGCGCTCGAGATGGTCTCGGCCTCGAAGATCCGCAAGGCACAGGACCTGATGAAGGCCTCGCGCCCCTACGCGCGGATGATGCGCCGGGTGATCGCGCACGTGGCGCAGGCCAACACCGACTTCAAGCATCCGTTCCTCGTCGAGCGCGAGAACGTCGCCCGCGTGGCGTTCGTGGTGATCTCCACCGACCGCGGCCTGTGCGGCGGCCTGAACTCCAACCTGTTCCGTCGCGTGCTGCCGGCGATCCGCCAGTGGCAGGAGCAGAACGTGCAGGTGGACGTGGTCGCCATCGGCCAGAAGGCGATCCAGTTCTTCCGCCGCATCAAGGGCATCAACCTGGTGGGCAGCGTGAGCCACCTGGGCGAGCGCCCCAAGCTGGAGCAGCTGGTCGGCGTGATCAAGGTGGTGCTGGACGCCTACATGGCCAACGGCCTGGACCGTGTCTTCCTGGCCTACAACGACTTCGTCAATACCATGACGCAGAAGCCGATGGTCGACGCGCTGCTGCCGCTGCCGCTGGTGGCCGCCGAGCTGGCCGCGCAGCAGTCCTCGGGCGACTCGGCCTACGCCGGCATCACGCTGGAGCAGACCCACGACTGGGATTACATCTACGAACCGGACGCCGCCGCCGTGCTCGAGCACGTGCTCGGCCGCTACGTCGAATCGGTGGTGTACCAGGGCGTGCTGGAGAACCTCGCCAGCGAGCACGCGGCGCGCATGGTGGCGATGAAGGCCGCCTCGGACAACGCCAACAAGGTGATCGCCGAGCTGACGCTGAGCTACAACAAGGCGCGCCAGGCCGCGATCACCCAGGAAATCTCGGAGATCGTGGGCGGCGCCGCGGCTGTATAAGTGCGGTCATCCATGACCGCGAGGCACGATCAAAAGTGGCCATCCATGGCCGCACTCTGAACAAGAGCGACGCTTCGGCGGCGCTGTGACGAAAACTCGAAAGAATCCATCCGGAGCACATCCATGAGCCAGGGCAAAGTTGTTCAGATCATCGGCGCGGTCATCGACGTCGAGTTCGCGCGCGATCAGGTGCCGCAGGTGTACGACGCGCTGAAGATCGACGGCACCGACATCACGCTGGAAGTGCAGCAGGTGCTCGGCGACGGCGTGGTGCGCACGATCGCGCTGGGCTCCACCGAAGGCCTGCGCCGCGGCCTGGTCGCGCGCAACACCGGCGAGGGCATCAAGGTGCCGGTCGGCACCGCCACGCTGGGCCGCATCATGGACGTGCTCGGCAACCCGATCGACGAGGTCGGCCCGATCAACGCCGAGGACCACTGGGTCATCCACCGCGAAGCGCCGTCCTACGACGAGCAGGCCGCGGCCAACGAGCTGCTGGAAACCGGCATCAAGGTGATCGACCTGGTCTGCCCGTTCGCCAAGGGCGGCAAGATCGGCCTGTTCGGCGGCGCCGGCGTGGGCAAGACCGTGAACATGCTGGAGCTGATCAACAACATCGCGACCCAGCATTCGGGCCTGTCGGTGTTCGCCGGCGTGGGCGAGCGCACCCGCGAGGGCAACGACTTCTACCACGAGATGCAGGACGCGGGCGTGGTCAAGCTCGACAACCTGCCCGAGTCGAAGGTGGCGATGGTCTACGGCCAGATGAACGAGCCGCCGGGCAACCGCCTGCGCGTAGCGCTCACGGGCCTCACCATGGCCGAGTATTTCCGCGACCAGAAGGACGCGTCGGGCAAGGGCAAGGACGTGCTGCTGTTCGTCGACAACATCTATCGCTACACGCTGGCCGGTACCGAGGTGTCCGCGCTGCTCGGCCGCATGCCCTCCGCGGTGGGCTACCAGCCGACGCTGGCCGAGGAGATGGGCGTGCTGCAGGAGCGCATCACCTCCACCAAGACCGGTTCGATCACTTCGATCCAGGCCGTGTACGTGCCCGCGGACGACCTGACCGACCCGTCGCCGGCGACCACCTTCGCGCATCTGGACGCGACCGTGGTGCTCAGCCGCAACATCGCCGCGCTCGGCATCTACCCGGCGGTGGACCCGCTGGACTCGACCAGCCGTCAGCTCGATCCGAACGTGATCGGCGCCGAGCACTACGACGTCGCCCGCCGCGTGCAGGGCACGCTGCAGCGCTACAAGGAGCTCAAGGACATCATCGCGATCCTCGGCATGGACGAGCTGTCCGAGGAGGACAAGCAGGTGGTGTCGCGCGCGCGCAAGTGCGAGCGCTTCTTCAGCCAGCCCTTCCACGTGGCCGAGGTGTTCACCGGCGCGCCGGGCAAGTACGTGTCGCTGAAGGAGACCATCCGCGGCTTCAAGATGATCGTGGACGGCGAAGTCGACCACCTGCCGGAGCAGGCATTCTACATGGTCGGCGGCATCGACGAGGCGATCAAGAAGGGCGAGGAGATGGCCGCCAAGAAGGCTGCCTGATCCCGCGGCGGGCCGATGCCGCCCGCCTCCCCCCGCCGAGCAGAACGAGACACACCTATGGCAACCACCCTCCGCGTCGAAGTCGTCAGTGCCGAAGCCGAGATCTACTCGGGCGAGGCCACGATGGTCGTCGCCACCGGCGACCAGGGCGAGCTCGGCATCACGCCGCGCCACGCGCCGCTGATCACCCGCCTGAAGCCCGGCAAGGTCATCGTGACCGAGACCAGCGGCGAGAAGGTCGACATCTCGGTGACCGGCGGCGGCATCCTGGAAGTGCAGCCGCACGCGGTCACGGTGCTCGCCGACACCGCGATCCGTTCCGAGGACATCGACGAGGCCGCCGCGCTGGCCGCCAAGAAGGAAGCCGAGGACGCCCTGGCCAACCGGTCCGACGCCATCGACGTGGCCGAGGCCCAGGCCAAGCTGGTCGCCGCACTGACCCAGCTGCAGGCGCTGGAGCGCCTGCGTCGCAACCTCAAGCACTGACGGCCACCCGGCCCGAAGCAAGACGCCGGCCTCGCGCCGGCGTTTTTTTGCGTGCGTGTAGCGGCCGGCGCAGGAGCGACCGGCCCGCGGGTGGCCGAGAGCCCGGATCTGGCCGGACGCTGCCGGTGCCGTCCGGCGGCTGCGACGCTCCCTCGCCGCAGTTCCCCGAAAGGTTCCGTGCGCCAGGCCGGTTTGCCGTTTCCGGCGCCACCGGGCTAGGCTGCCGTGCGCCCCCGAGAAAGGACTCGCCGATGACTCGCGCCCCCGCCCTGCTTGCCACCGCCGCCCTGCTGGCCGGTTGTGCCCACACCACGCCGAAGCAGGCCCCGGCCCAGGGCGTCGGATCGGCCAGCTACCGCACCATCGAAGGCGCCGGGCTGGCGCACTACCAGCTGGCGATGGGCCAGATCGCCATGGGGGCGACGCCCGAAGCGCACGACCCGCCCGCCTATCCCGAGGCCATGCTCGCCACCTGCCCGGCGCAGGTCGACCTGCCCGCGCGGGTGATCGTGAGCGAGCAGGGCACCGTCAGCGAGGTGCGCATGGATCCCCCACCCGCGCAGCGGCCGTTCGCCGAGGCGGTGCGGCGGGCGGTACGGGGCTGGCGCTACACGCCGCTCGCCATCACCCGCTGGGCCGCCGACGCCGACGGTGACAGCCACCCGGTGGACAGCGAGACCAAGCCGTTCAGCCTCGACTACGTCTTCACCTTCCGTTGCGAGCACGGCCGCGCCAGCGTGTCTTCCGCCGCGGCAAAACCTTCGCCCTAGCGCCGACCCTGAACGCCAAGCCCACGCCCGGCTGCCTAGACTCGGCCCGGCTGGACTGCCTGGAGCGCGTCATGAAACCCGCCTACCGCCGTACCCTGATCGGCGTACTGGTCGTCCTCGCGCTGCTGGTCGTGGCGCGGCTGGTACTGCCGTACGTGCTGAAGGACTACCTCAACCGCAAGATGGACCGCATGGGCGACTACCATGGGCAGATCGCCGACATCGACGTGCACCTGTGGCGCGGCGCCTACAGCATCGCGGGGCTGCGCATCGAGAAGGTCGACGGCAAGGTGCCGGTGCCGTTCTTCGCCGCGGCCACCACCGACATCGCGCTGAGCTGGCGGGCACTGAGCCACGGCACGGTACGCGGCCGGGTCGAGTTCGACCGCGCCAGCCTGAACTTCGTCGACGGTCAGGACAAGGGACCGAGCCAGACCGGCACCGGTGTCGACTGGCGCCAGAAGCTGGAGATGCTGCTGCCGATCCGGCTGGACGAGGTCACCGTGCGCGACAGCAAGGTGACCTTCCACAACTTCGTCTCCCACCCCAAGGTGGACCTCGCCATGACCGACGTCGATGCCACCGTGATCAACCTCACCAACGCCGATCGCAGCCAGGGTCGGCGGGTGGCCGATCTCGACGCGACCGCCCGGGTCCTGGGCGAGGCGCCGCTGATGGCCAAGGCCCGCTTCGATCCGCTGGACAAGCGCCTGCAGGACTTCACCTTCATCCTGCGCGTGAGCGAGATCCAGCTCAAGCGCCTCAACGACCTGGCGCGCGCCTACGCCAAGCTCGACTTCGCCGGCGGCCACGGCACGTTCGTGATGCAGCTGGAAGCACGCGACGGCCAGCTCGACGGCTACGCCAAGCCGCTGCTGTACGACGTGCAGATCTTCAGCTGGAAGCAGGACGTCGAGGAGGAAGGCAAGAATCCCCTGCGCGTGGCGTGGGAGGCGGTCGCGCAGGCGGTCACCGCGCTGTTCAAGAACCAGGCCAAGGACCAGTTCGCCACTCGCGTGCCGATCAGCGGCCGCATCGACGACAAGGACCTGGGCACCTGGTCCGCGGTCGTCAACGTCCTGCGCAACGCCTTCGTCAAGGCGTACACGCCGCAGCTGGAGAACCTGCAGCCGGCACCGGAGAAGCGGGACTGACCGGTCCGCTTCACGGTCGCACTGCTATCCTCCCGCCGTTCCCCGCCAGATCCGGTGTCCGATGCCAGTTGCGTCCCTGCATGTCGTGATCCTCGCCGCCGGCGAGGGCAAGCGGATGAGATCCCGCAAGCCCAAGGTCCTGATGCCGCTGGCCGGCCGACCGCTGCTGGCGCATGTGCTGGCGACCGCGCGCGCGCTGCGGCCGGCGGCGATCCACGTGGTGCATGGCCACGCCGGCGAGCAGGTGCGCGCCGCCTTCGCCGACCAGACGGACCTCGTGTGGGTCGAACAGGCCGAGCGGCTCGGCACCGGCCATGCCGTGGGCCATGCGCTGGAAGGGATCCCGGAACCGGCGCGCATGCTGGTGCTCTACGGCGACGTGCCGCTGCTGCGCGCCGCCACGCTCGAACCGCTGGTCGCCGCCGAAGGGCTGGCACTGCTCGCCACCGTCATGGCCGACCCGTACGGCTACGGCCGCGTGCTGCGCGATGCCGAAGGGCGCGTGGTGGGCGTGGTCGAGGAGAAGGACGCCGACGCCGCCGAGCGTGCGATCCGGCTGGTCAACACCGGCATCCTCGCCGCCGACGCCGGCGCCCTGCGCGGCTGGATCGCGCGGCTGGACCGCAACAACGCGCAGGGCGAGTACTACCTCACCGACGTCTTCGCGATGGCCGCGGCCGAAGGCCGGCCGGCCGTGTGCGTGGAGTGCGACGACCCGGTCGAGGCCGCCGGTGCCAACGACCCGCTGCAGCTCGCCGAGCTGGAGGACCACCATCGCCGGCGCGCGGTGCGCGAGCTGCAGCGTGCCGGCGTGCGCGTGGTCGACCCGCGCCGGCTGGAGCTGCGTGGCACGCTGCACGCGGGCAGCGACGTCGAGCTGGACATCGACGTGGTGCTCGAGGGTGACGTGCGCCTCGGCGACGACGTGCGCATCGGCCCGTTCGTGCGCCTGAAGGACGTGCAACTGGCCGCCGGCACCGTGGTGCACGCGCACTGCGACCTGGAGGGCGTGGTCACTCACGGCCCCTGCCTGATCGGGCCGTTCGCGCGCCTGCGTCCCGGCACCGAACTGGCCGCCGGCGTGCACATCGGCAACTTCGTCGAGACCAAGCAGGCGCGCCTGGGCGAAGGCAGCAAGGCCAACCACCTGACCTACCTGGGCGACGCCCGCATCGGCGCGGGGGTCAACGTCGGCGCCGGCACCATCACCTGCAACTACGACGGCGCCAACAAGCACCTCACGCAGATCGGCGATGGTGCCTTCATCGGTTCCAACAGCGCGCTGGTCGCGCCGGTGACGATCGGCGCCAACGCCACCATCGGCGCCGGCTCGGTGATCACCAAGAACGCCCCCGAGGGCGAGCTCACCCTGGCGCGCGGGCGGCAGCAGACCGTGCCGGGCTACAAGCGCCCCACCAAGAAACCCAAACCCGCGTGATCCGGATGCCCCGGCCGACTGCGAGGCAGCGGCAGGTGCGGGCCTGCTCGTGACGCTCCTCGTCGTTCGGCGATCCTGCAAACCGCAGGATCGCGAGCAAGCTCGCGCCTACCGCGGCTCGACGCACCGCCTCAGGCGTAGCGCCAGCCGTCGATCTCGACCAGCAGTTCGCGACGGCAGATGTCTCCGTGCAGCAGCAGCACCGGCACACCGGGCAGGCGCCGGGCCAGGAAGTCGCGCACGAAGGCCGCGTCGGCGGGATGGCGGACGTAGGCCTTCAGCGGCGACTGCGTGTCGAAGCCCGGCGCCAGCCCGGCGCAGGCCAGCAGCGCCTCGAGGTTGGTGAGGGTCTCCTCCAGTTGCGCGTGCAGGTCGTCCTGGTGCGCGGAGGCATGCCCCACCACCGCCGCGGTGCCGGAGATCGCCAGCGCATCCCGCGCCGGCAACAGCATGGCGCGGGCGAAGCTGGGCGGCGTACGGCCGTACTGGCGCGGGTAACGCCAGGCGCTCACCTGGCGCGGGTTCTCGACCCGTGCGCCGGGCTGGTCGCAGGCGAGCAGATACACCTGCAGGCGGCCCGCCGGCCCGTGGTGGCCGATCGCGGTGGCGGCCGGGAAGCCTTCGGCGAAACGATTGCCCATGCCGGCGGCGCGGCCCTCGCAGAAACGCTTGTAGCGCTCCCCGTCGCCCTCGCCCTCGTTGATCGCGTCGAGGTAGTTCCACACGCGCAGCACGTGGCGCTCGGCGCGCCCGGCCAGCACCTCGCGGAGTTGTTCGTAGGCCTCCTGTGCGGTGCCGCGCGGGTCCCCGCGGGGGCCTTCGTCCCGTTCGATCGAGGCGAATAGCCAGCCGCCGCCGGCCGCCCAGCGCACCGCACCGGTGCGCCCGTGCTCGACCGTGGCATCGACCTGCCAGACCTCCAGCGGCGCCGGCGCGTCGAAGCACTCCAGCGCCACGTCGAGGCAGCGGGGATCGTCGCCCACCCGTGCTCCGGCACCGAAACCGAGCACCGCCAGCGTGCCCGCCTCGGCCAGCACCGCGGCGGCCTCGCCGTTGCGGTAGGCGATCCGCGGCGCGCGGCGCAGCAGCGGTTCGGCGAGCGCGTTTTCACAACCCTGCATCATGCATCGCAACCAGGAGCACAAGGGACGCTATGTTACACTCCGTGCCCGCTGCCGCCGGGGGGAGGCAACACGAGTGGGGTACGGAATCGCGCATGGCAGAACAGACCGCGGCGCAGCACGAGCTGGCCACCTTGATCGTCCAGAGCCTGAACCTGGAGACGGTCGCACCCGAGCAGATCGATCCGGAGGCCCCCTTGTTCGGCGGCGAGCTGGGACTGGATTCCATCGACGCCCTGGAGATCGCGCTGGCCGTGTCCAAGCGCTACGGCTTCCAGCTGCGCTCGGACAACCCGGACAACCGGCGCATCTTCACCAGCCTGGCCACGCTCTCGGAGCACATCGAGCAGCATCGGGCCGCCTGAACCGGCGCCACGGCGCACTGACGCTTTCGACAGGCGCCAGCGCGGATCATCGTCTCGTCGAGTCCTGATGCACGCGCACGTCATGTCCCATGCCCGGCGCGCCCGTGGGCGCGCGTTGCCCCTGCTGCTGGCCTATCCGCTGCTGGCGATCGCCGGTGCCTTGACCCATCGGCAGGCATTCTCGCTGGCCGCCATCGTGCTGCTGCTGAGCCTGCTGCTGTGGCCGGCGCTGCGCACGGGACGACCGGTACCGTGGCTGCTGTGGCTGGGCCTGCTGGCCGGGCTGGCCTGGCTGGCGCTGCACGGGCTGGTAGTGCTGGCGCTGGATGCGGTGCCGGTCCTCGTCAACCTGCTGCTGGCGTGGTTGTTCGGCCGTACCCTGCGCGCCGGGGCGCAGCCGCTGGTGGCGCGCTTCATCGAGGCGATCGAGGGCACGCCGCGGCTCGCCATGCCCGGCATCGCGCGCTATGCGCGCCAGCTCACCTGGTTCTGGACCGTGCTGCTCGGCGTGCAGGGCATCGTGCTGGCGGGCCTGCTGCTGTGCGAGGTGCCGGGCGGCGTGCTCGCCGCGCTGGGCCACCGCCCCCCATGGCCGTTGCCGGCCGGCTGGGTACAGGGCTACGTGCATGCCGGCGGCTATGCGCTGATCGTCGCCGCCTTCGTGCTGGAATACTTGTTCCGCCGCTGGCACCTGCGCCACCTGCCGCACCTGGCCCTGCCCGTGCTGCTGCACCGCCTGGCGCTACGCTGGCCGCACCTGATCCGCAGCCGGGACGGCGCCCGATGACCACGCCCGTCTACCGTGCCAGTTTCCGCTTCCAGGCCGACCACCCCAGCCTGCCCGGCCACTTCCCGGGCCGCCCGCTGGTGGCCGGCGTGCTGCTGCTGGAGCAGGTGGCGCAGGCGCTGCGCACCTGGCGCGGCGAACGGCTGGCCCACGTGCGGGAGGCGAAGTTCCTGGCCCCGCTGCGCCCCGGGGAAGCGGCCGAGCTGCAGTTGACGCCGGCCGGCGCGCAGGTACGCTTCGAAATCCGCCGCGAGGGCGTCCTGCTCGCGCGCGGCCTGGTCGAGGGAGCGACGCATGAGTGACCACTGGCAGAGCCGGCCCGAGGGGGGCGGACGTTTCGCGTTGTGGCTGATCCGCAACATCGCGCTGTACGGCGGGCGGCGTTTCGGTCGGCTGTTCCTGTATCCGATCACGCTGTACTTCTACCTGCGCCGCGCGCCGGAACGCACCGCCTCGCGCGCCTACCTCACGCGGGTGTTCGGGCGGCGCGCCACCGCCTGGCAGGTGATGAAGCACATCCACTGCTTCGCCGCCACGATCATGGACCGGATCTTCCTGCTCGCCCACGGCGAGAAGAACTTCGAGTTCGAGACGGTGGGTCTGGACCTGCTCGACGAGCGCCTGGCGCAGGGCCGCGGCGTACTGCTGTTCGGCTCGCACCAGGGCAGCTTCGAAGCCTTGCGCGCGATCGGCGCGCGCCGGCCGCAGATGCCGCTGCGCGTGCTGCTGGACAAGCAGAAGACACCGGCGATGACCGAACTGCTCGAAGCGCTGGCACCGGAAGTGGGCGCCTGCGTGATCGATGCCTCGCAGGACGGCACCTCGATCACCCTGGCGATCGCCGAGGCCTGCCAGCAGGGCGCGCTGGTCGCGCTGCTGGCCGACCGCGGGCGCAGCCACGAGGTGCTGCGCCACGCCGAGTTCCTCGGCCAGCCGGCACCGTTTCCGGTCGGGCCGTGGTTGCTGGCGCAATCGCTCAAGGTGCCGGTGGTGCTGTGCTTCGGCCTGTACCTGGGCGGACGCCGCTACCGGCTGATCTTCGAGCCGTTCGCCGACCAGGTCGAGATTCCGCGGCACAACCGGGGGCCGGCGCTGGACGCGCTCATCGGCCGTTACGCCCAGCGGCTGGAGCATTATGTCCACGTCGCGCCCTACAACTGGTTCAACTTCTATGACTTCTGGCAGCAAGACCGGCATGCTCCTGTGCAGCCTGATCCTGAGCTGGTCGGCGGCCGCGTCGTCGGCACCTGATGCCACCGGCGAGCTGATCGCCGCCCTGGGCCGGCCCGCGCCGGCGCGCACCGCCTTCGCCGAGGCGCGCTTCATGCAGGTGCTGGAGCGCCCGCTGGTGGTCTCCGGCGAACTGGCCTGGCTCGGCGGCGACACGCTCGAGCGGCACGTGACCCGGCCACACGAGGAGACCGCGCGCATCGCCGGCGGCGAGGTCACCCAGCAGCGAGCCGGCAAGAGCGCGCGCAGCTTTTCGCTCGAGCGCGCACCGCAGCTGCGGGTGCTGGTGGACAGCTTCGTCGCCCTGCTCGGCGGCGACGCCGGCCGCCTGCGCAAGGCCTTCGCGATCGCCCGTCGCGGCGACGCCGCGGGCGCCTGGACGCTTACCCTGACCCCGCGCGACGTGGACGTGGCGCGCACCGTGGCCAGCATCCGCATCGACGGGCAGGGCCGCGAGGCCCGCTGCATGTGGATGCAGGAGGCCGACGGCGACGTCGCCGTGGACCTGCTCGGGCCGCTCGCGGCGAGGATGCCGGACGCGCCTACCCGCGAATCGCTCGCCACGCTGTGCCGGGGCGGATAGGCATGCGCACCGGGGTGCGTGTCGCGCTGCTGGCGGCCTGGCTGCTGGCGCTGGCCGGACTCGGCTGGCTGGTCGTGCAGCGGCTGCAGGCCAGCAGCGACCTGCGCAGCTTCATGCCGGCGCCGACCACGCCGGACCAGCGCCTGCTGATGGAGCAGGTCGGCGAAGGCCCCGGCTCGCGGCTGCTGCTGGTCGCCCTCGGCGGCAAGCCGGAGG
The DNA here is from genome assembly GCF_037137055.1 of Fulvimonas yonginensis. Lineage (NCBI taxonomy): Bacteria > Pseudomonadati > Pseudomonadota > Gammaproteobacteria > Lysobacterales > Rhodanobacteraceae > Fulvimonas > Fulvimonas yonginensis. Next base: position 295,925 of record NZ_JBBBNY010000001.1, read on the forward strand.
CCACCCTGGCCGGGTTGAGCCGCGGTCTGGTCGCCCGGCTCTCCGCGGATCCGCGCTACACCCAGGTGGTCAACGGCAGCTTCGACCTCGGCACGCTGGATACCAGGCTGCTCCCCTACCGCTACCTGCTCTCGCCGACGCTGGACAGGCAGCCGCTGGACGAGGCCTATCTGGCCGACCAGCTGCAGCAGCGCCTGGACGACCTGTCCTCGCCGGCGGCGAGCCTGCTCGAGGGCCTGTTGCCGCGCGACCCGACGCTGGAGACGCTCGCCCTGGCCCGGCGCTGGGCCCCGCCGCGCGCGCCACGGGTGCGCGAGGGCGTGTGGTTCTCGCCGCAGGGCGAGGCACTGCTGCTGGTGCAGACGCGCGCGGCCGGTTTCGATCCGGAGGCGCAGCGTCAGGCGATCGCCGGCATCGAGCAGGCGTTCCGCGCGCTGCCGGGCAGCGCCGGTGCCACGCTGGTGCTGTCCGGCCCGGGCTACTTCAGCGTGGTGGCCAGCGCGCAGACGCGCACCCAGGCGGACTGGATCGGGCGCATCTCCACGGTCGGCTTCGTCCTGCTGCTGCTGCTCGCCTACCGCAGCGTCGCCTCGCTGCTGCTGGCCGCGCTGCCGGTCGCCAGCGGCGCACTGGCCGGCATCGCCGCGCTCACCCTGGTCTACCCGCAGGTGCACGGCATCACCCTCGCGTTCGGCTTCACCCTGCTCGGCGTGGCGCAGGAGTATCCCATCCGTGTACTCAGCCATCGCCGCGCCGGCGAGGACGCGGTGCGCAGCGTGCGCGACCTGTGGCCGCTGCTGCTCACCGCGATCGCCTCGGCCTGCATCGCCTACCTGGCCTTCTACGCCTCCGGCGTGAACGGCCTGCAGCAGCTGGCGGTGTTCACCATCACCGGCCTGCTCGCCGCCGGCTTCAGCACGCGCTACCTGCTGCCGCACCTGCTGCCGGCCCACGCGCGCGACGTCGCCGGCATGCCCTGGCTGGTGCGCGCGCGCCGCTTCGTGGACCGGCTGCCGCGTCCCCGCTGGATCGCGCCGCTGGTGGCGGTGCTGGCCGCCGTGCTGCTGGCGATCGCGCCCGGCCGCTTCTGGCAGAACGACCTGGCCGCGCTGACCCCGCTGCCGGCCGATCTGCTGCAGCGGGACGCGCGCCTGCGCGCCGCCCTGGGCGCGCCGGACGTGCGTTACCTGCTGGTGATCGAGGCGCCCACCGCGCAAGGCGTGCTGGAGCGTTCCGAGCGCCTGGAGCCGCAGGTCGATGCGCTGGTCGCGCGCGGGGCAGCCGACGCGATCGAACTGCCGTCGCGCTACCTGCCCAGCGCGGCGACCCAGCGCGAGCGCCAACGCCGGCTGCCCGACCGCGCCACGCTGGAACGCGCGCTGGCCCAGGCCAGCGCCGGCCTGCCGTTCCGTCCCGACCTGTTCGCGCCGTTCGTGGCGGACGTGGAAGCGGCGCGCACGCTCCGGCCGCTCACCCCGCAGGCGTTCGCCGCCAGCCCACTGGGCCAGCGGCTGGCCGCGATGCTGGTCCGGCGCGAAGGCCACTGGCTGGGCCTGGGCACGGTCAGCGGCCTGCGCGACGTGGCGGCGTTGCGCGCGCTGGCGCAGGGCAGCGGCGGCGCGGTGCGGCTGCTCGATCTCAAGCAGGCGTCCGAATCGCTGGTGGCCGCCTACCGTACCCGCATCCTGCAGGCGCTGGCCGGCGCCGCACTGCTGCTGGTGCTGACCATCAGCCTGTCGCTGCGCAGCCTGCGCCGGGCATGGCACGTGCTGGCGCCGATGACCCTCGCCACCTTCCTGGTGCTGGCGGTCGAGCGCGTCGCCGGCGTGGAGATCTCGCTGTTCCATCTGGTCGCGCTGATCCTGGCTGGTGGCCTGGGCCTGCATTACGCGCTGTTCTTCGAGCGCGACACCGGCGACCCGGCCGAGCAGCGACGCACGCTGCACGCGACCCTGGTCTGCGTGCTCTCGGCGCTGCTGGTGTTCGGCATGCTGGCTTGGGCGAGCATTCCCGTACTGCGCGCGATCGGGCTCACCGTGAGCCTGGGCGTGGCCTTCCACTTCTGTCTTTCCATCCTGATGGCACCGCACGCGCGCGACGGACATGTTGTACAAGAGTGACTGGGCCCACCTCGTTCCCCACGCCGGCGGCATGTGCCTGCTCGACGCGGTGCTCGCCTGGGACGAGGCCACCATCCATGCCACGAGCGAAGGGCACCGCCGCGCCGACCACCCGCTGCGCGGTGTCGGCGGCCTGCACGCGGTGCACCTGGCCGAGTACGGTGCGCAGGCAATGGCCGTGCACGGCGCACTGCGCGCCCGCGCGCGCGGCGTCGAGGCGGCGCGTCCGGGCATGCTGGTGAGCCTGCGCGATGTCGTGCTGGCGGTCGAGTACGTGCCAGGCGACGGACGTCTGGACGTCCATGCCGAATGCCTCTACGCCGACCCGGGCGGCGCCCAGTACGCGTTCCGCATCGAGCAGGCCGGGCGCGAGCTCGCCAGCGGACGCGCCGCCGTGATCCATCCGGAGAGTCCGACATGAGTTCCGTACCCAGCCCGCGCCGCGCCCTGGTCACCGGTGGCAGCGGCGACCTCGGCGGCGCCATCTGCCGCGCACTGGCCGAGGCCGGCTACCAGGTGACCGTGCACGCCAACCGTGCCGTGGCCCGCGCCGAGGAAGTGGCCGGGTCGATCCGCGCCGCGGGCGGGTGGGCGCAGGCGGTGGCCTTCGACGTGACCGACGAGACGGCCACCCGCGCGGCGCTCGAGGCGTTGCTCGCCGACGGCGCGATCCACGCCGTGGTCAACAATGCCGGCGTGCACGACGACGCGCCGATGGCGGGCATGAACGCCGCGCAATGGCGGCACGTGATCGAGGTCTCGCTCAACGGCTTCTTCCACGTCACCCAGCCGCTGTTGCTGCCGATGGCGCGCGCACGCTTCGGCCGCGTGGTGGCGGTCGGCTCGGTCAGCGCACAGCTGGGCAATCGCGGCCAAGCGAACTATGCGGCCGCCAAGGCCGGCCTGCACGGCGCGGTGAAGTCGCTCGCGCGCGAGATGGCTTCACGCGGCATCACCGCCAACGTGGTGGCGCCCGGGGTGATCGAGGGCCGCATGATCGGCGAGAACTTTCCGCCCGAACGCCTCCGCGAGCTGGTGCCCGCGCAGCGGGCGGGCCGGCCGGAAGAGGTCGCCGCGCTGGTGGCCTTCCTCTGCTCCGAGGCCGCCGGCTACATCACCGGGCAGGTGATCGGCGTCAACGGCGGCATGGCCTGAGCCTTGCGCGCGCCGCGCAGGCGGCACCTCTGCCGGGTGCCGGGGGCGCCGCGCGGCGTGGGTGGCGCGAAGCGCGCCTCAGCGGGCCGCGCCCGCCGGCTCGCCGGCCTCGATCGCGAGCAGGCCCTCGTCGTCGATCACCAGCGGCGGGGTGTCGTGCGAGCGGCGGTAGCTGGCGATGATGCGGCCGTAGTGCACGACGCGGCCGAAGGTGTAGGTGGTGATGCGCACCACGTCGCGCACCGGGCTGAAGTGGCTGAGCCGGAAGTTGCCGTGGTAGCGCGAGGCGATCGGCACGGAGACCACGCCCAGGCCTTTCTCGCGGCAGGCGGCGATCAGGATCGCCGCCTCGAACACGAAGTTCTCCGCCGGCAGGTCGACCAGCTCCAGCGCCGCGCGCGGGTACCAGCGCTGGCCGCTCTGCGTGTCGGCCACCGGAAGGCCGCAGCCCCAGGAGATGCCCCAGTCGGCCACGGCGTTGGCGCGGCGGCGGCTCTTGGGTTGCTGCTCGCGGTCCAGCAGGCGCGCGCCGATCACGATGTGGTCGGGGTAGCGCTGCGCCGCGGCGACGATGCGCGGGATGTCGCTGGCCAGGTGCTGGCCGTCGCCGTCCATCGTGACGACCGCGTCGAAACCCTGGCGCAGCGCCTCGCGGAAGCCGTGCCGCAAGGCCTCGCCCTTGCCGCGCCGCTGCGGGTGGCGCAGCAGGGTGACCGGCAGCGCGCCGACGATCTCGGGCGTGCGGTCGTCGGAACCGTCGTCGACCACGATCACCGGCACGTTGAGCGCCAGCGCCGAGGTCACCACCTGTTCGATCGCCGCCTCCTCGTTGAGGCAGGGGATCAGCACGCACCAGCGCGGCAGGTTCGGGTTCACGCGCGTTCCTCCCAGTGGACGTCCATGCCGAGCGAAGCGGCGGCCATCAGCCTGCAGCGGCCGGTGCCCTGCGCGAGCAGGGCCAGCAGCGGCAGCGCTGCGGCCGACGGGCTGGCCTCCAGCCAGGCGGGCGGCACCGCCGCGGCAGCCGAAGCACCGGCGATGCTACCCGGGCAAAGGTGCAGATCAAGTCGGCCCAGCGTGGAGCCGGCGGCCTCGGGCGTGAGCACCAGGGCGCTGGCGAAGGGTGCCGTGCAGCCGGTCACCTCGGCCAGCGGGCCGCTACCGGCGATGTCGGCGCAGACCAGCAGCACCGCCCGGCCATCCGCCACCGCGAGCGCGGCCGCCTCCAGCAGGCCGGCGCCGAAGCTGGCGCGCTGCGCGCAGACCGCGTTGGAGGGCGCGTGGCAGCCGGTGGCGATGGTCCAGTAGCCCGCCGGCGCGTTGTGCACGGAGTTGTGGAAACGCGTGGGCGAGAGCTCGGCCGGCACGGTGGCGAGCGTGGCGCACATGTAGTCGGTGATCGCCTGGTCGCCGTGGGAGGAGGCGAACACGCAGGCCAGCGTCGCGGCATCGAAGCCGCTCATCGCGACCGCCTGGCCGGCCACCTCGGCGGCGAGCAACACGCTTTCCGGGGCGCGGCGGCGCTCGCCGGCCGGCAGCACGGCCGCCGGTGGGCGGCCCGCGGGGGGCGTCGTGGCCTCGCCCCGGAGCGCCGCGCGCAGCGCCGCGAAATCCGCCAGGGCGGGGGACCACACGCCGACGCCGGCGACGTGGACGCTCACGCCGCTCATGCGCCGGCCTCCCCGCGGGCGAAGGCCAGGCAGGCGTTGTTGCCGCCGAAGCCGAAGGAATTGCTGAGCGCCACCCGGACGGGGCGGGCTTCGTTGCGCCAGGCGAACTGCGGTCCGCAGGCCGGATCCGGATCGGTGCCGCCGAGGTTGCCCGGCACCAGGTCGTGCTCGAGCGCCAGCAACGCGATCGCCGCCTCGACGATCCCGGCCGCGCCCAGCGTGTGCCCGGTGAAGCCCTTGGTGCTGCTGGCGCGCGTGGAGGGCGGGAAGACGCGCGCGATGAGCGCGGCCTCCACCTCGTCGTTCTTCTGGCTGGCGGTGCCGTGCAGGTTGATGTAGTCGACCTGGGCCGGCTCCAGCGCCGCGCGCGCCAGGGCGTCGCGCAGCGCCAGCTCGGCGCCCAGGCCTTGCGGATGCGGGGTGGACATGTGGTGCGCGTCGCTGGCCTCGCCGTAGCCGAGCAGACGGGGCGCCGCCGGCGCGGCGTCGATGCGTTCCAGCAGGGCGAAGCCGGCCGCCTCGCCGATCGAGATGCCGTCGCGGGCGCGGTCGAACGGACGGCAGGGCGTACGCGACACCAGCTCCAGCGCGTTGAAGCCGAACAGCACGCTGTCGCACAGCGTGTCCACGCCGCCCACCACCGCGGCGTCGGCCAGGCCGAGCCGGATCAGCCGTTCGGCGCTGGCGAACACCTTGGCACTGGAGGAGCAGGCGGTGGAGACGGTGAGGCAGGGGCCCTCCAGCGCCAGCGCCTCGGCGACGAAGCCGGCCAGCGAGTGCGGCGCGTGGATCGGCGGGCGCAGCATGTCGTCCGGCAGCCCGCCGTCCGGGTCGAGCCGGCGATAGGCCTCCTCGGTGGCGCCGATGCTGGCGGTGGAGGTGCCCAGCAGCAGTGCGATGCGCGCCTTGCCGTAGCGCGTGCGTGCCGCCGCCACGGCATCGAGGAAGCCGTCCTGGTTCAGGCCCAGCCAGGCCAGCCGGTTGTTGCGGCACTCCCAGCGGGCGAAGGCCGGGGGCAGCGCGGCCTGCTCCACGCCGTCCACGCGGCCGATCCAGCAGGCCAGCGGGGCGCTGCTGAAGTCGTTGGCGCGCAGGCCGCTGCGGGCCTGCTCCAGGGCCGCGCTGTGCGCCGCCAGGCCGTGCCCGAGGGCGGAGCTGGCGGTGAACGCGGAGACGGCGAGCGGGACGATCGGTTCGGGCATCGAATCAGCCTAGCGGTGCGGTGCGGGCTTGCCTAGCCTGGTACCGCCGTCCGCACCCGCCGGTTCATCTAGTTGACGGCCGCGTGCACGATTGCGGCGGCGGCGGCCGCTGCGCACACTGGTGGTTTGTCCCCGCCGGGTGCCTGCCCCGTGTCCCGCCCCGCACGAACTCCCTGGCGTTACCTCGGCGACCGCGACGTGCTGCACGCGGCGGCGGTGACCCTGCTCGCGGTGCTGCTGAGCGGCGGACTGGTGTGGCTGGGCTACCTGCTGCACGTGGTCTGGATCGCGTGGCGCACGCCCTCGGCGCTTTGCGAACGCCAGGTGCTGCTGGTGTTCGGCCGCCGGTTGGCCGTGGACCGGCCCGAGCGCGACTACCGCGCGCGCCTGGCGCGTGCACGGGCGCTGATCCGGTCCGGACAGGTGAGGCAGGTGCTGTTGCTGGGCGGATGCAGCGGCGGGCGGGTCAGCGAGGCCGAGGCTGGCTACGCCTGGCTGGCACGGCGCGGCCTGCCTGCCGCGGTCGAGGTGGTGCTGGAACAGGACTCGGTCGATTCGCTGGAGAACCTGCGCCATGCGCGCGACCTGCTCCGCGGCGCGAGCACCGGTGCGCTGCCGCCGGTGGCCTTGCTGACCAGCCGCTACCACCTGGCGCGCTGCCTGTTGCTGGCGCGGCGGCTCGGCTTCGAGGGTCGCCCGGTGGCGGCCGAACGCGCGCTGCCGTGCACGCCGCGCTACCTGGTCCGGCTGCTGCGCGAGGCGGCCTACCTGATGTGGATCGACCTGGGCGTGCGCTGGGCACGGTTGGTCGGGCTCGGGCGCATGGCCGAACGGATCAGCTGACCGGTTGCATCCGGCGTACACGGGGGGGCGGACTCCGGCAGCCACGAGACGCGGCGTCACGACATAGGACGTCCCGTTCCCGTCTCCTGCCGGTGTTGCTCCCCCTGCTGCTGTTGACGATGGCCTTCCGGCAGTCGCCGCTGGTCGATCCGGAGCCGATCGCCGTGCCCGCCGGCCTGAACGGTGCAGGTCGACAAGGCCGTCCGTGCCGCCCTGATCGGCCGGGGCTGGACGGTCACCGGCGAAGCGCCCGGCATCGTGCACGCAGCCCCAGTCGCGACGAATGGGTGGCGAACATAAGGTCGACTACGGCACCGCCAAGGTGCAGATCCGCTACGTGGACAGCAAGAACCTCAAGTACGCGGTCAAGCGCGATAGCACCCGCCTGATCCATTCCAACTACATGGGCTGGATGAAGTTCCTGTCCGGCGACATCGGCCGCAATCTCGAGCTCATCTCGGCCACGGTCAGCTGATGGCAGCGGCCCGCGTCGACGCGCCACAGCGCCGGCGCGGGCCTGCTTGCTAAGCTCTGCGGCCGTCCCGTCCGCACCGATCATTCGATGAGCCAGCAAGCCGACCAGGCCGAATCCTTCCTGCGCGAGGCGCAGGACCGCCTCTGCGCCGCCATCGAGGCGCTGGATGGCGGCGCGCGTTTCGTCGAGGACCGCTGGACGCGCGAGGCCGGTGGCGGCGGCCGCACCCGCGTGCTGAGCGACGGTGCGCTGTTCGAGCAGGCCGGCGTGAACTTCTCCCGCGTGCACGGCCACACCCTGCCGCCCAGCGCCACCGCGCACCGGCCGGAACTGGCCGGCGGCAGCTTCGTCGCCACCGGCGTCTCGCTGGTGCTGCATCCGAAGAATCCGTACGTGCCGACCACGCACGCGAACGTGCGCTACTTCGAGGCGAGCAAGCCCGGCGTCGAACCGGTATGGTGGTTCGGCGGCGGCTTCGACCTGACCCCGTTCTACCCGTTCGATGAGGACGTGCGGCACTGGCACGCCGTCGCGCGCGACCTGTGCGCCCCTTACGGCGCGGAGGTATACCCGCGCTACAAGCGCTGGTGCGACGAATACTTCTACCTCAAGCACCGCGGCGAGACGCGCGGCGTGGGCGGCCTGTTCTACGACGACCTCAACGAGGGCGGCTTCGAGCGCTGCTTCGCCTTCACCCGCGACGTGGCGCAGGGTTTCCTCGACGCCTACCTGCCGATCGTCGGGCGTCGCCGCGGCCTGCCCTGGGGCGAGCGCGAGCGCGAGTTCCAGCTCTACCGGCGCGGCCGCTACGTGGAGTTCAACCTGGTCTGGGACCGCGGCACGCTGTTCGGCCTGCAATCGGGCGGGCGCACCGAGTCGATCCTGATGAGCCTGCCGCCGCGGGTGCGTTTCGAGTACGGCTACACGCCCGAGCCGGGCTCGCCGGAGGCGCGGCTGGTCGACTACCTGCAGCCGCGCGACTGGCTCGGGGAAGGGTAACGAGGGGCGAAGGTATCACCCCTCAACCTAGGCTTCCGCCTTACGGCCGGTCGCCGCTGAACTTCACCGGCGTGGCGCCCTTCACCGGGCCGATCTGCGCGCTGTCGCTGACCTCGAGCACCACATCGCGGCGGAACTCCAGCGTGCCCTGCACCACCGCGTGCGGGCCGATCACCACGTGCGGAGGACGACCCTCGAAGTGGAACCAGCCACCCGGCTTGTCGACCAGGATGCCGCCCTCGACACGGGAGCCGGCGCCCACCTCGATGTCGCCCCCGACCGTCTCCAGGCCGCCGGCCACGTGCGCGCCGTCCAGTGCGATCTGGCCGTTGACGTTCGACACGCGCCCGCCCACGTCGACGTTGCGGGCGAGGCGGATGGAGCCGTTGACAGCCTCGACCTTGCCCTGGATGCGGCTGTCGGCGCCGACCGTGACCGCGCCGTTGACCGTGCCCACCGAGGCGGCCTGCACGTGCGTGCCCAGTTCGATCGAGCCGTTGACCGTGCTGGCCTCGCGCACGGTGGCGTTGTCGCCGACGCGCACCGCGCCGTTGACGGTGCTCACGTCGCCGGCATGCTGGCCGGCTTCGACCCGGGCGGTGCCGTTGACCTTGTCGATGTCGTCGTCGCCCGCGACCGCCGCGAGCGGCAGGCAGAAGGCGAGAGCCAGGGCGAAAGCGAGATGGTGACGACGCATGGAGCGGTTCTCCTTGAATGGGATGCCAGGCTTGGATGCGCGCGCGGCCGGCAGGGTTGGCATGACCTCTGGCAGGGGCGGATTTGACCTCGCCGCGGTCACCCCGCACCATTTCGCGCTTCCCCGCCGCGAAGCGTACGCCATGCACAAGCTCGTCCTGATCCGCCACGGCCAGTCCCAGTGGAACCTCGACAACCGCTTCAGCGGCTGGGCCGACGTCGACCTCACCGAGCAGGGCATGGCCGAGGCGAAGGAAGCGGGCCGGCTGCTGCTGGAGGCGGGCTACACCTTCGACGTGGCGCACACCTCGGTGCTCAAGCGCGCCGTACGCACGCTGTGGGGCGTGCTCGACGCGATGGATCTGATGTGGATCCCGGTGGTGACCGACTGGCGCCTCAACGAGCGCCACTACGGCGGCCTGACCGGGCTCAACAAGGCCGAGACGGCGGCCAGGTACGGCGAGGAGCAAGTCAAGATCTGGCGTCGCAGCTACGACATCCCGCCGCCGCCCTTGGAGCGCGCCGACAATCCCTCGCTGCGCGACCCGCGCTACGCCCTGCTCGATCCCTCGATGATCCCCGACACCGAGTGCCTGAAGGACACTGTCGCGCGCGTGCTGCCGTACTGGCACGACGTGCTGGCGCCGGCGGTGGCCAGCGGCCAGCGCGTACTGGTGGCCGCGCACGGCAACTCGCTGCGTGCCCTGATCAAATACCTGGACGGCATGTCCGACGAGGCCATCGTCGAGATGAACGTGCCCAACGGTGTGCCGCTGGTATACGAATTCGACGAGGCGATGAAGCCGCTGCGCAGCTACTACCTGGGCGACCCGGACGCGATCGCCGCCAAGATGGCCGCGGTGGCCAACCAGGGCAAGGCCAGGTAGGGCCCGTCGTCCGGGTTGACAGCTGTCAGCCCCGCGACCTGTGACCTGCCTGTCGCGCCCGCCCGGTGCCCGGCTAGGCTGGCGCCTTCCACCTGACCGGGAGCCGTCATGGCGCCGAACCTGCTCGTGCCCGCGCTGTTCTCGCCTTTGCTGGCGCTCGCCGTGTGGCGCCGCGTGCGCCGCCAGTTCGGGCGGCAGCCGGTGCGCCGTGGGCCGATGACCGCACGGGTGGTGGTGCTGGCGTTGCTGGCCGGCCTGGTCGCGCTCGCCGGGTGGCACGACCCGCCGCTGCTCGAAGGGCTGGCCGGCGGCCTGGTGGGCGGCGTGGCCCTGGGCCTGCTCGGCCTGCGCCTGACCTGCTTCGAACGCGGCGCCGAAGGCCGGGACCTCTACCTGCCCAACCCCTGGATCGGTGCCACCGTGGCCGCCCTGCTGGTCGGGCGACTGGCCTGGCGCTTGCTGGTGCTGCTGCCGCAGGCGGGTGGCGCCGGGCCGATGGCGGCGCCGGGCGCGCCGCTGGGCAACAGCCCGCTGACCCTGCTGGTGGTGGGCCTCATGCTCGGCTACTACATCAGCTACTACGCCGGTCTGCTGGTGCACCACCGGCGCTTCACCCAGGCCGGCTGACACCCGGTGCCCCGGTCGGTAGGCGCCTGCGCCTACAGTGCGTCGTTGTCCAGCTCGCCCGTGCGGATGCGGATCACCTGCTCCAGCGGGCTGACGAAGATCTTGCCGTCGCCGATCTTGCCGGTGCGGGCGGATTGCTGGATCGCCTCGAGCACCCGTTCCAGCTGGTCGTCCGCCACGGCCACCTCCAGCTTGATCTTGGGCAGGAAATCGACCACGTACTCGGCGCCGCGATAGAGCTCGGTGTGGCCCTTCTGCCGGCCGAAGCCCTTCACCTCGGTCACCGTGATGCCCTGCACGCCGACTTCGGCCAGCGCCTCGCGCACGTCGTCCAGCTTGAACGGCTTGATGACCGCCACGACCAGCTTCATGGATGCTCCTCGCTCGGGTGTTCCAGGGCAGGCCGCCATTGTGCCTGCCGCCTCGCGACCTGTCGCCCCGGCGGGGTGTGTAGGACAATCCCTACATTCTTTGGCGGAGCCGGCCGATGGCGCACCCACGTTCCCTATACATAGACTTCATTCCGACCCGCGAGAGGCGCCGTCCATGATGGACCGGCAGGAAATCGACCGAATTGCCCTGCGACTTGTGTCGCTGGTACCGCCAGGGTTGGCACAGGCGCAGCAGGATTTGCGAACCAACTTCCACGATGTCCTGATGCAAGGATTGCATCGCCTCCAGCTGGTCACCCGCGAGGAGTTCGAAGCCCAGAGCCAACTGCTGGCGCGCACCCGCGCCAAGGTCGACGAACTGGAAAAGCGCGTGGCCGAACTGGAGGCCGACGCCGCTTCCCGCGGGCTCTAGCAGCCAGCTCCCGGGAGCCGCCCCCGATCCGTCACCCTCACCCCGAGAGCGATCGGGGGCGGTTGTTTTTTTGCCTGCCGTCGATGGAGTCGCAATGATGCCGCCCGGCGACCCTGTCGCGAACCGTCGGCCCGGCCGGGGCCCCCACCGCGAACCATGGCCTCCTGCCGGCATCTCGGCTACCCGGGCGATTCCCGCCTCCGGCCAGCCGGGGCCTGCGCCGCGTCCGGCCACAACGGTTTCTTCGCGTCGCCCGGGGTCGCCATGAGTCTGGCGGTCACCCTGAGTCGCGCCCAGGAAGGCGTCGCTGCACCGCAGGTGATGGTGGAGGTGCACCTGTCCGGCGGCCTGCCGGGCACGCACATCGTCGGCCTGCCGGAAGCGGCCGTGCGCGAGGCGCGTGATCGCGTGCGGGTGGCGATCCAGAACGCCGCTTTCGAATACCCCAATCGCAAGGTGACGGTGAACCTGGCCCCGGCCGAGTTGCCCAAGGACGGCGGCCGCTTCGACCTGGCCATCGCGCTGGGCATCCTGGCGGCCGGCGGCCAGGTGCCGCGCGAGAAGCTGGACGATTGCGAGTTCCTCGGCGAACTGGCGCTGTCGGGCGACCTGCGCGGCGTGTCCGGCGTGCTGCCGGCCCTGCTGCGCGCCCGCGCCCGCGGTCGTCGCGTGGTGGTGCCGCGCGCCAACGCCGCCGAGGCGGCGCTGGTGCCGGAGGCGGACGTGCGCGTGGCCGACACGCTGGCCGAGGTGTGCGGCTGGTTGCGCGACGCGCAGGAACTGGCCGCGCCCGGCCAGGCCGAGGCAGGCCATGCCAGCGCCTCGGGCGTGCCCGACCTGCTCGACGTGCGCGGCCAGCTGCAGGCGCGCCGGGCTCTGGAGATCGCCGCCGCGGGCGGCCACCACCTGCTGCTGATCGGCCCGCCCGGCACCGGCAAGACCATGCTCGCCGAGCGGCTGCCGGGCATCCTGCCACCGCTGGGCGAGTCCGAGGCGCTGGAAACCTGTGCGGTGCTGTCGGTCGCCGGCCAGCACGTCGAGCCGTCGCGCTGGCGCCAGCGCCCGTTCCGTGCGCCCCACCACACCGCCTCGGCGGTGGCGCTGGTCGGGGGCGGCTCCAACCCGCGCCCGGGCGAGATCTCGCTGGCGCACAACGGGGTGCTGTTCCTCGACGAGCTGCCCGAGTTCAGCCGGCACGTGCTGGAGGTGCTGCGCGAACCGCTGGAGTCGGGCCAGATCGTGGTCTCGCGCGCGGCCCGGCAGTCCACCTTTCCCGCCCAGTTCCAGCTGGTCGCGGCGATGAACCCCTGTCCGTGCGGCTATGCCGGGGACGCCCGTGACCGCTGCCGCTGCACGCCCGACCAGATCCAGCGCTACCGCGCACGCATCTCCGGTCCGCTGCTGGATCGGATCGACCTGTGCGTGGACGTGCCGCGCGTGCCGCTGGCCGAGCTGGGCGCGCCGCGCAGCGTCTACGACGAGGATTCGGCCACCGTGCGCGCACGCGTGGTACAGGCCCGCGAGCGGGCGCTGGCACGTGCCGGCCGGCCGAACGCCGAGATCAGCACGCGCGAACTCGAGCGCGACTGCGCCCTCGGGCCGGCCGAGCGGCGCTGGTTCGAGGCGGCGCTGGAGCGCCTGGGCCTGTCCGCCCGGGCCTACCACCGCGTGCTGCGAGTGGCCCGCTCCATCGCCGATCTCGACGGTGGCGCGGCGCTGCTCGATCGCGCCCATCTGGCCGAAGCGCTGCAATACCGGCGTTTCTGAGTATTTCTGAACTGGCGGGTATTGACTTCCGCGGCGGCAGGTCTAATATCTGCACCCGCCGGTTCTTAAATGCATCCGGCCTGCCGCCCCGGTATCGGATCCCCTCCCTCCCCCCGCCCGATACCGGGGCCGGCCCCTTCCCTCCGAAGCCTTCCGGCGCCCCTTGCGAGTCGGGCGGCGTCTGCCGTCCCCGGCCACGGCTCCGGCGCTGCCGGAAGAACACGCTCCTCCCGGACGGTCTCGCGGGGCGGGTCGAAGCCACGGGCGCGTGGCTGCTTCGAATCGCGCGGAGCGCCCGGGCAGAATGGGCGCCCCCGCAAGCGAAGGACGGCCGATGACGCTACCTCCCGGCCTCATGCTGGCCTGCCTGCTCGGCGTCCGCTTTCTCGCGCAGTGGCTGGCATGGCGGGTGAAGCTGCCGGCGATCCTGTTCCTGCTGCTGGCCGGCATCCTGCTCGGCCCGGTCACGGGCGTGTTCCAGCCCGATGCCCTGCTGGGTCACCTGCTGTTCCCGCTGGTCTCGCTGGCGGGCGCTGATCCTGTTCGACGGCAGCATGACGCTGCGCTTCCACGAGCTGCCGGGCATCGGCCGGGCGGTGCGCGGCTTGGTCACCTATGGCGCGATCGGTGCGGTGCTGCTGCTGGCGCTCGCCGTGCACCTGGGGGCGGGCCTGGCGTGGCCGACCGCGCTGCTGTTCGGCGCGCTCACCTGCGTGACCGGGCCCACGGTGATCGCGCCGATGCTGCGTAGCGGTCACCCACGAATCGGGCCTGCTCGCCATCACCCTGATGGGCATCGCGCTGGGCAACATCCGCGGCATGCACATCGACGACATCCTCGACTTCAAGGAAAACCTCACCACGCTGCTGGTCTCCAGCCTGTTCGTGCTGCTGGCGGCGCGGTTGCGCTGGCCGCTGCCGGATGGCCTGCTGCGGGCCGGCCTGGCGGTGTTCCTGATCGCGCAGTTCGTCGTGCGCCCGCTCACCGTGGCGCTGGCCACCGTCGGCAGTTCGTTGAGCTGGCGCGTGCGCACCCTGATCGCGTGGGTGGCACCCCGCGGCATCGTGGCCACCTCGGTGTCGGCGCTGTTCGCACTGCGCCTGCAGGAGCTGGGCGTGGCCGGCGCCGAGGCGATGGTGCCGCTGGTGTTCATCCTGATCATCGGTACCGTGGTGCTGCAGAGCGCGACCGCACGCCCGCTCGCCCGCCGGCTGGGCGTGGCCGAGCCGGAGCCGCGCGGCGTGCTGATCTACGGTTCCGACGCTGTCGCCCGGGCGGTGGGCAGGGCACTGGCCGATGCCGGTTTTCGCGTGATGCTGGCGGACGATTCCTGGGACGGCATCCGCCACGCGCGCATGGAGGGGCCCGCCACATTCTTCGGCAACCCGGCCTCGCCGCACGCGGAGCGTCACCTCGACCTCACCGGCCTGGGCCGGCTGCTGGCCATGTCCACGCGTCGCGAGCGCAACTCGCTGGCCTGCGTGCACTACCGGCGCGAGTTCGGTCGCGAGAAGGTCTGCCGCCAGCGCAACCTCGCGCCGCACGAGGCCACCGACCGGGCGGCGTTCGCCGGCAAGCTGCTGGCGCCGCCGCTGTTCGGCGACACGATGACGCACGCCCGCTTCGCCGAGCTGCTGGCCGCCGGCTGGCAGGTCCGCGCGACCCGCCTCACCCCGGCGTTCGGCTGGAGGGATCTCGATGCGCGCTACGGCGGGCAGGCGGTGCTGCTGTTCGCGATCGACGAGAAAGGCAGCCTGCACGTGGCGTCCACCAAGCGTTCCCTGGATCCTAGGCCCGGCTGGCTGGCGATCGCGTTGGCGCCACCCAGCGCGGCCGGGTTCAGGCCGCCGAGGCGCGCTGGAACTGCGCCTCCTCGGTCGAGCCGCGCAGCGCCACCGTGGAGGATTGCCCCTGCTGGATCGCCTGGGTGACCTGATCGAAGTAGCCGGTGCCCACCTCGCGCTGGTGCTTGACCGCGGTGAAGCCGCGTTCGGCCGCGGCGAACTCCTTCTCCTGCAGCTCCACGAAGGCGCTCATCTGCCGGCGCGCGTAGCCGTGCGCCAGTTCGAACATGCCGTAGTTGAGGCTGTGGAAGCCGGCCAGCGTGATGAACTGGAACTTGTAGCCCATCGCGCCGAGCTCGCGCTGGAACCGGGCGATGGTGGCGTCGTCCAGGTGCTTCTTCCAGTTGAAGCTCGGCGAGCAGTTGTAGGCGAGCAGCTTGCCCGGGTACTTCGCATGGATGGCCTCGGCGAAGCGGCGCGCGTCCTCCAGGTTCGGCTTGCTGGTCTCGCACCAGACCAGGTCGGCGTAAGGCGCGTAGGCCAGGCCGCGGCTGATCGCCTGGTCCAGGCCCGGGCGCGTGCGGAAGAAGCCCTCGACGGTGCGTCCGCCGGTGAGGAAGGGCCTGTCGTTGTCGTCGACGTCGGAAGTGAGCAGGTCGGCCGCGTCGGCGTCGGTGCGCGCCACGATCAGCGTGGGCACGCCGCAGACGTCGGCGGCCAGCCGCGCGGCGGTGAGCTTGTCGATGGCCTCGCGCGTGGGCACCAGTACCTTGCCGCCCATGTGGCCGCACTTCTTCACCGAAGCGAGCTGGTCCTCGAAGTGCACGCCCGCCGCGCCGGCCTCGATCATCGCCTTCATCAGCTCGAACGCGTTGAGCACGCCGCCGAAGCCCGCCTCGGCGTCGGCCACGATCGGCACCAGCCAGTCGATCTCGTCGCTGCCCTCGGCGTGGTGCAACTGGTCGGCGCGCAACAGCGCGTTGTTGATGCGCTTGACCACCTGTGGCACCGAGTTGGCCGGATACAGCGACTGGTCCGGATACATCTCGCCGGCGAGGTTGGCGTCGGCCGCGACCTGCCAGCCGGAGAGGTAGATGGCCTTGAGGCCCGCCTTGACCTGCTGCATGGCCTGGTTGCCGGTCAGCGCGCCGAGCGCGTTGACGAACTCCTCCTTGTGCAGCAGCTGCCAGAGCTTCTCGGCGCCGTGGCGGGCGAGCGAGTGCTCCACCGGCACGGTGCCGCGCAGGCGCACCACGTCCTCGGCGCTGTAGTTGCGGCGCACGCCGGCCCAGCGCGGGTTGTTGGTCCAGTCCAGGGTGATCTGTTCGGCAGTCGGCAGGTTGGTCTTCATGATTTCGCTCCGTAGGTATCCGTTCGTGTAGGAGCGTCTCGCTCGCGATGCTCTTTGGTCGGGTCACGGAAAGCATCGCGAGCAGCTCGCTCCTACGGGGTTCGTCAGGGAAGGTGGTCGTAGGCGGGCAGGGTGAGGAAGGCGCCGAGTGCGTCGGCGTGGGTCAGGTCGGCGAGCAGCGCGGCGGCCTCGTCGGCGCGCCGCGCGCCCGGCAGGTCGCTGTGGCGCAGGCGATGCGCGTGCGCGGCGAGGAGCTGGTCGAACAGCGCCATGTCGATCGGCGCGCCGTCGGCGAACTCCAGCGGCACGCAGTCGTTGCGCTCGCCGGGCCGGGCGGCGTAGTGCAGCCACTGCCACAGCTGCGCGCGCGCGATCTCGGCGGTGGCGGCGTCTTCCATCAGGTGATGGATCGGCACGCAGCCCTGCCCGTCCAGCCAGGCGGCGGTGTAGCGCAGGGCGACCTCCACGTTGTTGTCGAAGCCTTCGCGGGTGATCGTTCCGCAGGCCGGCGCCAGCAGTTGTTCGCGGGTGACCTGCACGTCCTCGCGCAGCACGTCGAGCTGGTTGGGGCCGGGCATGTGCTGGTCGAAGACGGCCTGCGCCACCGGCACCAGCGCCGGATGCGCGACCCAGGTGCCGTCGTGGCCGGCCTTCACCTCGCGCAGCTTGTCGGCACGGACCTTCTCCAGCGCCGCCGCGTTGGCCGCCTCGTCACCCTTGATCGGGATCTGTGCCGCCATGCCGCCCATGGCGAAGGCGCCGCGCCGGTGGCAGGTCTGGATCAGCAGCTCCGAGTAGGCCTTCAGGAAGGGGACGGTCATCTGCACCTGCCCGCGCTCGGGCAGCAGCCGGTCGCGGTGCGCGCGCAGCGTCTTGAGGTAGGAGAAGATGTAGTCCCAGCGGCCGCAGTTGAGCCCCACGGCGCGTTCGCGCAGTGCGTACAGGATTTCGTGCATCTGGAACGCGGCCGGCAGCGTCTCGATCAGCACGGTGACCTTCATGCAGCCGCGCGGCAGGCCGAGCTCGGCTTCCGCGTGGGCCATCACCCCGTCCCACAGCGCCGCTTCCTCCATCGCCTCGAGCTTGGGCAGGTAGAAGTACGGGCCGCGATCGCGCGCCTGCAGGGCGCGGGCGTTGTGGAACGCGAACAGGCCGAAGTCGACCAGTGCGCCGGCCATCGCCTCGCCGTCGACCTCGAGGTGCCGCTCCGGCAGGTGCCAGCCGCGCGGGCGCACCACCAGCACGGCCGGATCGGCGCCGAGCGTGTAGTCGCGCCCATCCGGTGAGCGGTACGCGATGGTGCCGGCGACCGCGTCGATCAGGTTCTGCTGGCCGTCGAGCTGGTTGGCCAGGGTCGGCGCGGAGGAGTCCTCGAAGTCCGCCATGAACACCTTCGCGCCGGAATTGAGCGCGTTGATGATCATCTTGCGCTCGACCGGGCCGGTGATTTCCACGCGCCGGTCGCGCAGCGCGGCAGGCACCGGCGCCACGCGCCAGTCGCCCTCGCGCATGGCGCGGGTGTCGGCACGGAAGTCCGGCAGCTGGCCGGCGTCCCAGGCGGCCTGGCGCTCGGCGCGGGCCGCCAGCAGCGCGCGCCGCCGTGGCTCGAACCGGCGGTGCAGGCCGGCCAGGAAGGCCAGGGCCGGGGGTGTGAGGAGGCGGTGGTAGGGGGCGGTATCGCCGTGCGTCGCCACCGCGCCGGTGGCGAGTCGTTCCTGCGGGACGGCCATGTGGACAGCTCCTTGGTCGGGACACCCACGCTAGGCCGACGGCCATGGCTTTGACAAAGCGAATGTTTCAATTAGCAATATTGAGAAACCTAAAGTAGGCTGAAAGAGCAGCGTTCAGGCCAGCAAAGGGAGGGATTGGTCGTGAAACGAGCCGCACCCGCTCGCCGCCCCGTGGCCCGCAAACGCGTCGTCGAGACGCTCGACGACGCAGCGGAGGCCGAGCGCTACTACTACAAGGGCAACCGCCACAAGCAGCTGCGCGCCTTCGTGAGCATCGTGAAGCTGGGCACGCTGACCCGCGCGGCCGAGGCGCTGTTCCTGTCCCAGCCCACCGTGAGCCTGCAATTGCAGGCGCTGGAGCGTGAACTGGGCGTGCCGCTGCTGGAGCGCCGGCGCCGGCGCATCAACCTCACCGACGCGGGCGAGGCGCTGTACGAGCTGGCGCGCCCGCTGGTCGAGGGCTGGGACAACCTGGACCGCGACTTCCAGGCCCGCGTCAAGGGGCTCAAGGCCGGGCGGCTGACCATCGCCGCCGGCGCCTCCACCATCCAGTACCTGCTGCCGGAACTGGTGCGCCGCTACCGCGAGGCCTACCCGGCGGTGCATCTGCAGCTGGCCAGCGTCACCGGGCGCGACGGACTGGCGCTGCTGCGCGCAGACGAGGCCGACTTCGCCGTGGGCTCCCTGCTGGACGTGCCCAACGACATCGCCTGGGCGCCGCTGTACCACTACGACCCCCTGCTGATCACCCCGCGCGACCATCCGCTGGCGCGCAAAAGCGACATCGCGCTGGAGGACCTCTCGCCCTACGGCCTGATCCTGCCGCCGCAACGGCTGACCACCTACCGGCTGGTCGACCTGGTGTTCCAGCAGCGTCAGGTGCCCTACCAGGTGGCGATCGAGGTGGGCGGCTGGGAGGTGATCAAGGCCTACGTGGCCGCCGGGCTCGGCATCTCCGTCGTGACCGGCATCTGCATCACTGATGCCGACCATGCGCAGCTGGCGGTGCGCAACATGAAGCGCTTCTTCCCGCAGCGCAGCTACGGCGTGGTGATGCGCAAGGGCAAGTCCCTCAGCGCGGAGGCGCGGGCCTTCGTCGAGCTGGTGAAGCCGGGGCTGCTCGGGCGCGAGTACGACGCGACCGGTCACCCGGGCCGCTAGGGCTCAGGCGCGCTGCTGCAGCGCCAGCTTCACGCCGAAGCCGAGCAGTACCGTGCCGCACAGCCGGTCCATCGCCGTGCCCAACCGCGGGCGGGTGTGCAGCAGGCGATGGATGCGCCCGCCCAGTAGCGCGAGCACCAGCGACCAGCTCAGGCCCGTGCCGATGAAGCTCAGTCCCAGCACCAGCAGGCCCAGTTGCGGATGGGCCGCGTGCAGCGCCACGAACTGCGGCAGGAAGGCCAGGTAGAACAGCGCCACCTTGGGGTTGAGCACGTTGGTGAGCATGCCCTGCCGGAACGCGGCGGCCGCCCCCTCGCCGCGCGTCGCGGTGGCCGCGCGCGGTGCGCCGGTGCGCGTGAGCAGCATGCGCAGACCGATCCACGCCAGGTAAGCCGCCCCCAGGTACTTCAGCGCGGCAAAGGCGAGCGCCGAGGTCATCAGGACCGCCGAGATGCCGACGACCGCCGCGGAGGTGTGCACCAGGCAGCCGGCGTTGATGCCCAGCGCCGCGGCCAGCCCGGCCGCATGGCCCTCGCGGCTGCTGCGCGCGAGGATGTAGAAGGTGTCCAGCCCGGGCGTCAGGTTGAGGGCGATGCAGGCGAGCAGGAAAGCGCCGAAGTGCTGGATGCCGAGAGCGTCCATGGAGCGGATCGATGGTGGCGAGGCGCGCATGGTAGCCGACGCGCCCGCCGGCTCACTCGGTGTCGCGGTGCTTGCCCCGGTAGCCGCGGAACAGCGCGCGGATGCGCGCCATGTCGGCGTCCGGATCGTCGGTAGCGTACTGCAGCGTGCCCAGGGTGAAGGTCTTGCTGGGGTAGTCGAGGAATACCGGCAGGATCGGCACCTCGGCCTCGCGCGCGATGCGCAGGAAGCCGCTCTTCCACTGCCTGACGTGCCGGCGTGTGCCCTCGGGGGTGATGCCCAGCCACATCCGCGGGTGGTCGGCGAAGCGACGCACCATCTGGCCGACCACGTTGAGCGCGGCCTTGCGGTTGATGCCGATCATGCCGATCGGCCTGAGGATCAGGCCGAGCGGGCTGTCCAGCACCTCGCGCTTGATCATGATCTTGATGTCCAGGCCCAGCGCGATCTTCATCATCAGGCCCCACACCCCGTCCCAGTAGGAGGAGTGCGGTGCGCCGATCACGACCAGCTTGGGAACGTCCGGCAGCTCGCCGCGCAGGCGCCAGCCGGACAGGCGCAGCAGGCCGCGCATCAACCAGGGCCAGAAGCGGCTGTTCAGCCGCGGTGCCTGGGGCGGCACCGGCGGCAGGATGGCCTCCCTCATTCACCGTTCCAGTGGCGCGTGCGCGCCTGCTTGAGCTTGCCGCGCAACTGCTTGCCGGCCAGCCGGCGCTCCTGCGAGGCGCGCGTGGGCCGCGTGGCCACGCGCTTCTTCGGCGCCACCAGCGCGCCGCGTACGAGCTCGGCCAGGCGCTCGCGCGCGTCGTCGCGGTTGCGCGCCTGTTCACGGAAGCGGCGCGCCTGGATCACCAGCACGCCGGCCTCGGTCATGCGCCGGTCGCGCCGTGCCAGCAGTCGTGCGCGCGCGTCCTCCGGCAGCGACCGGGAGGCGGCCACGTCGAAGCGCAATTCCACCGCGCTCTCGGTGCGGTTGACGTGCTGCCCGCCGGGGCCGTCCGCGCGCAGGAAGCGCTCGGTCAGCTCGGTGTCCGGCAGGGAAAGGGAGCGGCTGATGTGCAACATGGCGCGCAGTTTATGGGCAAGCGGATGAATCGCGAAGCGCCTGCCGGGAGCGAGTCGCTCGCGGTGCTTCTGTTCCGGGGCTGGACAGCAAGCCAACGGCCGTCGCGGACAAGCTCGCTCCTACACGGGGGCGGCAGGCCAGCCGAAGCGGGCCAGCAGCGCGCGGTAGGGCGGGTCCAGCGGTGCCTCGAGGGCGAGCGGCTCGCCGCTGACCGGATGCGTCAGGCGCAGCCGCCAGGCATGCAGCAGCATGCGATGGCAGCCGAAGTGCTGCCTGTAGAGGCGGTTGTGGTCGCTGCGGCCGTGCTGGCAGTCGCCGATCACCGGATGGTGGATGTGCGCCATGTGCTTGCGGATCTGGCGGAAGCGGCCCGTCTCGGGCTCGGCCAGCACCAGCGCATAGCGCTGCCGCGGGTAACGGCCCAGCGGGATCGGCACCTCCACCGTCGCCAGGCGCCGGTAGCGCGTGCGTGCCTCGCGACGCGGGCCGTTCTCGCGCGAGCCGGGCAGCGGGTAGTCCACCGCACCCTCGGCCGGCTCCGGCCAGCCGCGTACCACGGCGAGGTACTGCTTGTGCACCTCGCGGCCCATGAACTGCTCGCCCAGCGCTGCCGCCACGGCGGCGGAGCGGGCGACCAGCAGCACGCCGCTGGTGGCGCGGTCCAGGCGGTGCGCCAGGAACAGCTCGCCGCCGACCTGCTCGCGCAGCAGGTCGACGAGGAAGGCTTCGGCCGGACCGATCAGCTTCGAGCGGTGCACGGGCAGGCCCGCGGGCTTGTTGACCGCGAGCAGGGCGTCGTCCTGGTGGAGGATATCGAGCATGGGCAGGCAGGTCGGCGCAGGAGCTCGCTCCTACAGGGGGAAGGTGCGGGCTGGGCTAGCGGCGGGGCCAGGCCAGCAGGAACGCCAGCGCACCGCCGCAGGCGGCCACCGCGGGCGGCCAGGGGCCTTGCCCCGGGGCCAGCGCCCAGAGCAGCGCCGCCGCCACCAACAGGCTGGCGCCGAGCAGGCCGGCGGCCAGTGCGCGCTGCTGGCGTCGGGCCAGCGCGGCGCGCTGCGCCAGCTCCGCCGGGTCGGCCAGGGCGGGGCGCGTGCCACTCGCTGCCTGGCGCAGCGCGTCGCGTACCAGTTCGGGCACCTGCGGCGCGGCATGCAGCCATTCGGGCAGGCGCTGGCGGACCGCGCGCAGCGTATGACGCACGCTGTAGCGCTCGCGCAGGATGCGCTTGAGCACCGGATGTGCGACCGCCCAGATGTCGATCTCGGGGTCGAGCATGCGGCCCACGCCCTCGATGTTGAGCAGCGTCTTCTGCAGCAGGATCAGCTGCGGTTGCAGGGTGAGTTCGAAGCGTCGCGCGGTCTGGAACAGCTTCACCACCACCTCGGCCAGCGAGATCTGCGAGAGCGGCCGCGTGAAGTAGGGCTCGCACACCGTGCGCACCGCCGCCTCAAGCTCGTCCAGGCGCACCGTGGCGGGCATCCAGCCGGCCGCCACGTGCAACTGGGCGATGCGCGCGTAGTCGCGCTCGAACAGCGCGATGAAGTTCTGCGCCAGCCAGTACTGGTCGGCTTCGGGCAGCGAGCCCATGATGCCGAAGTCCAGCGCGATGAAACGCGGCTCCCCGCGCCGCGCCAGATCCACCCAGATGTTGCCGGGGTGCGCGTCGGCATGGAAGAAGTTGTCGCGGAACACCTGCTCGTAGAACACCCGCACGCCCTTGGCGGCGAGCGCCCGGCGGTCGATGCCGGCCGCATCGATGGCCGCGACGTCGTCGGCGCTCACGCCGTGCACGCGCTCCAGGGTGAGCACGCGCGGCGCGGTCAGCTCCCAGTGCACCGCGGGCACGTAGAGGTCGACGCCGCTTTCGAAGTTGCGCCGGAGCAGGCTGGCGCTGGCGCCCTCGCGTTGCAGGTCCAGCTCGTTCTCGAGCATCTTCTCCACTTCCGCCACCACGTCGAGCGGGCGGATCTTGTCGGCGTTGGGATGCCAGCGCTGGGCCAGTTCGCCGAGCGAGCGCATCAGCGCCACGTCGCGCGCGATCTGCGCCTCGATGCCGGGGCGCAGCACCTTGACCACCACCTCGCGGCCGTCGTGCAGCGTGGCGGCGTGCACCTGCGCGATCGAGGCGGAAGCCAGCGCGGTTTCGTCGAAGCGGGCGTACAGCTGCCCGATCGGCTGCTTGAGTTCGCGCTCGACGATGGCGCGCGCTTCGGCGCCGGGGAACGGCGGCACCTGGTCCTGCAGCTGCGCCAGCTCGTCGGCGATGTCGGCCGGGATCAGGTCGCGGCGGGTGGACATCACCTGGCCGGCCTTGACGAAGATCGGGCCCAGTTCGGTCAGCGCCAGGCGCAGCCGCGCGCCACGCGACAGCTCGCGGGCGCCGGGCCGCGTGCGGGCCAGCAGCGGGCGCAGCAGCTTGAGCGGGCGGTACAGGTGCGCGGCATCGACCAGCTCGTCCAGCCGCCAGGCGAGCAGCACCGAGGCGACCCGCAGCACGCCCGGCACCACCTTCAGCGGGGTCATGCGCGTGGCCCCTGCAGGCGCTGGCGCAGTCGCTCCAGACGCGCCTCGAGTCGCTCGGTGCGTTCGCGCAGCGCATCCACGCCGTCGAGGAAATCGTCCACCTCACCCATCGCGGGAGTGAGTCGCGCCTCGTCGCGCAGCCAGTCGGCGCCGTCCTCGACCAGCTGTCCGGTGGTGGTGCGCGCATGTTTCAGGGCCCGGGCGAAGGCCTGTGCCAGCGGCACGCCCAGCACGTCGCCGAAGCTGCGCGCGAAGGCTTCCTCGAAGTCGGGCTGGAACGCGCTCGCCAGCTTCTCCAGCCGGCGCGCCAGGTCGGCGTCGCCGGCGATCTCCACCTTGCCGGGGGACACGGTCTCCTCGCCCCGCCGCAGCGCCATCCCCAGCAGGCTGCCGGGACTGGCCGCCACGCGCAGCTGGCTGTCCTCCTGCGGCGGACCGACCTTCAGGCGGCCGCGCTCCACCGTCACGCCGAGGGCGAGCTCCGGTCCGCGCAGATGCAGCTGCAGGCTGCGGCCTTCGAGCGCGGCGAGCCGCTGCTGCGTATCGGGATCGAGCGAGAGCACGTGGTTGAGCGCGGTTTCCAGCGCACGGCCGGCGAGCTTGCGCAGCGGCCGCGGGAGCCAGGCGTTCGGGACGGGAGCATTCATCCGGCGATTGTAGCGGCCGCCCGCACGAGGTAGGAGCGAGCTGCGCCTACAGGGCGCCGGCAAAGCCGAGCTGGCGCCAGGCTTCGTAGACCGCGACGGCCACCGTGTTCGAGAGGTTCAGGCTGCGGCTGTCCGGCCGCATCGGCAGGCGCAGGCGCCGCTCGGGCGGGATCGCTTCCAGCACCTCGGCCGGCAGCCCGGCGGTCTCGCAGCCGAACAGCAGCGCATCCCACTCGACGAAACGCGCCTCGACGTGGGCCACCCGGCCGCGGGTGGAGAACGCGAACACGCGCGGCTGGCCCAGCGCGGCCAGGCAGCTGTCCAGGTCGTCGTGTACCGCCACGCGGGCGTACTCGTGGTAATCCAGTCCGGCGCGGCGCAGACGGGCGTCGTCCAGCGCGAAGCCGAGCGGGCGGATCAGGTGCAGCGAGGCGCCGGTATTGGCGCACAGCCGGATCGCGTTGCCAGTGTTCGGCGGGATCTCGGGCCGGTGGAGGATGACGTGCAGCATCCGCCCATTATCCCGCCTGCGGCCCGCGTGCGGGCACAGGCGGCATCGGCGCTCAGCCGTCCTGGCGCGGGCACACCACGCCATCGGGCGGCAGCATGCAGGTCCCCGGCGTGGCCAGCAGGGCGCCGAGCTTGCTGTTGGCGGCCAGCTGCACCGCCTGCGGCGAGGCGCTGAGCATGCCGCCGAGCACCAGTCCGCAGGCGAGCAGGCAGGCGACGAAAAGGCTGCGCAGCAACAGGGTTTCGAATTTCATGGCGTCATCTCCGGGGTGGGTCCTGCCGGTCTGTTGGCAAGCCTCGTGCCATCGCGGCAGGGCGCCGGAAATGGCGCGGTTGAGCCATCCCGACGGAGCCGGGCGGTGCCGCCGGTGTGTCCGCGGACGCTCGCCATCCGCCAGCGGACAGCCCGCGGACAACGCGGCGCGGACACACCCCTGCCATGGGTCCGGTTGCGCCCGCCGCGCGCGGGAGACTAGCCTCGCCGCTTACCCGTGAGACAGGAGGTTGCACCATGGCACACACGTTCCCGGCGCGCGCCGCGCTTGCCCTCGCCCTCGCCGCAGGGCTGGGTTTCGTCGGCGCGCCGGCACCGGCCGCCGCCCGTGTGGCGGCGCAGGCCCAGCAGATTCCCGAGCTGGCCTACCAGCGCTTCACCCTGCCCAACGGCCTGACCGTGGTGGTGCACGAGGATCACAAGGCGCCGGTGGTGGCGGTGAGCGTGTGGTACCACGTCGGCTCCTCCTACGAGCCCAAGGGCAAGACCGGCTTCGCGCACCTGTTCGAGCACCTGATGTTCCAGGGCTCGGAGAACCACAAGGACGAGTACTTCAAGCCGTTCGAGCTGGCCGGCGCCACCGACCAGAACGGCACCACCTGGCTCGATCGCACCAACTACTTCGAGACGGTGCCCACCACCGCGCTGGACATGGCGCTGTGGATGGAATCCGACCGCATGGGCCACCTGCTCGGCGCGATCGGCCAGAAGGAACTGGACGAGCAGCGCGGCGTGGTGCAGAACGAGAAGCGCCAGGACGAGAACCAGCCCTACGGACGCGTCAGCGAGCTGATCCAGGCCGAGGCCTTCCCCGCCAACCACCCCTACCACCACGACACCATCGGCTCGATGGCCGACCTGAACGCGGCCTCGCTGGCCGACGTCAAGCAATGGTTCCGCGACTACTACGGCGCGGCCAACACGGTGGTGGTGCTCGCCGGCGACATCACGCCGGCGCAGGCGAAGGAGAAGATGCTCAAGTACTTCGGCGACATCGGCCCGGGCCCGCGCGTGCCGCGGCCGCAGCCGTGGGTGGCGCCGCGCGCGACCTCCACCCGCGGCACGATGACCGACAACGTGGCGCAGGCGCGCATCTACCGCGAATGGAACGTGCCCTCGCGCACCGACCTCTCGATCAACCAGTTGCAGCTCGCCGCCGCGGTGCTCGGCGGCGGCAAGACCTCGCGGCTGTACCAGCGTCTGGTCTACAAGGACAAGCTGGCCGACGACGTCTCCGTCGACATCGAGCAGCACGTGCTGGCCAGCCTGTTCGAGCTGCAGGTGGACGTGAAGAAGGGCGTCGACCCGGCGAAGGTCGAGGCCGCGGTGGCGGACGAATGGGCCCGGTTCCTGCGCGAAGGCCCGACCGTCGACGAGCTGGAGCGCGTCAAGACCAGCATACGCGCCGACTTCGTGCGTGGCCTGGAGCGCGTCAACACGCAGGCGGCGATCCTCGCCGAAGGCCAGCTCTACCAGGATGACCCGGGTGCCTACCTGAAGGACTTCGACGCGCTGATGGCCGCCACCCCGGCCAGCGTCAAGGCGGCCGCCAACCGCTGGATCGCCCGCGGCGACTACACGCTGACGGTGGTGCCGGGCAAGGTGGAGGAGACCGACTTCGCCACCGCCGCCGGGCGCCCCGCCCTGCCGGGCAAGCCTGCGCCCAGACTCTCGCCCGCGGGCGACTACCGCACCGTGCCCAGCACGGTGGACCGCAGCAAGGGTGTGCCGCAGGTGACCGAGTTCCCGGGCCTCACCTTCCCGACCCTGCAACACGGCAAGCTCGCCAACGGCATCGAGGTGACCCTGGCCGAGCGGCACGAGGTGCCGGCGGTGCAGGTGCAGCTGCTGTTCGACGCCGGTTACGCCGCCGACCAGGGTCGCAAGCTCGGCACTTCGAGCTTCACCATGGCGATGCTCGATGAAGGCACCAGGGATCTCGACTCGGTGGAGATCGCCAAGCGCGAGCAGCGTCTGGGTGCCGAGATCGACAGCGGGTGCGGGCTGGACTTCTGCAACGTCTCGCTCAACGCACTGGACGACAAGCTGACGCCTTCGTTGGCGCTGTTCGCCGACATCGTGCGCAATCCGGCGTTCCGCGACGACGACGTGGCACGCCTGCGCGGGCAGTGGCTGGCGCGCATCGCGCAGGAGAAGAGCCGGCCGATCGGCATCGCCCTGCGCACCCTGCCGCCGCTGCTCTACGGCGAGGGACATGCCTATGCGATCCCCTTCACCGGGTCGGGCACGGTGCATTCGATCACCTCGCTCGACGTGAACGACATGCGGCGCTTCATGGGCGACTTCATCCGCCCGGACAACGTGAAGATCCTGGTCGCCGGCGACACCACGCTGGACAAGATCATTCCGCAGCTGGACCAGGTGTTCGGTGACTGGAAGCCGGGCGCCGGCAAGGTGCCGACCAAGAACCTGGCCCGGGTGGCCGCGCCCGCACACTCGCGCGTGTACCTGATCGACCGCCCGGGGGCGCAGCAGAGTCTGATCCTCGCCGGTGGCCTGGCGCCATCGACCAAGGTGGGCAACAACCTGGCCATCGAGACCATGAACGGCGCGTTCGGCGGCACCTTCACCTCGCGCCTGAACATGAACCTGCGCGAGGACAAGCACTGGGCCTACGGCGCCTTCAGCTTCCTGCCCGACGCGCTGGGCCAGCGCCCGTTCCTGATGTACGCGCCGGTGCAGACCGACAAGACCGGGCCGTCGGCAGCGGAGATCCTCGCCGAGGCGCGCGGCGTGGTCGGCCCGCATCCGCTCACACCGCCCGAGATCGCCAAGATCAAGGACGGTGCCGTGCGCAGCCTGCCGGGCGAATACCAGACCACCTCGGCGGTGATGGGCGCGCTGCAGGAGATCACCCTGTACGACCGCCCCGACGACTGGGTGCAGACCGAGAAGGCGCGCATCGAGGCGCTCAAGGATCCGCAGGTGCAGGCCGCGGCCGAGGAGGTGATCCACCCGGATCACCTGACCTGGGTGATCGTCGGCGACCTCAAGAAGATCGAACAACCGGTCCGGGCGCTGAACCTGGGCCAGGTGCAGGTCCTGGACGCCGACGGCAAGCCGGCGAAGTAGCGCGTACCCGCTCCCCCGCACGCGGGGGAGCGTCCCTCCGGTAGGAGCTTGCTCGCGGTGCTCTGCTGAGGGCTCGCCGTTGGGCAGATCCATCGCGAGCAAGCTCGCTCCTGCAACGCCCGGCGGGCGGCGCCACGCTCGCACGAGAGAGGCCTTTGCCTCGCCCTTGCTCTACGATGGAGCCTTCCCGATCCGTCCGGAGCCTCTCCCCATGCGCAAAACCGTCTTCCTGCTCGCTCCCGTCCTGCTGCTCGGCGCCTGCACCTGGGGCATCACCCTCGACGACGCCGGCAAGCAGGTGCGTACCGCCTGGAACGGCGACGTCTCGCAGTGCCGCGACCTGGGCAAGGTCACCGTCTCGGTGATGGACCACGTCGGCCCGGTGGATCGCAATGACATCAAGGTGCGCGACGAACTGGAAGTAATGGCGCGCAACGAGGCGGCCAAGATGCACGCCGACACCGTCAAGCCGCTGGGCGAGCCGGTCGACGGCGAACAGGCCTGGGGCGCCTACCAGTGCGGCAGCGCGCGCCCGGCCTCGGCCACGCAGCCGGCCACGCAGCCGGCGCCCGCCGCCAGCGATGGCGTTCAGACCTACCCGATCCAGGGCAGCTGAGCGCCTGTCACGCCTGCGCCCCGAACCAGCCGGGGCAATCCATGCACTGCCGGAAACGCACCTGCGCCTGAGGCGCGGTGCCTGCCTTCCGTGCGCCTGCGTATGCCCCTGCGATAGCCAGCGCGCGCCGTTCGGGCGAAAATGGCCGTCTTGTCTTTCCTTCGCGGTGCGGCCTCGTCCGCGCTTCCCGCATGCCTTTGCACGAGAGGTCACGCAGACGATGTCCCAGGCTCCCAAGATTCTTTACACCCTGACCGACGAAGCGCCGTTCCTGGCGACCCAGTCGCTGCTGCCGATCGTCAAGGCGTTCGCGCACACCGCGGGCATCGGTGTGGAGACCCGCGACATCTCGCTGGCCGGGCGCATGCTCTCGCAGTTCCCGGAGTATCTGAAGGAAGAGCAGCGCATCCCCGACGACCTGGCCGAGCTCGGCCAACTGGCTACCACGCCGGAGGCCAACATCATCAAGCTGCCGAACATCAGCGCCTCCGTGCCGCAGCTCAAAGCCGCGATCAAGGAACTGCAGGCGCAGGGCTACGCGCTGCCGGACTACCCGGACGAGCCGCACGGCGACGTCGAGCAGTACAACATCAAGGCGCGCTACGACAAGGTCAAAGGCAGCGCCGTGAACCCGGTGCTGCGCGAGGGCAACTCCGACCGTCGCGCACCGGCCTCGGTGAAGAGCTACGCGCGCAAGCACCCGCACAAGATGGGTGTCTGGAGCGCCGGTTCGAAGACGCGCGTGGCGCACATGGACGATGGCGACTTCTACGGCTCGGAGCAGTCGGTCACGATGGACCAGGGCGGCAGCCTGAAGATCGAGCTGGTCGGCAAGGACGGCAGCACCACGGTGCTCAAGGAAAAGGTCGCCGTGCAGGCGGGCGAGGTGGTCGATGCGGCGGTGATGAGCCGTGCCGCGCTGGCGCGCTTCGTGCGGCGCGAGATCGACGCCGCCAGGGCCGAGGGCACGCTCTTCTCGCTGCACCTGAAGGCGACCATGATGAAGGTGTCCGATCCGATCATGTTCGGCGTGGTGGTGCGCGAGTTCTACAAGGACGCGCTCGACAGGCACGCGGCCGAGCTGAAGCAGATCGGCTTCGACGCCAACAACGGCATCGGCGACCTCTACGCGCGCCTTTCCCAGTTGCCGGAGGAGAAGCAGGCGGCGATCAGGGCCGACATCGAGGCCGAGTACGCCAAGCGCCCGGGCCTGGCGATGGTCAACTCCGACAAGGGCATCACCAACCTGCACGTGCCCAGCGATGTCATTGTCGACGCGTCGATGCCGGCGATGATCCGCGACTCGGGGAAGATGTGGAACGCCAGGGGCGAGCTGCAGGACACCGTGGCGCTGATCCCCGACCGCAGCTACGCCGGCATCTACCAGGCGGTGATCGAGGACTGCAAGGCGCACGGCGCGTTCGACCCGGCGACCATGGGCTCGGTGCCCAACGTCGGCCTGATGGCGCAGAAGGCCGAGGAGTACGGCTCGCACGACAAGACCTTCCAGATCGCCACCGACGGCACCGTGCGGGTGACCGACCAGAACGGACGCAGCGTGTTCGAGCATGCGGTGCAGGCCGGTGACATCTGGCGCATGTGCCAGACCAAGGACCCGGCGATCCGGGACTGGGTCAAGCTCGCCGTCACCCGTGCCCGCCTCTCCGGCACGCCGGCGGTGTTCTGGCTCGATCCTGCGCGTGCGCACGACGCGCAGCTGATCGCCAAGGTGCAGCGCTACCTGAAGGATCACGACACCGCGGGCCTGGACATCCGCATCCTCGCCCCGGTGGAAGCCATGCGCCTCTCGCTGGAGCGCATCCGCAAGGGCCAGGACACCATCTCGGTAACCGGCAACGTGCTGCGCGACTACCTCACCGACCTGTTCCCGATCATGGAGCTGGGCACCAGCGCCAAGATGCTCTCGATCGTGCCGCTGATGGCCGGCGGCGGCCTGTTCGAGACCGGCGCCGGCGGCTCGGCGCCCAAGCACGTGCAGCAGTTCCTGGAGGAGGACTACCTGCGCTGGGATTCGCTGGGCGAGTTCCTGGCGCTGGCCGCCTCCTTCGAGCACCTGGCCGAGCGCTACGGCAACAAGCGCGCCGCCGTGCTGGCCAAGGCCCTGGACCAGGCCAACGGCAGGATCCTGGACAACAACAAGTCGCCTGCGCGCAAGGTCGGCGAGCTCGACAACCGCGGCAGCCACTTCTACCTCGCGCTGTACTGGGCGCAGGCGCTCGCCGCGCAGGACGAGGACGCCGAGCTGAAGGCCACCTTCGCCCCGCTGGCCAGGGCGCTGGCCGACAACGAGGCGACCATCGTGGCCGAACTCAACGGCGCGCAGGGCAAGCGCGTCGACATCGGCGGCTACTACCACCCCGACCTCGCGCGCACCGGCGAGGCGATGCGGCCGAGCAAGACCTTCAACGACGCGCTGGCGACGCTGAAGGGCTGAACGCACAGGGCGCCCCCGGGCGCCCTTTGCTTTCCTGCGGCGGGAGCGGCGCCGTACGATGGCACGCACCACGGAAGGGCCCCCGGCCATGCGCGTTCCCTGCTTCCTCGTCCTCGCGATGTTCGCCCTGGCCGCCGCCGGACAGGTCGTGCCCGCGGCGACGGGTTCGGTCACCACCCTGGCGCCCGTGCGGGTCAGCGGCGAGCAGCCGGGCCCCGGCCTGTGGAAGGTGAGCTCGCCCGCAGGCCACGTGCTGTGGGTGCTGGGCACGCTCGATCCGCTGCCGCGCGGCATGCAGTGGGAGTCCCGCGAGGTGCGCGAGCGCCTGGCTCAGTCGAAGGAGCTGCTGCGCGAGCCCGGCCTCAAGCTGGACGCGCACCTGGGCTTCTTCGGATCGCTGGCGTTGCTGCCGCGGCTGATCGGCATCCGCAACAACCCCGACGGCGCGCGGCTCGCCGACGTGGTGCCGCCGGCCACCTACGCGCGCTGGCTGGTGCTCAAGGCGCGCTACATCGGCCGCAGCGGCAAGGTGGAGAAGTGGCGGCCGCTGTTCGCCGGTTTCCGCCTGTACGAGGCGGCCATCGAGCGCATCGGCCTGGACCGCAAGGGCGTGGTGCCGCTGCTGGTGGGCGCGGCCAGGCAGGCCGGCATCCCGTCCACCTCCACCGCCTACCGGGTGACCGTGGAGGATCCCAAGGCGCTGGTGAAGGATTTCAAGCGCGAACGGCTTGACGACGTGGCCTGCTTCGAGGCCATGCTCGACCGTGTCGACGTCGACCTGGCGCGGATGAGCGAGCGCGCCAGCGCCTGGGCGAGCGGCGACCTGGACACGCTGCGCCGGCTCTCCGGTACCTCCGCCGACGTGCCGTGCGCCGACGCGGTCAGCGAGGCGGGTTTCGCCCGCCGGCTCGGGCTGGGCGACCTCGAAGGCAAGGTGCGCGAGGCCTGGCTGGCGCAGGCCCGGCGCGCGCTCGCGGACGACGCCAGCAGCTTCGCCCTGTTGCCGATCGACCAGGCGCTGCGGCCGGACGGCTACCTCGCCGCGCTCGTGGCGGAGGGCTACACGGTCCAGCCGCCGGACGGCGACGGGCCGACCGACGAGGCCGGACCGGCCGGGACCGCCTCCGCCGGCCGGTAGGCGCGGCTCACTCCGCGCTGGCCTGATCGATCGTGGCGATCTCGTCCGGCGTCAGTCGAAGGTCCACCGCGCCCATGAGTTCGCGCAACTGCGCCACGCTGGTGGCGCCGGCGATCGGCGCGGTGAGCCCGGGCCGCGCCATCAGCCAGGCCAGCGCGACCTGTGCCGGGCTGGCGCCATGCGCTGCGGCGACGCGGTCCAGCGCGGCCAGGATGCCCAGTCCGCGTGCGTCGAGGTACTTGCGCACGCTGGCGCCGCGGGTCGCACTCTTGGCCAGGTCCGCCTCGCTGCGGTACTTGCCCGTGAGGAAGCCGCTGGCCAGTGCGTAGTAGCTGATCACGCCGACCTGCTCGCGACGCACCAGCGGCTCGAGCGAGCGCTCGTAGCCGGCGCGACGCACCAGGTTGTACTCCGGCTGCAGCGTCTCGTAGCGCGGCAGGCCGTGCCGGGCGGAGACCTGCAGCGCCTCTTCGAAGCGGTCGGCCGTGTAGTTGGAAGCGCCGATGGCGCGCACCTTGCCCTCCTCGATCAGCCGGCCGAACGCGCCCAGTGTCTCGGCCAGCGGCACCGAGGCGTCGTCCTCGTGCGCCTGGTACAGGTCGATGCAGTCCACCTGCAGCCGCCGCAGCGAGCCTTCCACCGCCTGCCGGATGTTGACCGGCGACAGGCCGGGCTGCTCGGCCCACTTGGCCACCTTGGTGGCGATCACCACCCGGTCGCGCTTGCCGCTGGCCCTGAGCCAGCGGCCGATGATCGTCTCCGATTCGCCGCCGCGGTTGCCCGGCGCCCAGGCGGAATAGACGTCCGCCGTGTCGATCAGGTTGAAGCCGGCGTC
This sequence comes from Fulvimonas yonginensis, assembly GCF_037137055.1. Lineage (NCBI taxonomy): Bacteria > Pseudomonadati > Pseudomonadota > Gammaproteobacteria > Lysobacterales > Rhodanobacteraceae > Fulvimonas > Fulvimonas yonginensis. The sequence goes on from NZ_JBBBNY010000001.1 coordinate 328,996, forward strand.
GACGAAGGCGTCGAGCAGCTCGAAGGAGCGTTTCTCGTCCACGCTCCAGCCGAACACGTTGCCGCCGAAGGCGAGCGGCGCCACGGCGAGCGGGGAACGACCAAGGGGGCGGTATTCCATGGGGACTCCTCGAAAGCGAAGAGTCCCGAGATTGGAGCGCGGCCCGGGCGAATCAAGCCGATCCCGTGCGCGATCCGGGCGATCGTGCACGGGGCTAGATGATCAGCCCGGCGCGAACCGCCGCACGCCAGCGCAACATGGGCGCCATCGGCCTGGCGTTGCGTGCGGGCGTGCGGCGCCCGCGGGACGGTGGAGCGTCCTCGCCCCAGCGCAGGTCGGCGGGCGGGACATGGCCGTGCAGGTACAGCAACTGCTTCCAGAGCGGTTTCATGGGGAACTCCGGTGGGGTTGTTGCTTTGGGGTGTGCTCAAGGTACGCCCGCACCGGGCCGCCAAAAAGCGATATATTCGCAAGGCAGACTTGACTGGAATTCAACACGACAGCCGGGCGGTCCCGGACCGCCTGGCTGCCGAAGGACGTTGCGGATGAAAGGCAAAGGTCTCCTACCGGCGCTGCGCAGCGCCGTTCTCGCCGCCGGTCTGGCGGCGGCCGGCAGCACCCTGGCCGCACCCGCCGCCGGGCCGGCCGGTCCGGCGCAGTCGCCCGAGGCGCGGGCGCAGGCCCTGCTGGCGCAGATGACGCAGGCGGAGAAGCTGCAGCTGGTCCACGGCGTGTTCGCCCAGCCGGACGCCGCACACGGGCGGCCGATGCCGGCCGGCGCGATCGGTTCGGCCGGCTACGTGCCGGGCATCCCGCGGCTGGGCATCCCCGCGCAGCAGCAGAGCGACGCCGGCCTGGGGGTGGCCAATTCCGGCAACGTGCGGCCGGGCGACGGTGCCACCGCGCTGCCGGCGGGGCTCGCCACCGCAGCCAGCTGGGATCCGCAGGTGGCCTATGCCGGTGGCGCGATGATCGGCGAGGAGGCCTGGCGCAAGGGTTTCAACGTACTGCTGGCCGGCGGCGTGGATCTGCAGCGCGAGCCGCGCAACGGGCGCAACTTCGAATACGCCGGCGAGGACCCGCTGCTGGCCGGCATCATGGTGGGCGCCGCCGTGCGCGGCATCCAGGACCGGCACGTGCTCGCCACCGTCAAGCACTACGCGCTCAACGACCAGGAAACCGCGCGCAACGCGATCGACGTGCGCATCGGCGAGCGCGCCATGCGCGAGTCGGACCTGCTGGCCTTCGAGCTGGCGATCGAGCGCGGCCGGCCGGGCGCGGTGATGTGCGCGTACAACAAGGTCAACGGCGACTGGGCCTGCGAGAACGCCTTCCTGCTCGGGCAGGTGCTCAAGCGGGACTGGGGCTACCCGGGCTTCGTCATGTCGGACTGGGGCGCCGTGCACAGCGCGGCCAGGGCGGCCAACGCGGGGCTGGACCAGGAATCGGCGGCCGACGTGTTCGACAGGGAGATCTACTTCGGCGCACCGCTTAAGCAGGCCATCGCGCGCGGCGAGGTGAGCCCGGAGCGGCTGGACGACATGGCCGGGCGGATCCTGCGCAGTATGTTCGCCGCCGGCCTGTTCGACCATCCGCCGGTGCGTGGTCCGATCGACGTGGCCGCGCACCGGGCCGTGGCGCGGCGCGCCGCCGAAGCCGGCGCCGTGCTGCTGCGCAACCGGCACGACCGGCTGCCGCTGGCGCCGGACCTGCGCTCGATCGCCGTGATCGGCGGCCACGCCGACAAGGGCGTGATGGCCGGCGGCGGCTCCTCGACGGTGACGCCGTACGGCGGCAACGCGGTGCCGGGCGTCGGCCCGGCCGGTTGGCCGGGGCCGGTGATGTTCGATCCATCCGCGCCGCTGGCGGCGATCCGCGCGCTGGCCCCGCGCGCGCAGGTCGCCTACGCGGCCGGCGACGACCTCGCCGCCGCTGCGGCGCTCGCCGCGCGCTCGCAGGTGGCGGTGGTGTTCGTGCAGCAGTGGGCCGCCGAATCGATCGACGCGCCGGACCTGCGGCTGCCGGACGATCAGGACGCGCTGGTCGAGGCGGTGGCGCGGGCCAACCCGCGCACGGCGGTGGTGCTGCAGACCAACGGCCCGGTGGCGATGCCCTGGCTCGAACGGGTCGACGCCGTGCTCGAGGCCTGGTACCCCGGCAGCGCCGGCGGCGAGGCGATCGCCGACCTGCTGTTCGGCCGAGCCGACCCGTCCGGGCGCCTGCCGTTCACCTGGCCGCGCACGCTGGCGCAACTGCCGCGCCCGCGCCTGGAGGGTGCCGGCGCGGCCCCCGGCACGCCGCTGCCGGTCAGCGTCGACTACGCCATCGAAGGCGCCGACGTCGGCTACCGCTGGTTCCAGCGCCAGGGGCTCGATCCGCTGTTCCCGTTCGGCTTCGGCCTGGGCTACACCCGCTTCGTGCAGGAGCGGCCCGAGGCGGTGCTCCACGACGGCGTGCCGCGGTTGCGGGTGACCGTGCGCAACACCGGCGCGCGCGCTGGCGCCGAGGTGGTGCAGGCCTACGTGCAGGTACCCGGCTCGCCGGTGCGCCGCCTGGCCGGCTTCCGCAAGGTGCGGCTGGCGCCGGGGCGGGCACGCACGGTCGAAGTCGCGCTGGAGCCGCGGCTGCTCGCCGACTTCGACACCGCCACGCGGCGCTGGGTGATCCGCGGTGGCCGCTACGCGCTGTACGCCGGCCGCTCGGCCACCGAGCTGTCGGCGCCGGTGCCGGTGTCGCTACCGGCACGCACGCTGAGCCGGAGCCTGCCATGAGCCAGATCCCGCTGGGCCTGCTGCAACAGTTCGTCCGCGTCGCGCGGGTGGGCAACCTGTCGCGGGCGGCGGCGCAGGCGCACCTCACGGTCAGCGCGCTGAGCCACCAGATCCGCCAGCTGGAGGATCGCCTGGGCCGGCGCCTGTTCGAGCGCGGGCCGCGTGGCGTCACACTGACCACCGAGGGCTGCGACCTGTTCGAGGCGGTCGGCCGGCACTTCGAGGGCATCGAGCACGCGCTCTCGCGCTACCGCGAGCGGCGGCACGATTCGCTGACCCTGAGCGCCAGCTCCGGGATCATGTCCAGCTGGCTGATGCCGCGGCTGCCCCGGCTGGTCGCCGCCCACCCGGAACTGGAGTTCAACCTGCACACCAGTTCCGCGCTGGTGGACTTCGAGCGCGAGCCGGTCGACGCCGGTCTGCGCTACGGCCGCGGCCAGTGGGAGGGCCTGCGCAGCGAGCGGCTGTTCGGCGAGTGGCTGGCGCCGGTGGCGACGCCGGAGCTGGCCGCAAGGATGGCCGGCACCGATCCGCACGACCTGGCCGCCTGGCCGCTGCTGGGCGATCCGGGCAACCGCTGGCAGGACTGGTTCGCGCGCTTCGGCGGCACGCCGCCGAAGCGCTACGTCGCGCACTTCGACAGCACCGACGCGCTGCGCCACGCCGCACTCGAGGGCCTCGGCGTGGCGCTGGGCCGCATGGTCACCTCGCGCTCGCTGATCGACGCCGGCCGCCTGGTGGTGCTCGGCGAGCGCTACCTGCCGGTGCACGAGGCGTACTGGCTGGTCTATCCGCCGCGCTCGCAGGAGCACCAGGGGTTGCAGGTGTTCCGCCAATGGCTGCTGGCCGAAGCGGACGACTACTGCCGGCAGATGCCGCGGCTGCGCGAGGAAGAGCCGGCCACCCCGTAGGAGCGAGCTCGCTCGCGATGTTCCGTTGCGCCGGCGCCGGACAAAAAACATCGCGAGCAAGCTCGCTCCTGCCTGTGTCCCGTACGCCTGCGCGGGCTCCGGCTCGGCTAGAATGCGCGCCGCCCGCGGGCGCTTTCCGCTTCCCTGTCCGAGGACCCCATGCAACGCACCGCCATCCTGGTCGACGGCGCCTTCTTCCTTGCCCGCTACCGCAAGGTCTGGGGCGAGCGCGACGCCAACGACGCGCGCACGGTCGCCAAGACCCTGTTCGGCATGGCGCTGGAGCACCTCAAGGCGCTGGACCGTCCCCGCGAGGCGCTGTACCGCATCTTCTTCTACGACTGCCCGCCGCTGGAGAAGGTGCTGGTGCGCCCGGTCAGCGGCGAGGCGGTGGACTTCTCGCGCACCGGCGCGGCCGCCTTCCGCCGCGACCTGCACGACCAGCTACGTCGACAGCGCAAGCTCGCGCTGCGGCTGGGCCGGCTGGCCGACCGCGGCGAGTGGAAGCTGAAGTTCGCCGCCTACCAGCAGCTGCGCGACGGCACGCTGTCGTGGGAGGATCTGGGCGATGAGCATTTCGAGCCGGACATGCGCCAGACCCAGGTGGACATGAAGATCGGCATCGACATCGCCGCGCTCACCTACAAGAGGCTGGTCGACCAGATCGTGCTGGTCGCCGGTGACGCCGACTTCATCCCGGCGGCCAAGCTGGCCCGCTACGAGGGCATCGATTTCATTCTCGATCCGATGTGGCAGGGTATCGCCCCGGACCTGCACGAGCACATCGACGGCCTGCAGTCGGTGTGCCCGCGACCCTTTTGAATTTCTTCCCCGCCGCCCGCGCGGCCCAGGAGATCGCCATGAAGACCTTGCTGTGCTCCCTGCTGTGCTTCGCCGCGTTGCTTGCCACCCCCGCCCCGGCGCAGGACCAGCCGGCCGACGCGCTGGTGCCGCCGACCAGCGCCAGCGACTACACCGCCGCGCAGCTGGACCAGGTGCTCGCCGGGGACTGGCGCTCGCCCGCTCATCGCGCGCGCGACGTGTGGCGCCATCCCAAGGCGACGCTGGAGTTCTTCGAGGTGCGGCCCGACCAGACGGTGGTCGAGATCACCCCCGGCGGCGGCTGGTACGCCGAGATCCTGGCACCGCTGCTGCGCGACAACGGCCGTTACGTGGCCGCCGAGGAGCAGCCCTCCGCCGGCGGCGAGGCACGTGAGGACGATACGGCGCTGCGCAAGCTGTTCGCCGCGCACCCGGCACAGTTCGACCGCGCCTCGATCGTGGCCTTCGACCCGAAGGCGCCGGTGTTCGGTGCGCCCGGTTCGGCCGACCGCGTGCTGACCTTCCGCAACGTGCACAACTGGGCGGTCGCCGGCAACGCGCCGGCGATGTTCAAGGCGTTCTTCGCGGTGCTCAAGCCCGGCGGCGTGCTGGGCGTGGTCGACCACCGCGCCGACGACGGCGCCGTGCTGGAGCAGGTGGAGGACAGCGGCTACCTGCCGGTGGACTACGTGGTCAAGCTCGCCACCGACGCCGGTTTCGTGCTCGATGGCAGCAGCGAGGTCAACGCCAACCCGAAGGACGACCACGACCACCCCAAGGGCGTGTGGACGCTGCCGCCGACGCTGGCGCTGGGCGACAAGGACCGCGCCAAATACCTGGCGATCGGCGAGTCCGACCGCATGACCCTGCGCTTCGTCAAGCCGGACGCGGGCGGCGCGCCGTAGCGGTGCTGCTCGCGTTCAACAAGCCGTACGGCGTGCTGTGCCAGTTCTCCGGCGGCGGCAGCCGTCCCACGCTGGCCGACTACGTCCGCGAGAAGGACGTCTATCCGGCCGGGCGGCTGGACATGGACAGCGAGGGGCTGCTGCTGCTCACCGACGACGGTGCGCTGGCGCATCGCCTGACCGATCCGAAGCACAAGCAGCCCAAGACCTACCTGGTGCAGGTCGACGGCGCGATCACCGATGCCGCGCTGGGCGCGCTGCGCCGCGGCGTCATCCTCAACGATGGCCTCACCCGGCCGGCCGGCGCCGAGCCTGCGGTCGAGCCGGACTGGCTGTGGCCGCGCGACCCGCCCGTGCGCTTCCGCAAGGCGATCCCCACCAGCTGGCTGAGCGTGACGCTGCGCGAGGGGCGCAACCGGCAGGTGCGCCGCATGACGGCTGCGGTCGGTTTTCCCACGCTGCGGCTGATCCGCGTGCGCATCGGCGACTACACGCTGGACGGCCTCCCCCCCGGCCACGTCCGCCGCCTGGCGTAGCGGCAGGCGGGCTCGCGAGGCGCCTGGGTTCGACCGGCGGCCACGGCGGAACAAGCATCGCGAGCGAGCTCGCTCCTACAATGGTCGGGATCCTCGCCGCGGGCCCCGTCATGACCACCTTCAAGGACCATTTCTCCGGCCACGCCGCGCTGTACCGCGATGCGCGCCCGCTGCCACCGGCCGACTGGTTCGCGTGGCTCGCGGGCCAGGCGCCGGATCGCGCGCTGGCCTGGGACGCCGGCTGCGGCAACGGGCAGGCCAGCCTGGGCCTGGCCGCGCATTTCGAGCGGGTGGTCGCCACCGACCCCAGCGCCACGCAGATCGACCAGGCCGCGCCGCACACGTCGATCGACTACCGCGTGGAGCCGGCCGAACACAGCAGCCTGCCCGACGCCAGCGTGAGCCTGGTCTGCGTATCGCAGGCGCTGCACTGGTTCGACCTGGGCGCGTTCCACGCCGAAGTGCGCCGCGTGGCGCGGCCGGGCGCCCTGCTGGCGGTGTCGGCCTACGGCAACTGCAGCGTGGACCGCGCGGTCGACGCCGTGGAGCAGCGGCTCTACGCCGACACGCTGGGCGACGACTGGCCGCCCGAGCGCGCCCTGGTCGACAGCGGCTACCGTGAGCTGCCGTTCCCGTTCGCCGCGGTGGCCACGCCGAGCTTCCTGATGCGCGCCGACTGGAATCTGGCGCAGTTCCTGGCCTACCTGCGCTCGTGGTCCGCCGCACAGCGGCACTTCAGGCGCACCGGCGTCGATGCGGTCGCCGCGGCGGAACCCGCGCTGGCACAGGCCTGGGGCGATCCGGCCACGGTGCGTGCCGTGCGCTGGTCGTTCTTCACCCGCGTGGGCCGCCTCGCCTAGCCGATCCCGCTCCGTTTGTTCGCGGGAGACAGCCGCGCCTCGCCGCAGTGGCGGAGCGCAAGCGGTTTGCGTGACCGGGCGCAGCGCGGAGCGGGTCAGAGGCCGAACAACGCCGCGGCGGCAGCGGTGCTGTCGGCCGCCGTGACCTCCGCGGGCTCGCCGCGGTCGCGCGCCACTTCCTCGCAGAGGTGCTTCAGGTACATCGGCTCGTTGCGCCGGTGGCTGGGCGCCGGGCGCACCGTGCGCGGCAGCAGGTAGGGTGCGTCGGTCTCCAGCAGCAGGCGCCCGGCGGGAATCTCGCGCACGAACTCGCGCAAGTGGGTGCCGCGCCGCTCGTCGCAGATCCAGCCGGTGATGCCGATGTGGCAGCCGAGGTCGAGGTAGTCGTGCAGCGCCTCGCGGGTGTCGGTGAAGCAGTGCACCACCGCTGCCGGCACGCGGTCGCGGTAGCGCTTGAGCAGCGGCAGGAAATCCGCGTGCGCGTCGCGCTGGTGCAGGAACAGCGGCATGCTCAGGTCGGCGGCGATGGCAAGCTGCCGTTCGAAGACCTCGAGCTGCACCTCGCGCGGCGAATAATTGCGGTGGTAGTCCAGCCCCGTCTCGCCGACCGCGCGTACCTGCGGCAGCCGAGCGAGCTCGCGCAGGCGCGCGTCGGCGTCGTCGTCGTAATCGACCGCGTGATGCGGATGCACGCCGGCCGTGGCCCACAGCACGCCCGGGTGGGCGCATGCCAGCTCGAGTGCCTGCTCGCTGCCTTCGCGCGAGGCGCCGGTGACCACCATGCGGGTGACGCCCGCGGCGGCGGCGCGCGCGAGCACCTCGTCGAAGTCGTGGCGGAAGGATTCGTGGGTGAGGTTGGCGCCGATGTCGATCAGCTGCATGGCTTGCCCGCAAAAGGCGGCATTGTTGCAGAGCGCGGCGCGATGGCAAGGCTGGCGGCCGAGCCCGCTGTCACGCGAGCGTGACGGAGCGCTGCCTAAGTTCGGTCCCGACGGGGGAACCAGCGAATGCTTTTGGTCCAGCCATGCGGCAGCCGGCGGCAGCTCTGCGATCCCGTCGAACGATTGCGGAGTCGCGAGGCTCCGTGCAGTGCAGCCTGCCGTGCAAGGCGGCAGGCATCCAAGCTCAACGGGGAATCACCAACATGGCACATCGTTTGCGGATCGGGGCGCTGTTCGGCGCCTGCTTGGCCGTCGCCTTCTCCTTCGCCGCGCACGCCTCCGGGCCTGCCGGCGGCACCACCGGCACCCGTTACAACCTCAGTGCGCTGAGGGACGCCGGCCACTACGACCGCTTCATCGTCACCTGGCGCGAGGGCAGCGCCGAGCGGGCCAACCCCTCGTTGATGCTGCAGAGCATCGGCGTGGCGCTCGACCGCGCCGGCCTCGCGCGCGCCACCCTTGGCCCCCAGGGCATGCGCCTGGCGCCCGTGCAGGCGGCCTACGGCCGGCGCCTGGCGATCGGGGCCGACCTGCTGCGCACTACGCGCAAGCTCGACCGCAACGAGGCCGCCGCATTCATGCAGCAGATCGCCAGCAATCCCGCGGTCGAACACGTGGCGCCGGACGTCTTGCTCCAGCCGGTGCGCGACATGGCTGCCCCCGCTTCGTTGTCACCCGCCTCGCTCGACCCTGGCGACCCGGACTACAGCCAGTACCAATGGAACCTCAAGGCGCCCAGCGGCCGTCGCACCGCCGCCGGGGTGCGTGACTTCGGCGGTTCCAACGCGAACCACGCCTGGTCGCTGGCCGACGGCAGGGGCATCGTGATCGCCGTGCTCGACACCGGGATCACTACCCATGTCGACGTGCGGACGGGACTAGCCAGCGCGGGCTACGACTTCATCACCGATGCCCTGCTCTCGGGTCGCAAGCAGGACGGCCGCGTGCCGGGCGGCTGGGACCGTGGCGACTGGACTACCAGCGAGCCCTGGCTCACCGATTGCACTGGCATCGACAATCCGCCCGCGCCGAGTTCCTGGCACGGCACGCACGTGGCCAGCACGGCCGGCGCCGAACGCAACGGCAACGGCATCGGCCTGGCGGGGGTCGCCTTCCATGCACAGATCCTGCCGGTGCGCGTACTCGGTCATTGCGGCGGCTACGACAGTGACATCGCCGACGCGATCGTCTGGGCTGCCGGCGGCCACGTGGACGGCGTGCCGGACAATACCCATCCCGCGCAGGTCATCAACCTCAGCATGCGCGGTTACGGGCAGTGCGACAGCCAGGACCCGATGGGGGTGGCAATCGCCCGCGCCAACCGGCACGGTGCCGTGGTGGTGGTCGCCGCCGGCAACGACAATGACAACGCGTCGCAATTCACGCCCGCCAGCTGCCCCGGTGCAATCACGGTAGCCGCGGTCGGTGTCACCAGCCGTCGCGCCTACTACTCCAACTACGGCCGCACGGTGGACCTGGCCGCACCCGGTGGCGGCATCTACGCGCACGATGGCAGCAGTGGTGACGAAGTGGCCGACGGCTTCGTCTGGCAGGCGATCAACAGCGGCAAGACCACCCCGGTCCCGAACGACGACCACTACGCGGGCTACGCCGGCACCTCGCAGGCCACGCCGCACGTCAGTGGCGTGGTAGCCATGATGCAGAGCGTACGCAAGGCGCGCGGGCTGCCGCTGCTGTCGCCGACGCAGGTGCTGGCCATCCTGCAGCAGACCGCCACCATCCCCGAGCGCACGCCCGATCACCGGATCGGCGCCGGCATCGTGAACGCCGCCGCCGCGGTGCAGAAGGTCATCGACGGCTCGCGCTAGCCGGTCCCCGGGCGCCGGGCCGGCCAGCGCCGGCCCGGCCTTGCGCGTTGGCGGCGCCTTCACGTTTCGCTGAACTCCCCGGCGTGATCGTAGTCTGAACATCCACGGTATCCGCCGGCTGTCGGCTCGCGTCCGGACCGGCGGATGTGCTACCAATGGGGTTTCCCGTCGACGCAGGGGGTGCCGGCGGGATAGACGTACTGGCGGGAGAACTGCATGACGGCAGTCGTAACGCCGGCGGCCACCGGGGCGCTCACCGTGGACGACCGCGAAGCGGCTGTCTGCGCGCTGCTGGTGTCGCGCGGCCAGCTCAAGGACAGCGACCTCAACCGCGCGCGCCGCCTGCACGAGGAGGCGCCGGAGGGCACCCTGACCGCGTTGCTGGCGCGGCTCGGGCTGGTGTCCGAGCGCGACCTGGCCGAGGCATGGTCCGAGCTGCTCGGCGTGCCGTTGCTGGCCGCGCGCGACGCGCCGGAAATGCCGCCGGCCGAACCCGAACTCTCGCTGCGCTTCCTCAAGCAGCAGCACGTGGTGCCGGTGCGCGAGGGCGAGGACGACCTGGCGCTGGTGGTGGCCGATCCGGCCGATCCGTACCCGTTGCAGGCGGTCGAGCTGGCCGCCGGCCGGCCAGTGGCGCTACGCATCGGCCTGCGCTCGGAAATCGACGACCTGATCGAGCGCTACTACGGCACCGGCCGCTCCGCGATGGGAACGATCGTGGAGAACCTCGGCGGCGAGGCCAGCGAGGAGGACGATGTCGAGCACCTGCGCGACCTGGCCTCCGAGGCGCCGGTGATCCGCCTGGTCAACCTGATCCTGCAGCGCGCGGTCGAGCAGCGTGCCTCCGACGTGCACATCGAGCCGTTCGAGAACCGCCTGAAGGTGCGCTACCGCATCGACGGCGTGCTGCACGAGGTGGAAGCGCCGCCGTCCTCGTCCACCGCGGCGGTGATCAGCCGCGTCAAGATCATGGCCAAGCTCAACATCGCCGAGCGCCGGCTGCCGCAGGACGGGCGCATCCAGTTGCGCGTGCAGGGCAAGGAGCTGGACCTGCGCGTATCGACCGTGCCGACCGCCTACGGCGAGTCGGTGGTGATGCGCATCCTCGACCGCGAGTCGGTGGTGTTCGACTTCGCCTCGCTCGGCTTCACGCCGCAGTTCGAGGCGCGCTTCGTCGAGGTGCTGGAGCGGCCCAACGGGATCCTGCTGGTGACCGGCCCGACCGGTTCGGGCAAGACCACCACGCTGTACACGGCGCTGTCGCGCATCAACACGCCGGACGTGAAGATCATCACCGTCGAGGACCCGGTCGAGTACCAGCTCGAGGGCATCAACCAGATCCAGGTCAAGCCGCAGATCGGGCTGGACTTCGCCAACGCGCTGCGATCGATCATGCGCCAGGACCCGGACGTGATCATGATCGGCGAGATGCGCGACCTGGAGACCTGCCGCATCGCGATCCAGTCGGCGCTGACCGGCCACCTGGTGCTCTCCACCCTGCACACCAACTCGGCCGCCGGCGGCGTCACCCGCCTGCTCGACATGGGCGTGGAGGATTACCTGCTCGGCTCCACCGTCAACGCGATCCTGGCTCAGCGCCTGGTGCGCCGGCTGGACCCGGAAACCGCGATCCCCTACGAGCCCGCGCCCGAGGTGATCGCCGAGTTCGAGCTGGATAAGTACACCGACGAGCGCCCGATCCGCCTGTGGAAGCCCGGCAGCAGCGCCGCCAATCCCACCGGCTACCGCGGCCGTCGCGCGATCGTCGAGTTCCTGGTGATGAGCGAGGCGTTGCGCCGCCTGGTGATGCAGCACGCCGACGCCAGCGAGATCGAACGGGCCGCGCGCGCCGAGGGCATGCGCACGATGTACGAGGACGGCATCGCCAAGGCGGTCGCCGGCGTCACCACCCTCGAGGAGGTGCTGCGTGTCACGCAGGAGGGCTGATGCGCCGCGGCCCGGCGTGGCCTTTGCGCCCGCTCCCCCCTCTTTGATCGATGCAGGGGGTGAGGGACCTGGGTTCGCCCGAGGCTTCATCAGGACGACTGCAGCCTCTGCTCTGGAGAGCACGAGCATCTCGGGCTTTGTCCCTCCTTCCCCGCAAGCCTTGCCCCCTCACCCCGGCCCTCTCCCCGTCGGGGAGAGCGAGCCGCGCGCGCGGAGCGTTTGACATGGCGCAGTTCCGCTACCGCGCCATCAGCGCCGCCGGCGAGGTGTTGCAGGGCCAGATCGAAGCCCCCAGCCTGGAGGAGGCGATCGGGCGCCTGCAGGACCAGGGCCACACGCCGCTGGAGGCCAAGCCGGCCGACGCTGCGGGCGAAGCCTCGGCGTTCGCCGCACTGCTCAAGCGCGGTCCCTTCACCGGCGACCAGCTGGCGCAGTTCACCCACCAGCTGGCGACCCTGCTCGGTGCCGGCCAGCCGCTGGACCGCGCGCTCGGCATTCTCATGGAGCTGCCCGAGGGCGAGCGCGCCAGGCGGCTGGTCGAGCGCGTGCGCGACCGCGTGCGCGGCGGCACCACGCTGTCGCAGGCGCTGGACGAGGAACACGGCGTGTTCCCCAAGCTGTACGTCTCGCTGGTGCGCGCCGGCGAGGCGGGTGGCTCGCTGGAAGACACGCTGCGGCGCCTGGCCGACTACCTCGAGCGTGCGCAGCAGCTGCGCGGCAGCATCATCAACGCGCTGATCTACCCGGCCTTCCTGCTGGTGGGCGTGCTGGGCTCGCTGGTGCTGCTGCTGGCCTACGTGGTGCCGCAGTTCGTGCCGATCTTCGAGGACATGCAGGTGCCGATCCCCTGGATCACGCAGGCGGTGCTGTTCATCGGCAGCGTGCTGCAATCGTGGTGGTGGCTGCTCCTGCTGCTGCTGATCGGCGGTGTGCTGGTATGGCGCGCGCGCCTGCGCGACCCGGCCCTGCGCCTGGCCTGGCATGCCCGGCTGCTGACCCTGCGCGTGCTCGGTCCGCTGCTGCTGAAGATCGAGACCGCGCGCATCGCGCGCACGCTCGGCACCCTGCTCAAGAACGGCGTGCCGCTGCTCGCCGCCCTCGGCATCGCCCGCCAGGTCACCGGCAACACCGCGCTGGACGAGGCGCTGGCGCAGGCCGCCGAGCAGGTCAAGGGTGGCGGGGGCCTGAGCGCCGCGCTGGCGCGCTCGCAGCGCTTCCCGCGGCTGGCCCTGCAGATGGTGCAGGTGGGCGAGGAGGCGGGCCAGCTGGACACCATGCTGCTGAAGGTCGCCGACACCTTCGACCTGGAGTCCAGGCGCGCGATCGACCGCCTGCTCGCGGCGCTGGTGCCGGCGCTGACCATCGTGATGACGGTGCTGGTGGCGATCATCATGGCGGCGATCCTGCTGCCGCTGCTCAGCCTGACTTCGAACATTCAGTGAGACGGAGAGACGTATGGCTTACCAGACTAGGGAACGGGGCACAGGGAACGGGGCACGTCCGGCTTGCGGCAAGGCCGCGCGTTCCCCAGCTCCCGTTCCCCGTTCCCCGCGTGCGAAGCACGCGCGAGGCTTCACCCTGCTCGAGATGCTCGCCGTGATCGTACTGATCGGCATCATCGGCGCGGTGGTGGTGACCCAGGTCGGCAAGAACGTGGACAAGGGCAAGTACGGCGCCGGCAAGGCGCAGCTGACCACGCTCAGCCAGAAGATCGAGAACTACGCGCTGGACAACGGCTCGCCGCCGCAGCAGCTCAAGGACCTCGCCACCAGGCCGGCCAACGCGCCGAACTGGCAGGGTCCCTATGCGAAGGCCTCGGACCTGGTCGATCCCTGGGGCCACGCCTTCGGCTACAAGTACCCGGGCGAGCACGGCAGCTTCGACCTGATCTTCTACGGCCAGGACGGCCAGCCCGGCGGCGACGGCTACAGCAAGGACGTCGGGAACTGGCAATGAGCGCCGGGAACGGAGTGCGGGGAAAGGGGAGCCGGTGGGCCGTGGCGGCCCACGGATCCGCGCCTGCCCGGAGCCGAAGGCCCGGCTCGCGCGGCAAGCGCGCGCGTTCCCTGGCCCCCGTCCACCGTTCCCGGCGCGCGTCGCGCGCCCACGGCTTCACCCTGCTGGAGATGCTCGCGGTGATCCTGCTGATCGGCATCGCCGCTGCGGCCGTGTCGGTCTCGGTCAGCCAGGGCCTGGCCAGCGCGCGGGTGCGCGCGGCCAGCGTGGAGCTGGCCGCAGCGCTGCGCGCCACCCGGGCGCAGGCGATCGTGAAGGGCAAGGACCAGACCTTCGACCTGGACATCCGCGACGCCAGCTACACCGCCGCCGGTGGGCACGAAGTGCGATTGCCGAAGGGCATGCGCCTGTCCATCACCAGCGCGCGCGAGGACCAGCCGGACGACCACACCGGCCGTATCCGCTTCTTTCCCGACGGGAGCTCCACCGGGGGTCACATCGTCCTGCAGCGCGGCGGACGCCGCTGGCAGGTCAACGTGGCGTGGCTCACGGGCGCGGTCAGCGTGGTGACGTCGTGAGGATGGGGCACGGGGCACGGGGCACGGGGAGCGTGTGGGCCGCGAAGGCCCACGGGTGGCCGTCTGCCCCGAGCACAGGGCCGGGTTCGCGCGGCCGGCATGCGCATTCCCCACGCCCCGTGCCCCATGCCCCGCGCGCATCGCGCGCACAGGGATTCAGCCTGCTCGAGGTGGTCGCCGCCGTGCTGCTGCTGGCGGTCACCTTTGCCTCGCTGATGCGCGTGGCGGGCAGTTCGCTAAACCTTACCGCGCGCTCGGCCGAGCGCAGCGAGGCGGCGATGTGGGCGCGCAGCCTGCTCGACAGCGCCTTCGTGCTCGAGCCCATCCGTCCCGGCCGCAGCAGCGGGCGCTTCGATGACCGCTATCGTTGGCAGCTGGACGTGCAGTCCTGGCAGCCGCCCTTGGTGGCGCCTGCCCCCGGTCCGCAGCCGCAGGCACCGGCCTCGCCGCTGAAGCTGTACCGTCTCGACCTCACCGTGCTGTGGCGCAGCGCCGGCCACGACTACAGCGCGCGGTTCAGCACCCTGCGGCTGGCGGTGCCGCCGGTGAACGCGGGGATCGGCTCGTGACCGGGAGCCCTCGGGAATGGGGAGCGGGGAAGGTGCGCGCCTGCCGCACGCATCCGGCCGTGTGCTCCGGGCAGGCGCGAACCGACGCGCCTTCGCGGGCCGGGGGTCTTCCCTTCCCCGTCGCCCGTCGCCGGCCCGCCCCGCGCGTCCGCGGCTTCAGCCTGCTGGAGGTACTCGCGGCGCTGGCCCTGCTGGCGTTGCTGCTGCTGGGCGTCTATTCGGGCATCCGCACCGCCTCGCACAGCGTGCGCGCGGGCAGCGCGGCGGTGGAGCGGCTGGACCAGGTGCGCTCCGCGCAGCAGTTCCTGCGCCGCGAACTGGAGCAGGCGATGACCCAGCAACTGGCGAAGAACGACGTCGACGAGCCGATCTTCTTCAAGGGCGAGCCGCGCTCGATGAGCTTCGTGGCGCCGCTGCCGGGCTACCTGGGCAAGCTCGGGCCGCAGGCGCAGACGCTGCGGCTGGTCGACAACGGCAGGGGCGGGCAGCGGCTGGAGATCAGCTTCGCCTTGCTGGCCCCGGACGGGCAGCCGCTGGCGGCCGGGCCGCCGCAGGTGCTGCTGGACGACGTGCGCGAGGGCAGCTTCCGGTACCGCGGCCGGGACGCGCGCGGGCGGGTCGGCGAGTGGCGTGGCGACTGGCCGACGGGCGACCACCTGCCGAAGCTGGTGCGCATCGACCTGCGCCTGGCGGCGCCTGCCAACTGGCCGCAGCTGACCGTGCCGCTGCGGGTGGATGCCTCGGCCAACCAGCGCCAGTTCACCATGCTCGGCGGCCCTGGCCCGGCCGGCGCCTGGGGGCAGCCATGATGCGGCGGTCGACGCCACGGAATCAGCGCGGCGTGGCACTGCTGGTGGTGCTGTGGGCCTGCACGCTGCTGGCGATCATGCTCGGCGGCTACGCCATGCTGGCCCGCACCGAGGGGCTGCAGGCGCGGTTCCAGTTCGCCCAGACCCAGGCGCACTACGCCGCCGAGGCGGGCCTGGCGCGTGCAATCTACGGTCTGCAGGATCCGCAGCTGCCGCAGCGCTGGCTGGCGGACGGGCGGCCCTACACGTTCGAGTTCGGCGGCGCCCGCGTGCGCGTCAGCGCCACCGACGAGGGCGGCAAGGTCGACCTCAACGCGGCCTCGCCGGTGGTGCTGGAGGGTCTGTTCCGCGCCGCCGGGCAGCGCCCCGACGCAGCCCGGCGGCTGGCCGCGGCGGTGGTCGACTGGCGCGAGTTCGACGTCGGCCGCAAGGTCGGCCTGGAAACCTACGCGGCCAACGGCTACAAGCCGCGCCATGCGCCGTTCCTGAGCCTGGAGGAGCTGCAGCAGGTCGCCGGCATGACGCCGGCGCTGTACCGCGCGGTCGCCGGCGCGATCACCATCTGGTCGGGGCGCGAAAGCCCCGACCCGAATACCGCGCCGCCGCTGGCGCTGGCCGCGATTCCGGGCATGACCCCGGAGCGCGTGGCACAGGTGCTGGCGGCGCGGCGGAACGTGCGGCCCGGCGTGGCGGGCCTGTTCGCCGGCAACGGAGTGACGCATAGTATCCGCTCGGAGGCCACGACGGCCGATGGCACGCGCGCCGTGCTGCTTGCCACGGTGCGCCTGCAGGGCGTTCGGCCTGGTGGGCAGCCGTACGCGGTGCTGCACTGGCGGGAGGGTGACCGCGAATGAGTACCGCAACGCAATCGCTGCGGCCGCAGCTGGATCGCGCGCGCCGGGCCTGGCGCGCTTCGCCGCTGCCGCGTTTCTTCGCCTGGTGGGGTGGCGAGCTGGCCGCGATGCTGCCGGCCTCCTGGCGCCGGCTGTTCGGCGGCGGCGCGCAGTGGTACCTGCTGCAACGGGTCGACGCGCGCTGGGAGCTGCGCCGTGCGGGCGAACTGGAGCCCCGCGCGCAATGGCAGCGCGGCACCGAGGTGGCGATCGAGCAGGCCGCGCTCGCCGCGGCGGTACGCGAGGTCGACCGCGAGGACCTGCGCCTGGCCCTGCTGCTGCCGGCCGCCGCGGCGCTGCGCCGGCGCCTGCTGCTGCCGCGCGCGGCGGCGGACAACCTGCAGCAGGTAGCCGCGTTCGAGATGGACCGGCAGACGCCGTTCCGCGTCGAGCAGGTGTACTACGCCGCGATCGAACTGGACGCCCCCGCACCGCCGGGCCGCTTCCACGCCGAGCTGGTGGCGGTGCCGCGCGACACGCTCGACCCGCTGCTGGCCGAGCTGGAAGCGGCCGACATCCGCGTCGACGCGGTCGACGTGGCCGAGGGGGCCGGCCGGCGCGGCGTGAACCTGCTGCCGCCGGCCCGCGTGCCTCGCCGCACCAACCCGCGGCAGCGGCTGAACCTGGCGCTGGCCGCGGCCGCCGTGCTGCTGCTGGTGCTGGCGCTGATGCAGTGGCTGCACAACCGCAGCGTGGCGCTGTCGACGATGCAGGCGCAGGTCGACGGCATGCAGGCGGAGGCGCAGCAGGTCGCCGCGCTGCGTCAGGAACTGCAGGACAACGCCGGCGCCGCGGGCTTCCTGGTCCGGCGCAAGCAGAACCGGGTCACCATGCTCGACCTGCTGCTCGACCTCACCCGCCGGCTGCCGCAGAACGCCTGGCTGGAACGCCTGAGCGTGGACCCGGGCGGGCAGGTCGGCTTCCAGGGGCAGGCGCCGCAGGCCGCCGCGCTGATCGACGCGCTGAAGGACTCCAAGGTCGTGCGCGACCCGAACTTCCAGGGCAGCATCCAGCCCGACCCGCAGACCGGCAAGGAGCGCTTCTACATGGTCGCCCAGCTGCGCCAGGCCGGCCCTGCGCAGGCGCCGCCGGCAAGTTCCAGCGCGACGGGGACGCCGCCATGAAGCGGCTCGAACTCAAGCCCCGCGACAGCCGTATCGCCGCCCTGCTGTTGCTCCTGCTGGCGCTGGTGCTCGGCTATTTCCTGCTTTTGCACTGGTGGTTCGTCGCCCCGCTGCGCGCGATCGATGCGCAGATGGATGCCTTGCGCGACACCGAAAGCCGCTACGCCGCGGCGATCGCGGAAAAGCCCGCGCTGCAGCGGCGCATCGCCGAGCTGGGCGCCGGCCAGGCGGCCAGCGCCGCGTTCCTGCCCGAGACCGACCCCAGCGCCGCCTCGGCCGGGCTGATGCAGCGCGTGGTCGATGCGGTCGCCGCACACACCGCCGGCGGCGGCTGCGCGGTGACCCAGAAGATGCCGCTGCCCAACCCGCCCGACGACAACGACAGCCCCTACCGCAAGGCGGCCGTGAGCATCAGCCTGCGCTGCGACATGGAGCCGCTGGTGGCGGTGCTGAACGCGCTGGAGCAGGGCACGCCCTACCTGTTCGTCGACGACCTGAGCGTGTACCGCAACCCGGTCGCCGCGCAGCAGGGCAACCAGCCCGCGCTGGAGGTGCAGTTCACGCTGTCAGGCTACGTACGCCCGGGGCATGGCCAGGCCGCGGCCCCACCGGCGCCGGCCGGCGACCAGGGCGACCCCGGCGACGACGACGGGGAGGAGCCATGAACGCCGCCGCGCAACGTCGCCTGACCGTGCCGCTGGCCGCCGCCGTGCTGGTCTTCGGCGTGCTGTTCCTGGTCCTGCTGGCCGGGGTCGGCCGCGGCGTGCACTGGGCGCCGCCGCGCAAGCCGGCACCGCTGCCGGCCCAGCATGCCGCCACGCTGCCTCCGCCGGTGCCGCTGGAGCACTACGCGGCGGTCTGGCAGCAGCCGCTGTTCGACCCGGACCGCAAGCCGGTGGCGCATGCCGCCTCCGGCGGCGGCCAGCTCGGCGACATGGAGCTGACCGGGATCATCCTCACCCCCACCCTGCGCATGGCCTTGTTGCGCAACAAGCGGGACGGGCAGAACGGCCAGGAGCTGCGCGTGCGCCAAGGCGAGTCGCTGCCCGACGGCAGCTGGAGCCTGGTCGAGGTACGGCCGCGCTCGGCGGTGTTCGACTCCTCCAGCGGCCGGGTCGAGCTCAAGCTGCCGGCCGGCGTCCCGATCGACCAGCCGCGCGGGGGAGCGGAGGGCGCCGGCCCTGCCGAGCCGTCCTCGATACCCAACCAGCTCCCGGCGGACAACACCGGTCACCGGCTGCAGCCGCCGCCGGAGTCGGGCGACCAGGACGAGGGCAACAGTCCGGAGCAGCCGGCCCCGGGCGGGACGCAGAGCAGCGGCGACGATGGCGGCGCGTCGTCCGGCGGCGCCGCGATCCAGGCGTTGCGCGGGCGCCCCATGCGCATGGACATGAGCAACCAGGAGCGCCAGGCCGAACGCCTGCGGCAGCTCAAGGCCGCGATCGAGAAGCGCCGGGCCGAACAGGCCGCAGCGAAGGCATCCGAAGGAGACCGCTGACATGCACCCCCATACCCTGCACCGCCTGATCCGGGTCGGCGCCGTCGCGCTGGCGGTATGGCTGGCCGGCTGCTCCAGCACGCCGCCGCGCGACGACTACACGCTGCAGCGCGAGGCCGTGGCCGGTACCGAGAAGCCGGCGCCGGCGCCGCTGCCGCTCAACAGCAACGTGGCCGCCGGCGAGCAGACCAGCCCGCAGCCGCAGATCAGCAGCGGCAGCGGCCAGTTCATCCATCCGCAGCCGCTGGCCCGGCCGCGCCCGCCGGCGCACGGCGAGAACGCGGTGACCTTCAACTTCGAGAACCAGCCGGTGCAGGCGGTGGTCAAGGCGATCCTGGGCGATTTCCTCAAGAAGAACTACACCATCGTGCCCGGCGTGCAGGGCAACATCTCCTTCTCCACCTCCGAGCCGATCGACGCCAGCCAGGCGCTGCCGGTGCTGGAGACGCTACTGTCCTGGACCGGCAACGCGCTGGTGCGCCAGGGCGACAGCTACGTGGTGCTGCCGGCCAAGCAGGCGGTCGGCGGCAGCCTGGTGCCCAGCCTGGGCGCGGTGGCGCCGCAGGGCGGCATGCAGGCGCGGCTGTTCCCGCTGCACTACATCTCTGCCGCGCAGATGCAGAAGCTGATCAAGCCGTTCGCGCGGCCGGACTCGATCCTGCTGGTCGACCCCACCCGCAACCTGCTGGTGCTCTCCGGCACGCCGCAGGAGCTGGACAACTACGCGCGCACCGTGCGCACCTTCGACGTGGACTGGCTCAAGGGCATGTCGGTGGGCGTGTTTAGCCTGCAGCGGGCCAACGTCGGCGATCTGATGCCCAAGCTCGACGCCATGTTCGGCAAGAACGGCGACACGCCGCTGGCCGGCATGCTTCGCTTCATCCCGATCGAACGCACCAACGCGCTGGTGGTGATCAGCACGCAACCCGATTACCTCGACGAGGTCGGCGACTGGATCGCGCGCATCGATCGCGGCGGCGGCAACGAGCCGCAGCTGTACGTCTACGACGTGCGCAACATCAAGGCCTCGGACCTGGCGCGCTATCTGGCGCAGATCTACGCCAATGCACCGGCAGGCGGCACCGGCGGCGGCCAGGTCGGCCCGGGCTTGAGTTCCGGCACGCTGGGCAACGCCGACAACACCAACGGTACCGGCATGGGCAGCACCACGGGCAGCTTCGGCAACAGCGGAGGCATGGACCAGGGCACCGGCCTCAAGGGCGCCGGCGATACCGGCAGCACCGGTGGACTGGGCGGCCTGACCGGCAACGGTTACGGTAATGGCGGCGCCGGTGGGCTGGGCGGGGCCGGCGGCGGCTTCGGCAACAACGGCGGCCTGGCCAACGCCACCAGCGCGGCCAACGACCAGCAGTACACCTCCCCCGACGGCTCGATCCGGATCGGTTCGGTCGACGCCAACAACCAGCTGCTGGTGCGCGCGCGGCCGTCGCAGTGGTCGGAAATCGAAGCGGCGATCAAGCGCCTGGACGCGGTGCCGCTGCAGGTGCAGATCGAGACGCGCATCCTCGAAGTGCAGCTCACCGGCGCCTTCCAGTTCGGCGTGCAGTGGTACCTCGAAGGGCTGGTCGGCGGCGCGCCCAACAGCAGCGGCGGGATCACGCCGGGGCAGCCCGGCAACCAGCAGCAGTGGGCGCTGGGCAAGGGCGGCATGACCTACAACCCGACCGGCGACTCGTTCTTCTATTCGTTTCTCAACAACAACCTGCAGGTCGCGCTGCACGCACAGGAAACCAACGGCAACATCAAGACGCTCTCGGCGCCGTCGCTGGTGGTGATGAACAACCAGGTGGCGCACATCCAGGCCGGTGATCAGATCCCGGTCAACCAGACCTTCTTCACTACCGGCTTGGGCACGGTCGACAGCTCGGGCAACCCGACCACTATCGGCCAAGTGCAGTACATCAATACCGGCGTGATCCTGGACGTGCAGCCGCGGATCAATCCGGGTGGCCTTGTCTACCTCAATATCAAGCAGCAGGTGAGCGTGCCAGGCGAAAAGGACGCGAACGGCAACTACCGCATCCAGCAGCGCGAGATCGCTACCCAGGTCGGCGTGCAGAGCGGTCAGACCGTGCTACTCGGCGGCCTGATCCGCCAGGACGAGGGCAACACCGACACCGGCGTCCCCGGGCTCAACCGCATCCCGCTGGTCGGCCGGCTGTTCGGCTCTACGGACCGCCATCGCAACCGCTCCGAGCTGATCGTGCTGATCACCCCGCGCGTGATCAGCTCCAGCGACGACGCCAAGCGCATCACCGACGAGTACCAGTCCAAGTTCGAATCGCTGGCGCCGCTGCGCGCCGAGCGCGCGAAGGAGCCGCCGCCGGCCACCTCGCCCGCCGACGTGCCGCTGCCCACGCCGCCGTCCTCGCCCGAGCAGCTGCAACTGCAGGCGGAAGACGCGCTCCGGCAGACCGACTACGTCGCCGCGCAGCGGCTGGCGCTGGAGTCCTGGCGCGCCGGGCCGCAGCACGGCGAACTGTGCGCGCGCAACTGGCAGACCATCGCCAGCGTACGTACCCACCTGGGCGACACCGAGGGGGTGGCGACCGCGCGCAAGTGGGTGCGGCAATGCATGGCGGGCGGCAAATAGCCGAACGCCCGCCGCTGTAGGAACGAGCTCGCTGGCGATGTCCTTGCCTGGACACCGCAAGACGAAGCGCATCGCGAGCAGGCTCGCTCCCGTGAAACGGCGCAAGCCGTGCGGGACGTCCCGCTATCATCCGCACGGATGACGCATGCCGCTCCCGCCTTCCCGATCGCCCCGCTGCTTCCCGAGCTGCGCGCCTCGCTCGATGCCCATCCGCGCCTGGTCCTGGAGGCTCCGCCCGGCGCCGGCAAGACCACCCAGGTGCCGCCGGCCCTGCTCGACGCACCCTGGCTGGCCGGACGGCGTGTCGTCATGCTGGAGCCGCGGCGCATCGCGGCGCGCGCCGCGGCGCAGTTCATGGCCGCGCAGCGCGGCGAGGAGGTCGGGCGGACGGTCGGCTACCGCATCCGTTTCGAGGCCAAGACGAGCGCGGCCACCCGCATCGAGGTGGTCACCGAGGGCATCCTCACGCGGCTGATCCAGGACGATCCCGAACTCGCCGGCATCGGCGCGATCCTGTTCGACGAATTCCACGAGCGGCACCTGGCCGGCGACCTCGGCCTCGCGCTCGCGCTGGACGTGCAGGCCACGCTGCGCCCCGACCTGCGCCTGCTGGTGATGTCGGCCACGCTCGACGGCGAGCGCATCGCCCGCTGGCTGGATGCCCCGCGCCTGTCCAGTCCCGGCCGCAGCCACCCTGTGCGCATCGAGCACCCGCCGCTGCGCAGCCAGGAGACGCCCGAGCACCACCTCGCGCGCGTCACCCGCCAGGCGCTGGAGGAGAACGAGGGCGACGTGCTGGTGTTCCTGCCCGGTCGCCGCGAGATCGCGCGCGCACAGGCGCTGCTCGAAAAGGCGCTCGTCCCTGCGTTTGCGCAGGCCGAGATCGTGCCGCTGCACGGCGAGCTTTCGCTCGCCGAACAGCAGGCCGCGCTCGCGCCGGCCGACCCCGGCACGCGCCGCGTGGTGCTGGCCACCAACGTCGCCGAATCCAGCGTCACGCTGCCGGGCATCCGCGCGGTGGTCGACACCGGCCTGGCGCGCGAACCGCGCTTCGACCCCAACACCGGGTTTTCCCGGCTGGAGACCGTGGCCATCTCGCAGGCCTCGGCCGATCAGCGGGCCGGCCGCGCCGGCCGCGTCGCCGCGGGCACCGCCTACCGGCTGTGGCCGCAGAGCCGGCGGCTGGAGGCGGCGCGCACGCCGGAGATCGCCCAGGCCGAACTCTCCGGGCTGGCGCTGGAGCTGGCCGCGTGGGGCGTGGCCCCGGGCGGTGACGCCGGCCTGCGCTGGCTCGATCCGCCGCCGCGGGGGGCGCTCGCGCAGGCGCGCGAACTGCTCGCGGCGCTGGGCGCGCTCGACGGCGACGGCCGCATCACTGCATTGGGCCGACGCATGCTCGAACTGGGCGCCACGCCGCGCCTGGCGGCCGCGGCCCTGCGCGCGCCGGTAGAGCTGCGACCGCTCGCCGCCGACCTGCTCGCGCTGGTCGAGGCGCGCTCGCCGCTGCGCGGGGAACAGGCGCGCAGCGACGATTTCCGCCTGCGGGTGGACGCGCTGCACGCCTGGCGCGATCGGCGCAGCGCCGGCCCGGGCGGACCACGTGGCCTGGGTGCGCCTGTCTTCGACGCCAGCGCGATGGCGGCCATCGAGCAGGCGGCGAAAGGCTGGCGGCGGCGCCTGGAGGCGTCCACCGCGGCGAGCGGCGTACCCGACAGCCATGCCGTCGGCGACCTGCTGCTGCACGCCTGGCCCGACCGCATCGCCCGCCAGGACGAATCGCAGCCGCGCCGCTACACCCTGGCCAACGGCCGCGGCGCGGTACTGCACGAGGCCACCGCATTGCTCGGCGAACCCTGGCTGGTGGTGCTGGACCTGCGCCTGGAGGCGCGCGACAGCCTGATCCTCGCCGCTGCGCCGTTCGACCCGCGCCGGCTGGAGACGGACTTCCCGCAGCACTTCCTGGGCGGGCGGACGCTGCGCTGGAACGAGGCGCGCGGCGCGGTGGAGGCGTTCGAGGAACAGCGCTTCGGCGCCATCGTGCTGGAACGGCGCAGCGTGCCGGTGGACCCGCAGGACGCACAGCCGGCGCTGCTCGCCGCGATCCGCAGCCGCGGCCTGGATACCTTGCCGTGGAGCGAGGGCACGCGCCGCCTGCGCACGCGCATGCAGGCGCTGGCCGGGTGGATGCCGGAGCTCGGCCTCCCCGATGTCTCGGAGGCGATGCTGCTGGCCACCCTGGAGCACTGGCTCGGTCCCTACCTCGAAGGCAAGCGCAGACTCGACGCGCTGGGGGCCGATGAACTGTCGCAGGCGCTCGCCGCGCTGCTGGATCACGAGCAACGCCGCCAGCTGGACCGGCACGCGCCGGACGCCATGGTCGTCCCCAGCGGCCAGCCGCGCCGCCTGGAGTATGCGCCCGGCGAGCCACCGGTGCTTGCGGTGAAGCTGCAGGAGCTGTTCGGTCTGGCCGACACGCCGCGCGTGGCCGCCGGCCGCGTGCCGGTCACCCTGCATCTGCTCTCGCCGGCGGGCCGGCCGATCCAGGTCACGCAGGATCTGAAGGGCTTCTGGGAGCGCACCTATCCGGAAGTGAAGAAGGAACTGAAGGGGCGCTACCCGCGCCACCCCTGGCCGGACGACCCGTGGTCGGCCACGCCCACCCACCGCGCCAAGCCCCGCGGTACCTGATCGCCGTAGCCTGCGCTCCTACCCCTGCCTGCGCCGTTTCGGCCGGGCGCGAAACGTGCGTGTCCCGCACCGGGCTAGACTCGGCGCATGACCCCCACCTCGCTCACGCCCCACCAGCTCGCCGAGATCGGTGCGTTGCTTGCCGAGCCGGCCCGTGCGGCGATGCTGCTCGTGCTGGTCGACGGTACGGCGCGGCCGGCCGGCGAGCTGGCACAGGCGGCGGGCGTGGGGGCGCCGACCGCCAGCGCGCATCTGAAGCGGCTGCTCGATGGCGGCCTGCTGACGGTGCACGTGCAGGGGCGGCATCGCTACTACCGCCTGGCGGGCGACGAGGTGGCGGACTGGCTCGAGGCGCTCGCGCTGCCGCGCCGGCCCGCCGCGCTGCCGCTGCCCACGGGCGACCTGGCGCTGCGCCGCGCGCGCACCTGCTACCGGCATCTGGCCGGCCAGCTCGGCGTGGCGCTGTGCGCGGGGCTGCTCGAACGCGGCCATCTGACGACGGCCAGCGACGGCCTGGCGTTGAACCGCGCCGGCGCCGAGGCGCTGGTCCATGCCGGCCTCGACGCGGACGCGGCGGCGCGTCTGCCCAGCCTGCGCGGCCGCAGCTGCCTGGACTGGACCGAGCGCCGCCTGCACGTGGGCGGGCCGCTCGGCGTGGCGCTCACCGGCGCCATGCTCGATGCCGGCTGGCTGCGTCCCGCCGCCCGTGGACGGGCGCTGCTGCCCAGCGCCGAAGGCCTGCGCCGGCTCGCCGCGCTCGGCGTGCGGCTGCCTGATCCAGCGGGCTAGGCGGGCGCCGGCTCAGCGGCCCAGCACGAATCCGGTCAGCACCTGCGCGGTGGCCTCGGGCCGCTCCATCATCGGCATGTGGCCGCAGCCGGTGAGCTGGCTGGAGCCGATCGAGGCGGCGCGGGTCAGGCCGTTGCGCAGGCTGTCCAGCGCGGAAGGGTCGACCATGCGGTCGTCGCGGCACCACAGGCCGAGCACGGGCATGGTCAGCCGGCCCAGGTCCTGCTGCAGCGAGAGGCGGTTCTGCGGCTGGCGCAGCGCGGCCAGGGTGCGCTCGATGAAGGCGCGGTCGTGCCGGTTGCGGCTGATGAACACGTCCTCGATGCGCGCGGGCAGCGACGGCGGCTGCAGGAACGCCAGCTTCAGCGCGGCCCGGAAGGCGGCGTGGTCGGCGTAGAGGAACGGATCCCTGCCGGCCTGCACCTCGCGGTCCAGCGCGCTGGGCTCGGCCTTCAGGCCGTAGGCGTCCAGCAGCGCGAGCCCGGCCACGCCGTCCGGATGGCCGGCCGCGTAGACGCCGGCGATGGCGCCGCCCATCGAGTGCCCCACCAGCACGAAACGCTGCACGCCGAGCGCGGCGAGGAAGGACTGCAGGCGCTGCGCCTGCGCCGCGACGCCGTAGTCGGCATCGGCCACGCGCGAGGATTCGCCCCAGCCGGGCAGGTCCGGGATCACCACGTGGAACTGCGGGGTCAGTTGCGCGGCCAGCGGCAGCCACACGCTCTTGTCCACGCCGAAGCCGTGCAGCAGCACCAGCGTCGGCCCCTGGCCGCCTTCGTAGTAGCTCCAGGTGGTGTCGCCCACGCGCAGGGCGTGCTTCTCCACGTGCGCGCTCATCGCCTGGCGCAGCACGTAGGCGCGCAGCAGCCACTGCGGCGCGAACAGGTAGCTGCCGCCCAGCACCACCACCAGCAGCGCCACCAGGATGCCGAGGAACTTCAGGCGGCGCAGCAGCAGGCGCTGCCAGAGGGGGTGGGTGTCGGGGGTCTGGTTCATCGACGGATTCCGGTTCGGCGGGTCGCGGGATGGCTCGCGTGCGCGCCGCGGTGGAAAGGGCACTGCCGCGGCCGGTGGCAGAACGGGTGCAAAGGCAGGCCGGCCAGGTGGCCGACCTGCCGCAGGGGTTACTTTCCCTTGGCCGCCTTGGCCAGGATCGACTCGATCGCACCCTGGGTCATCGGGTGGTAGCCGTCCTTCGCCTGGGCGTAGGCCGCCTTGGCGTAGGCCAGGCCCTCCGGCGTGGCGGCGAAGGCCTTGTACACCGGCAGGGTCAGGTACATGCGGCCGATCCGCGTCATGTGCTCACGGGCCGCCTCCCACACCGCCTGGTCGCCGGCGGCGATGGCGTGGCTGTACCAGCGCATGCCGATCTCGGCGTTGGGCGTGCCGGTGAGGTGCCAGACGGCGTCCAGCTGCTTCATCTTCGACAGCGGCGGCACGTCGGGCAGGCGGTCGAGGAAGTACATCCACTCCTGCGTGTTCCAGCCCTTGGCGTCGAGCTGGCCGGCATCCAGCGTGCCGGCGAGGAATGCCGCGCGCTCCCTGTCGATCGCATCGAAGCGCGGCGAGGTGGGCAGCGGTGCGTCCTTCGGGATGCCGGGCTGGTACACCCAGGCCTGCACCTCGCTCCAGTCCATCACGCCCGGATGTGCGTCGAACAGGTTGGTCTTGAGATCGGCCAGCATCTGCTCGGTGGTGATCGAGGTGAACGCGTGGCGGTGGAAATAGCCCTTCAGCCAGCCGTCGAAGGTGGCGCGGCCGAAGCGCTGCTCCAGCGTGCGCAGGAACCACGAGCCCTTGTCGTAGGCCACGTCCGAGAGCGCGTCGTCGGCGCCGATGCCGCGCGGCTCCGGCGCCAGGCGCTGGGCGTTGGCCGGCATCCCGCCGATCGACTTCTGCAGCGCGCGCGCCGACAGCAGCGCTTCCTCGTCGGCCAGCGCCTTGCCGTAGACGGCCTCGGTGATGCGACCCTGCACGTAGGTGGTGAAGCCCTCGTTGAGCCAGATGTCGCGCCAGGCGGCGGCGGTCACCAGGTTGCCCGACCAGGAGTGCGCCAGCTCGTGCGAGACCAGCGAGACCAGGCTCTTGTCGCCGACCAGCACGGTCGGCGTGGCGAAGGTCATGTTGGGGTTTTCCATGCCGCCGAACGGAAAGGAGGGCGGCAGCACCAGGATGTCGTAGCGGCCCCAGGCGTAGGGGCCGTAGAGCGTCTCGGTGGCCTCGATCAGCTTCCCGGTGTCCTCGAACTCGTGCGCCGCCTTGCCGACCACCGAAGGCTCGGCATAGACCGCCGAGCGCGGGCCGGTTTCCTTCACCGCGATGTCGCCGGCGGCGATCGCCAGCAGGTAGGAGGGGATCGGGTGCGGCTGGTCGAAGCGGAAGTCGCCGTCGAGCGGGTGCTTGGCATCGTTGATCGCGCTCATCACCACGCGCACGTCCTTCGGCGCGGTCACGTGCGCGGTGTAGGTAAAGCGGATCGCGGGCGAATCCTGCAGCGGTACCCACGAGCGGGCATGGATGGATTCGGACTGCGAGAACATGAAGGGCAGCTTCTTGTCCGCGGTCTGCGCGGGCGTGAGCCACTGCAGGCCCGAGGCGGTCGGCACCGTCGCGTAGGCGATGCGCACCTTGGCCGGGTGCTTCGGCGTCTGGATGGTGAGCTTGCTGCCCAGCTCCTTGTCGCGCGGCGCCAGCGCGAACTTCAGCGCGGTCGCGCGGCCGGCGGCGTCGAGCCCTTCCACCCTGGCGATCTTGAGGTCGCGCGTGTCCAGCACCAGCGCCGCGGCCTTCGGGTTCTTCCAGTCCAGCGTCAGCGTGGCGGTGCCGTCCAGCTGCCTGCGGGGGAAATCGACCGCCAGGTCGAGATCCAGATGGGTCACGCGCACCTGCTCGGGCTGGGCGTAGGAATGCGGGTCGGCGGCGAGGACGGACAGCGGCAGCAGGAACGCGCCGAGGGCGAGGACGGGAAGTGCACGCATGCGGATGGTTCTCCGTGGGCGGAAGCGGCGAGTATGCCATCGGGGGTGGGCGGGGGGATCCGTGACGGATGGCCCTGCTCGTTGCGCGGATTGCGCTTCCGGGGCGGTGCCGGGCGCGCTCGGATCGGCGGGGCCGGGTCCTGTGCGGTCGGTGGTTTCCCCGCCGGGGGGCTGGGTGGCGCGATGTGCGCGCTGACGGGCGGTGGCGGTTCCGTGTCCGGGCGCCCCTCGGGTTTGCTGGTCCTCCGCGTGCTCGCTCCTACATGAGCAAGACGTCGCAGGCGTAGAGCACGATGGCGCACCGGCGAAGCGCCCGAACGAGTGCGGTCTCGGCAACCGGCGAACAGCGCCCGGCAGGCGTGCCCGACCGTGCGGGAGCGCGGTCGGATGATGCGACACAGAAGACGAGCGCGGCCAAGGTGCCCCGGCCTCAGGCGCCGGAAAAATCCAGCGCCGCCGTGAGGTCGCCCGGCGGCGGCCCGCCCGCGGCGCGCATGGCTTCCTCGCGCAGGGTCAGGCCCGGCAACTTGCGCAGACCGAAGCGGCGGGTGAGGAAGCGGGCGATCGAGCCGGTGTCGTAGGTCGTATGGTCGACGTGGCCTTTCTTCGCGTGCGGCGAGACGATGATCGCCGGCACGCGCGAGCCCGGCCCCCAGCGGTCGCCCTTTGGCGGCGCCACGTGGTCCCACCAGCCGCCGTTCTCGTCGACGGTGATGATCACCAGCAGGCCGGGCCACGCCGGCGATTTCTGCAGTGCCTCGACCACTGCCATGATGTGGCGGTCGCCGGCATCCACGTCGGAGTAGCCCGCGTGCATGTTGAGGTCGCCCTGCGGCTTGTAGAAGGCCACCGTGGGCAACCGGTCCTGCTCGACCGCGGCGAGGAAATGGTTGGTCGCCGCGGTCTCGCCGACGCCCGCGTCGCGCAGGTGCCTCGCGCGGGCGTCGGTGCCGGGTGCATAGGCGGCGAAGTAGTTGAACGGCTGGTGGTGCGGCTGGAAGTTGGGGCGCTGCGGGAACTCGCGCTGGTCGCCCTCGCCCTGACCTTCCAGCGCCGCCTGCCAGCCGCCCGCGTACCAGGCCCAGTCGATACCGGCCTCGCTGAGCAGGTCGCCGATCGTGGCGTGCTTCTGCGGGGGCAGGGTGTTGGGGCTGTCCGGGTCGGCGCGCGTGGGATCGCGCGGGTCCTGCGAGAAGCTGGGCGCGTAGGCGGGCGCCATCGTGTTGACCGCCCAGAAATCGGGCGTGAGCGAACTGGGCGCGGCGGTCTTGGGCCAGCCCTGCATGGCGCTCTTCGGGGAGTCGGGGGCGAGCTTGAGGCGGATGTCGGTGGCCTTGCCGCTGACCGTCTGGGCGATGTTGAAGCGCGCCGGGCTCACGTCCGCGTGCGGGTAGTAGGGCGGCTGCGCGGCGATCAGGTACTGGTGGTTGAGGAAGGAGCCGCCGAAGGCGCCCATGAAGAAGCGGTCGCACAGCGTGTACTGGCGGGCCAGTTGCCACAAGCGCAGGTTGGCGGCGTTGTCGCCGTAGTAGCCCATCACCAGCGCGCCGCTGTCGCCCCAGGCGACGAAGCCGTCGTTCCTGCCGCCGTTGATCTGCAGCTGGTTCTCGTAGAAGCGGTGCCACAGGTCGCGGGTGACCACGCCCTGCGGCAGCGGTTCGCCCTCGCCGGTGCGCAGCGCCCACGGCGCGTTGGGCAGGCCGGTAATGTCCTGCTCGCGCACCACGTACCTGCGATGGTTGACCACCTGCTCGTGCGGCGCCACGCCGTGCCAGACCGGCGGCAGCTGCTTGAGCACCGAGCCGTCGCGGTCGCGCTGAAGGTACCGCTCGGGTCTGAGCCCGCTGAGTGGTTCGGCCACGCCGGGGAAGTCGCCGAACAGGTTGTTGAAGCTGCGGTTCTCCGCATAGATCACCACCACGCGCTGGACGTGCTTGCGCAGCAGGGCGTCCAGCGCGGTCGCGGCCGGTGCCGGCGGCTCGGGTGCCGCGTGGACCGCGTCCGCGGTGGCACCGCCCAGCGCGAGGCCAGCGCCGGCGGCGGCCAGGCCGCCGAGCAGGCGGCGGCGTTGCGGATCGGCCGGCTGGTCGTCGGCCGGCAGGTCGGGCGGCAGGGGCTGGTCGGGCATCGGGAGTCTCCTGGGAGTACGCGCAGGCGTGCAGTATGCCGGCTCCGCCCTGCGATTCAGCCTTCCATCGCGTGCGCGGCCTGCCACATCGCGCGCGTCAGCGGGCGATTGGCGTGCGGCGTCTGCAGCACCACCAGCGTGGTGGTGCTCACGCTCGGGTGGATCTTGAGCAGCCGGTCCAGCACCGCCTCCAGGTGCGCCACCGACAACGCCACCACATGCAGCAGAGCCGAATCCTCACCGGCCAGGCGGCGGCATTCGAGCACCTCGGGCACGTCGGCCACCAACGCGCCGATGCGCGCGCAGACGCCGCCGTCGCAGCGCAGCCGGACCATCGCGTCGATGCTGAACCCCAACCGTTTCGGGTCGACGACCGCACGGTAGCCGGCGATCACGCCGGCCTCCTCCAGCCGCCGTATGCGCTCGGCCACCGCCGGCGCGGACAGGCCGACCTGCCGGCCCAGCTCGGCGTAGCCCTGGCGGGCGTCCTGCTGCAGGGCTTCCAGCAGCTGCCAGTCGCGGGTGTCCAGTTCGGGTTTCGAAACGTAAGCCATGGCGGGGGTGTCCCGGTTCGTTCGTCGGCGAAGCACCGCATTTTGACCCGATGCATCATTTCCCGCGCGTCCTGGTCGCCACTAGGATGCGCACTTCCCCGCGCCGGATACCCCCATGGACACCCCCCGTCTGGATGCGCGCACGCTGGCCTGTATCGGCGTCGCCTTGCTCACCTGGTCGTCGGCCTATGCGGCGATCGCCTATGCCCTGCCGGCCTTCACGCCGGGCGAGGTGGCCTTCGCGCGGCTGGCGATCGGCTCGCTCTGCTTCGCCCTGTGGCTGCTGGTCAAGCGCCCGGTGCTGCCGGCGCGGCGCGACTGGCTGCGGTTGGCGCCGCTGGGCGTGGTCGGCCTGACCGTCTACCACCTGGCGCTCAACTATGCCGAAACCCGCATCGCCAGCGGCACCGCGGCGATCCTGATCTCGCTGGTGCCCGCGGCGACCGCCGCACTTTCCGCGATCTGGCTGGGCGAGCGGCTGCCGCTGCGCACGCTGGCCGGGCTGGGCGTGGCGCTGGTCGGCGTGGTGATGGTGGTGCTGGCCAGTGGCAAGCAGGTGCGCTTCGAGCCGATGGCGGCGCTGGTGCTGGTGAGCGTGGTCGCCTCGGCGATCTACTTCGTGGGGCAGAAGCCGCTGTTCGCGCGCTCGAGCGTGTTCGGCGTCACCGCGTTCACCTTCTTCGCCGGCACGCTGGGCGCGCTGCCGTTCGCCACCCACCTGCCACAGGCGCTGGCGGCCGCGCCGTGGCCGCGCATCGGTGCGCTGGCGTGGCTGGGACTGGCACCGACCTTCGTCGGCTACATCGCCTGGAACGTGGCCATCCACCGCAGCTCGGCCTCTCAGGTATCCAGCTTCATCTACTTCTCGCCGCCCATCGCGGTGCTGATCGGCTGGGTCTGGCTGGGCGAGCGGCCGGGGCTGCTGACCCTGGTCGGCGGCGCGGTGACGGTGGGCGGCGTGATCCTGGCCAACGCGCGCGGTCGTGCGACACCGGTGCGCGCCGTGCGGATGGAGGCGAAGCCTTGTGAGCCCGGCTGAGCTGGAGGTCATGGACCTTCCCGCGCTGGCGCAGCGCTTGCCCGAGGCATGGCAATCGCGGCTGCTCGGCGAGCTCGGCCAGGCCAGGCTCAAGCTCGCCCGCATGGATGAGGCACCCTATCCGGCCGAAGTGCACGATCACACCGAGGCCTTGCTCGTGCTGGATGGCGAGCTGCGCCTGCGCGTCGGTGGCACGGTCCGGGCCGTGCGGGCGGGCGAGCTCTGCCTGGTGCCGGCGGGCCTCGCGCATGCGGTGGAAGCCGGCAGCAGCGGCACCCTGTTGATCATCGACACGTAAAGGGGCGACCCGTGTACGAGCTCTACATCGCCAACAAGAACTACTCGTCCTGGTCGCTGCGGCCGTGGCTGCTGATGGTCGAGCGCGGGATCGCGTTCCACGAGCGCCCGGTCGCCCTGCGCGACGGCTCCAGCTGGGAGGCGTTCCGCCGTTTCTCGCCGAGCGGCAAGGTGCCGTGCCTGCGCGACGGGGACACCGTGGTGTGGGAATCGCTGGCGATCGTCGAATACCTGGCCGAGCGCCATCCCGGCGTATGGCCGGACGAGGCGCGGGCTCGCGCCTGGGCGCGCTGCGTGGCGGCCGAGATGCACGCGGGGTTCACCACGCTGCGAAGCACCTGCCCGATGAACTGCGCCGTGCGTGTGCGCCTGCACGGCATCGACGCGCCGCTGCGGCGCGATCTGGACCGCCTGTCGGAACTGTGGAACGAAGGCCTCGCGTGCTTCGGTGGGCCGTTTCTGGCCGGGCCGGCCTTCGGTGCGGTGGATGCCTTCTTCGCGCCGGTCGCGTGGCGCATCCACAGCTACGGTCTGGCGCTGGACGAGGCGTCGCTGGCCTACGCCCAACGCCTGCGCGGGCTGCCCGGCATGCAGCGCTGGTACGCCGACGCACTGACCGAGACCGCGCGCCTGGCGGACAGCGAAGCGACCGCGCGTCGCGTGGGCACCGTGCTGGAGGACGGCCGCGCCACCGCCTAGGCGGCGGGGGCCGTGGCGGCCAGCCGGCGCAGCGCACGGCGCCGGCCGAGGCCGGCATACAGCCGCACCAGCAGCGGGATGGCGAGCAGCAGAAAATCGTTCCAGGCCGGCAGCCACCACGCCACGATCCAGGCGATGGCGGCCGCGGTGGGAAGGCCCAGCGAGCGCCAGCGCAATGCGGCGATGTCTTCCGGCGGCACCCCGGGGCGGACCAGGCCCGGCGCCAGCGCGCGCCGGAACAGCCAGTGCTGCAGCAGGCCGGCGACCAGCAGCGTGCCCGCGTAGAACAGCTCCGGCACGCGCGCCAGCGGGTTGGCGCTCATCAGCGCGGTGGCGAAAGGCATGAACGCGACCACCATCAGCAGCAGCATGTTGGGCCAGAGCAAGCGCTCGTGGTGGATGTCCAGCAGGCCGAACACGCGGTGATGCGCCATCCACAGCGCGCCGATGGTGAGGAAGCTGAGCGCGAAGCCCATGAAGCTCGGGGTCAGGGCGGCGAGCGCCTGCAGGTAGGCACCGTCGTCGCGCGTGTCCAGGTGCGGCACGTGCACCTCGATCACCAGCAGCGTGATGGCGATGGCGAACACCGCGTCGGAGAAGAAGGTCAGCCGTTCCAGCTGCGAGGTGGCCGCGCGCTTGCCCATATCAGAACTTGTAGCCCTTGTGGATCGCCACGACGCCGTTGGTGAGGTTGCGCACTTCCACCCGGTCGAAGCCGGCGCGTTCCATCATGCCCTTGAGCGTGCCCTGGTCGGGGTGCTTGCGGATCGACTCGGCCAGGTACCGGTAGCTGGCCGCGTCGCCGGCGAACAGCCGGCCCAGCCGCGGCAGCACCTTGAACGAGTGGAAGTCGTAGAGCTTGCCGAACAGCTCGCTCTGCACGCGCGAGAACTCCAGCACCAGCGCGCGGCCGCCCGGTTTCAGCACGCGGTAGATGTCGGCCAGCGCCTTGTCCTTGTCGGTGACGTTGCGCAGGCCGAAGGCCATGGTCACGGCATCGAACGCGTTGTCGGGGAAGGGCAGGCACTCGGCGTTCAGCTGTGCCCAGCGCAGGCCGGCCACCAGGCCGCGATCGGTCAGGCGGTCGCGCCCCACGCCCAGCATGGCGGCGTTGATGTCGCCGACCACCACCTCGCCCTCGTCGCCCACCACGGGCCTGAGCAGCGCTGCGATGTCGCCGGTGCCGCCGGCCAGGTCCAGCACGCGGTCGCCCCGGCGCACGCCGCTGATCGCCACGAAGTGGCGCTTCCACAGCCGGTGGATGCCGAACGACATCAGGTCGTTCATCAGGTCGTAGCTGCGCGCGACCGAGGTGAACACTTGGCCGACCAGCTTCTGCTTCTCGCCCACCGGCACGTCGCGGAAACCGAAGTGGGTGGTCTGGGGCTGCTGTTCGTTCATAAGTCGCCATGCTACAGGAAGCCCGACGGCTCGCTCGTTCGCCGCGCCGGCGGTGCCGTGTCGGGCGGCCATGAGGTCTCAGCCGGCCAGGCGGGCGAGCCGCAATTGCAGCCAGCGGTGCACGTCCGGCCACTCGCGGTCGAGGATCGAGTAGCACACGGTGTCGCGCAGGCTGCCGTCGGGCCGGCGCTTGTGGTTGCGCAGCACGCCTTCGCGCTGCGCGCCGAGGCGTTCGATGGCGCGCTGCGAGTCGAGGTTGCGCCCGTCGGTGTGGAATTCCACCGCGACGCAGCCGAGCGCCTCGAACGCATGCGCCAGTAGCAGCCGCTTGCAGGCGGTGTTGACGTGGCTCTTCTGCCAGCGGCGCGCATACCAGGTGTAGCCGATCGCCACCCGCGGCGGATCGCTCACGATGTCGTAATAGCGCGTGCTGCCGACCAGCTCGCCGGTGCGTTTCTCGCGGATCGCAAAGGGCAGCATGCGCCCCTCGGCCTGACTCTCCAGCGCGCGGGCGACATAGGCCTGCATCTGCCCCGGCGCGGGTACCGAGGTGAACCACAGGCGCCACAGCTCGCCGTCGGCCGCGGCGGCCTCCAGCGCGGGCACGTGCTCGGGGCGCAGCGGTTCGAGGGCGACGTGGGCGTCCTCCAGCAGGGTCGGTGCGGGCATCCTCAGGCGTCCAGGTCGGGGATCAGCTTGCTTTCCAGGCGCGCGATGGCGTCCTTGAGCAGCAGCTTGCGCTTCTTCAGGCGGGTCAGCTGCAGTTCGTCGCGCGCCGGGTGGTCGGCCATGTGCGCGATGGCCGCGTCCAGGTCGCGGTGTTCCTGGCGCAGCTCGGCCAGGCGGTGGGCGATCTGGCTGGGATCCTGGACCTGCATGGCGGGCACGGCGGCGACGGACAGGACGCCAGTGTAACGCCGCGGGGGCGCGCCGGCAGGCAGGGTACAATGTCGCGCATGTCCACCCCCGTTCTCCCCGACCCCCGCGCCGAGCGCAAGCGGGCCCACGAGGCCGCGCGGCTGGCCAAGCGGCTGCGCCACCAGGTCGGCCAGGCGATCGCCGACTACCAGATGATCGAGGACGGCGACCGGGTCATGGTGTGCCTGTCCGGCGGCAAGGACTCCTACACGCTGCTGGACATCCTGCTCTCGCTGCAGGCCAGGGCGCCGGTACGCTTCGAGCTGATCGCGGTGAACCTGGACCAGAAGCAGCCGGGCTTTCCCGGGCACGTGCTGCCGGAGTACCTCACCGCGCGCGGTGTGCCGTTCCACGTCGTCGAGCAGGACACCTACTCCACCGTGGTGCGCGTGGTGCCCGAGGGCAAGACCATGTGCAGCCTGTGCTCGCGCCTGCGCCGCGGCGCGCTGTACCGCTGGGCGGCGGAGAACGGCATCACCCGCATCGCGCTGGGCCACCACCGCGACGACATCCTGGCGACGTTCTTCCTCAACCTGTTCCACGGCGGCAGCCTCAAGGCGATGCCGCCGAAGCTGCGCTCGGACGACGGCCGCCACGTGGTGATCCGCCCGCTGGCCTACTGTCGCGAGAGCGACATCGCGACTTACGCCGAGCACCGCGCGTTCCCGATCATCCCGTGCAACCTGTGCGGCTCGCAGGAGAATCTGCAGCGCAAGGCGATCGGCCGTATGCTGGCCGAATGGGATGCCAGGCACCCGGGCCGCTGCGAGAGCATCTTCCGCGCACTGGGCAACGTCGCGCCGTCGCAGCTGATGGATCGCCACCTGTTCGACTTCGCCGCGCTCGGCGCGCGCGAGGGTGCGGCGCGCGCCGATGCGCACGGCTGGCTGGCCGGCGAGCCGGCCGCCGACGACGACGCCTAGCCGCCCATGTTCTTCCACCTTGCCGATAACGAGTCCTGTCGTGTCCCACTTCGCTTCCGTTGAAATGGCCCCGGGCGATCCGATCCTCGGACTGACCGAGGCGTACCTGGCCGATCCGCGCCCGCACAAGGTCAACCTGGGCGTGGGCATCTATGTCGACGAGCAGGGACGCATCCCGCTGCTCAAGGCGGTGCGCCAGGTCGAGCAGGCACTGGCGGCCGAAGGCAAGCCGCGCGGCTACCTGCCGATCGACGGCCTGCCGGCCTACGACGCGCTGACCCAGCAGCTGCTGTTCGGCGCCGATTCGCCGCTGCTGGCGGCCGGCCGCGTGGCCACCGCGCAGACCATCGGCGGCAGCGGCGCGCTGCGCGTGGGCGCGGACCTGCTGAAGAAGGTGCTGCCGCAGGCGCGCGTGGCGATCAGCAGCCCGAGCTGGGAGAACCACCGCGTGGTGTTCGGCCACGCCAGCTTCGAGGTGGTCGACTACCGTTACTACGACCCGGCCACGCACGGCCTGGACTTCGCCGGCATGCTGGAGGACCTCGGCCGGCTGGAGCCCGGCACCGTGGTGCTGCTGCACGCCTGCTGCCACAACCCGACCGGCGTCGACCTGGATGCGCAGCAGTGGCAACAGGTGGTGGAGCTGGTCAAGGCGCGCGACCTGCTGCCGTTCATCGACATCGCCTACCAAGGCTTCGACGAGGGCATCGACGCCGACGCCACCGCGATCCGGCTGTTCGCGGCCGCGGGCCTGCCGGCCTTCGTGGTCGCCAGTTCCTATTCGAAGTCGTTCTCGCTGTACGGCGAACGCGTGGGCGCGCTGTCGATGGTCGGCGCCGACCGCGACGAGGCCGCGCGGCTGCGCGCCAAGATGAAGCAGACCATCCGCGCCAACTACTCCAGCCCCGCCACGCACGGCGGCGCGCTGGTGGCGGGCGTGCTGGGCAGCGCGGAGCTGCGCGCGATGTGGGAGTCGGAACTGGCCGAGATGCGCGAGCGCATCCACGCCATGCGCGCCGGCCTGGTCGAGAAGCTCGCCGCGCACGGCGCGCCGCAGTTCGGCTTCATCCAGCAGCAGGCCGGCATGTTCTCCTACTCGGGCCTGTCGCGTGCGCAGGCGGATCGCCTGCGCGACGAGTACGGCATCTACGCGCTGTCCACCGGCCGCATCTGCGTGGCCGCGCTCAACCGCGGCAACCTCGAGACGGTGGCCGCGGCCGTGGCCGCGGTGAGCCGCTGATCTTCCACCGACACAACCCCGCCGTTCGTTCCGGGCGCAGAGCCAGCGACGAAGTCGAAGCACCTTCTCGACTGCGTCCTGCGCCCGGGGCGGACGGCTTACCGATGCCACCGGATCCCGCATGTTCTTCCGCAACCTCACGCTGTTCCGTTTTTCTCCCGCCGTCGCCGCCGACCTCGAACGCCTGGAGGAAGCCCTGGGCGGGCACCGCCTGCGCCCCTGCGGCCCGTTGGAGATGTTCACCAAGGGCTTCGTGCCGCCGATCGGCCGCGGCGAGGAGGCTGCGCTCACCCACGCGGTGAAGCACTGCACCTGGATCAGCGTCGGCGGCGAGGACAAGCTGCTGCCGGCCGCCGTGGTCAACGACGAGCTGCACCGGCGCGTGCAGAAGATCGCCGAGGAGGAAGGCCGCAAGGTCGGCGGTCGCGAGCGCAAGCGCATGAAGGAGGACCTGCTCAACGAGCTGCTGCCGCGCGCCTTCGTGCGCAGCTCGCGCATGTCCGCCTACGTCGACCGCCAGCACGGCTGGCTGGTGCTGGACACGGCCAGCCGCAAGTCGGCCGAGAACGCGCTGACGCAGATCCGCGAGGCGCTGGGCAGCTTCCCCGCCGTGCCGCTGGCGCCGGAAGAGGGGCCGCGCGTGCTGATGACCGACTGGCTCGCCAACGGCACGCTGCCGGCCGGGCTCACGCTGGGCGACGAGGTGGAACTGCGCGATCCGGGCAGCAACACCGGCGCGATCGCCCGCTGCCGCCGGCAGGACCTGGAGAGCGAGGAGATCAAGGAGCACCTGCGCAACGGCAAGCAGGTGTTCCAGCTCGGCCTGGTGTTCGACGATCGCCTGAGCTTCGTGCTCGGCGAGGACCTGGTGCTGCGCAAGCTCAAGCTGCTGGACGTGGTGCTGGACGAGCTGGCCGACAGCGCCCCGGACGCCGCCGCCGAGCTGGACGCCCGCTTCGCGCTGTTCACGCTGGAGCTGGAGCGCCTGCTGGGCAAGCTGGAGGAGTGGTTCGGGCTGCCGCGTCCCAAGGATGCCTGAGTGACGCCCGCTCCCCGCCGGGGAGCGGGCCGTGTGCGGGGCGTTCCGGCGGGCCGGCCACATCCGGCCTCGCACGCTTGTGCGCGAACCCGGCCCGTCATCCGCCGCCCGGGTCCCTCCCCTCCACACCGGGGAGAGGGAGCGGAGCCCGAAGCATCAACGCCACGTGAACGTCCGCCCGGAAGCGCCGCGGGACGCCCTCCGACCCTTTCCTCACACCCCCCGTTGCAAGGTTATGCTCTACCCACGGGCTTGGGACCATGGCAGCAGAACTTCAAGGCGATTGGCTGGAACTGGCGACGGCGAGCGGAAGCACCATCCGGGTGCTCAAGGCCGCCCATCCACGCGCACGGCGATTGCGGCTGACCGTCACGCCCAAGGGCGCGCGGGTGTCCTATCCGAACGGTACCCATCCCTCCCAGGTCAGCGCCTTCCTGCGCAGCCACGCCGACTGGCTGGAACGCAAGCTCGACGAGCTCAACCTGATCGTCAAGCCGCTGCCGCCGCTGCGCGTGGGCCACTCCACCGAGTTCCCGTTGCGGGGGGAGACGGTACGGCTGGACTGGGCGGA
The DNA here is from genome assembly GCF_037137055.1 of Fulvimonas yonginensis. Lineage (NCBI taxonomy): Bacteria > Pseudomonadati > Pseudomonadota > Gammaproteobacteria > Lysobacterales > Rhodanobacteraceae > Fulvimonas > Fulvimonas yonginensis. Next base: position 367,823 of record NZ_JBBBNY010000001.1, read on the forward strand.
GGGCCCCTATCCGCGGGTGGAATCCTCCGACGGTGGCCTGACCCTGGTGATCCCCCGCCCGCATACCCGTGCCCTGCCGGTGGCGCGCGGCCTGCTTGCCTCGCACTTCGAGGCGCAGATGCGCCGCGACGTGTCGCGCTGGATGGCCAGCTACGTGCCGCAGCTGGGCCTGGCGCCGACCTCGCTGCGCATCCGCCCGATGAAGAGCCTGTGGGGCAGCCTGGACACCCGCGACCGCATCAACCTCGACCTCGCGCTGGCGCTGGCGCCGCCCGCCGCGCTGCGCTACGTGCTCGCGCACGAGCTGTGCCACCTCAAGGTGCGCAGCCACGCACCGCGCTTCTGGGCGCTGGTGGCCACGCTGTTCCCGAACTGGCGCGAGCAGCGCGACTGGCTGCGCGTCAACGGCGCCACGCTCAAGGCCGAGCTGGACCGGCTGGTCGCCGACGTCGCCGACTGAGCCCCGCAGTCGTAGCCGGCCAGGAGGGGTAGGAGCGAGCTTGCTCGCGATGCGTTTCCGGCCCGGCGGCGATTGGAGCAGGAGCATCGCGGGCAAGCCCGCTCCTACGGGCGGGGCCTCGCGCGGGTTGCGCGACGGGCCGGGCCCGAGTGCCGTGGCGGGCGTAGCCGGGCGCACCGTGGATCGCTGGCTGGAGCGAGCTCGCTGGCGTTGCCCTTCCGGCCGGGCGGCCATGGAGCAGGAGCATCGCCAGCAAGCTCGCTCCTGCGGACGGGTCAGGGGGACGGTGGGGCGGGTGGCGAGCGCTCGAAGCTGCCGGCCTCGCCCGGGAACACCACCGGGCTTTCGTAACCATCGGCGGAGACCGCGGAGACGCCGAAGAACCAGTCGTCGATCACCACGTCCTCCAGCACGGCGTGATCGGCGTCGCCGACCGCCCGCGCGTGCTGCCATTGCGGCGCCGTCGTATCGCGCCAGTGCACGCGGTAGCCGGCCGCGCCGGACACCTTGCGCCAGCGCACCGTGGTGTCGGTCGCCAGCGCCCCCTCGATCGCAACGCCAGCCGGCGGCGCGGGGGCGCGGCTCAGCGCGGCCATGGTGATGACGTCGAGGGCGGTGACGCGGGCCAGGTAGCGGAAGTCGATGCCGTCGATCGTGTCGCCGTAGCGGATCCCGCCCTCGGTGCGCAGGTCCTGGTGCTGGCGGGTGTAGTCCTCGTGTCCCTCGGTGACCCGCAGCGCGGGAAAGCCGGCCTGCAGGAACGGCACCTGGTCGCCGCCGCGGCCGTAGCGGTCGGTGCGGTAGACCATGCGCACGCGGAAGTCGGGCAGGTAAGCCTCGGCCAGGCGATCCATGTACCGGGCCAGGTTGCGCGAGGGCGAGTCCACCTCGCCTCCGTGGTAACGCCGGTAGGCGGCCTGCTCCAGGGTCTCGTTGCTCCGGGTGCCCTCGGAGAACACCCGCACCACCGTGTTGTCGCGAACGCCGTTCTGGCCTTGGCTGTTGCCGACGATGTCGTTGTTGAGGTCGGCCTCCACGCGCCAGCCGTGCGCCGCCGCGTAGTCGGCCAGCACCTTGCCGCCGTACAGGCCCTGCTCCTCGCCGGACAGCGCGGCGAACACCAGCGTGGCGCGGTTGTCCTGCCTGGACAGCAGGCGCGCGGCCTCGATCAGCGCCGCCACGCCCGAGGCGTCGTCGTTGGCGCCGGGGGCGTCATGGCTGGCATCCATCACGTCGCTGGCGCGCGAGTCCAGGTGGCCGGTGATGACGACCACGCGGTCGGGATCGCTGCTGCCACGCTTGATCGCCACCACGTCCGTGACCTCGGCCGGCTTGGTCATGCGTTTGCCGGTGAACACCTGCGACGGGGTGACCACCGTGAGGCAGCCGCCGCACTCGCGGCCGATCTGCTCGAACCGCGCCCGCACCCAACGCCGCGCGGCACCGATGCCGCGCTGCGCCGAGCGGGTGTCGGACAGCGTGTGGCGGGTGCCGAAGCCCACCAGTGCGGCGATCGTGGCGCGCAACTGCGCCTGGCTCGGTGCATCGGCCAGGGCGTGCAGTGCGGGCTGCTCGACCGGCTGGGCCGGCGGGTCGGCGGCACGGACGGTGCCCGCGGAAACGAGCAGGCCGAGGACGAGAAGGGACCGGGGGAGAGGCATGGGCGTGCTCCAGTTGCGCAAAAGCCTACCTTAGCGTCTCGCCGTGGCGCGGCACCGGCGAGGCGCCGGGCCCCGGCCGACGGGCGCCGAACGGGGGACGTGAAAGTACTACGTACCAGGCTTTACACATGGGTCCATTGCGCGTAAACCGGGCGTGGCCAGACTGCCGGCGTCGCAACCGCGACACCCCTCTGGAGAAATGACCATGAAGACTTCCACCTGCCTGTTCGCCCTGGTTCTCGCCGCCGGCTTCGCCGCCGCGGCCCCGGCGATGACGATGCCATCCAGCACGCCGGCGGCGGCGGTGCCGGCCGCGCCCAAGCTGGATGCCGCCATGCGCGCGCTGTGGCACGGCCACATTGTGCACACGCGCGATTACGCGCTGGCCGTGCATGCCCATGACACCGCCAGGGCCAAGGCCGCCGCCGATGCCGTGGTGGCCAACGCCAAGCAGATCGCCGACGCGGTCGGCGGCTTCTACGGCAAGCCGGCCGGCGAGCAGATGCTGACCTTGCTCGCCGGGCACTGGGGTGGGGTCAAGGCGCTCACCGACGCGCGCGCCGCCGGCGACCAGGCGGCACAGCAGAAGGCCATGGCGACGCTCGACAGCAACGCCCACGCGATCGCGGCGTTCCTCGCCGGGGCCAATCCCAACCTGCCGGAGAACGCCGTGCAGGGCCTGCTGGCGGCGCACGTCGCGCACCACGCCACGCAGATCCAGCAGATCATGAGCGGCGACAGCAAGGGCGAGCAGTCCACCTGGCAGGCGATGCAGGCACACATGGACACGGTCGCCGACGCACTGGCCTCCGCCATCGCCAAGCAGTTCCCCGCCAAGGCCGGCTGAGCATGAGCGCGCTGGCCCGGCTCGGAGCGACCCAGCAGCGCCTGCTGCGCCAGTTGCTGATGGCGCCGGAGGGCTGTTCGGTCGAGGAGCTGTGCGAGCGCCTGCGCATCAGCCACAACGCGGTGCGCCAGCACCTGAGCAGCCTGCTCGCGCGCGACTTCGTCGAGCGCGGGCAGGCGCGGCCCACCGGCGGCCGGCCGCAGGCGCGTTTCCGTCTCACCGAGGGCGGGCGCGCCCTGTTCCCGCGCAACTACGGCTTGCTCGGCAGTGCGCTGTTGTCCGCGCTGCGCGAACGCTACGGTGCCGCCGAGCTGGAAGACCTGCTGCGCCAGCTCGGCCACGCGCTGGGCAGCCACGAGGTCGCGCCATCGCCACAGGCGTCGTCGGACGAGGTGGCGCAGTGGCTGGCCACGCGGCTGGACCAGCTGGGCTATGAAGCGGTCAGCGCCCGGCACGGCCAGGAGCAGCACGTCGAGGCCTTCAACTGCGTGTTCCACGCGCTGGCGCGCAGTGCGCCGCAGGTGTGCCGGTTCGACCTGGCCTACATGGAGGCGGCGAGTGGACGGCGCATTCACCACATGGAATGCATCGTCAGGGGTGGCCACGTGTGCCGTTTCCGGGTCGGCGCACCGCTGGCGAAGAAGCCGCAGGACGATTGAGCCGGGCCCGCGCGCGGCACCGTGCCGCAGGATCGGCCCGAACCACGCATGGGAAGATGCCGCACGCCGCATGGGACAACCCGGCTTTGATCGGCAAAGGATGAGACGCTCGCGCACGCATCGATGGATCGGCTGGCTGGGCATGGTTGCCATCGCCCTGACCGTCGCCGTGCCGGTGATCTCCCGGGTGTTGCCCATGCGCGGCGCCCCCGGGATGGAAGCGTGCGACAGGCACGACGGCCACCGCGAAGCGCCCGCCGCGCCGGGCGCGCCGATCGCGCTGAAGTGCGGTTACTGCGACCTGCTCGGGCACAGCCCGGTGTTGCTCGCCGTCGGCAGCCCGCCGGTGTTGCTGCCGCTGCCGCCCGCCGGCGCGGCCGTCGTGATGCCCGCGCCGCGCCGGGCGGTCCGGGAGGTGCTGGCTGCCGCACCGCGCGGCCCCCCCGCGCCGCTGCAGGCCTGATCCGTCGCGCGCCGCTGCATCGGTGCGCGCCTCCCTGGCAAGGCTGACGACCAGGCGGGCGATGCCTGCCGGCCGGTCGCATCCGTTGCCGTTCCCTTGTTCCGGCGGACGCGTCGATCGCGGCCGCCCGACGCCAGGATGGACCCATGCACTCCGACACCCATTCCGCTCCGCTTGCCTCCCGACGCAACCGCCGGCCGCTGTTGTTCGCGATCGCCGCGCTCGGCCTGCTGCCCGCCTTCGCCGACGCCTGTTCCACCTGTGGCTGCTCGCTCAATTCGGACTGGTCCAGCCAGGGCTACGCCACCAGCCGCGGCTGGCACCTGGGCCTGCGGCAGGACTACTTCGACCAGTCGCAGCTCTATAGCGGCACCGATCGCATCAGCCGTTCCTCGTTCGCCTTGCCGGCCGACGAGGAAGTGCAGGTCAAGACGATCAACCGCAACACCCTGCTGAACGCCGACTACAACATCTCCCGCTACTGGGGCGTGTCGTTCCAGCTGCCGTACGAGGACCGCTACCACCAGACGATCGCCGAGGGCGACACCGCAGTGTCGACCTCCGACGCCCGCGGCATCGGGGACCTGCGTGTGGTGATGCGCTACCAGGGGCTCAGCCCGGACGCCGGCCTGGGCCTGCAGTTCGGCCTGAAACTCGCGACCGGCCGCTTCAAGCAGACCTTCGCCGCCGGGCCGCAGGCCGGCGAACGGCTCGACCGGGGCCTGCAGCTGGGCACCGGCACCACCGATGCGCTGCTGGGCGTGTACAAGTTCGGCTACCTCGGCCAGTCGGTGGGTTACTTCGCGCAGGGGATGGCGGAGGTGGCGCTGAACGCGCGCGACGGCTTTCGCCCGGGCAACTCGGTGAACGTCAACTTCGGGCTGCGTTACCTGGACGCCGGGCGGTTCACGCCGCAGCTGCAGATCAACCTGCACAGCGAGCGCCGCGAGAGCGGCAGCCAGTCCGATCGGCCCAACAGCGGCGCCACGTATGCCTACCTCAGTCCCGGCCTCGGCGTGAAGCTCGGCCGCCGGCTGGACGCCTACGCCTTCGTCCAGCTGCCGGTGTGGCAGCGGGTCAACGGGCTGCAGCTGGAGCCGCGGCGGCTGTGGTCGCTGGGCGTGTCGTATCGGTTCTAGCGGCCGCGTCTAAGCCGCCACGCCGGCCTCGGCGCGACGGCCGGTGCCTCAGCTGCCGGGTTTGGGCGGCAGCAAGTCCAGCAAGGGCCGGATCAGGTCCAGCGGCAAGGGGAACACCACGGTGGAAGCCTTGGCGCCGTTGGCCATGTCCGCCGCGGTCTGCAGGTAGCGCAGCTGCAGCGCCTGCGGCTGCTGCGCCAGCGTGGCGGCCGCGTCGCGCAGCTTCTCGGCCGCCTGCAGTTCGCCTTCGGCGTGGATCACCTTGGCGCGTCGTTCCCGCTCGGCTTCGGCCTGGCGGGCGATCGCGCGCACCATGGTCTCGTTGAGGTCCACGTCCTTGATCTCGACCGTGGCCACCTTGATGCCCCAGGGATCGGTCGCCTGATCGAGAATCACCTGCAGGGTCTGGTTGATCGAGTCGCGCTGGGACAGGATCTCGTCCAGCTCGTGCTGGCCCAGCACCGAGCGCAACCGCGTCTGCGCCAGCTGGCTGGTGGCCTGCAGGAAGTTTTCCACGTGCAGCACCGACTTGTCCGGTTCAACCACGCGGAAATACACCACCGCGTTGACCCGGACCGACACGTTGTCGCGCGAGATCACGTCCTGCGGCGGCACATCCAGCACGGTGGTGCGCAGGTCCACGCGGAACATCCGCTGCACCGCCGGCACGAGCAGTACCAGGCCCGGACCCTTGGTGCCGGAGTAGCGCCCCAGCGTGAGCACCACGCCACGCTGGTACTCCGGCAACACCTTGACCGAGGCGAACAGCAGCAGCGCCACGGCCACCACCAACACACCGACGAATCCCATCATGAGCGTTCTCCGTTGAGGCCTCCGGCGCGCAGGCCGGTTCAGGCCGGTTCGACCCAGAGCAGCAGGCCCTCCCGTCGCACTACGCGCACCGATGCCCCGGCGGGCAGGGCGGTGGCGCAGCGCACCTGCCAGCGTTCGCCGCGCACCATCGCCCATGCGTCGCCGGTGGCGCCGACCGGCTCGAGCAGTACGCCGAGGTCCGCCGCCATCGCCGGATCGGCGACGCCCTGGCGCGTGCGCCGCGTGCGCAACACCATCCAGACGATCCACGCCAGCGACGCCGCCGCGGCGACCGCGATGCCCGCGATCACGCCGAGGTTGACACGGTATCCGGGCACCGCGCTGTCCATCAGCATCACCGAGCCCACGGCGAAGGCGACCAGGCCGCCGACGCCGAGCGCGCCGACCGTGGGGTTGATCGCCTCGGCGGCGAGCAGGCCGAGGCCGAGCCCCATCAGCGCCAGTCCGGCGTAGTTCACCGGCAGCAGCTGCAGCGCGTACATGCCGACCAGCAGGCAGATGCCGCCGCCGATGCCGGGCAGGAGCGCGCCCGGGTGCAACGCCTCGAGTACCAGCCCGTAGAGGCCGGCGAGCAGCAGCAGATAGGCCACGGTGGGGTTGGTGATGATGCCGAGGAAGCGCGTGCGCGCATCCGGCGGATAGTCGCGCACCGCAATGCCCCGCAGGTGCAGCGTGAGGCGCCGGTCGCCGAGCCGCACCTCGCGCCCGTCGGCCTTCGCCAACAGATCGGGGACGTCGTCCGCGACGAAATCGATCACCCCCTGCCGGGCGGCCTCGGTCGCGGTGAGCGTGGCCGCACCGCGCACCGCCTGCTCGGCCCACGCGGCGTTGCGTCCGCGCAGCTGCGCGAGGGAGCGGAGATAGGCGACGGCATCGTTCAGGATCTTCGCGGACTCCGCGTCCTCCTCGGCACGCGGTTTCGGGGCGGAGCCCGCTGTGCCCGGCGCGTCGCCCGGGGCGGCCGGCCGGAGCGGCGTGCGGCCGCCGACCGGCACCGGCGTGGCGGCACCGACGTGCGTGGCCGGCGCCATCGCGGCGATGTGCCCGGCGTACAGGATGTAGGTCCCGGCCGAAGCGGCCCGCGCGCCGGACGGCGCCACGAGCACCAGCACCGGGATCCTGGACGCGAGCATGCCGGCGACGATCTGCCGCATCGACTCGGCCAGGCCGCCGGGCGTGTCCATGCGCAGCACGATCACCACCGCGCCATCGCGGGTGGCCCGCATGGCGGCATCGTCGAAGTACTCGGCCGCGGCGGGGCCGATCGGGCCCTCCAGTGTGACTTGTGCGGCAAAGCGCGATGTCGGTGCCGACGCGGACGGAGCCGTGCCGAGGACATGCGCCGGCCATGCCGCCGCCAGGCAGACCCACGCAGCCCATCGCCGCCAGCGCACCATGGCCCGACCTCCGCCGGAACCTCGATGCGGTCACTCTACGCCATTGCAGGTCAAGGTGACGCCAGTCCCGCGGTGCAGGCCGCGCCGTGCGGTGCCACCCGCCCCCCGCTTCTCAGGAACGCAGGCCCACGCCGCGCCGGAGCAGCTGCAGCGCCACGATCGAGAGGGCGACCACGAAGGCCAGCATCACCGCGAAGGCCACGCCGATGCGCACGTCGCTGATGCCGAGCACGCCGAAGCGGAATGCGTTGACCATGTACAGGATCGGGTTGATCCGCGAGATCGCCTGCCACGGCTCGGCCAGCATGTTGACCGAGTAGAACACGCCGCCCAGGTAGGTGAGCGGGGTGAGCACGAAGGTCGGGACCAGCGCGATGTCGTCGAACTTCTTGGCGTACACCGCGTTGACGAAGCCGGCCAGCGAAAAGATCGTCGAGCCGAGCAGCACCGAGGCGAAGGTGACCAGCGGATGCGCCACGTGCAGCGAGGTGAAGAACAGCGCGATCAGCAGCACCAGCAGGCCGACCACCAGGCCGCGCGCCACCGCGCCGGCAACGTAGCCGAGCAGGATCACCCAGTTCGGCATCGGCGAGACCAGCATTTCCTCCACGGCGCGGCTGAACTTGGCGCCGAAGAACGAGCTGGAAATGTTGCCGTAGCTGTTGGTGATGATGCTCATCATCACCAGGCCCGGCACGATGTACTGCATGTAGGTGTAGCCGCCCTCGATGGTGCCGATGCGGCTGCCGATCAGCTTGCCGAAGATCACGAAGTACAGTGTCATCGTGATCGCCGGCGGGATCAGCGTCTGCGTCCAGATGCGCATGATGCGGACGATCTCGCGGCGCACGATGGTGTTGAGGGCGACCAGGTTGGCGGCGGCGTTGCTCATGCGTGGTTCTCACTTCTGGCGCACCCTCCCGGCGCGGCCGAGAGGGTCGATGGGTGGGTCTCATGCCTTCGCCCGGCCGCGCCGGGGGGCGTCGTGGGATCAGGCGGCGGCCTTGTCCCGGCCGTTTTCCACCAGCCGCACGAACAGCTCCTCCAGGCGGTTGGTCTTGTTGCGCATGGAGGTCACCGTGATGCCGTGCGAGGACAGTGCCGCGAACAGCGAATTGAGGTCGTGTGCGCGCGACATCTCGGCCTCCAGCGTGTGCTCGTCCACGCGGCGCAGGGCCACGCCCGGCATCGACGGCAGCGCGCCGGGCACGCCGGTGACGTCGAACACGAAGGTTTCCGAGTCCAGCGACGCCAGCAACCGCTTCATCGTGGTGTTCTCGATGATGGTGCCGTGGTCGATGATGGCGATGTTCCGGCACAGCTGCTCGGCTTCCTCCAGGTAGTGCGTGGTGAGGATGACCGTGGTGCCGGCCGCATTGATGCCGCTCACGAACTGCCACATCGAGCGGCGGATCTCGATGTCCACGCCGGCGGTGGGCTCGTCCAGGATCAGCAGCCGTGGTTCGTTCATCATCGCGCGCGCGATCATCAGGCGCCGCTTCATGCCGCCGGAGAGCATGCGCGCCTGGTGCTGCGCCTTGTCCCACAGGCGCAGTTCCTTCAGGTACTTCTCCGCCCGCTGCACGGCGATGCGGCGCGGGATGCCGTAGAAGCCCGCCTCGTTCACGCAGATGTCGAAGGGCTTCTCGAACTGGTTGAAGTTGATTTCCTGCGGTACCAGCCCGATCAGCTTCATGGCTTCGTTGCGCTGGTGGTTCACCGACACGCCGAAGATGCGCGCATCGCCGCCGGTGGAGTTGACCAGCGAGGAGAGGATGCCGATCAAGGTCGACTTGCCGGCGCCGTTGGGCCCGAGCAGCGCGAAGAAGTCGCCCTGCTGCACGGTCAGCGAGACGCCCTTGAGCGCCTCCACGCCGTTGCCGTAGGTCTTGCGCAGGTTGTCGACGACGAGTGCGGGAACGGATGACATGGGCTGCACCATGGGGGCGAGCCCTTTATTATACGGGCCCGTTTACCGCCGTCCGCGTCAAGCCGGACGTGCCTCCCGCTCCGGAATCCCATGGCCGACCACTTCACGCTCCGCCTCGTCGACAGCTTCATGCTGGCCCCTACCGTGCGTCACCTGGTGTTCGAGCGCGTCGACGGCCAGCCGCTGGCATTCCAGCCCGGCCAGTTCCTGCAGATCCACTTCCACTACGAGGACGGCACGCCGACCAAGCGCAGCTACTCGGTGGCCACCGTCGGCGACGGGCGCTCGCCGGTGACGCGGATCGAGATCGCGGTGAGCTACGTGGAGGGTGGCGCGGCCACCCGGCTGCTGGGCAACCTGCAGCCGGGACAGACGGTCGAGGCCAGCGGTCCGTACGGCCGCTTCTGCCTGCAGCCGGGCGACACCCACCCGCGCTACCTGCTGCTCGCCACCGGCACCGGCGTCACGCCGTACCGCGCGATGCTGCCGCAGATCCGCGAGCTGCTCGCCAAGGGCGATCGCGAGGTGGTGCTGCTGTATGGCGCGCGCAACGAGGCGGAGCTGCTGTACGGCGAGGAGTTCGAGGCGTTCGCCAGGGACAATCCGGGGTTCACCTTCCACGGCTGCCTGAGCCGCCAGGCGCGGGCCGTGCCGCGCCCGCACGACCGCAGCGGTCACGTGCAGGGCGTGCTCGCCGAGCTGCAGCCGCGCGCGGACCGCGACATCGCCTACCTCTGCGGCAACCCGAACATGGTCGATGCCGCCTTCGGCGCGCTGAAGGAGTACGGCCTGCCGGTGGCGCAGATTCGCCGCGAGAAATACGTCTCCTCGCGCTGACCGCGCGGCGCCGGTCGCCTCAAGTCGGCGGCGGCCTCGTCGATAAGGACTTCGCGACGGCGCCACGCGCCACCGACCGCTGCCCTGCTAGACCGGCCCCGTGCCTCGGGGCACCCCGACCTGTGACGGCGTTCTCACTTTGAAGAGGACGCCGGCGCGAGCCTATCAAGGCCGCCGGGCGGTTGCCGACACGTCCCTCAGGCACGCGCGATCAGCGGGTGGCGAGGTATCGGCTATGAGGCGCAGGATCCAGGCACTGGTGGGTTTGGCGGGGCTTCTGGCGCTCGCCGCGTCGCCGCTGCACGCCGCGGACGGCAGGATCGTGTTCTCCGGCGCCGTAGTGGAGCCGACCTGCGGACTGCCCGCCGCCGCCGGTGTGCCCGTTCCCGCGGCGCCGGGCCAGGCGCCGGCACGGCAGCTCGGCTGCGGCGCCGATGGCCGGTCCGCACCGACCGGCCAGGTCTTCACGCAGACGGTCGCCCGCCTTTCCGCAAGCGAACGCATTCCCGTGCTCAGGTACTTCAGCGACTACGTCGCCGCCGGCGAACCGGGGGCCGAGCGGCCGCTGCTGGTGACCCAGACCTACGACTGACCGCCTACTGGTAGGACAGCGTGAAGGTGGCGGTGGCTTTCACCGTGCCGCCGGTGACCATGCTGGCGGTGGCGTGATACTGCGCCGTGTACGGCAGGGTCATGCTGCCGGCCACCGTGGTGCCTACCGTGGCGGCCTGACCGTAGGTCACCGGGATGCCGTTGCGGTCCTTCAGCTCGACACCGATGCCCCCGGCCGTCCCCTGGTTCACCAGCACCGTGGTGTAGCCCGGGGCGGTGCCCGCCTGGGCGTCGAGCTGGATCTTGAGGGTGGCGCTGCTGCCGCTGGGGCAGGTCAGCTGGATGCTGAACGGCGTGGCTCCCGTGGTGCTGTCCTTGCCGGCGAAACTTCCGGTCGTGACCGTGGGCAGGGTGACCGCGATCGCCTGGGTGGTCACCTTGCAGGCGGGCGCGAGGAAGGTCACGCTGTTGGTCAGCACGAAATACTCGGGCACGATGCTGCCCCAGCGCCAGTTGGCGATCGTGCCCGCGGGAATCGTGGCGCCGTTGGCGATCGGTCCGGTCTGCACGAACTGCAGCGTGGAGCCCACGTTGTACGTCGAGCTCCCGCCGCTCGTGGTGTTCTGCGGATAGGGGCTCATGTACGCGTTCGGCGCGTCGTTGTGGATCAGCTGATAGCCCACGCCGGGGACGTTGGTCGGATAGATGTACGAGGGCGAGCCGGTGGCGGTACCGGCGAACAGGTTCTCCACGCCGTACTGCGTTCCGGGGTCGCAGGTCGCGTCCGGCGGGTTGGTCGGCTGTGCGCTCACCGGGCTGCCCAGCACCGTGCCGTAGGCGTAGTCGAACGGCACCGTGATGGTGCCGGCGACGGCGAAGTTCACCGGCGAGGAGGTGTAGCGGTTGCCGTTGCCGCTGTTGTTGCCGTTGATCTTGTCGAACCGGCAGTCGGCGTGGGCCAGCAGCGGCGCCGCGAGCAGCGCCAGCACGGCCGCCAGGCGCAGGGCGGCGCCGCGGCTGCGGCGGGAACCGGAGGGCGAAAGGCGCGTGGCCCGATGGCGCAGGCTTGCGTACATGGTCATCCGTTGCGCGGCGTCGATGGGAGGCAGGTGGTCTGGACCACGCGGCGGGTGGCCGTCGGCCCGTCCGAAGGCAGCGCGTAGCGCAGGCTGCACGCCTGCGCGTTGCCGGCTTCGTCCTGCCAGCGCGCGGTCAGCTCGCCGCGGGCGTCCACTCCGCGCGCCAGGATCTTGCCGCCCTGGCCGACCACGCCCAGCACGACGCCCTGCGCATTGAACACCTCGGCGCCGAAGGGCAGGGCGCGACCGTCCGGCCGGCGTGCCTGCAGGATCACGGTGCGGCCCCGGTCGGTCTGGAAGGTCACCAGCGCGACCGCCCCGGCGTGTGGCGCCACCTGGGCGCTGGTCGCCTTCAGCTGCACGTCCAGCGGCAGGCCCTTGGGGTCCAGCCGGACGGTGTTGAGGGTGTAGGGCATCAGGTAGGGCAGCAGCGCGTAGCCGTGCCGGTCGACGTGCACGCCGCTGGCGCTGGACACGCTGGCGCCGGCGGCGCCGGGCGCGTGGACCAGCCCCACGGTGTCGCCCATCAGTTGCCCGAAGGTCACGCCGCCGGCATGGATCACCACGGCGCCGCCCGCGCTCAGCGAGGCCTGCGAGTAGCCGCTGCCCTGCCCGTAGCTGGCGTCGACGCTGCCGTACGAACCGCGGTAACCCGCGTTGACCGTGCCGGCGGTGTCGCCGCCGCCGCCGGCGACCGACCCGCCGTAGGTGAACTGCCCCGCATCGCCGAGGCTGCCGTTGAGCATGGCCTGGCCGCGATCGCCCAGGTCGCGGCTGTGCGCGGCGTTCAGCGTCAGCGTGGGAACCCGGGCGTCCTCGCCGAGCGGCAGGCTGAGGCTGAGCATGAACTCGGTGTCGTCGCGGAAACCGGCGCTGCGTACCCGCGTGGCCGAGAGGCTGTAGCTGAGGCGGCCGTAGCGGTTGTTGTAGCCGAACTGGAACTGCGTGTCGGTGCCCGGCTGGTTCCAGTAGTCGCGGATCGAGCCGGTGGCGTAGAGCGAGCCGGCGTCGCCCAGGCGCTGGGTCAGCGTCAGCGTGAAGCTGCTGCGCTGGCGCGCCAGGCCGACCGTGGCCGGCTGCGCGGGATCGAAAGCGTCGCCGGCCAGCGTCGCCTGCTGGGCGGGCGTGAGCAGGCTCTGCTGCGGCACGCCCTCGACCGGCGACTGCCGGCGCAGCGCGGACCGGAACGGGTCGAGGCCGCGCCGCGCGAGGTCCCGCGCCAGCGCGGCGTCGGCCAGGCCGAGGAAGCCGCTGGTGGAGTAACGGTATGCGGCCACCGACAGGACCGTCTGCGTCTCGGGCACCAGCTTGCTGTAGCTCAACCGCACGCTGGTGCCGGTCTGCGTGTCGGCATCCGGCAGGCGCGTGCGCGCACCGCTGACATCCAGGGCGAAGGCGCCGAGCCGGGTGTTGATCGCGCCACCGACGAGCAGCGCCGCATAGCCGTCGAACCCGTCGACGCCGGCGTAGCCGGTGAACAGGTTGCTGAAGCCGCGCTGCACGGTGCCCTGCACGAGATCGGGCGCATCGTCCAGCGCGAGGCCGCGCAGCCGCCCGGCCGCCAGGTCGAAGCGCGTGATGCCCGGGCGCAGCAGCTGCGAGACCGAGGCATAGGGCACCGCGAAGGTGCGTACCCGTCCGTCCGCCTCGGTGATCGCCACCAGCAGATCGCCGCCGTAGCCGGTCGGGTACAGGTCCTTGATGGTGAACGGCCCCGGGGCCACGGTCGTCTGGTAGATCTGCACGCCGTTCTGGCTGACGGTGACCTTGGCGTTGGTCTGCGCGACGCCGCGGACCACCGGCGCGTAGCCGCGCATCGATTGCGGCAGCATGCGGTCGTCGGTACGCAACTGCACGCCGCGCAGGCCGATGCTGTCGAACACCGTGCCGTCGGTGTAGCTGTCGCCCACGGTGACACGGGCACCCAGCGCGGGCAGGTCGCGCTCGACGTAGGCGTCGATGGTCTGCCAGCGGTGCCGCGCCGGCGTGCCGCCGCTGGCCGACTGCCAGGTCGCGGTCGAGTCCTGCCGGAAATGCCAGCCGCCCAGGTTGAGGCCGGCGTTCAGGCCCAGGTAGGTGCTGGTCTGCGCCTGGCCCTGGCTGCGGGTGCGGTAGCTGTTGAGGTTGTAGTTCAGCAGCGCCGCCGGGATGCCTTCGTCCCAGTAGCGCGGGTTGACGTAGCCGCGCGGCAGCAGGTCGAGCGAGGCCTGCGGGATGCTGATGTCCAGCCGCAGGCCGGCCATGTCGAAGTTCGCGCTGGCGCCGGAAATGGCCTCGCCGATGGCGACGCAGGCGGACGGGTTCCGCAGGCGCTCGAGCAGCGCGGGTTTGGCATCGGCGGGCGACAGGCCCAGTTGCCCGAGCAGTGGCTCGTCCACGCAGGCGTGCGCGTTGGCGCCGGGCTCGGGCGAGGCGAAACGCACGTTGGCGCGCCCCTTCCAGGCGTCGTTGAGGTAGACGTCCGCGCTGTAGATGCCGGGCAGCACGGGATTGCCGTGCTCGAAGCGCGAGAGATCGGTGGTGTTCTGCCCGGCGCCGGACAGCAGGGACGGGTCGAAGTCCGCGTAGCCGGTAGGGACGACGGCCGTATCCGCGGTGGCGTCGGTCGCCCGCGCCGCGGCCGGCAGCGTCCCACCGAGCGCCATGGCGATCGCCACGACCAGCACCGCCCGGCCGCCGGCGACGGGCCGGTACGGACGTGTCGGGGCGACGCGCGTGCTCATCGCGGCGCGAGCGGCTTCTGGAAGGTGACCGCGGCGCCGTAGTCGTTGATGCAGACGAACTCGACGACGCTTCCTGCCGGGGGTGGCATGGTCAGCCCCGGCAGCGCCACGCGCAGGTCCGACAGCGGCGCGACCATGCCGGACTGCCCCGCGTAGGACGTGCCGTCGGCGTGCAGCCGCAGCCGGGTCAGGGTGATGTGGTAGGGCGACGGGTTATGCACCGTCACGGCATAGCCGGCGCCGTCGCGCGCGAGTTCGAACGTCAGCGTGTCGGGCGCCTTTTGGGGATCGGCGGTGAGCCCGGCCGGACGGTAGAACAGCTTCAGCCGCGAGCGGATCGCCAGCTGCAGGTAGTTGGCGCCCGCGTTCGCGGTGCTGGGCTTGGGCGGCACTTCCAGCACGTTCAGCCAGAACAGCGACTCGCGGTCGGCGGGCAGCGCCTGGTGGCCCGGGGTGAACAGGATGCGCAGGCTCTGGTCGCGGTGCGCCTCCATGCGGAACAACGGCGGCGTCACCAGGAAGGGCGTGTCCGCCCTGTCCGGGGTCGACTGCGCGTCGCCGGCATCGACCCAGGACTCGACCAGGGCCGGGCGGTCGGCGTCGTTGGTGAGGCGGACGGTCACTTCGCCGTCCTGGGCGGGAAACACCACCCGCGTGCCCGTGATGAGCACGCTCGCGTGCGCGACCGCCATGGACAGGCACAGGCCCAGCCACGCCGCGCCTAGCGTGCGGACCGGAATCTTCATCGGATACGACCTCGCAGGGGCGGCGGGCGGCATCCGGCGGGGCGCCTTGCGCGCGTCCCGCCGGAGCGACGCCGGACGCCTCAGTTGTAGACCATCGTGAACTGGACGCTGGTGTTCACGTTACCCGCGCTGGCGGCGCCGCCGTTGGCGATGTAACGCGCGCTGTACTGCAGGGTGGCGTTGCCGCTGCTGTCGAGGTTGGCCACCTGCGACTTCTGCGCGGCAGCGTCGGCGCCCTTCAGGTCGATCGCCGTGTTGTCGCTGTTCAGCAGCTGCACCTGCACGTTGCCGGCCGTGCCGGTGTTGGACAGGTTGCCGGTGGTGCTGTCGATGTTGCTGCCGGAGAAGTAGGTGCGCACCATGCTCAGCGCGGAATCGCAACCGGTGATGTTGATCGAGAACTGCTTCTGGCCGGCGGTGGCGCCGGCGCTCGACAGGTTGGAGGTCAGCACGGTCGGCAGGGCCACGGTGATCGCGTCGGGCGTGCCGAAGCTCTTGCCGTCGACCTTGCAGGTCTGGCCGACGATGGTGCCGGTGATGGTGATGGTGCCGTCCGGCGAGGAGTTGGACACCGCGTTGGCCGTGGCGGCCAGAGCGCTGCCCGACACGGACGCAGTGGCGAGGCCGGCGATCAGGGCGGCGGAAAGAAGGCGCTTGGACATGCTGTTTCCCCTGGAAAGTGCGTTTGACCAATGACGAAAAGGTTCCGGTACGAAGCCGGGCTTGCCGCAGAATCCGGTTCGTTCGCGGCGATACCGGCAGCCTCTGCCGGGCTGAGCCGTGACCGAATTGGCAAGCTTTGTGCCAAATCCATCACAAAACGGGCGGTGCGTTGATGGACAAGGCGCGGCGCCGAAATCCGGCCGGATGCGCCGTGCTGACGCACGGTGTACGCCCGGGTCCCGGTCTGCCCTTGTGCGTCACTTCTTCACATTGTGATCACGATCACAGTTTGCGCACTCAAGGTCCCGGACGCAAGGCCGAGAGGCGACATGTAAAGCACGCTTGACATGCCCGGTGGCGCGCCCCTAAGCTTGTGTCAAGTTTGCTTGACAGCTGCGCCACCAGGGCGTGGCCCGCAGGGGAAGAGGGGAGCCCGTCATGTCGCGTTTCGATGAACGGCAGTACCGCCGCCGACTCAGCCTGGCGATGGTGGCCTACATGGCCGCCATGCTGCTGGTCTGGCCGCTCAGCCGGACGGTGGGGAGCGTGCCGCTGAAAGTGGTACTGGCGGTCGTGCCGGTGCTTCCCATGCTGTACGTGATCGGCCTGATGGCACGACGCATCGGTGCCAGCGACGAGTTCGAGCAGCGGGTGCACCTGCTTGCACTGGGGGCGGCCACCGCGCTGCTGGGTGCGCTCAGCCTGATCGGCGGCTTTCTCGCCGCTGCGGGTGTGGCGCCGCTGGACGGCAGCATCCTGATCTGGGTGTTCCCGGTCGTCATGCTGGCCTACGGCGCGGCGCGCTGGTGGCTGCTGGTCCGCCACTACGGCGGCAGCGCCGCCTGCGAGGATGATGGCGCCCTGGTCTGGCGGCTGCTGCTGCTCGCCGGGCTCATGCTGATGGTGGTCGGGGTCGCGTGGTGGCGCGGCGGGCTGGACGATTTCCAGACCGGCCTGCTGTTCGGCATGGCGCCGGGCGTGCTCGCGCTGGCCGCGTGGATCGTCTGGCGGCTGGCGCGCCGTCGCGCCAGCGGGCGCTGAGGCCATGGCCATGCGGACGATCCACGGCCACGACCCGCGGCCCGACTCCTGCGCGGGACTCGTGCCGGGGCTGCGTGGCCGATGAACAACCACGTGCGCGACCTTCGTGGCGAGCGCGGCTGGTCGCAGGCCGATCTCGCCGAGCGGCTGGAAGTGTCCCGGCAGACGGTCAACGCGATCGAGACGGGCAAGTACGACCCGAGCCTGCCGCTGGCCTTCAGGATCGCCCGGCTGTTCGGCCGGCCGATCGAGGCGATCTTCCAGCCCGAGCCGGGCGGGCCGGGGGAAGGATGACGGAAACGACGGCCGGCTGCGCCGGCGCAACCACGGCGCGGCACGCAGCTGACGTGCGGCGCCGGCTCGGACAGGCAAACGGAAGGGGAGTGGAGACATGGCTTTGAACGCGCGCACCTCGTTGCGCATCGCCGTCGCGGTCGTAGGCCTGGGCCTGCTCGCGTGGCAACGGTTCCACCCGCACGCGGCGGAAAGCCCGGCGCCGGCGGATGCCCCGCAGGCGACAGCACCGACACCCGCGGTTCCCCGCACGTGGCGGCTGGGCACGCTCACCTTGAAGCCCTGCGAACTGGGCCGGCCCGACAGCGGCCTGACCACCGCCGCCTGGTGTACGCCGTTCGAGGTGCCGGAAAACCGCGCCGACCCGCATGGCCGCCGGATCGCCCTGCGCCTGGCGGTGATCCGCTCCGAAGCCCAGGTGCCGGCCAGGGACATGCTGGTGTTCCTCGCCGGCGGCCCCGGCCAGGCGGCCACCGAGACCTGGCCGATGGTGGCGCCCGCGCTGGAGCCGTTGCTCGCGCATCGCAACGTGCTGCTGATCGACCAGCGCGGCACCGGCGGCTCCAACCCGCTGGACTGCAAGGCGGCCGAGCAGAACGCGCCGGCCGACCACACCGCCGGCTTCGATCCCGCGCGCCTGCGTGCGCAGGTCGCCGCCTGCCTGAAGGAAGTCGAGGGCAAGGCCGATCCGCGCTACTACACCACCACCGCCGCCGTGGCCGATCTGGAGGACGCACGCCGTGCCCTGGGATCACCGATGTTCGACCTGGTCGGCGTCTCCTACGGCACCCGCGTGGCGCAGCAGTACGCCATGCACCATCCGGACGCGGTGCGCAGCCTGCTGCTCGACGGCGTGGTGCCCAATCCGCTGGTGCTCGGCGAGGACTTCGCGCGCAACCTGGAGGACGCGCTCAAGGCGCAGTTCGCCCGTTGCACCGCCGAACCGGCCTGCAAGGCGCGCTTCGGCGATTCCTACCAGACGCTGTACCAGCTGCGCGACGCGCTGCGCGCCAATCCGCACAAGGTCAGCTTCCGCGATCCGCAGAGCTACCAGAGCGTCGAACGCATGCTCAGCGACGACGCGCTGGCCAGCGTGGTGCGCATGTTCGCCTATTCGCCGCTCACCGCCGCGCTGCTGCCGCTGTCGATCGATGCCGCCGCGCACGGCGACGTGGGGCCGCTGCTCGGCCAGGCCAAGCTGATCACCGGCGATCTGGCCGACAGCATGAACGGCGGCATGCAGTCGTCGGTGATCTGCAGCGAGGACGCCGACCTGCTGAGCCCGCGGCCGCAGGATGCCGGGACCATCCTCGGCACGCGCATGATCGACACGCTGCAGGCGGTGTGCTCGATCTGGCCGCGCGGCACCCGTCCGGCCGACTTCCACCAGCCGCTGAAGAGCGCGATCCCGACCCTGCTGCTTTCCGGCCAGTACGACCCGGTGACCCCACCGCGCTACGGCGAGGAGGTGCTCAAAGGCCTCTCCGACGCACGCCACCTGGTGCTCAAGGGCCAGGGCCACAACGTGATCGGCGCCGGCTGCATGCCCACGCTGGTCAAGCGCTTCATCGAGGATCCCGACCCGAAGGCGCTGGACGCCAAGTGCCTCGACCGGCTGCAGCCCACGCCGCTGTTCATCGACTTCAACGGAGCGACCCCATGATCGAGGTCAAGGATCTGCACAAGGCGTTCGGCGACGTGAAAGCCGTCGACGGTGTCGGCTTCGCCGCGCGCGACGGCGAGATCACCGGCCTGCTCGGACCCAACGGCGCCGGCAAGACCACCACGCTGCGCATGCTCTATACGCTGATGATCCCCGATCGCGGCCGGGTGCTGGTCGACGGCATCGACGCGGTCGCCGATCCACTGGCGGTGCGCCGCCGGCTCGGCGTGCTGCCGGACGCGCGCGGCCTCTACAAGCGGCTCACGGCGCGCGAGAACATCGACTACTTCGCCCGTCTGCAGGGGTTGCCCGAGGACGAGCTGCGCGCGCGCCGGGAGGCGCTGGTGCAGGCGCTCGCGATGGAGGACATCGCCGACCGCCGCACCGAAGGCTTCTCCCAGGGCCAGCGGGTCAAGACCGCGATCGCCCGTGCGCTGATCCACGACCCGCGCAACGTGATCCTCGACGAGCCCACCAACGGGCTGGACGTGATGGCCACCCGCGCGCTGCGCCAGTTCATGCTCAAGCTCAAGGCGGAGGGCCGCTGCGTGCTGTTCTCCAGCCACATCATGCAGGAGGTGGCGGCGCTGTGCGATCGCATCGTGGTGATCGCGCACGGCCGCGTGGTGGCCGACGCGACGCCCGACGCCCTGCGCGAACAGACCGGCCAGGCGAACCTGGAGGACGCTTTCGTGAAACTGATCGGCAGCGAGGAAGGACTGGCCGCATGAACACCCTACAGACGACCCCGCTGCGCCGCAGCCGCGCCTTCCTCACCGTGTTCCTGAAGGAAGTGCGCGAGAACCTGCGCGACCGGCGCACGCTCACCAGCGCCTTCCTCACCGGACCGCTGCTGACCCCGCTGCTGTTCGTGATGCTGATCAGCTTCACCGTCAACCGCGAACTGGACAAGGCCGAGCAGCCGCTCAAGGTGCCGGTGATCGGCGCGCAGTACGCGCCCAACCTGGTCGGCGCACTCGAAGCCGGCGGCGTGGTGCCGCAGCCGGCCATCGCCGACCCCGAGCGGGCGGTGCGCGAGCAGCGCGCCGACCTGGTGCTGCGCATCGCCCCAGGCTACGCCGAGGCCTGGCGCAAGGGCGAACCGGTGCAGGTGGAACTGATCTACGACTCCTCGCAGCGCGATTCGGGCACGCCGGTGGACCGCGTGACCAAGCTGGTCGAGGGCTATGCACGCCAGCAGGGCGCCATGCGGCTGGTGGCGCGCGGGCTGTCGCCCGGGGTCGCCGTGCCGGTGGTGGTGGCCAAGCGCGACCAGGCCACCGCGCAGTCGCGCGCCGTGCTGATGTTCAACATGCTGCCGTACCTGTTCGTGCTGACCATCTTCATCGGCGGCATGTACCTGGCGATCGACCTCACCGCGGGCGAGCGCGAGCGGCAGTCGCTGGAGCCGCTGTTCGCCAATCCGGTGCCGCGCTGGAAGATCTTCCTGGGCAAGCTCGCCGCGATCTGCGCGTTCTCCACCGCCAGCCTGCTGATCTGCCTGCTCGCGTTCGGCGTGACCGGCCGCTTCGTGCCGACCGAGAAGCTCGGCATGGAGGTGAACCTGGGCCCGGCGTTCGCGCTGCACGTGCTGCTGCTGCAGCTGCCGCTGATCGTGCTGCTGGCCGGCCTGCAGTCGATGGTCGCAGCCTTCGCCAAGAGCTACCGCGAGGCGCAGACCTACCTGTCGCTGCTGATGCTGCTGCCGATCCTGCCCAGCATCGCGCTGATGGTGATGCCGCTCAGGCCGAAGGACTGGATGTACGCCGTGCCGCTGCTCGGCCAGCACCTGGGCATCCTGGACCTGGTGCGCGGCGAGGGCATCGGCGCGGTGCCGCTGGCGCTGTGCCTGGGCGGCAGCGCGCTGGCGGCGCTCGTCGTCGCGCTGGTCACCATGCAGCTGTACCGCTCCGAACGCCTGGCGATTTCCGGCTGACCGTCCCTCGGTCGCCCGCGGTCGCGGCTGCGCCGCGGGCGATGCGTGTCAGTGCGCCGGCGCGCTGCTGGCCGACGCCGGCAAGGGCGGCACCGGCGTGCCGTCCTGCGGGCGCCGTACCAGCTGGCCCTTCTTGAACAGTTCCGCGGCGACCTGGTAGTACGCGGTGGCGTCGTCGATGTCGGCTGGCCGGCGCTGCGCCGGTACGGCATCACCGGTGGCGAAGTCCGGATGGAACTGCGCCACCTTCTTCTGCGGCTCCAGCAGGGTCAGGGTGTCGCCCTTGAGGTAGCCGAGCTTCTCGTACGTGGCCGGGAAGGCGCGCTCGCGGCCGGGCGGCAGCTGGAAGATGTCGTAGCCGAAGAAGCGGCTGCGGTAGCTGAAGTTGAGCAGGCCCAGCAGCGTCGGCGGAATGTCGATCTGGCTCATGAAGCGGTGCACGCGCTGCGGCGGGAAGTGCGCCGGTGCGTAGATCCACAGCGGGATGTGGTAGCGGTTGACCGGCACCGCGGCGCGCCCGGCGCTGGAGGCGTCGTGGTCGGCGGTGATCACGAACACGGTGTCGTCGAAGTAGGGCCGCTTGCGCGCGCGCTCGATGAAGTCGGCGATCGACCAGTCGGTATATGCCACCGCGCCCTCGCGGGTGCCGTTGCGCTCCTTCACGCGCCCGGCCGGGAAGGTGAACGGCCGGTGGTTGGAGGTGGTCATGATGTGCAGGAAGAACGGCTTGCCC
Source organism: Fulvimonas yonginensis (assembly GCF_037137055.1). Lineage (NCBI taxonomy): Bacteria > Pseudomonadati > Pseudomonadota > Gammaproteobacteria > Lysobacterales > Rhodanobacteraceae > Fulvimonas > Fulvimonas yonginensis. The sequence goes on from NZ_JBBBNY010000001.1 coordinate 389,480, forward strand.
TGCGCGTGGATCGCGTCCATCTGGCCGAGCGCCAGCGTGTAGAGGTCCTCGTCGGCCACGCCCCATACGTTCTCGCTGTGGATGGTCGCGTCCTTGGGAATGTCCTTGCGGTCCACCGGGATGTAGCCGTTGTGGCCGAAGAAGTAGTTCATGTTGTCGAAGTAGCCGTAGCCGCCGTAGACGAACTCGGACACGTAGCCACGATCGTTGAAGATGTCCGCCAGCGAGAACAGGTTCTCGTTGTGGTGCATCTTGATCACCGAGTCGCCGGGCGTCGGCGGGATCGACAGCGACAGCGCCTCCAGCCCGCGCACGGTACGCGTGCCGTTGGCGTACACGTTGTCGAAGAACAGGCTCTGCCCGGCCAGCGCGTCCAGGTGCGGCGTGATGTCGCCGTGGCTGGCGCCGAAGGTCCTCAGGAAGTCGGCCGACAGGCTCTCCACGCTGATCAGCACCACATTGAGGTGCTTTTCCGGACCGGCGTGACGGATCGCGCGAGTGAGGTCGCGCGGATCGTCGCTCACGTAGCTCGCCTCGGGTGTCTGCAGGCCGGCCCGCACGCGTGCGAACGCATCCTGCTCGGGCAGCGTGCGGTAGAAGCGCGCGTAATCCAGGTGGCTGCTGCGGAACGCGGCGAAGAACTCGTAGATGCCGTTGCCGGCCAGCTCGTTCACGTAGGCGTTGTCGCTGTGGTTCTTCATCGTGCCGTTCACCGCCAGCACGGACACCACCGTGAGCACGAGCCAGCCCAGCACCACCTTGCCGCGGCCCAGGAAGCGGCTGCCGTCATCGACGGTGCGCAGCGCGCGCCGGCTCAGCCAGAGGATGGCGAGCGCCAGCAGGCCGATCAGGCTCATCCACAGGCCGATCGGGTAGGACTCGCGGATGTTGCCGATCACCTCGGTGGTGTAGACCAGGTAGTCCACCGCGATGAAGTTGAAGCGCACGCCGAACTCGCCCCAGAACACGAACTCGGAGGCGGCCACGAACAGCAGCCCGTACACCATCGCCAGTGCCAGCAGATAGAGCGCCCACTGCCCGCCGCGCGAGACGTAGGCCCGGCGCGGCATCAGCCACAGGAACAGTAGCAGCGGCCAGGCCACGTAGAGCAGCGTGACCAGGTCGTAACCGGCGCCGACGCCGAAGGCGTACAGCCAGTACAGCGGGTTGTGCGGAACGCCGCTGCCGGTCATCGCCAGCAGCACGACGCGAGTGGCCGCGCCGATCAGCAGGTAGACCGCTCCCAGCCAGACCAGCGGGCGGAAACGCTGCCGGAGCGGCGTGGCGGGCGTGGCGGATGGAAACATGGCGACCCCTGGAGGATGGACACGTCTTTATACCGTGTGTCGCTTGCGCGCGGCTTAGCCGGCATGACGTGCGGCGGGAGAGAAACGCAGCGTTGCTCAGGCGGCGGTCGGGCGAGGCAGGGCGGCTATCGCTGCGATGCGGGCCCGCTCCATCGCCGCGCCGATGTCCGGGCCGGCCAGCCCGCGGGCGAGAAAGGCCGTCGCGTCCACCTGCGCGGCCGCTTCGCGCGCGGCGCGCAGGAACGTCGCCTGCGGGTAGGCTGCCTCGCTGCGACCCAGGCGACCGCGCTGGTCCGCCTCGCAGACGACCAGGAAGGTGTCCAGACGCCGCGGGCGGCGCAACGCGTCCAGCCGGGTGAGCAGGCGCAACACGGTGGCCGGCTTAAGCTCCAGCGCGCGGTGCGCATTGAGGTGCTCGCGGCAGACCAGTTCGGCCAGCGCGGCGTGCTCGGCCGGCACTTTCAACCGCGCGGCGAGCTCGCGCAGCGGCGCCACGCCGGCGTGTTCGTGGCCGATGTGGCCGGGCAGCACCCCGGCCGGCGTGCGCGCCTTGCCCAGGTCGTGGCAGAGCGCGCAGAAGCCGGCCAGGTCGTCGCCGGGAGCCAGCCGCGCGGTCATGTCCAGCACCAGCTCCAGGTGCACGCCGGTGTCGACCTCGGGGTGGTACTCCGCTCGCTGCGGCACGCCGTAGAGCGCATCGACTTCCGGAAACAGCACGGCCAGCGCGCCGGCCTCGCGCAGCACCCTCAGGAAAGCGGACGGCTGCGGTTCGGCCAGCGCGCGGCGGGTCTCTGCCCAGACCCGCTCGGGCACCAGGTGGTCGACTTCGCCCTCGGCGACCATGTGGCGCATCAGCGCCATGGTGTCCGCCGCGACGGTGAAGCCCAGCGGCGCGAAGCGCGCGGCGAAGCGCGCCACCCGCAGCAGGCGCACCGGGTCCTCCACGAAGGCGGGCGAGACGTGGCGCAGCACGCGCTGCTCGAGGTCGCGCCGGCCGTCGAAAGGATCGACCAGCGCGCCGTCCTCGTCCTGCGCGATCGCGTTGATGGTGAGGTCGCGCCGCGCCAGGTCCTGCTCCAGCGTCACGCCGGGGTCGGCGTGGAAGGCGAAGCCGTGGTAGCCGCGGCCGGTCTTGCGCTCGGTGCGCGCCAGCGCGTACTCCTCGGCCGTCTGCGGATGCAGGAACACCGGGAAATCCTTGCCGACCGGCCGGTAGCCGAGCGCCAGCATCTGCTCCGGCGTGGCGCCGACCACCACGTGGTCGTGGTCGGTCACCGGCCGTCCCAGCAGCCGGTCGCGTACCGCGCCGCCCACCAGGTAGCTGCGCATCTCAGCGTGCCGACGCCGGGTCCGCCACGTCCGTGCCGGCTGCGGCTGCCGGGGCGGGCATGGCCGGGCAGGTCACGCCGCGGCGCGGCGTGTGGACGTCGGGAAGGCTGTACGGCTGGCCGTTGGCCGGCATCCGCGAGGCCAGCGGCAGCGCCTTGCCTGACAGACGCCAGTCGTAAATGACCGCGAATGCCATGACGCGGGCCACGTAGTCGCGGGTCTCGCGGTAGGGGATGGTCGCCACGAACAGGTCCGGCGGCAACGTGCCGCGCGCGTCCAGCCACTCCTGGACCTTGTTCGGGCCGGCGTTGTAGGCGGCGCTGGCGAGCCAGGGCGCGCCGTTGAAGCGCGCCGCCATCTGCGCCAGGTAGCGGGTGCCGAGCATGATGTTCACGGCCGGATCGTACAGCGAAGCGGCGCCGCCCCAATCAAGCCCGTTCTGTCGGGCCACGCGGGCCGCGGTGCTGGGCAGCAATTGCATCAGGCCGCGCGCGTCGGCGCCGGAATGGGCGTCGCTCATCCAGGCGCTTTCGGCGCGGGCGATGGCATAGGCCCAGGCCGGGTCGATGCCGGCCTGTTGCGCCTGCGGCACCACGCCGTCCTGGCTCGCCAGCGGGAAGCGCTGGGCGTAGTAGCGCAGCATGTCGCCGCTGGCGAAGGCGAACACTGCGCGGTCGTACCAGCCGCGTTCGTAGGCCAGCCGCGCGGCGACCCGCTGCGTGGCCGGATCGGCGCCGTCGAGCGCGCGCGCCCATTCGCGCCGCGCGAGCCGGGGCAGGTCGACCGCGTACAGCTCGAACGCGCGGCGCAGGCCGGGATCCGCCAGCAGGGCCTGCTCGCGCGCGGTGTCGTCCGGCGGGTCGAGCGGGCAGATCGCGTAATCGCCCTGCACGTGGTCGGCGGCGAGGAAGCCGTAGTAGGTCGGCTCCAGGGCGAGCTGCGCGTACAGCGCGTCGGCCTGCAGCGGGTGGCCGGTGGCGGCCAGGGCGCGGGCACGGAAGTAGCGCCACTCGTCCTGCTCCTGCTGCGAGGCCGGCATCGCATCGATCGCGGCGAGCACGGCCGGCCAGTCCTGCCGGGCCAGCGCCACCCGCGCCCGCCATTCCCGGCTGGTGTCGGTCTGCACGGCAGCGGGCAGGTCGGCCAGACGGGCCAGTGCGTGCTCGTCGAAATCGGTGGCGTGGTAAAGCGCCAGCGCGTACAGCACGCCGTTGCGCTGCGCCGGAGTGAAGTCGAAGCGCGAGCGCAGCCGCTGCCAGGCCGCGTCGGCGGCGTCGGCATCGCGCCGCGCCAGGCGCTGCAGCGCCAGCGCGGCGGCCTGGCGATGGCGCGGCGAGTCGGGCCAGTTCACCGCATCGGCCACGGCGGCGGTCGGGTCGCGCAGGGCTTGCGCCAGACGCGCGGCGGCCTTGCCCTCGGTGGCCGGCAGCCAGGCGGCCAGCGCCGTGACGGTGCCGCCCTGGCCGGCGTCGAGCGCGCGGTCGATGCGCGCCCACAGGCGCGCGTCGGTGAGCAGGCCGGCCTCGTGCGCGGCATCGAGCACGGGATCACAAGCGCTTGGCAGGCTCGGCTGCGCCCACAGCGGGGCCAGGTCCTTTTCGAAGTCGAGCCTGCCGCCCTGGGCGAGCTTGGCCTGCAGCCGGTAGCAGGTCAGCGTGTCGCCCAGCCCGGGCCGGTAGAGCGCGAGGAAATCGTCCCAGCGCTGCCGGCGCGCCTGCTCGAGCAGCCAGGCGCGGCGCAGGTCGGCGGCGGGCAGCAGGTCGGGATAGCGGCGCAGGTAGTCGGCCACGGTGGCGCGGTCCAGCGTCGCCACGTCGTGTTCGAGCGCGGCTTCTTCCAGGTAGGGGTACAGCGGGTAGTCGGCCAGCCCCTTGGCCCAGCTGCGCCAGCCGTCGCCGCCCTGCTGGGCCACCGCCCAGGCCTGCCGGAAGGCGGTACGCTGCTCGGCCAGGGAGGCGGCGGCGGCGCCCGCGGCGAAGCCCAGCCAGGTGGCCAGCAGGACGAACAGAAGGTACGGCACGAAGCGCCGCGACGGAGCGGGCGGAAGAACGTTCGGGGTCATCGTCACAAGTGTAGTAAGCGGCGGTAAGGCCTGCGTTAACCGGCGCTGCTGATAAGCTTGCCGGCTTCGTTGCCTGCGCCGGGAAGGCTATGCCGCCCACCTCGTCGTTCCGCCTCCGTCCGTGCTGGCCCGTGTGGGTGGTGCTCGCGCTGGCGGCGTTCGCCGGCGTCGCCGGCTGGTGGTCGCTGGGCCGGCCGGTGAGGCTGCCGGATGCGCCCTCGGCGCGGATCGCCTGCGTCTCCTACGCGCCATACCGGCGAGCGGGCGAGACGCCGTACGACCCCCGCACGTTCATCAGTCCGCAGCGCATCGATGCCGATCTGCGCGCGCTCTCGCAACGTTTCGATTGCGTGCGCACCTACTCGCAGGGGCAGGGGCTGGCGGCCGTGCCGGCGATCGCGCAGCGCTACGGCATGCAGGTGCTGATGGGGATCTGGCTGGACCGCGACCCGGTCGCCAACGCGCGCGAGGTCGCAGCCGGCATCGCCACCGCCCGCGCGTATCCGCAGGTGCTGCGCGGGGTGATCGTGGGCAACGAGGTGCTGCTGCGCGGCGAGCTCTCGCCCGCGGCGCTGGCCGGCTACGTGCGCCAGGTACGCGCAGCGATCCCCGCCACCGTGCCGGTCAGCTACGCCGACGTGTGGGAGTTCTGGCTGCGCTTCCCGCAGGTGGCGCAGGCGGTGGACTACCTCACCATCCACATCCTGCCCTACTGGGAGGACGAGCCGGTGCCGCCCGAGCATGCCGTGCGCCACGTGGCCGAGGTCTACGCGCGGATGCAGCGGAGCTTTCCGGGCAAGCCGGTGATGATCGGCGAGACCGGCTGGCCCAGCGCCGGCCGGCCGCGCCGTGCCGCGCGGGCCACGCTGGTCAACGAGGCGCGCTACCTGCGTGAGTTCCTGGGCTACGCCGCCCGCGCGCACGTGCCCTACAACGTGATCGAAGCCTTCGACCAGCCCTGGAAGCGGGTACAGGAAGGCACGGTCGGCGGCTATTGGGGCATCTTCGACGTGGACGCCCGACCGAAATTCCCGATGCGCGGGCCGGTGATGGAGGAGCCGCGCTGGTGGTATGGCTGGCTGGCCGGCGTGCTGGTCGCGCTACTGTTCGGCCTGGTCGGGCTGCGACTGCCGTGGCGCGGACGGGCGGCGCTGCTGCTGGCCGGCTTCGCCGCCGGCGCGGCGCTGGCCTGGCAGGGGCGCCAGATGCTCCATGCCTGCCGCGACCTGCTCGAATGGACCGTGTCGACCGCGGCCTGCCTGGCCGCGCTGGGCACGGCGTTGTGGCTGGCGCCGGACATCGCCCGGCGCCTGGCGGGGGGCGACGCTGCGACCCGCGTGCCCGGGTGGTTGCCGTTGGGCTGGCTGTTCGGCCTGGCCTGGTACGACCTGCTGCTGGTGCTCGACGGACGCTACCGCGATTTCCCGTTGGGCCTGTTCGCCCTGCCGGGGGTGGCGTTCGCCCTGGCCGGCTGGCTCGCGTCGCGGCCGGCGCGGCCGGCGGTGGAGCACCGCCTGCTCGCCGGACTGCTGCCGGTGCTGGGCATCCTGGTCGTGGTGGAGGAGGTCGGGCTCAGTCTCACCGCGTGGCTATGGCTGGGCCTGAACCTCGCCCTCGCGCTGCCGGTGCTGCTCGCCTGGTGGCAGGGCCGCGGCCTGCGCACGCAGCAGGCGTAGTGCGCCGACCAGCAGCGCGAACGCGCCGGCTTCGGCGCAATACAGCACCATCGCCGCGAATCCGAGCGCAGCAGCCAGCCACGCGGCGAGCGGATGACGCGTCACCAGCGCGAGGAAGGCCGCGGTGAGCGCCGCGTAGCCATAGCCGTAGCCGAGGAAGCCCAGCACCGCCCATTGCCGCCATAAGCACCAGCGCGGGCCGCCGTCGGCGCCACACAGGTGGGCGACCGCCGGCGGCTCGATCACGCCGTAGCGCAGTGCCGTTGCCGCCAGCGCGACCAGTGCGAGGGTGAACCAGGGAAGAACCCGTCGTAGCGTGCGGTTCATCGGCGCAACCGTTGTGCGCGTGGCGCAAGGTGGGTGGGCAGGCGGATCTCGGCCGCCAGCGGCAGATGATCGGAGAAGGCCTGCGGCAGCGTCCACACCCGCTCCAGCCGCAGCGACTCGGACAGCAGGATGTGGTCCAGCGCCCGGCGCGGCTTCCAGCTCGGGAAGGTGGGCGTCGACTGCGTCGGCGGCTGCAGGCTGCACCGCGCGAACAGGTGCCGCATCTCGGCGCTGTGTGCCTCGGTGTTGAGGTCGCCCATCAGCACGGCGTTGGGGTAATCGTGCAGCACCTCGGCGATGAACGCGAGCTGCCGCGCCCGTGCCTGCGCCGACAGCGACAGGTGCGCGATCATCACGGTCAGCGCCTCCGGCTCGGCGCCGTAGCGCACCAGCAGGGCGCCGCGGCCCGGGATGCGGCTGGGCAGCGGGTAGTCCAGCACGCTGTGCGGTGCGATCCGGCTGATCAGGCCGTTGGCCGAGTGCGCCAGCCGCGCCATCGGCCGATTGGGCTGGTGGCTCCAGAACGGCAGGCCGGAGGCCTCGGCCAGGTAGCGGGTCTGGTTGAGGAAGCCCGAGCGCAGGCTGCCGGCGTCGGCCTCCTGCAGCCCGATCACGTCGAACTGCGGCAGCACCTCGGCCAGGCGGTCGAGGTTCTCCAGCTTGCTGCGGCCGGGCAGCACCGCGTTGATGCTGCGGGTGACGTATTCGTGATAGCGCTGCACGCTGGCCCCGGCCAGGATGTTGCAGCTGAGCAGACGCAGACGGCGTTCGGGTGCGGCGTTGGCGGGGGCGGCGCGGGTCATCAGGCGGACGATAGCGGGAAGCGGACGGCGGCGATGCGACGAGCATCGCCTGCCGCGCGTGAACGCGAAGCTGGCGGCTACTTGCCTGCCAGTTCGCGCTGCACCAGCCAGCGGGTGAGATCGGCCAGCTGGTCGAGGGTCTTCACCTGGGCGCTGCGGTACTTGCCGTCGACCACGATGGTCGGGGTGCCGTCCACCTGCCATTGCTGGATGAGCGCGAGATCCTTCTTCATCTGCGCGGTGGCCTCGGGGGAGTTGGCGATGCGCATGAACTGCTCGCGGTTCACGCCGTGGCTGGCGTAGAAATCGGCCAGTTCGTCCAGCGTGTTGATCGGGTAGTGGTCCTCGAACTTGGCCTTGAACAGGGCCAGGTGGGTGCGTTCGACCACGCCCAGCTTGTCGGCCGCGTAGTAGGCGCGCGCGAACGGCATCCAGTCCTCGTTGAACGGCGCCGGCAGCAGCTTGAACACCACGCCGGCGGGCAGCGACTTGCGCAGCTGCTCGGCCACCGGCGCGAAATGCGCGCAGTGGATGCAGCCGTAGGAGAAGACCTCGACCACCTCGACCTTGCCGGCCGGGCTCAGGCGCTGATGCGGCGCCGGCAGGGCCACGTACTCCTGGCCTTCGGTGAACGGCGTGGGCGCGTTGGCGGCGGTGCAGGCGGTGGCCAGCAGCAGGCCGCCGAGCAGGGCCAGCAGGCGCAGGCGGGCGAGGTGCTTGAACATGGGGATCTCCATGGGAGTGGATGTCGGGAGGTTTCGCGAAAGGCGCGCGGCTCAGCCGCGGGATGCCACCCATTGAACCACCACCGCGCCGTCCTCGGCGATGCGCTGGCCCGCCGGACCGAAGCCGCAGCGTTCGACCGTGCGGCGGGAGGGCAAGTTTCCGGGCAGGATCTCGGCCAGCACCTCGCGTGCGCCCTGCGCGAAGGCCAGCGCCCGCAGCGCCCTGACGGCCGCGGTGGCGATACCCCTGCCGCGGCGCGCCGGCGCCACGCCGTACAGGATGCCTGCGCGGCCGTCCGCCGGTGCGCCCTTGAGCCCGCAGCCGCGACGATGTGCCCGTCGCTCGGGTCGACGATGAGGTCGGTGGCGCACCAGCGCGCGTCCGCGCCGGCGGCGGATCGTGCGAGGGCCCGTGCGGCGACGGCGGGCGGCAGCACGCCGGGCACCGCGTGACGAGGTCGGACGGGACGGAGCCGCCGGCGAGCGCTTCCGGATGCGGCCGCGTCAGCGGCTGCAGCGTCACGCGCACGGGTGCGGCGGGGCTACTTGCCCGCCGCTTCCCTGGCAACCAGCCACTTGGCCAGCTCGATCGTCTGCGGATAACCGCCGGCGCTGCTCACGTCGAAACGGTACTTGCCGTCCACCACGATGGTCGGCGTACCGGTGACGCCGTAGGCCTTGACCAGGTCGTCGGCGCGCTTCATCTGCGTGTTGATGCTGAAGGAGTTGGCGACCGCCACGAACTCCTTCGGATCGGCGCCGCACTTGGCGTAGACCTTGGCCGCGTCTCCGATGGTGGGCAGCGCGTCACGTGGCTTGAGGCCGGTGCCGGTCGGATTCATGGCGGAAAGCTCGCCGCTCTTCCACACCGCGTCGTACATCGCGTCGTTGCACTTGTCGGCCACGCCCAGCGCCTTGGCGGTGAAGTAGGCGCGCTGCAGCATCGGCCAGTTCTCCTGCGGGATGAACGAGGCCGGCAGGTAGGCCATCGCCGCATTCGCGGGCAGGCTGGCGGCGAGCTTCTCGACCACCGGGTGGAACTGGTTGCAGGCCGGGCAGCCGTAGGAGAACACCTCGGTCACTTCGATCTTGTCGGTGGAGGTGGCCTTGGGCTGGGCCGGTTCGATGCGGAAGTAGTTCTTGCCCTCGACCCACTGGCCGTTGTCGACGAAGGGCGCGGCGGGCGCGGCCGGTGCCGTGGCAGCCGGTGCCGCCGAAGCGGTGCTGCCCGCCGTGGCCGGGGCGCTGGTCGTGGCCGCCGGTGTCGCCGCGGAGCCTTCCGCGGCCGGCGCTGCCGCATCCGGAGCCGTGGTGGCGGTGCTCGCGGCGGGCGCGGGCGGCGGCGTGCTGCCGTTGTCGCTGTCGTGGCTGCAGGCAGCGAGGGCGAGCAGGGCGGCACACAGGATCGGCAGACGCTTGAGCATGGGTGACCTCGGGTTCGGCAAGGGCTTCAGACGGACACGCCGGCTTGCGCCGGCGTGTGGGAGGGATCAGGGCGTGGCCGGCTTGGCGGCAGCGCCGTCGGCCACGTGCAGGCCTTCGATGTAGCTGGCCAGTGCGGCGATGTCCTTGTCGTCGAGCTTCTGCGCGATCGCCGGCATGATCTTCGCCTGCGCGTCGTCGCCCCAGGTCGTGCCGTCGTGCCACGCCTTGAGGGTCTTCTCGACGTACTGCGCGTGCTGGCTGGTCAGCTGCGGGTAGCCGGCGCCCGGGTTGCCGCGGCCGTCGATGCTGTGGCAGGCCATGCAGGCCGGAATGCCGCGGTCGGCATCGCCCTGGCGGAACAGCTGCTCGCCCTGGCTGACCAGCGCGGCGTCGGCGACGCCGGGCAGCGACTGCTTGCTGGCGAAGTAGGCGCCCAGGTCGTGCATGTCCTGCTCGGACAGCGGCGCGGCCATGCCCATCATGATCGGGTTCTGCCGCTGGCCCGCCTTGAAGTGGGTGAGCTGGCGGACGATGTAGGACTCGTGCTGGCCGGCCAGCTTCGGGTACTGCGCGTCGCTGGAGTTGCCGTCCATGCCGTGGCAGGCGCCGCAGGCGGCGGCTTTGCCCTGGCCGGCGGCCGCGTCACCGGCCTTGGCCACGGCGCTGGCCTCGGTCGGCGCGGCCGGCTGCGCGGCGGAGGCCGCGGCGGTCGGCGTGGCGGCGGCCTGCTGCCCATTGCTGGTCGGCTGCGGCGTGCTGCTGGTGACGGCCGGCGTGCCGGCGGGGCTGCTCTGCTTGGCACCGGCCGCCGTGGCAGGTGCGCGCTGTGCGGGCTTGGCTTGCTGCGCCACGGCCACGCCGGCGGCGAGCGCGAAGACGAGGGCGATCATGCCCCCAAGGGCAGCAGGCCGGAAACCGGCGGGCCGAAAACTCATACACTTGTCTCCCGAAAGACCGCAAGATCCGCCGCGAACCGCTGCCAACATGGCGTGCGGCAGGCAGAAACCGCCGAATTATCCCCGCGCCACCGCGCCCTGGTCAAACCCGATCCCATGTCCAATCCGCTTCATGGCGCGCAGTTCGTGCTGGCCGCCCACCGCATCAGCCAGTTGCCCGCCGATCACGGCGCCGAAGTCGCCTTCGCCGGCCGTTCCAATGCCGGCAAGTCCAGTGCTCTCAACGCGCTGACCGGACACAAGGGCCTGGCGCGCACCTCCAAGACACCGGGCCGCACGCAGCAGATGGTCGCCTTCGCGCTGCCGCCGCTGCCGCAGGGCGAGGGCGGGACACCGCTGCAGGCGCGCCTGATCGACCTGCCCGGCTACGGCTATGCCAAGGTGCCCGAGGAGCTGCGCGAGCACTGGCGGCACGAGATCGACGCCTACCTGCACCGCCGCCGCAGCCTGCGCGGCGTGGTGCTGATCGCCGACATCCGCCATCCGCTGAAGGAATTCGACCGGACCATGCTGGAGTTCTGCTTCCAGACCGGCCTGCCCTGCCACCTGCTGCTGACCAAGGCGGACAAGCTCTCGCGCAACCAGGCGGCACAGGCGCTCGCCGCGGTGCGCAAGGGTTTCGCGGACGGCGCGCAGGCCAGCGCGCAGGTGTTCTCCTCGACCGACGGCACCGGCGTGGAACAGGCGCGCGAGGCCGTGCTCGCCCTGCTGCAGCGCGAACGCGATCGGTAGCCCGCCCGCCAACCACGGTAGCAGCGAGCTTGCTCGCGATGCCCTTCCGCAACGGGGGAGTCGCCGCTGACCTTTCCGCGGCGCGCTCAGCCCCCCAGGCTCGCCATGAACACCGCGCACAGCGCCGCCATGCCTTCGCGATCCTCCTCGTCGAAGCGAGCGATCCGCGGGCTGTCCACGTCCCACACGCCGAGCAGCGTGCCGTCCGGGCGGATCAGCGGCACCACGATCTCCGACTGCGACGCCGCGTCGCAGGCGATGTGGTCCTCGAAGGCTTTGACGTCGCGCACCAGCTGGATCTCCCGCGTACGCGCGGCCGCACCGCAGACGCCTCGGCCGAGCGCGATGCGCACGCAGGCCGGCTTGCCCTGGAACGGGCCGACCACCAGCTCGTTGCCGTCGAACAGGTAGAAGCCGGCCCAGTTGAGATCGGGCAGGCTGTGGAACACCAGCGCGCTGAAGTTGGCCGCGTTGGCGATCAGGTCGCGCTCGTCGGCGAGCAGCCCGCGCGCCTGCTGCACGAGGTCGGCATAGTGCTCGCGCTTGCTGGCGTAGGTGGCGGAAGAGAGTTCGAACATCGGCGCGGCTTCCGGGGCAAAGCCCGTATTATGCGCCCTCCCATGGCAGCGGAGATGCAGCGTGAGCCAGCCAGCGCAGGGCGGGCGCATCCGGCCCGTCCGTCACGACACATCGGCAGCGCGGTGATGAGTGCCGTGTTCGTCGCCGGTACCGACACCGGCATCGGCAAGACCCACGCCGCTTGCGCGCTGATCCATGCGCTGCGTGCGCAGGGCGGTCGCGTGTGCGGCATGAAGCCCGTCGCCAGCGGCTGCCTGGAGACGCCCGAGGGCAGGCGCAACGAGGATGCGCTGGCACTGCAGGCCGCCGGCAGCGAACCGCAACCCTACGCGGCGATCAATCCGGTGGCGTTGCGCGAACCGCTGTCGCCGCACCTGGCCGCGCGGCTGGAGGGCGTGACCATCACCATGCCGCCGCTGCGGGCCGCCTTCGATCGCCTGCGCATCACGCACGACACCGTGGTGGTCGAAGGCGTCGGCGGGTGGATGGTGCCGCTCGCGCCGGGGCTGCTGGCGTCGGCGATCCCGCAGCAGTGGGGCCTGCCGGTGGTGCTGGTGGTCGGTCTGCGGCTGGGCTGCCTCAATCACGCGCTACTGAGCGCGCGGGCGATCGCGGCCGACGGTTGCCGGCTGGCCGGATGGATCGGCAACCGGATCGACCCGGCCATGGCCGCGCTGGAGGACAACCTGGAAACCCTGCGCGCGATGCTGCCGGCGCCCTGCCTGGGCGTGTTGCCGCACGGCCTCGAACCGGCGCGCGCGGCCGGGCGGCTGGACCTGACGGCGCTGCGCCGACCCGCTGCCTGAGCGAGCGGGTCGGCGACGCCAGGTGGCGGCCGCTTCACGCACGGCATGTTTCGATCGATCCGGGCCCACCGCAGGAGTGCGCATGAGCAACCGCAACCACTACTACCTCTCCATCGACGACATCGGCCACGCGCACGGCGCCGATCCAGCGCTGGCGTGGCAGGGCAGCAGTCCCGACGACCTGGCCGCCACGCTGCAGGAGGCGTTGCGCGGCACCGCGCTGTTCGAACGCTGGCGCGCCATGCAGCCGGACCCCGATGCGGTCGACGCGGGGCTGGCCGCGACCGACCCGCAGGCGCAGGCCAGTGCGCGGCTCGCCGATCTGCGGGTGGACGTCGATCTGGTCACCGACCTGCCGATGCACGTGGTGCGATCGCGCTTGAACTGGCTGATCGGGCCGAGCTGGAAACTGCGCGACATGCGTGCCGCCTGAGCGCACGTGTCCGCGACTTCCGGCCCTTGGAAGTCCTGCTCCAGTGTGGTTAGAGTCGAGAACTCGACTCATCCGTTCCGCGCCGCGGACGCCACCTTGGGGAAACTTGATGCCTCGTCTTCGCCTGCTCGTGATCGCCACCTCGATCGCCATGGCCGCCTGCTCGCAATCGTCCAACGACCACCAGTCCACCCCCGCGCCCGCGGCGAGCGCGCCGGCATCGGCCGCCAGCACCGCACAGACGAACGCCGCCAACCCGTTCTTCACGGCGAGCACGCTGCCCTTCCAGGCGCCGCCGTTCGACAAGATCAAGGAGAGCGACTACCAGCCGGCGATCGAAGAGGGCATGCGCCAGCACCTGGCCGAGATCGAGAAGATCGCGGACAACCCCGAAGCGCCCACCTTCGACAACACCCTGGTGGCGATGGAGAAGTCCGGCGCGCTGCTCAAGCGCGTGATGCTGGCGTTCGACACGGTGACCGGCGCCAACACCTCCGATGCGCTGCAGAAGGTGCAGGAAGAGGAGGCGCCCAGGCTGGCCGCGCACCAGGACGCGATCTATCTCAACCCGAAGCTGTTCCAGCGCATCCAGACGATCTACGACCAGCGCGACAAGCTGAACCTCGATCCCGAGTCGCGGCGCCTGGTGGAGGTCACCTACAAGGATTTCGTGCACAACGGCGCGAAGCTTTCCGATGCCGACAAGGCCAAGCTGAAGGAGCTCAACAAGGAAGAGTCCACCCTCAGCACGCAGTTCACCAACAAGCTGCTGGCGGCCACCAAGGCCGGTGCGCTCACGGTGGACGACAAGGCCAAGCTGGCCGGCCTGTCCGAAGGTGACCTGGCCGCCGCGGCACAGGCCGCCAAGAGCCGCGACCTGGACGGCAAGTGGGTGATCCCGCTGCAGAACACCACCCAGCAGCCGGCACTGAAGGAACTGGAGGACCGTGCCACCCGCGAGGCGCTGTTCAAGGCCTCGTGGGACCGCGCCGAGCACGGCGGCGACAACGACACCCGCGCCACCATCGAGCGCATCGCGCAGATCCGCGCCGAACAGGCCAGGTTGTTGGGCTATCCCACCTTCGCCGCGTGGAAGCTCGAAGACCAGATGGCCAAGACGCCCGATCGCGCCATCGACTTCATGCAGAACCTGGTGCCGGCCGCCACCGCCCGCGCCGAGCGCGAGGCGAAGGACATCCAGGCCGTGATCGACCAGCAGCACGGCGGCTTCAAGCTCGCCGCGTGGGACTGGCAGCATTACGCCGAGCAGGTGCGCAAGGCCAGGTACGACCTGGACGAAAGCCAGATCAAGCCGTATTTCGAGCTCGACAACGTGCTGCAGAACGGCGTGTTCTACGCCGCCAACCAGCTCTACGGCCTGACCTTCAAGGAGCGCCACGACATCCCGGTGTGGCAGCCGGACGTGCGCGTGTTCGAGGTGTTCGACAAGGACGGCACCTCGATGGCGCTGTTCTATTGCGACTACTTCAAGCGCGACAACAAGGGCGGCGGCGCCTGGATGAGCAACCTGGTCGAGCAGTCGACCCTGCTCGGCACCAAGCCGGTGGTCTACAACGTCGCCAACTTCACCAAGCCCGCGCCAGGCCAGCCGGCGTTGCTGTCCTACGACGACGTGATCACCATGTTCCATGAGTTCGGCCATGCGCTGCACGGCATGTTCGCCGACACCCGGTACCCATCGCTGTCCGGCGCCAACACCGCGCGCGACTTCGTCGAGTTCCCGTCGCAGTTCAACGAGCACTGGGCGACTGACCCGAAGATCTTCGCGCACTACGCCAGGCACTATCAGACCGGCGAGCCGATGCCGCAGGCACTGGTGGACAAGATCAAGAAGGCGCGCAACTTCAACAAGGGCTACGACATGACCGAACTGGTCGCAGCCGCATTGCTGGACATGGGCTGGCATACCCTGCCGGCCGACGCGCCCAGGCAGGACGCCGACAAGTTCGAGATGGACACGCTCAGCAAGGACAAGATCAACCTGTCCTACGTGCCGCCGCGCTACCGCTCCAGCTACTTCCAGCACATCTGGGGCAACGGCTATGCCGCCGGCTACTACGCCTACCTGTGGACGCAGATGCTGGCCGACGACGGCTTCGAGTGGTTCAAGGAACACGGCGGCCTGACCCGCGCCAACGGCGACCGCTTCCGCAGGATGGTGCTCTCGCGCGGCAACACCGAGGACCTGGCGCAGATGTACCGCGATTGGCGCGGCAAGGACCCCAGCGTGGAGCCGATGCTGATCGACCGCGGACTCAAGGAAGCGCCCAAGGGCGGCGGGAAGTAAGCCCGAAGGGCCGGCGCAAGCCGGCCCTTTCGTTCGCGGTGGGCGAAGTGTCAGTACGCGAACTCGCGGAACACCGGGTCCACGCTGCCGCCCCAGGCGCCGTGGAACAGCTCCAGCTTGCGCTCGGCCGGGGTCTGGTTCGCCTCGACGATCTCGATCAGCGGTTCCAGGAAGATGCTCTCGTCGGCGCCGTTGCGGTTGCGGCGGTCCCGGTGCCTGAGGCCGTGTGCGGCGATCTTCAGCGTCTCGGCGGCGAGGTCGCGCACGGTGCCGCGGCGGAACGGCAGCTTGAGCGCCTGCCTGGGCACGCCGTCGCGCAGGGCGTGGCGCTCCTCCATGGTGAAATCCCTGACCAGGTCCCAGGCCGCGTCCAGCGCCTCGTCGTCGTAGAGCAGGCCGACCCATAGCGCGGGCAGGGCGCACAGGCGGTTCCATGGACCGCCGTCGGCGCCGCGCATCTCCAGGTACTGCTTCAGGCGTACCTCGGGGAAGGCGGTGGTCAGGTGGTCGGCCCAGTCCTTCATCGTGGCACGCGTGCCTGGCACGGCGTCCAGCCTGCCGTCGAGGAAGCGACGGAAATTCTGGCCGGCCAGGTCGATGTAGCGCCCGTCCTGGTAGCTGAAGTACATCGGCACGCCGAGGATGTAATCCACGTAGCGCTCGTAGCCGAAACCCTCCTCGAACACGAAATCGAGCATGCCGGTGCGGTGCGGATCGGTGTCGGTCCACACGTGCGAGCGATAGGAGAGGAAGCCGTTGGGCCTGCCCTCGGTGAACGGCGAATCGGCGAACAGCGCAGTGGCGACCGGCTGCAGCGCGAGGCTGGCGCGGAACTTCTTCACCATGTCCGCTTCGCTTTCGAAGTCCAGGTTGACCTGCACGGTGCAGGTGCGGGTCATCATGTCCAGGCCGAGCTGGCCGACCTTGGGCATGTACTCGCGCATGATCCGGTAGCGGCCCTTGGGCATCCAGGGCATCTCGTCGCGGCGCCACTTGGGCTGGAAACCCATGCCGAGGAAGCCCAGCCCCAGGCCGTCGGCGACCGAGCGCACTTCCTCCAGGTGCGCGTTCACCTCGCAACAGGTCTGGTGGATGGTCTCCAGCGGCGCGCCGGAGAGTTCCAGCTGCCCGGCCGGCTCCAGCGTGATGTTGGCCTTGTTGCGCGACAGCGCCACCGGCGTCTCGCCCTCGCGGGCGACGTCCCAGCCGTACTTGGCGGCCAGCCCTTCCAGCAGGGCGCGGATGCCGCGCTCCCCCTCGAAGGCGGGCGGCCGCAGGTCGTCCATGCGGAAACCGAACTTCTCGTGTTCGGTGCCGATGCGCCAGGCCTCGCGCGGCTTTTCGCCCGCGGCGAGGTAGTCGACCAGCTGCTGGCGGCTTTCGATCGGGGTGCTCTTGACGGCACTGGGTATGGACACAGGCAAGCCCTTGCTTGGGGGAGCGGCCACTATGGGGGCGTACAGGGCCACGAAAAGGGGGCCGTGCCGAAATAGTGTACGCCGGGGTACTGGATGGTGCCCGTGAAGTGCCGGGACCGCTTGCCGCAGGATGCTGAATCGCACCGAACTCTACTGTTATCTTTTCGTGAAGACGCTCCGTTGATGTCGGCCGTCGCACGCTTGCGCGTACAGGGGGGCATCAGAGGAGGAAACACGCGATGTCTACTGACTGTTGGCGTCAACGACTGACGCAGGCGGCCCTCTCGACCACAGCGCTCGTCCTGCTTGCGCCGTGCGTTGCGGCGGCTTCGCCGCTGGATGTCACGATCGAGCGCGCCGCGCCCCCTGTTCCTGTACCGCGCAGCGCGCCGTGCGAGGTCCGGCTGTTCAGCGATGCACCCTTCAAGGATCCGCCGACCAGCTACACCTTCGCTCCACCGGTCAGCTGCCCGCCGCCATGGAGCAAGGTCGTGCTGAGTATGGACCTCAGCGGCGCCAACGCGGAGGAGGGGATCGCCGTGGCATTGAATGGCGTGACTGTGTTCATCGGCCCGACGCCGAGCACACCGGTGACGTCGCACTGGCATGTGGAGCGGGACCTGACCGACTACAGCGCTCTCTTCAAAATGCCGGCTTCCGGCACCTTGACCGGGTTGCAGCCGTTCAGAGGCGGACTGGGCAACCAGCCGGCGACCGGCACTGCGACCTTGCGCTTCTATCCGCCGACTGCAGCGCAGCCGGCACCTCGCGTCCCCGATGCGGTGTATTCGGCCTACACGGCCCTGTTGCCGCCGTACCTCGTGCAGGGAGGCCCGTCCGGGGCCATCAAAGAGCTTGCCTCCTTGCCGCACAACATCGAGCGTGCCTACCTGGATGTCACGGC
This sequence comes from Fulvimonas yonginensis, assembly GCF_037137055.1. NCBI lineage: Bacteria > Pseudomonadati > Pseudomonadota > Gammaproteobacteria > Lysobacterales > Rhodanobacteraceae > Fulvimonas > Fulvimonas yonginensis. The sequence goes on from NZ_JBBBNY010000001.1 coordinate 407,270, forward strand.
GAACGATTTTCCGTTCTGGTACACCTGCCTGACTGAGTCCATCTACCAGGCCCATCCGAGCCTGTGGAGCCGTATCGGGTTGGGCCTGGCCCGGCGAGGAATATGGCCCGTCGAGCAGGGGTGTCTTCCCCACGGCTATGCCGACGCAGGCGTGACAGTGGACGGGACGCCCGCAGGTGTCGCTCCATCGTTTCCGTGGCTTCCCACCCACTTCAGCATCAACTCCGGGCCCGTGCGATCGGTGTTCTGGAATGCGCTGGACGTACCTACCGACAGCGCCCAGTCCCTGGATTACACCCCCTGGCGGGTGGACCTGACCCCGTTTGCCGCAGTCCTCAACGAGGCCGGCACGCACCAGATTGCGCTGGACATGCCCAATCGCGTCGACAGCAACGGCGCATGGTTCTTGGCCCCTCGCAACGCGAACCTGCTGGTGTATCTAGATCACGGGAAGAAGCACCTGAATGGCGCGGTCACCTACAACTCGCTTTCCCGCACGCGGCCAGACCCCGCGATCGAAAGCAACTTCGGGCAGGACGGCGGCGTGTTGACGGGCCACATCGAAACTCGCTTCGGCCGCGACTTCAAGATCTGCGGTTACGTGGACACGTCGCATGGCCGCATCCGTACCGACGTTAGCCAGCAATCGCTGTTCCGAAACGTGCAGACTTTCCGTGTGTATGAAAGCCCTTACGGCAGCGCCACCCAATCGACATACGAGGAGGATGTGGCGCTGATGAGCACAGTGCAGACCACCAGCCGCCGCATCGGGAACGGAACGTTGTTGGCCGAGGACCGCCACACGGCGAGCTATCCGCTGACACTGGATTACCTCGGACGAGGGCGCTGGACCGACTGGTACCACGACCCGGAGGATCAGGCGTTCGATCTGGACCTGTTCGGCGGTTCAGTAAGTGCCCATCAGCAGCGGCGCGAAGAACACAGCCATTCCCGGCGCGGCCTGCCGGATTACCACGCGTACCTTTCCGAGGAGTTCTACGGCAGCCACACGGTCGACCCGTATACGCAGGCCAGCAGCGACTGGCACGCAGCACATGCGTTTGCCTTCCAAGACAACCGTGGCAGTTGCTACCAGAAGGTGGTGACCACCCAGAACGGCAGGCCGGAGGATGTCGCGACCGGCACGAGCTGCCCCAATGGGCAGAATCGGGTGCGCTGGTTCGCTCATCCGGATGGATCGGCCGAGGGACTGGGCTGGATGAATCCGTAACGAAACAGGCCGGCAAGGATGCCGGCCTGATTCACCCGAGGTACTTACCGCTTCATCGAATTGAAGAACTCGTCGTTGGTCTTGGTGTTCTTCATCTTGTCGAGCATGAACTCCATCGCCGCCAGCTCGTCCATCGGATGCAGCAGCTTGCGCAGGATCCAGATCTTGGCGAGCAGGTCCGGATCGATCAGCAGGTCCTCGCGGCGGGTGCCCGAGCGGTTGATGTCGATGGCAGGGTAGACGCGCTTCTCGGCGATACGGCGGGACAGGTGCACCTCCATGTTGCCGGTGCCCTTGAACTCCTCGTAGATCACCTCGTCCATCTTCGAGCCGGTGTCGATCAGCGCGGTGGCGATGATGGTCAGCGAGCCGCCTTCCTCGACGTTGCGCGCGGCGCCGAAGAAGCGCTTGGGGCGCTGCAGCGCGTTGGCGTCCACGCCACCGGTGAGCACCTTGCCGGAGCTCGGCACCACGGTGTTGTAGGCGCGGGCCAGGCGGGTGATCGAATCGAGCAGGATCACCACGTCCTTCTTGTGCTCGACCAGGCGCTTGGCGCGCTCGATCACCATCTCGGCGACCTGCACGTGGCGCGCGGCCGGTTCGTCGAAGGTCGAGCTGATCACCTCGGCGCGCACCGTGCGGGCGATCTCGGTCACTTCCTCCGGGCGCTCGTCGACCAGCAGGATGATCAGGTGCACGTCCGGGTGGTTGTACTGGATCGCCTGGGCGACGTTCTGCAGCATCATCGTCTTGCCGGACTTCGGCTGCGAGACGATCAGGCCGCGCTGGCCGCGACCGACCGGCGCCACCAGGTCCAGGATGCGGCCGGTGATGTCCTCGGTCGACCCGTTGCCGCGCTCGAGATGGAACGCCTTGCGCGGGAACAGCGGCGTCAGGTTCTCGAACAGCATCTTGTTCTTCGACGCCTCCGGCGGATCGCCGTTGATGTCGTCGACCTTGAGCAGCGCGAAGTAGCGCTCGCCTTCCTTGGGATGGCGCACACGTCCGGTGATGTAGTCGCCGGTGCGCAGGTTGAAGCGGCGGATCTGGCTGGGGCTGACGTAGATGTCGTCCGGGCCGGCCAGGTAGGACTCGTCGGCCGAGCGCAGGAAGCCGAAGCCGTCCTGCAGGATCTCCAGCACGCCCTCGGCCCAGATGCCGCCGCCGGAGCGGGCATGCGCCTTGAGGATGGAGAAGATCACGTCCTGCTTGCGCGCGCGGGCGACACCTTCCTGGATGCCCAGCGACTCGGCGAAGGCCAGCAGCTCCGGCGCCTTCATGCGCTTGAGCTCGGTGAGATTGATCAGCCGGTCGTTGCTGCCGATGTCCGCGTTCTCGTCGTCCTCGGGCAGGCCGCGCGGATTGCGGTTGGGCTGGCCCGGGTTGCCGCCCTGGCCGCCCGGGCGCTGGCCGCGCTCGTGACGGCGGCGGCGGCCGCGGTCGTTGCGGTCGTTGCGCCGCTCGTTGCCGCCCGGCTGGCCGCCGGGTTGGCCATTGCCGCCCGACGGGCCACCTTCACGCGCTTCCGCGCCGCGGTTGCCGTCGCCGGCAGGCTCCGCCGGGGCGGCGGGTGCCTCGGCCGGCGCCGCGCGCTCGGCAACGGGGGCCGGCGTGGGTGCGGGCGGAGGAGGCGGTGCCGCGGCGGGCGCCTCGGCGGCCGGCTGCGCGCCCCTGTCCGCCTTCGGCGTGTCGGCTGCGACAGGCGCCTTGCGGGGCGCGCGGGGACGCGGCGCGTCCGCGCTCTTGGTGTCGGCGCGCTTGGCGTCGGACGGTTCTTGGGTTTCGATATCGGACACGGGCAAACCTCGTCGGGCGCCGTTGGAGAACAGGAGGGAGGGACGAGCGTTGCGCGATGCGCGCAGGAGGGGCGAGCAGACCGCCCCCTTCGGTCGTTGGATCAATCTAGCACCCGCCGCGCGACGCCGTAAAGCGTGCGCGGCGGGAAGACTGCTTTACAGGGCCTTGTCGATCATCTGGCTCAGCTGGCCTTTGCCGACGGCGCCGATCTGGGTCGCCTCGACCTTGCCGTGCTTGAACACCATCAGCGTGGGGATGCCGCGTACGCCGTAGGTGCGCGGGGTCTTCTGGTTCTCGTCGATGTTCAGCTTGACGACGCGCAGCTTGCCTTCGTACTGCTTGGCCAGCTCGTCCAGCATCGGCGCGATCGCCTTGCAGGGGCCGCACCACTCGGCCCAGAAGTCGAGCAGGACGGGGGTGTCGGACTCGAGCACCTCCTTCTGGAAGGCATCGTCGTTGACGTGGGTAATCAGGTCGCTCACCAGGCTCTCCGTGGTTGCGTGGAAGGGGGTTGCGGACCGCGCGGCCGGCATCGGCTACACTGGGGCGCCCATGTTGCGCGGGTTCGAACCGGAAGACTGCGGGGATTGCCGTTGCGGCAGACCTCCATTCCAGCGTAACTCGGGTCGCTGTTCAAGCGATTCAAGGGCGGCGACGGAAGGTTCCGTTGTCATAGGTGAGCAGGCCGCGCCTTGCGCCATGGCCCTGCCACAGCCCGTTCACCTATGCCAGCGGAACCGCCGGTCCCACCGTCCCCATGGCGGAGCCGCGGCCCGATACGGCCGCGCCGCAACCCTCAACCGTTCCGCGCCCCCAGGGCGGCGGAGCCGGGCCCGGCCCCTGGCCGCCCGCACTCCTATCGAAGCGTCCATGTCCCAAACCGTACTGACCGACACCTTCTTCACCAATTTCGACCTCCACCCGCTGCTCCAGCAAGGCCTCGACGAGGCCGGCTTCACCCGCTGCACGCCGATCCAGGCGCTGACCCTGCCGGTGGCGCTGACCGGCCGCGACGTCGCCGGCCAGGCGCAGACCGGCACCGGCAAGACCTGCGCCTTCCTGGTCGCGCTGATGAACCGCCTGCTGACCCGCCCGGCGGTGGCCGAGCGCAAGGACTCCGATCCGCGCGCGCTGGTCATCGCGCCGACCCGAGAGCTGGCCATCCAGATCGACAAGGACGCGCGCAACATCGGCCGGCACACCGGCCTGAAGACCGCGCTGATCTACGGCGGCGTCGACTACGACAAGCAGCGCCAGCAGCTCAAGGACGGCTGCGACATCATCATCGCCACCCCCGGCCGCCTGCTCGACTACTACAAGCAGCAGGTGTTCGGCTTCAACGGCGTCGAGGTGATGGTGATCGACGAGGCCGACCGCATGTTCGACCTCGGTTTCATCAAGGACGTGCGCTACATCTTCCGCCGCCTGCCGGCGCGCGAGCAGCGCCAGGTGCTGCTGTTCTCCGCCACGCTCTCGCACCGCGTGCTGGAGCTGGCCTACGAACACATGCACGAGGCCGAGAAGCTGGTGGTGGAGACCGACAACGTCACCGCCGACAAGGTGCGCCAGGTCGTCTACTTCCCGGCCAAGGAAGAGAAGATGCCGCTGCTGCTCAACCTGCTGGAGCGCGAGAAACCCAGCCGCAGCATCGTCTTCGTCAACACCAAGGCCGCCGCCGAACGCATCACCGACCGGGTCAAGCGCCAGGGCTACCGCGTCGGCGCGCTGTCCGGCGACGTGCCGCAGCTCAAGCGCCAGAAGCTGCTGCAGCGCTTCCAGGACGGCCAGCTGGACATGCTGGTGTGCACCGACGTGGCCGCGCGCGGCCTGCACATCCCGGCGGTCAGCCACGTCTTCAACTACGACCTGCCGCAGGACGCGGAGGACTACGTGCACCGCATCGGGCGCACCGCGCGCCTGGGCGCCGAGGGCGACGCGATCAGCTTCGCCTGCGACCTCTACGCCATGAGCCTGCCGGACATCGAGGCGTACATCGGGCAGAAGATCCCGGTGGCGACGGTCGAGCCGGAGCTGCTGGTGATGCCCAGGCCGCGCGAGATCGACCCGCAGTTCGCCGCCCAGGCGGCGGAGGACAGCGCACAGTTCGGCGACAGGGTCGAGCCGCGTGGCGACGAGCGCACGTCCTCGCGCAGCCGCTCGCGCCGCGGTGGTCGTGGCGGCGAGCGCGCCCCGCGCGAGGGCCGTCCGCCGCGCGCGCCGCGGCCGCCGCGCGCCGAAGGCGAGGTGGCGGTGGCGACCGAGCCGCAGCCGGGCGTGGTCGGCGCGACCGCGGCCGCCCCGGACAAGGCGCCGGCCACGGAGGTTGGCGAGGGCGCACGCAAGCGTCGACGTCGCCGCGGCGGCCGTGGGCGCCGGCGCGAAGGCGGCGAGAACGCCGCGCCGCAGGCCGAGGCGACCACCGATAACCGCGCGCCGCACGGCGAGCGCAAGCCGCCGCGCGAGCGTGGCGCCGGCCCGTCGCGGCCGTCGCGCCAGGTGGCGGTGCAGGCGGGCGTGGAGTCCGCCGGCAAGAAGCCGGGCTTCTTCCGCCGCCTGACGCGTCTGTTCACCGGACGCTGAGCGCCTTCGATCCGTCTCCCCGCCGGGGATCGAAGGGATGGACGAGGGGTCGAGGCTAGCGCTGTTCCTTTGAGAGCGACGCGCAGGCAACGTCGCAAGGCCGGCCCCTCACCCGACCCACTCCCGGCCGGGCGAGGAAGCTGGCCTACCGTTCGTCGGCTCGAGGCAGGGCCACAAGCACCCCGTGCATCCCGTATCCTTTGCCCAGGTGCGGGACAAGGGAACCACACGCGGTGATCCGCTTCGACCAGGTGAGCAAGCGCTACGAGGGCGGCCACGAGGCGCTCTCGCAACTGTCCTTCGAGGTGGCGACCGGCGAGATGGCCTTCGTCACCGGTCACTCGGGCGCCGGCAAGAGCACCCTGCTCAAGCTGATCGCGCTGATCGAGCGGCCCTCGCACGGCGACATCGTGGTGGACGGCCAGCGGCTGGCCAAGGTCGGCCGCGGCGGCATTCCGCGGCTGCGGCGCCGGCTGGGCATGGTGTTCCAGGATCACCGCCTGCTGATGGACCGCACCGTGTTCGACAATGTCGAGTTGCCGTTGCTGATCGGAGGGATCGCACCGGCCGAGCGCGGACGGCGCGTGCGGGCGGCGCTGGAGAAGGTCGGCCTGCTCGCCTACGAGCGGCAGTTGCCGGCCTCGCTGTCCACCGGCGAGCAGCAGCGCGTGGGCATCGCCCGTGCGATCGTGGCGCGGCCGGCGGTGCTGATCGCCGACGAGCCGACCGGCAACCTCGACCCGCAGCTCGCCGTGGAGATCATGGGCCTGTTCGCCGAATTCCAGAACATCGGCACGACCGTGTTGGTCGCCAGCCACGACCTGCCACTGATCAAGCGCATGAAGAAGCGCGTGGTGGTGCTCGACCACGGGCGGCTGGTGGCCGACGTGGCGGCAGAGGAGGTGCTGTGAACGCGCCTGCCGTGACCGACAAGGCCGTACCGCGCAGCGAGCGCAGCCAGGCCCGGCGCTTCGCCGGCTGGCGCGAGCATCATGGCTGGAGCGCGACGGCCAGCCTGCACCGGCTGGGCGGCCGCCCGTTCGGCACGCTGCTGACGGTGGCCGTGCTCGGCCTGGCCCTGGTCCTGCCGCTGGCGTTCTACCTGCTGCTGGCGAACGTGCAATCGATGGGCAGCGCGCTGGGTCGCAACCCGGCGATCAGCGTGTTCCTCAAGGCCGACCAGGCCGGCGCCCAGGCCAACCTGCTCGCCGGCGAGCTGCGCGGCCGCCGCGACGTGGCGGCGGTGAGCGTCAAGACGCCGCAACAGGGTCTGGACGAACTGGCCGCGCTCGAGGGCTTCTCCGGCGCGGTGCACGCGCTCGACGACGCCAACCCGCTGCCGTGGGTGCTGGTGGTGCAACCCAGGGACGGTCTCGACGCGGCCGCGGTAGGGCGGCTGGTCGAGGCGCTGCGCGGCGAGCGCGCGGTCGACCTGGTGCAGGACAGCGGCCAGTGGCGGCAGCGGCTGGACGCGCTGCTCGACATCGGCCACCGGACAGTGCTGGTGCTGGCCGGCCTGCTGGCGCTGGCCGCCCTGCTGGTGGTCGGCAACACCGTGCGGACGGACATCGCCGGCCGCAGCGAGGAGATCGGCGTGCTGATGCTGCTCGGCGCCAGCCGTGCCTTCGTGCGGCGGCCGTACCTCTATGCCGGGATCTGGTACGGCCTGTTCGGCGGCCTGCTCGCCTCGCTGCTGGCGCTGGCGATCGAACTGGCGCTGGCCGGGCCCGCCGCGGAACTGAGCCGCGCCTATGGTGGTACGCTGACGCTCGCGGCGCTGCCGTGGTGGCTGCTGCTGGCGGTGCCGCTGGCGGCGGCCGTGCTCGGCTGGATCGGTGCGCGGCTGGTCAGCGCCTGGCAGCTGCGCAGGGCAGCGTGAAGCCAGCGCTCGTGGTGACCGCCATCGCAGCCGCCGTCGCGGGCAATGGTGCAAGATAGGCCGACCGTACGCGCGAGGCGTACGACGGGGTGGGTCGATGTGGATGGGTGGGGCATGAATGCAGGCATCGGCAGCCGCAGCGCCGGCACCGCGCCGCGAGTGCTGGTGGTGGACGGCTCCAAGGTCGTGCGCCAGCTGATCACGCGGGTGCTCAAGGCCGAACTGCCGGAGGCCGAGCTGGTCGGCTGCGGCAGCGGGGCCGAGGCGCGCGAGTTGCTCGAGCAGGGGCCGTTCGACTTCGTCACCGTGGCGCTGCGCCTGCCCGACATGGATGGCCTGGAGCTGGCCCGCCACGTGCGCGAGGCGGCGCAGGCCTACGTGCCGATCGTCGTGGTGTCCGGCGACGTCGACGCCCGCCTGCACCGGCGCGAGCTGGGCGAGCACGTCACCGACTACTTCGACAAGTCGCTGGGCTTCCAGGCGCTGGCCGACTTCATCCGCGGCTACGTGCGTCCGGCGGACACCGCCGAGGGCACCGTGCTGTACGTGGAGGACAGTCGCGTGGTGGCGCTGGCCACCCGGCGCATGCTGGAGAAGATCGGCCTGAGCGTGCGCCACGTGGTCAGCGTCGAGGACGCCCTGGCCATGCTGGAGACCGACCGCGCGCAGGGCCGCATCGGCGCCGACGTGGTGCTCACCGACGTCAGCCTGAAGGGCGAGCTCACCGGCGGCGACCTGCTCGAGCGCATCCGCAGCCAGTTCGGCTATGGCAAGGGCCAGCTGCCGGTGCTGGTGATGACCGGCGACGAGAATCCGGCCAACCAGGCCGCCCTGCTCAGGGCGGGCGCCAACGACCTGGTCGAGAAGCCGGTCGAGGAGCGGCTGCTGGTCACCAAGCTGCTGTTCCAGCTGCGCGTGGCGCGCCACCTGCGCGAGCGGGACCGCGCGGCATGAACGGCGCCGTCGCCGAGGCCGAGCGCATCCGCCTGGAGCCGTCCTGGAAGGCGCGCCTGGGGAGCCACCTGGAGCGCCCGGACATGCGCGCGCTGGCCGATTTCCTGCGCGCCGAGAAGCGCGCGGGCAAGGTGATCTACCCGCCCGGGCCGGAGATCTTCAACGCCTTCGCGCACACCCCGTTCGACCGGGTGCGGGTAGTGATCCTCGGCCAGGATCCCTACCACGGCCCCGGCCAGGCGCACGGCCTGTGCTTCTCGGTGCGCCCCGGCGTGCCGGTGCCGCCGTCGCTGCAGAACATCTTTGCCGAGATCGAGCGCGACCTCGGTATCCCGCGGCCGGACCACGGTTGCCTCACGCCCTGGGCGGACCGGGGCGTGCTCCTGCTCAACAGCGTGATGACGGTCGAGCAGGGCCGTGCGGGCGCCCACCAGAACCGCGGATGGGAGGGCTTCACCGACGCCGCCATCGAGGCGCTGAACCGCGAGCGCGAGGGCCTGGTGTTCCTGCTCTGGGGCGCCTATGCGCAGCGCAAGGGGCGGCTGGTCGACCCACGCCGCCATCGGGTGCTGAGCTCGGTGCATCCCTCGCCGTTGTCCGCGCACCGGGGCTTCATCGGCAACGGTCACTTCTCCGCGGCGAACCGCTATCTGGAAAGCCACGGGCAGGCACCGATCGACTGGTCGCTGCCACCGCGATCGCAACTGGCCGCTTGACCGGCAAAGGGGGGCTGCCGCCACCTTACGGAAAGGTTTCCAGCCAAGGAGCACGACCAATGCAAACCGTGGCTTCGGTATTCTCCTTTCGCTTGCTGTCGCCTGGCCGCTGGCCAGCACCGCGGCCCCCAGGACGGAGCCAACGCTTTCCCCGCTTCGAACAGCTCGACGCCAATCACGACGGTCTGCTCAGCCGTTCGGAGCTGCCCGACAGCCTGCAGGACATGCGGGCGTGCTTCAGCCAGTACGCCTACGTCGGAGGGCGGATTTCGCGGGAACCGACGCCCGGTACGCCGCCTACGCCGGCGTACCCGACGGCGTGCGGGTCACCCTGACGGAGTCCGACACGCACCGCCCGTAACGCCTGCCGGGGGCGCGGCTGAGCCCGTGGCCCGGTGACGGCGCGGCCATACGCCGGTTCACGACCGATAGATTCGGCCATGTGAACAATGGCCCCATGAGCCGCGCGGCAAAGGCTGGCGGAACCGCCGTTATTGCTGTACGATACGGTTCAATAATCCCGCAGCCGAACTTTTCGCTCCTTTAGCACTCTCAGCAGTCGAGTGCTAAGCTGCGTATAAATTGCCGGAGGTTCCACATGTCCCAAGCCTTGGTGACCGCCAACCTGCCGATCCCCAGCGTCGTTGGCAGCCTGGACGCCTACATCTCCGCGGTGCATCGCATCCCGGTGCTCAGCCATGACGAAGAGCAGGCGCTGGCGCGCCGCTTCGTCAAGGAGAACGACCTCGACTCCGCCCGCAAGCTGGTGATGTCGCACCTGCGTTTCGTGGTGCACGTGGCGCGCGGCTATTCCGGTTACGGCCTCGCCCTCGGCGACCTCATCCAGGAAGGCAACATCGGCCTGATGAAGGCGGTCAAGCGCTTCGATCCGGACCAGGGCGTGCGCCTGGTCAGCTTCGCGGTGCACTGGATCCGCGCGGAGATGCACGAGTTCATCCTGCGCAACTGGCGCATCGTCAAGGTCGCCACCACCAAGGCCCAGCGCAAGCTGTTCTTCAACCTGCGCAAGAGCAAGAAGCGCCTGGGCTGGATGAATGCCGAGGAAGTGCGCCTGGTGGCGCAGGACCTGGGCGTGCCGGAGGCGACCGTGCGCGAGATGGAGTCGCGCCTGTCGGGCCGCGACATCGGCTTCGAGGCGCCGGCCGACGCCGACGAGGACGCCAAGCCCGCACCGGAGGCCTTCCTGATCGACGAAGGCGCCGACCCCTACGAGAACGTGGCCGACGCGGACCAGGCCGACAGCCAGCTGGAGACGCTCTCCACCGCGCTGGCCAAGCTGGACGACCGCTCGCGCGACATCATCCAGCGCCGTTGGCTCAACGAGAACAAGGCCACGCTGCAGGACCTGGCCGACGAGTACGGCGTCTCGGCCGAGCGCATCCGCCAGGTCGAGGCGAACGCGATGAAGAAGATGCGCGCGCTGTTCTGAGCGGACGCGGCAACAGCCGCCGCCCGACCTGTGAAACACGACGGCCCCGCGAGGGGCCGTTTTTCTTCTCTGCGGTTGCCGCGGTGCGAGCGGGACCGTCGCGCAAGCCCGTCCCGCTTACAGCCGTTCGGCCAGCACCTTCTCCAGCTCGCGCTGGTCCGCGGCGAACTTGCGGATGCCTTCGGCGAGCTTGTCGCTGGCCATCGCGTCCTCGTTCATCCCCCAGCGGAAGCGCGCCTCGTCGATCGCGGGCGGACGCTCGCTGCGGGTGCCGTCGTCCACCAGGCGACGCGGCAGCGGCTCGGCGGAGGCGTCCAGCTGCTTGAGCAGGTCCGGGCTGATGGTGAGACGGTCGCAGCCGGCCAGCGCCTGGATCTGGCCCACGTTGCGGAAGCTCGCACCCATTACCACCGTCTGGTAGCCGTGGGTCTTGTAGTACTGGTAGATGCGCCGCACCGATTGCACGCCCGGGTCTTCGTCCGGCGCGTACTGCTTGACGCCGGTGTTGGCCACGTACCAGTCCATGATGCGGCCGACGAACGGCGAGATCAGGAACACGCCGGCCTCGGCACAGGCGACGGCCTGCTCGAAGGCGAACAGCAGGGTGAGGTTGCAGGGGATGCCGCGGCGCTCCAGTTCGCGCGCGGCGCGGATGCCCTCCCAGGTCGAGGCGACCTTGATCAGGATGCGGTCGCGCTTGATGCCTTCCTCTTCGTACAGCCCGACCAGCCGCTCCGCCTTGGCGATGGTGGCGTCGGTGTCGAAGGACAGGCGCGCGTCGACCTCGGTGGAAATGCGGCCGGGAATCAGCTCGAGGATCTTGCGCCCGACGGCGACCGCCAGGTGGTCGCAGGCATCGACCAGCTGCTGCTCGCGCGCATTGCCGCGCGACCTGGCCCAGGCCAGCGATTCCTCCACCAGCGGCGCATAGGCCGGCTGCGTGCAGGCCTTCAGCAGCAGCGAAGGGTTGGTGGTGGCATCGACCGGGCGCCAGCGGGCGATCGCGTCGATGTCGCCGGTGTCGGCGACGACGGTGGTGTATTCGCGCAGTTGTTCGAGTTGGGTCGGCACGTCGGTATCCGTAGCTGAATGTCAGGGGGGCGGCCCGTCCGGATCGGGGACGGCCTCCGCGTCGGCGCCGGTGACGATGCGGGCGTGGCGCTGGTAGGTCCAGTAGGCCCACGCCCAGTCCAGCAGCACCACCAGTCGGTTGCGGAAGCCGATCAGGAAATAGATGTGGGCGACCAGCCACACCCACCAGGCCGGTGGGCCGGACAGTCGCAGCCGTCCGAATTGTGCCACCGCGGCCATGCGGCCGATGGTGGCGAGCGCACCCCGGTCGCGGTAGTGGAACGGAGCCGGCGTCGAGTCGGCGTCGAGGCGGGCGCGAATGCGCGCGGCCGCATGACGGCCCATCTGCTTGGCCACCGGCGCCACGCCGGGCACCAGCGTGCCGTCGGCGCGTTCGACGCAGGCGAGGTCGCCGATCACGAAGACCTCCGGGTGCGCAGGCAGGCTGAGATCGGGCGCCACCCGCACGCGGCCGGCGCGATCCAGCGGAGCACCCAGCTGCCGGCCCAGCGGCGATGCGGCCACGCCGGCCGCCCACAGCACGGTGCGCGCGGCCAGCGGCTGCTCGCCCAGGCGGACCCCCTGCGCGTCGATCGCGGTCACCGCGGTGCCGGTGAGCACCTCCACGCCCAGGCGCTCGAGCTGGCGCTGCGCCTTCGCCGACAACGACGGATCGAATGCCGCCAGCAGCCGCGGTCCGGCCTCCACCAGCAGCACGCGCGCCCGCCGCGGGTCGCTGCGGCGGAACTCGCGCGGCAGGGTGTGGCGCGCGATCTCGGCCAGCGTGCCGGCCAGCTCGACCCCGGTCGGACCGCCGCCGACCACCACGAAGTTCAGCCATGGCCTGCGCTGGCCCGGATCGCTTTCGCGCTCGGCGCGCTCGAAGGCGAGCAGCACGCGACGGCGGATCGCGAAGGCGTCGTCCAGGGTCTTCAACCCCGGCGCCCAGCGTGCCCAGTCGTCGTGGCCGAAGTAGGCATGGGTCGCGCCGGTGGCGACGACCAGGAAGTCGTAATCCAGCGCGCCGTGCTCGAAACGCACGCGGCGCGCCGCGAGGTCCACGTCGATTGCCTCGTCGAGCAGCACGGTGGCGTTCGCCTGGCGGCGCAGGATCTGCCGCAGCGGCGCGGCGATCGACGGCGCCGACAAGCCCGCGGTAGCCACCTGGTAGAGCAGCGGCTGGAACAGGTGGTGGTTGCGCCGGTCGACCAGGGTGATGCGGACCGGCGCGTCGGCCAGCGCGCGCACGGTCGCCAGCCCGCCGAAACCGCCGCCGAGGATCACGACGTGGGGAAGCGTCGCACCAGCGTCCATGGCTCGTCTCGCGTGGGGAAGGGCGTCGGCAATTATCCCACGCATCGACAGGCGGCCCTGTCGGAGCGAGCTCGCTCGCGAAGCTCTGGTTCCTCGCTCCGGTTTCCGCTCCCGAAAAGCAGGGCATTGCGGGCAAGCTCGCTCCCACGGGGGCGGCGGGGCACCTAGTAGAGATCGATCGGGTCGACGTCCAGCGACCAGCGCACGCGCCGCGTCGACGGCAGTCCGGCCAGCGCCTGCTGCCAGGCACGCAACACCGCGTGCAACGGGCCGCGGGTGTCGGCCTCGAGCAGCAATTGCCCACGGTGCCGGCCGGCGCGCAGCGGCATCGGCGCCGGCATCGGGCCGGCGACGCGCAGTGCCGGGTCGACGGGCAACGCGGCGTAGGCTTCGGCCAGGAAGGCGTCGACCGTGACGCGCTGATGGGCTTCCACGCGCAGCAGCACCTGGTGGGCGTAGGGCGGCAGCGTCGCCTGGCGGCGTTCGGCGAGCAGCGCCTGTGCCGCCGCAGCGTAGCCGTGCGCGAGCAGCCCGCGCAGCAGCGGATGCTCGGGGTGATGGGTCTGCAGCAGCACCCGGCCGGGCTTGCGCGCGCGGCCGGCCCGCCCGGCCACCTGCACCACCAGTTGCGCCAGCCGCTCGCCGGCACGGAAGTCGAGGCTGTGCAGGCCCTCGTCCACGCCGACGATGGCGACCAGGGTGAGGTTGGGCAGGTCGTGGCCCTTGGCCAGCATCTGCGTGCCGACCAGGATCGCGGGGGCGTCCTCGCGCAGTCCTTCCAGCAGTTGCTCGAAAGCATCGCGGCGGCGGGTGGTTTCCCGGTCGATGCGCAGCACCGGGACCAGCGGGAAGCGTGCGGCCAGCGCTTCCTCCAGCCGCTCGGTGCCCTGGCCCTGCGGCTTGAGCTCGGCGTCGCCGCAGGCCGGGCAGGCCGGTGGGATCGCCGCGTTGCGGTCGCAGTGGTGGCAGACCAGCGCGCGCCGTTGCGCATGCAGGGTGAGCGGCCGCTCGCAGCGGGGGCACTCGGCGTGCCAGCCGCAGGCGTGGCAGAGCAGCACCGGCGCGTAGCCGCGGCGGTTGCGGAACACCAGCGCCTGTTCGCCGCGGGCGACCGTCTCGTCGACCGCCGCCAGCAGGGCGGGCGACAGGCCGTGGTCCAGCCGCTGCGCGCGCATGTCCACGATCCGCACCTGCGGCGGGTGCACCGCACTCGGGCGGGCCCGCAGGTGCAGCGCGCGATAGCGGCCGGCCTCCACATTGGCCAGCGACTCGAGGGACGGTGTGGCCGAACCGAGCAGCACCGGCACGCCCAGCGCCCGCCCACGCACCAGCGCCAGGTCCCTCGCGTGGTAGCGGAACCCCTCCTGCTGCTTGTAGGCGCCGTCGTGTTCCTCGTCCACCACGATCAGGCCGGCCTGCGGCAGCGGCGTGAACACCGCCGAGCGCGTGCCCAGCACCACCCGCGCCTCGCCGTTGCGTGCGCGCAGCCAGGCGCGGGCACGCTCGCCCTCGGCCAGGTTGGAATGGATCACTTCCACCGGTACCCCGAGGCGATCGCGCAGGCGGCGCACGGTCTGCGGCGCCAGGCCGATCTCCGGCACCAGCAGCAGGACCTGCCTGCCGCTGGCCAGTGCCTGCGCGATCAGCGCGAGGTAGACCTCGGTCTTGCCGCTGCCGGTCACGCCGTCGAGCAGGAACGGCTGGAAGCGGCCGAACGCGCCGGCCACCGCATCCACGGCGGCCTGCTGTTCGCCGCTCAATGGCGGGGCGGAGGCGGGTGCCGCGGCGGCCGGCACGGTGGCACGCTGCTCGACCAGTCCCGCCGCCAGCAGCCGGCGGGCGGCGGCGCGCCAGCCGGGCAGCCGGACATCCAGGTCGGCCGCGCCCAGCGGGAGTTCGGCGAGGGCGTCCAGCAGGGCCCGGCTGGCGCCGCGGCGGCTGCCGGCATCGCGTGCGCTTCGCCCCGCCGTGGTGATCGCCCAGCGGGGCTCGGAGGTCGCCGGCAGGGGCCGCGCTTCGCGCAGCGCCAGGGGCAGGGCGTTGGCGTAGGCTTCGCCGGGGGCGGCCAGCCAGTAGTCGGCCGCCCAGGCCAGGGTCTGCATGAGCTCGGCGTCCAGCAGCGGCGCTTGGTCCAGCACGCGCAGCACGCTTTTCAGGCGCGCGCCCGCCACCTCGGCCTCGACCCCAGCGGCCACCACCACCCCGACCATCTTCTTGCGCCCGAACGGCACCAGCACGCGGCTGCCGACCGTCACGCCGCCGGCGGGCGGCAGGTAATCGAACAGGCGGGCGAGCGGAACCGGCAGGGCGACGCGGACGACGGCGGGCATGGCGACCTCGTGGGCGGGCCAGTGTAGCCCGCAGCTCCGCAGGCGTACCGGCGGGTGCTGCCCTGTCATCTAGGAATCGTGCCTAAGTGGCTCTGTCCCGGCGGAAATTTCCCTTATCCACAAAGGCTGTGGATAAGTCTGTGGACGGGCCGGGGAGAGCCGCGTCAAAGGCCTGTCACGAAGGCCTCCGGCACGGCCTGAGCAAAAAATAAGCAGCAAATTTAGCTTCGCAGAATCAAAGGGTTGCAAGTCCGTGCGAGACGCCGTTCACACTCTGCTCATCCCCTGCGAGGCGGGCTTGACAGGCCCATGGTGCTGTGCAAAACCGCTGCCGCGGACATTTTTTCGCCCGTGCACAGGCTCAATGACCCATGCCGAGCACGGCGGCGGTAGCGAGCACCCCCAGCAGCAGCCAGAAGTAGCACCAGCCCACGCACCAGTATTTGAACAGGGTCATCGCCCAGCCCTGGCGGTAGACGCGCTTCTGCATCAGCAGCAGGTAGACCGGCATCCACAGCAGCACGGCCTGTGCGACGCGACCCACGACCGCGCCTGCCCAGGCCGCATGCGGCTCCAGCCAGACCGCCAGCAGGCCGAGCAGGCCGAACAGCAGCAGCGCGAGGAACAGGAACGCGTGGCTGTGCAGCGCCACGATCAGGTGTTCCATGTAGAGCCGGCGCCTGAACAGGTAGAACAGCTTCAGCAGCAGGGCGAATATCGGGATCATCACCACCATGGCCTGCGGCAGCAGGCCGAAGATGCCGGCGATCATCCGGGTCCGCACCTCGTGGCGCTTCTCCGGGGGGGCTTCCCTGTCGAACGCATCGTGCAAGTTCGACTGCACGTTGCGGAGCACGACCGTGAGGCGCCGGTTCAAGAACTCGGGGAACCAGGACACGCTGACGCTGGGGAGATCCTCGTCCGCAGGCGTGGCAGCGGGAGCCGTGGCAGCCGCGGTCGAGGTCGCCGCGGCGGGCGCCGTCGGGCCGAAGTCGGCCGGCAGCGGTGCGGCCCCCAGGGCGGCAAGCCGCTCGTCGGCGAGCCGGCGCAGCGTGCGCTCGTTGCTGTCCAGCACGCCGGCCATGCCGGCGGGCATGGTGTGTCTGGCGACGGCCAGTCCCCGCAGGCGGTCCCTGAGGTCGTCGCGAACCTCCCGGGGGGAGTCGTCGTCGGCGAAGGCATCGCCCTTGACCGTCAGCTGCGCCTTCTGCGTGTTGGTTTCGGCCCGCTCCACGCCCCAGTCGACCATCAGGTGGAAGGCGAAGAAGGCCAGCAGGCACAGCACGAACATCAACCGGAACGGCGCCACGTAGCGCTGCCGCCGGCCGGCGAAGTACTCCATGGTGAGGAAGCCGGGCCGGGTGAACAGCGGCGGCACCGTGTGGAAGATGCGCCCGTCCACGTGCAGGAACATGTCCATGCCGTCCTCGAGCATGTGATGCACGGGCTTGAGCACGCTGTGCACCGACTGGCCGCAGTGATGGCAGTACTCGCCTTCCAGCGGCGTGGCGCAGTTGGCGCACTGCAGTTTGCCGGCTTCGGTCAGCTCGTTCATGCGGGCGGCCCCTGTGAAAGCGCGCGATCTTGGCACAGGCCCGTCGCCCCGGGCACCCCCGTGGGCTGGGCTAGAATGGCCCGCCCCGCTGCCGGAACGCCGAGCTTATGCAGACCATCGACCGCGCGCGCGTCGTGCACGAGGTCGGCGCCACCGTGCGCCTGGCCCTGCCGCTGGTGGCGGCGCAGCTCGCCGCGGTGGGCACCAACGTGGTCGATGCGCTGCTTTCGGGCCATTTCAGCGCCCACGTGCTCGGCGCCGTGGCGGTGGGCACCAGCGTGTGGTCGCTGGCCATCGTCAGCGGCATCGGCGTGATGATGGCGGTGCCGCCGTCGGTGGCCCAGCTCGACGGCGCCGGCCGCCGCCACGAAGTCGGCGCGGTGTTCCGCCAGGCGCTGTGGCTGGCCCTGATGCTGGGCGTGCTGTTGTGGTTCGGGGTACGTCATGCCGAGCCGCTGGTGCGGCTGATCGGGGTGACGCCCAGCCTGCGCCGCGACGTCGGCGAGTTCCTGCAGGCGATCAGCTGGGGTGCGCCGGCGCTGGCCTGCTACTTCACCCTGCGCGGATTGTCCGAGGGCCTGTCGCTGACCCGCCCCTCGATGATGTTCAGCCTGGGTGGCCTGGCCGTGCTGGCGCCGCTGGGCTACGTGTTCATGTTCGGCAAGCTGGGCCTGCCGCCGCAGGGCGCTCGCGGCTGCGGCATCGCCACCGCCACGGTGCTGTGGCTGGAGATGCTCGGCTTCCTGGTCTACGTGCTGTGCCACCGCAACTACCGTGGCCTGGACCTGTTCGGGCGCTTCGAGTGGCCGCACTGGCGGCGGATCGGCGCGCTGGCGCACATCGGCCTGCCGATGGCGGTGACCCTTCTGGCCGAGGCGGGCCTTTTCGTCGCCACGGCCCTGCTGATCGGCACCATGGGCGAGGACGTGGTGGCCAGCCACCAGGTGGCGATCAACGTGGCCTCGGTGTTCTTCATGATCCCGCTCGGGGTGGCGATGGCAATCACCGTGCGGGTCGGCAATGCGGTGGGGCGCAACGACGCCCGCGGCGTACGCTATGCCGGCTTCTGCGGGATCGGGCTCACCCTGGTGACCCAGCTGGTCTCGGCCGGGCTGATGCTGGGCCTGCCGCACGCCATCGCCTCGCTCTACACGGGCAACGCCACGGTGATCGGGCTGGCCGCGCAGCTGCTGGTGCTGGCCGGGGTGTTCCAGTTCTCCGACGGCATCCAGGTGGCCTCCAACGGCGCGCTGCGCGGCCTCAAGGACACCCGCGTGCCGATGGCGATCACCCTGTTCGCCTACTGGGGCGTGGGCATGCCGCTGGGCTGGTGGCTGGCGTTCCGCCACGGCCTGGGGGCGCGCGGCATGTGGATGGGTCTGGTGGCCGGGCTGACCGTGGCCGCCGTGCTGCTGTTCGTGCGCTTCTGGCGCAGCGCGTGGCGGCACCGCTGGCGCGCCGTGCCGCCGCCGGACGACATGACGGTGCATGCGCAAGCGGTTACGCTGAACGATCACTTGTGAGGACGTTCCGATGAGCACGCCGCCGCCCCTGCGCCGCCCGAACGGATTCTGGGCCTTTCTCCGCGTGATCGGCCGCGGCTTCAACGTGGTGCGGCTGATCATCCTCAACCTGGTGTTCTTCGCGCTGCTGTTCCTGGTGCTGCTGCTGATCGTCGGCGGCGTGGCCGGCAGCCGGCTGGCGCACACGGTGAAGGACGGCAGCGTGCTGGTCATCGAGCCGAAGGGCGAGCTGGTCGAGCAGTACAGCATCGAGCCGCTGCAACGCGCGCTGCAGGGCCTCTCCGGCGAGCCGCCGAGGCAGGTGCAGATGCGCGACCTGGTCGGCGCCATCGACGCGGCGGCCAGGGACCCGCGTATCAGCCGCATCCTGCTGTTGCCGGACCAGCTGCGCGGCGGCGGCTTCGCCGCGCTGCGCGAGGTCGGCGCCGCGCTCGACCGCTTCCGGGCCGGCGGCAAGCCGGTGATCGTGTGGGGCGTGAACCTCGACCAGGGTCAGTACTACCTGGCCGCGCACGCCGACCGCATCCTGCTCGACCCGCAGGGCGGGCTGCTGATCACCGGCCTGGCGAACTACCGGCTGTTCTACAAGGACCTGCTGGACAAGCTCGGCGTGGACGTGCACCTGTTCCGCGTCGGCCGCTACAAGAGCGCCGCCGAGCCCTACATCCTCGATCACGCCTCGGAAGACTCCAAGGCCGCCGACCGCTTCTGGATGGGCGGCCTGTGGGACGAGTACATCGACGAGGTGGCGAAGCTGCGCCAGCTCGATCCGGCGGCGTTCCGCGCCGACATCGACGAGCTGCCGCAGAACATCACCCGCACCGGCGGCGACCTGGCCCGGCTGGCGCGGGACGAACGCCTCATCGATGGCACCGCCACCCGCGCGCAACTGGTCGCCATGATGCGCAAGGCCGGCGTGCCGGCCGGCGACAAGCCGGAGGAGGGCTTCCGCCAGGTCGGGTTGGAGCGCTACGTGGCCACCCTGGACCGGGGCGGCATCTTCGATCCGGGCGTGGCCGTGGTGGTGGCCGAGGGCGAGATCGTCGGCGGCAAGCAGCCGCAGGGCAGCGTGGGCGGCGAGTCGACCGCCGCGCTGATCCGTGCCGCGCGGCAGGACCGCCGCACCAGGGCGCTGGTGTTGCGCATCAATTCGCCGGGCGGCGAGGTGTACGCCGCCGAGCAGATCCGCCGCGAGGTGGAACTGACCGGCAAGGCCGGCATCCCGGTGGTGGTCTCGATGGGCAACGTCGCGGCCAGCGGCGGCTACTGGATCGCGATGAACGCCAACCGCATCGTCGCCGATCCGAACACCATCACCGGGTCGATCGGCATCTTCGGCATGTACTACGCGGTGCCGGGCGCGCTGGGCAAGCTCGGCATCCACAGCGACGGTGTCGGCACCGGGCCGATGGCCGGCGCCTTCGACATCACCCGACCGCTCGATCCCAGGGCGGGCGCGGTGATCCAGGCGATCATCGACAAGGGCTACCGCGATTTCGTCGGCAAGGTGGCCCAGGCGCGCGGCAGGAGCTTCGAGGCGATCGACGCGATCGCGCAGGGCCGCGTGTGGACCGGCCGGCAGGCGCTCGAGCGCGGCTTGGTCGACCAGCTCGGCGGTCTCGATGTCGCGCTCGATCAGGCCGCAGCGCTGGCCCGCCTGGGCAAGGATTACAGGGTGCACTACGTGGAAGCGCCACTGGGCGGCTTCGAGCAATTCCTGCTCGGCATGAACCAGAGCGCGCTGGTGCAGCTGGCGCAGGGCTACGGCCTGCGCCTGCCGGCCTGGCTGGCCGAACTGCCGCCGTTCGCGCCGGAGCTGAAGCTGCTGCGCCACGCCCAGGCTGGCCGGCCGAACGTGTACGCGTATTGCTTCTGCGCTCCGCGCTGAGGACGCCTCCACCAGTAGGAGCGAGCTTGCTCGCGGTGCTTCTGCCCTGAGGTCGGAGCAAGGCATCGCCGGCAAGCTCGCTTCTACGGCCAGGCGGGGCTACTGTTCGGCCGCTTCCAGCGCCTTCTGCTGCTGCTTGGCCTGGTCGTCGACCACCTTCTGCACGTCCCTGGCCTGTTGCTCGTCCTTCTTCAGGTCGTCCCACGGCGTCGCGGTGCGCGCCTGTGCGGCGGCGGCCTGCGGCTCGGGGGCCTTGTTCGAGCAGGCGGCGAGCGCGAGCAGGCAGGCGAGTAGCAACAACGGTTTCATGGCGCTTCCCTCCGGACACGGTTGCAGTCTCCCGCCGCCGTGCCATGCCGGCAAGGCCTTCGGCTAAGCTTGACGCCCATGAATCTGCGCACCGACGCCTGGCAGCTCCACGGACACACCGCCCTGGTCACCGGCGCCAGCAAGGGCATCGGCCTGGCGGTCGCGCGCGAGCTGGGCGGACTGGGCGCCGACCTGCTGCTGGTGGCGCGCGACGAGGTGCACCTGGAGCAGGTGCGCGCCGAGCTGGCCGAGGACCTGCCCGGACGCGAGGTCCTGGCCTTCGCCGCCGACCTGGCCGAGCAGGAGGAGCGGCTGGCGGTGTTCGACTGGATCGCCGACCTCGACGCCCCCGTCTCGCTGCTGGTCAACAACGCCGGCGGCAACGCGCCCGACGCCACGCTCGCCTATGACAGCGCGGGCTACCGCGCGATCTTCGAGCAGAACCTGTTCAGCGCCTTCGAGATGTGCCGGCTGGCCCACCCCCACCTGGCCGAGCACGGCAACGCGGCGATCGTGAACGTGGGTTCGGTCTCGGGCGTCGTGCACGTACGCACCGGCGCCCCCTACGGCATGAGCAAGGCCGCGCTGCACCAGCTCACGCGCAACCTGGCGGTGGAATGGGCGGTCGACGGCATCCGCGTCAACGCGGTCGCGCCCTGGTACATCCGCACGCAGCGCTCGGAACCGGCGCTCGCCGACCCGGACTACCTGGAGGAAGTGCTCGAGCACACCCCGCTGCGGCGCATCGGCGAACCGGAGGAGGTGGCCGCGGCCGTGGCATTCCTGTGCCTGCCGGCCGCCGGCTACATCACCGGCCAGGTGCTGGCGGTGGACGGCGGCTTCCTCAGCTACGGCTTCTGACCGCCGGGTCTCGTGCCTCCCCTGGCAGCGGTTTGCTCGCGATGCTCCTGCGCATGCATCGAAGGCAAGGGACAACGGCATCGCGGGCCAGCGCGCTCCCGGGCGTCAGCTGCCGCAGCTGGCCAGTTGGGCCTGCAGTTGCGCCTCGCGCCGTTCCAGCGGTGGGCGCTGGCTCCGGAAGGCGTTGCGCAGCTTGCGCTCGTTCTCGTCGTAGGCGTCCCGCAGGGCGCGGCAGGTCTCCTCGATGCCCAGCTCGCGGCACGAGTCCTGCACCCATACGTAGTTGTCCGCCACCATGCCGGAGGTGACGCGGCCGCGGTTGGCCTCCGGCGCGGAGATGCCGGCGCCACCGCGGTCGGGGCCGTACACCTCCGACAACGGCAACTGCTCGGCGCCGAGCACGCCGTAAGGCGCTTGATACGGCGGGGGGGCGCCGTTCCCGCTCAGGTAGGTGGTGCCGTCGGTGGCGCGCACGCAGGTGTACAGCACCGGCAGCGGCGCAGTCGGCGGGGCGGGTGCGGGTGGCACCTGGGGTGCCTCGGGGGCGGCAGGTGCCGCAGGCGTCGCGGCAGCAGCCGGCGGCGGCGACGCTACCGGCGCGTCGGGCAGGTCGAGCACGCGCTGGTGCTGGTCGCGGCGGCAGGGCTTGTCCTGGAACACCGTGCGGCCGTCGGCGCCGGTGCACGCGTAGACCGCGGTCGCCGCCGCGGGCGCGGTGGGTGCGAGCAGCCCGCACGTGGCCAGACCCAGCAGGAGCACGATGGTCAGCCGGCGGTTCATGTGGTGATTCTAGGCGCAGCCGCGTGAACCGGCGCGCCGCTAGAAGTCCGCCTCGTGCTCCTCGGCTGCGAAGCCCAGCGTGACCGCGCCTTCGCCCACGTTGACCATGCCGGTGATGCTCATCGGCGCCTCCAGCAGCGTCACGCCGGTCTCCTCGCAGGCCGCGCGCAGCCCGTCGTAGCCGGGCAGCCGGGCGAGTTCGGCCAGGTCGCCGCCATAGCTGACGCAGACCACCGGCACCATCAGTCCGGCGCGCACGCGTCGGGCGGCGTAGCCGAACAGCGTCTCGGCGCCGTGCTCGAAGCCACGCACCTTGCCGACCGGGCCGGTCTCGCCGCGGAAGCAGCGCAGCAGCGGCTTGATGTCCAGTGCCGTGCCGACCACCGCGCTGAACAGGCTCACGCTGCGGTCGCCCTTCTTCTTGGTGCGGTTGCGCAGGTGGTGCAGGTCGCGCGGCAGCATGTAGGCGTAGGTGTGGTTGGCCACCTCGCCCAGCCGCTCGCGGATCGCTTGCGGCGTCTCGCCAGCGCGGATCAGCCGGGCCGCCTCGAACACGGCCGGGCCCTCGCCGGCGAACACGTTGCGCGTGTCGACCACACGCATCAGGAACGGCCCGGGCACGCCGGCGCGCTCGCGCACCTCCCGGTACTGCCGCAGGATCGCGAAGCTCGCCTTGAGCACGTGTTCGTGGATCGGGCTGCGCGTGGCGGTGATGGTCAGGCAGAACACGCAGTCCCGCTCCAGCACCAGCCGCTCCAGGAACAGCCGCTGCACGTCTTCCACCGGGCAGGGCTCGGTCTCGGCCGCGTGGGTGGCGGCCAGCTTCATGCGCAGGAAGCGTTCGATTTCCTGCGGATCGCGCTCGTCCTTGAACACCCCGCCGTCCAGCCTCACGGTGATCGGCATCACCGCGATCCCGTGCTCCTGCAGGAACGCCTGCGGCAGGTCGCAGGACGCGTCGATCGCCAGCCCCATCCGCATCGCGTCATTCCCCCTGATCAACGACGTGCCCAACATAACACGCGAGTGCACACCGTGATCGCCGTCATGCTGCGCCACGTCCGGGGTTATCGGCGGGCCGGGGAGGTGCTTGAGTGACGGCCGCGCGGCTGCCGTCTACAATGCCGCGACTCGAATGGGCTCCTGCCGGCGTGGCGTCGCCGGCGCGCGTGCCGCGGCCTGCGGCGCGTTACCGAGACACCCGATGAAAGACAAGCAAGAGATCGTCTCCAACTGGCTGCCGCGCTACACCGGCACGCCGCTGGAGCAGTTCGGCCAGCACGTGCTGCTGACCAACTTCGGCCTGTACGTGGAACTGTTCGCGCAATGGCACGGCGTCGAGGTCAGGGGCCGTGACCGGCCCATGCCGAATGCCACCGCCGACGGCATCACCCTGATCAACTTCGGCATGGGCAGCCCCAATGCCGCCACCGTGATGGACCTGCTGAGCGCCGTCGCGCCCAAGGCCGTGCTGTTCCTGGGCAAGTGCGGCGGGCTCAAGAAGAAGAACCAGCTCGGCGACCTGGTACTGCCGATCGCCGCGATCCGCGGCGAGGGCACCTCCAGCGACTACCTGCTGCCGGAGGTGCCGGCGCTGCCCGCCTTCCAGCTGCAGCGCGCGGTGTCCACGATGATCCGCGACCTCGGCCATGACTACTGGACCGGCACCGTCTACACCACCAACCGTCGCGTGTGGGAGCACGACGAGGCGTTCAAGGACTACCTGCGCCGCACCCGCTGCATGGCGGTGGACATGGAGACCGCCACCATCTTCGCCGCCGGTTTCGCCAACCGCATCCCGTGTGGTGCGCTGCTGCTGGTGTCCGACCAGCCGATGATCCCCGAGGGGGTCAAGACCGAGGCGAGCGACCGTACCGTCACCGAGCGTTACGTGGAAGCCCACATCCGCGTCGGCATCGAGGCGCTGAAGCTGGTCCGGCGTAACGGCCGCAGCGTCAAGCACCTGCGCTTCGAGGACGAGTTCGAGGGCGAGTGACCGCAGGCGGCGCCCCGCGCGGGCGCCGCCGATCGCAGGAAGCTGCGCCGCACATTGCATCCGCATCGCGCATCTTTCACCGGCGCATGACTGCCGCCACGGCAAGGTTTCGCTCATCCGATCCCCGCGCGTGTCGGCCCCGGCCCTTCCGTCGCCCGCCGATCCTTGCCAGATCCCCGCGCTCTGACAGGCACGCGCACCCCGCGCGAGGCGATCCCTTGCGCCTGTCCGCGGCGCCGCGCGCCGCAAGGAGCCTGCCACCCATGAGCGAAACCGTCGGCGATTTCATCCTCAGGCGCCTCAGCGAGTGGGGCATCCGGCGCGTGTTCGGCTACCCCGGCGACGGCATCAACGGGATCATGGGCGCGATGGGCCGCGCGGCGGACCGTTTCGACTACGTCCGCGTGCGCCACGAGGAGATGGCCGCCTTCATGGCCGGCGGGCACGCCAAGTTCACCGGCGAGATCGGCGTGTGCCTGGCCACCTCCGGCCCGGGCGCGATCCACCTGCTCAACGGCCTGTACGACGCCAGGATGGACCACATGCCGGTGCTGGCGATCGTGGGCCAGCAGGCACGCACCTCGCTGGGTGCCGACTACCAGCAGGAGGTCGACCTGCAGACCCTGTACAAGGACGTCTGCGGCTACGTCGAGACGATCGTCACCGCGGCGCAGGCACGCCACGTGGTCGACCGCGCGATCCGCATCGCCGCCGCCGAGCGCACGGTCAGCTGCGTGATCGTGCCCAACGACCTGCAGGAGATGCCGGCGGTACCCAGCCCGCCGCGCAAGCACGGCGACGTCTATTCGGGCGTCGGCTACGCCAACCCGCACCCGGTGCCGAGCCAGGAGGACATCGAACGCGCGGCCAAGGTGCTCAACGATGGCCGTCGCGTGGCGATCCTGATCGGCGCGGGCGCCATGCACGCGGGCGAGCAGGTCAAGGAGGTCGCCAACCGGCTCGACGCGGGCGTGGCCAAGGCCCTGCTGGGCAAGGCCGCATTGCCCGACGACCTGCCCTTCGTCACCGGTTCGATCGGCCTGCTCGGCACCAGGCCGAGCTGGCAGATGATGAACGACTGCGACACCCTGCTCATGGTCGGCACCACCTTCCCGTACTCGGAGTTCCTGCCGCCGGACGGCCAGGCGCGCGCGGTGCAGATCGACATCGACCCGCGCAACGTGTCGATGCGCTACCCCACCGAGGTGAACCTGATCGGCGACAGCGCCGAGGTGCTCGAACGGCTGCTGCCCAAGCTGCGGCCGAAGGACAACCCGGACTGGCGCGAGCGGATCGAGCTCAACGTTCGCAAGTGGTGGCGCGACCTCGAAGCCAAGGCGATGGAGCCGGCCGACCCGATCAATCCGCAGCGGATCTTCTGGGAGCTCTCCCCGCGCCTGCCGGACAACGCGATCATCGCCGGCGACTGCGGCTCGCACACCAACTGGTACGCGCGCGACGTGCGCCTGCGCCGCGGCATGATGGCCTCGCTCTCGGGCAAGCTCGCCACCATGGGCAGCGGCATGCCCTACGCCATCGCGGCCAAGCTCGCCTACCCCAACCGCCCGGTACTGGCGATCGTCGGCGACGGCGCCATGCAGATGAACGGCAACGCGGAGCTGATCACCGTCAAGGAGTACTGGAAGCGCTGGGAGAACCCCTGCTTGGTGGTGATGGTGCTGCACAACAACGACCTCAACCAGGTCACCTGGGAGCAGCGTGCGCTGGCCGGCGATCCCAAGTTCGAGCCGGCGCAGTACGTGGAGGACTTCCCTTACGCCCGGTACGGCGAGCTGCTGGGTTTCAAGGGCATCCGCGTGGACGACCCGGCGGATCTCGGCCGGGCGTGGGAGGAGGCCTTCGCGGCCGATCGGCCGGTGGTGCTGGAGGTGATCGCCGATCCCGACGTACCGCCGCTGCCGCCGCACATCACCTGGGCCCAGGCCAGGGCGTACATGACCGCGCTGGCCAAGGTGGACCCCGACGAGGGCGGCATCATCCGGCAGAGCCTGCGCCAGGTGCTGGCCGGCGTGCTGCCGCACGACGGGCGATGACCGGCGAGCGGCCCGCGACCGCCGGCTGCCGCATCGCACGGGTGGAGGCCGGCGCCTACCGCATACCGACCGACGCGCCGGAAGCCGACGGCACGATCGCCTGGGATGCCACCACGATGGTGCTCGCCCGGGTTTCCGCCGGCGGCCACACCGGTCTGGGTTACACCTACGGCCATGCCGCGGTGGCGGCGGTCATCGCGGACCCGTTGCGCGACCTGCTGCTGGAACGCGATGCCGACGACATCCCCGGCGCGTGGGCGGCGATGAACCGGAGCCTGCGCAACATCGGGCGGCCCGGCGTGGGCCTGATGGCGGTCGCCGCGGTCGACGTCGCGCTGTGGGACCTCAAGGCACGCCTGCACGGCACCTCGGTGGTGCGGTTGCTCGGCCGCGAGCGCGAGGCGGTGCCGGTGTACGGCAGCGGCGGCTTCACCTCCTACCCGGTCGAGCGGCTGCAGGCGCAGCTGGCCGGCTGGGTGGAGCAGGGCATGCGGCGGGTCAAGATGAAGGTCGGCAGCCAGCCGCAGGCGGATCCGGCGCGGGTGAGAGCAGCGCGCGAGGCGATCGGTGCCGGGCCCGAGCTGATGGTCGACGCCAACGGCGCCTACGCACGCAAGCAGGCGCTGGCGCTGGCCGAGCGCTACGCGCAGGAGGGTGTCGGCTGGTTCGAGGAGCCGGTGTCGTCCGACGATCTGCCGGGCCTGCGCCTGCTGCGCGACCGCGCGCCGGCGGGGATGGCGATCGCCGCGGGCGAGTACGGCTGGGACGCCGGCTACTTCCGGCGCATGCTCCAGGCCGGGGCGGTGGACGTGCTGCAGATCGACGGCACCCGCTGCGGCGGCTTCACGGGCTTCCTGCAGGCAGCTGCCGTGGCGCAAAGCTTCGGCGTGCCGGTGTCCGCGCACTGCGCGCCGCACCTGCACGCGCACGTGTGCTGCGCGGTCACGCACCTGGCGCACGTGGAGTACTTCCACGACCACGCGCGGATCGAGGCGATGGCCTTCGACGGCCTGCCGCAGCTGCGCGACGACGGCGCGCTGGTGGTCGACGCCGACCGCCCCGGCCTCGGCTTCGTGTTCAGGCAGGCCGACGTCGAACGCTACCGCGTGGCGCCGGCAGAGTCCCTCTGATTCCCGGAGTCCCTCATGCGATCTGGCCCCAAGTCCGCCGACCTCCTGCCACTCGCGCCGCCGCGGGTGCGACACAGCCACAGCGACCGCTTCGCGTTCTCTGCCGCGGCGGCGACGGTGCTGGCGCAGGACCTGGCCGCGCACCTGCAGGGCGAGGTGTGCTTCGACGAGGGCAGCCGCGCGCTGTACGCCACCGACGGCTCGATCTACCGGCAGGTGCCGATCGGCGTGGTGCGGCCGCGCCACGTGCAGGACGTAATCGAGACCCTGCGCATCTGCCGCGAGCACGACGCGCCGGTACTCTCCCGCGGCGGCGGCACCAGCCTCGCCGGCCAGTGCTGCAACACCGCGGTGGTGATGGACTTCTCCGCCCACCTCAACCGCATCCTGGCGATCGATCCGGCCAGCCGGCGCGCGCGCGTCGAGCCCGGCTGCGTGCTGGACGACCTGCGCGACGCGGCGGAGAAGCACCACCTCACCTTCGGGCCGGATCCGTCCACGCACGCGCACAACACGCTGGGCGGCATGATCGGCAACAACTCCTGCGGCGTGCATTCGGTGATGGCCGGGCGCACCGTCGACAACGTGCACGCGCTGGAGATCGCCACCTACGACGGCCTGCGCATGCGCGTCGGCCCCACCAGCGAGGAGGAACTGCAGGCGATCATCCGCGAGGGCGGCCGCCGCGGCGAGATCTACGCCGGCCTGAAAGCCATCCGCGACCGCTACGCCGACCTGATCCGCGCGCGCTACCCGAAGATCCCGCGCCGCGTCTCCGGCTACAACCTCGACGAGCTGCTGCCCGAGAACGGCTTCAACGTGGCCCGCGCACTGGTCGGCACCGAGGGCACCTGCGTGACCGTCCTGGAGGCCGAGCTGCGCCTGGTGCCGAGCCCGCCGGTGCGCACGCTGCTGGTGCTGGGCTACCCCGACGTGTTCGAGGCGGGCGACCACGTGCCGCGCATTCTCGAGTTCGGGCCGGTCGGCCTGGAAGGGCTCGACGACGTGCTGATCGCCGACATGAAGCACAAGCACATGCACCCGCGGGACCGTGCCCTGCTGCCGCCGGGCGGCGGCTGGCTGATGGTCGAGTTCGGTGGCGACAGCAAGGCCGAGGCCGATGGCAAGGCGCGCCGGCTGATGGACACGCTGCGCAAGGAAGGCCGCCCGCCGAGCATGAAGCTGTTCGACGACCCGGCGGAGGAAGCCATGCTGTGGACCATCCGCGAGTCGGGCCTGGGCGCCACCGCACGCGTGCCCGGCCAGCCGGACGGCCATCCCGGCTGGGAGGATGCGGCCGTGCCGCCCGACCGCGTCGGGCCGTACCTGCGCGACTTCCGCAAGCTGCTCGCCAAGTACGCCTACACCTGCGCGTTGTACGGCCATTTCGGCGACGGCTGCATCCACTGCCGCATCACCTTCGACCTTTCCACGCCCGAGGCGGTGGCGCAATGGCGTGCCTTCATGGACGAGGCGTCCGACCTGGTGCTGCGCTACGGCGGCTCGCTCTCCGGCGAGCACGGCGACGGCCAGGTACGCGCCTCGCTGCTGCCCAAGATGTTCGGCGACGAGCTGGTGCACGCGTTCGGCCAGTTCAAGGCGCTGTGGGATCCGCGCGGGCGCATGAATCCCGGCAAGGTGGTCGACCCCAACCCGATGGACGCGGACCTGCGCGACGGCCCCGGCTACCGTCCGCCCAAGCTCAAGACCGCCTTCGCCTATCCCGCCGACGGCATGAGCTTCGCCCAGGCCGCCCGCCGCTGCGTGGGTGTGGGCAACTGCCGCAACATGCACCACAACGTGATGTGCCCGAGCTACCGCGCCACGCGCGAGGAGAAATGGTGCACGCGCGGGCGCGCGCGCCTGCTGTTCGAGATGCTCGAGGGCGATCCGCTCAAGGACGGCTGGCGCAGCGAGGCGGTACGCGACGCGCTGGACCTGTGCCTGGCCTGCAAGGGCTGCAAGAGCGATTGTCCGGTCAACGTGGACATGGCGACCTACAAGGCCGAGTTCATGCACCACCACTACCGTGGGCGCCTGCGTCCACGCACCGCCTACTCGATGGGGCGCATCTTCGACGTGGCGCGGCTGGCCTCGCACGTGCCGTGGCTGGCCAACGCCATCCTGCAGACACCCGGGGTTTCGCACCTGGCCAAGGCGATCGGCGGCATCGCGCAGCAGCGCACCGTGCCGCGCTTCGCGCGCGAGACCTTCCGCGACTGGTTCTTCGCGCGCGAGGCGCGCGCGCGCGGGCCCGAGGTGCTGCTCTGGCCGGACACCTTCAACAATTACCTGCACCCGCAGCCACTCAAGGACGCGGTCGCCGTGCTGGAGGCGGCCGGCTACCGCGTGCAGGTGCCCGAACCGGCGCTGTGCTGCAGCCGGCCGCTGTACGCCGAGGGGATGCTGGACCGGGCACGCGCGCAGCTGGCCCGGACCATGGACACGCTGGCGCCGTGGATCGACCGCGACGTGCCGGTGGTCGGGCTGGAGCCCTCCTGCGTGGCCAGCTTCCGCGACGAGTTGCCCAACCTCTTCCCCGGCGACGAGCGCGCGCACTGGCTGGCGCGCAACACCTACATCTTCAGCGAGTACCTGGACCGCGTCGGCTACGCGCCGCCGCAGCTCAGGCGCCGGGCGCTGGTGCACGCGCACTGCCATCACCACGCGGTGATCGGTACCGCGGCGGAGAAGCGCCTGCTCGCCCGCGCCGGCCTGGATTGCGAGTTCCTGGATGCCGGCTGCTGCGGCATGGCCGGCTCGTTCGGCTTCGACGCGGGCAAGGTGGACGTCTCCGTCGCCATCGGCGAGCTGCAGCTCCTGCCCACGATCCGCGCGGCCGATCCCGACACGCTGATCGTCACCAACGGGTTTTCCTGCCGCCAGCAGATCGAGCAGTGCACCGGACGCACCCCGCTGGACGTGGCGCAGGTGCTGGCGATGGCGCTGGCGCAGGGGGCGTCCAATCTGGACGTGCTGGTCGACGGGAAAGCCCCCCGTTCCGCCGCGCGGAACGAAGGGTCGCGACGAGGAGCCTGAGCCATGCACTACCAACCGATCCAGCCGGCCGGCACGCGCACCTGGGCCGTGGTGCTCGACACCGGCGACGAAGCCAACGCCTGCCTGCTCGCGTTCGCCAGGGCGCAGCACCTGTCCGCCGCCCATCTCACCGCCATCGGCGCGTTCCAGCGCGCGGTGCTGGGCTACTTCGACTGGAACACCAGGGACTACCGGCGCAACCGGATCGAGGAGCAGGTGGAGGTGGTCTCGCTGATCGGCGACGTCGCGCTGAAGGACGACCAGCCCCAACTGCACATGCACGCGGTGCTCGGCCAGGCGGACGGCCGCGCGCTCGGCGGCCACCTGCTCGAGGGCCACGTGCGGCCGACGCTGGAGGTGATCGTCACCGAGGCGCCCGCGCACCTGCGCCGCCGCCACGACCCGGCCTCGGGCCTCGCGCTGATCTGCCTCGACAAGGAGCTGCCATGAACACGCCAGAACCGATCGGCCGGCATCGCTGGGCCATCGCCGAGGGCTACATTCCCGCCGGCGGCACGCATGCCGACGACCCGCGCTTCGAAAGCCACGAGACCGCCTGCCTGCTCAACGCCAACGACCGCGACGCGCACGTGGCGGTGACCATCTACTTCAAGGACCGCGAGCCGGCCGGGCCCTACCGCGTCACCGTGCCGGCACGGCGCACGTTGCACCTGCGCTTCAACGACCTGCAGGACCCCGAGCCGATTCCGCGCGACACCGACTACTCCAGCGTGTTCGAGTCGGACCTGCCGATCGTGGTGCAGCACACCCGGCTCGATTCCCGCCAGGCCGCGCTCGCCCTGCTGTCCACCGTGGCCTACGGCGGTTGAGCGCGCCTGCCCGGGACGTTTGGTCCCGCAAGAGCCTTCCGTTCCCTTCGCCAGGAGTCCGTCCATGTCCCACAAGCCACCTGAAGTCGTCGTCATCACCGGCGCCTCCGCCGGGGTCGGCCGTGCCACCGCGCACCGCTTCGCCCGCGACGGTGCGCGCATCGCCCTGTTGGCGCGCAGCAGCGACGGTCTGGATGTGGCCGCGGAGGAGGTGCGCCGGCTCGGCGGCGAGGCGCTGCCGATCCCGGTGGACGTGGCCGACGCCGAGGAGGTCGAGGCCGCGGCCGAGCGGGTGGAGCGCGAACTGGGCCCGATCGACATCTGGATCAACGACGCGATGGCCACCATCTTCGCGCCGGTGCACCAGATCACGCCGGCCGAGTTCCGCCGCGCCACGGAGGTGACCTACCTGGGCACCGTGCACGGCACCCTCGCCGCGCTCAAGCGCATGCGCGAGCGCAACCGCGGCACCATCGTGCAGGTGGGCTCGGCGCTGGCCTACCGTGCCATCCCGCTGCAGGCGCCGTACTGCGGCGCCAAGTTCGCGATCCGCGGCTTCACCGACGCGCTGCGCGTGGAGCTGGAACACGAGAAGAGCCGCATCCACGTGACCATGGTGCAGCTGTCTGCCTTCAACACGCCGCAGTTCCAGTGGGGCCGCACCAAACTGCCGCGCCGCCCGCAGCCGGTGCCGCCGATCTTCCAGCCGGAGGTGGCGGCGCAGGGCATCCACTGGGCGGCGCACCACCGCCGTCGCGAGCTCGTCGTGGGCTTCCCGGCGGTCAAGGCCATCCTCGGCAACAAGCTGTTCCCGCGCCTGGCCGACCGCCGCCTGGTCAGGCTCGGCTACGACGGACAGATGGACCGGCAACCGTTGCCGGAGGGCCGGCCGGACAACCTGTTCCAGGCGGTGCCGTCCGATTACGGCACGCACGGGCGTTTCGACAGGCGCTCGCGCGCCTGGAGCCTGCAGCTGTGGCTGACGACGCACCGCGGGCTGGTCGCCGCCGGCGCGCTGGCGGCCGGGGCGCTGCTGTGGGCGGGCCGTCGCGGCCTGCGTTCGGCCGCACGCCGGCTCGCCTAGTCTGCCGGGCACCCTTTCCCGGATCCGGGACGAGGGCGCCGGTCGGACGGGCTCAGTAGCGCGGCACGCCCGGGTCGATTTCGCGGGCCCAGGCGTCCATGCCGCCCTCGACGTTGAACACGTTGGTGAAGCCGTGCGCCGCGAAGCGCTCGGCCACGCCGCGGCTGGAGTTGCCGTGGTGGCAGATGAAGGCGAGCGCAGTGTCCCTGGGCAGGCTGGCGAGCGCATCGTAGCCCTCCTCTTCCAGCACGCGCGCCTGCGCCAGCGGCGCGGCCTGCGCGCGGCCCGCGGCGGGACGCACGTCGACCAGCACCACGCTGTCCTCGGCCAGGCGCCGCTGCAGTTCCTGCACGCTCAGCGGCTTGATCTCCTGCGCGCCGGGAAACTTCAGGCTCAGCCCCTCGCCCTGCACGGTGGACACCCAGTCGATCACGATGCCCTTGGCGCGCTGTGCGCTGCCCGGGTCGAAGTGCACCTGGATGCCGTTGGCGGTCACCACGATGTCGTGGTCGTCCGCCGGCGCGAGCTGGAAGCCGGCGCTGTGGTCCGGGCCGATCTCCAGGTGCAGCGCCAGCCCCTGCGCGTTGGCGATGCCGTTGCGGATGGCTTCGGCGGCCTTGTCGGTAATCGTGATCTGCGGCGGCGTGCGGTCCGGCGGCGCGGCGCCGAACAGCGTGTGCAGCTCGCCGCTGGCGTACATCTGGCGGATGATGTCCGCGCCGCCGACCAGCTCGCCTTCCACGTACAGCTGCGGGATGGTCGGCCAGTCGCCGTAGACCTTGATGCCCTCGCGGATCTCCGGATCCTCCAGCACGTTGACCGTGTGGTACTCGGGCAGCAGCTCGTTGAGCGTGTTCGCCGCGGCGGCCGAGAAGCCGCACATCGGCTGGCGGCGGTCGCCCTTCATGAACAGCACCACGCGGTGGTCCTTGAGCAGGGTTTCGATGCGTTCGCGGGTGGCGGGGTCGAGGGACATGGGGAAGCTCCGGCAAAGAGGGCCAATGATACGCCCCGCAGGTGGGGGCGGCGCGGGGCAACCCAACCCGCCGGCTACTTCAGCGCGGCGGCGGCGGCCGGCAGGATCGCCGCGGTCCACAGCGCATATTGCTCCGCGCTGGGATGCAGCCCGTCCTCGGCCACCAGCCCGGGGTGGTGGCGCGAGATCGGCGTGATATCCACCCAGCGCGCACCGGCGCGCCCGGCCTCGTCGCGGGCAATTGCGTTGTAGACGTCGAGCGCATGGGCGATCGACGCGGCATCGCGACCCTGTTCGCGGGCGAAGCGGGTGACGCCCCAGTCGGGAATCGAGACCACCAGCACGCGCGAGGCGCGACCGCCCGCCAGGCCGACGGCACGCCGCAGCAAACGGGCGAACTCGCCCCGGTACTCGCCCGCGCCACGACCGCGGTACTGGTTGTTGACGCCGATCAGCAGGGTGACCAGGTCGTAGGGTGGCACCAGCGCGGCCGCGTCCATGCCGACGGCGAGCTCGTCGGTGCTCCAGCCGGTGACGGCGACGATCCGGGGGTCGTCGATCGCCACGCCGTGCGCGCGCAGCCGTCGTGCCAGTTGCGCGGGCCAGCGGCTGGCGGGAGGGACGGCTTCGCCGATCGTGTAGGAATCGCCCAGGGCAAGGTAGTGCAGGGGCATGGGGCTCTCCAGTGGGTGAGGATCCATCGACGCCGGCGCTGCGCGCCTACGCTCGGACGAACGATCTTGTCCGGCGGTCCGATCCCGGCCGTTCGCGGCGAGCGTAGGTGACGTCGAAGCGCCGTCTCAAGGCTGAACCCGAAGCCCTCTCCCTCCGGGAGACGGCGGCGGCAGGCGGGCGCAGCGAGACATCCGGCGGCACCGACCCCTGTCCCGAACCCCTCCCCCGAGCGGAAAGGGGCCTGAACATCAGGCGACGGCAAACTGGCGCGCCTGCTCGAGCGCCATCCGCCCGAGCACCCGCTCGATCCGCACGAACACGTCCGCCAGCTGCGCCGGCGGCGGCAGCAGGGTCAGGCGGAAGTGGCGGCTCTGCGGCACGTTGAAACTCGAGCCCGGCACCACCAGCACCGCCTCCTCCTCCAGCAGGCGCAGGGCGAAGGCATCGTCGTCGAACTGCGGCAGGGCGTCGGCGCGCACCTGCGGGAAGGCGTACAGCGCGCCGGCCGGCGCGACCAGGTCCAGGTACCGGCTCGCGCGCACGCCGTCGAGCACCGCCTGTCGTGCCGCGTGCAGACGGCCACCGGGGGCGGTGAGTGCGCCGATCGTCGCGCGCCCGGCCAGCGCCGGCTCGACTGCCCACTGCGCGGTCACGTTGGCGCACAGGCGCAGCGCGGCGAGCAGCTGCAGGGCGTCGCGGTAGGCCGCGGTGCGCGCCGGGTCGCCGGACAGGCTCAGCCAGCCCACGCGGTAGCCGCAGGCGCGGTGCACCTTCGACAAGCCGCCGAAGCTGAGGCAGGGCTGCGCGCCGGCCACGTCGGCCAGCGGCTGGAACGGTGCGCCGTCGTACAGGATCTCGTCGTAGATCTCGTCGGTGAGCAGCAGCAGCCCGTGCCGGGCCGCGATCGCCACCAGCCGTTCCAGCAGGGGGCGCGGGTACACCGCGCCGGTGGGGTTGTTCGGGTTGATCAGCACCAGCGCCCGGGTGCGGGAGGTCACCAGCGCCTCGACCTCGTCAGGATCGGGCAGGTGCGCGTTCTGCGCCAGGCAGCGGTAGTAGCGCGGGCGGCCGCCGTTGAGCAGGGTGGCCGCGCTCCACAGCGGGTAGTCGGGGCTGGGCAGCAGGACCTCGTCGCCCGGCTGCAGCAGGGCACGCAGCGACAGGTCGATCAGCTCGCTGACGCCGTTGCCGATGAACACCCGCTCCACGGACACGCCCTGCGCGCCGCGCGCGCGCTGCTGCGCGACGACGGCCTCGCGCGCCGCGTCCAGGCCCTGCTCGTGGCCGTAGCCTTCGCTGTCGGCCAGGCGGGCGGCGACCGCCTCGCGCAGATGCGCTGGCGTGGCGAAGCCGTAGCGGGCCGGGTTGCCGATGTTGAGCTTGACGATGTCGCGGCCGGCCGCTTCCAGTTCGCGCGCGCGGCGGGTGAGGGCGCCGCGGATCTCGTAGCGCACGTCGGCCAGGTGCGCGCTGGGGGTGATCGGGGCCGGCACGTGGTCCTCGGTCGGGCAACGGAAAGCCGCGATCCTAGCAGCGCCCGGCCCCGGTGGGAGCGGGCTTGCCCGCGATGGGCGCTCACCGGTGGCGCTTCGGACGTACCGCTAACTTGCGCGACCGCCCGGGCGCAGGCCAACGGAACAGGCATAATCGGTGGCCATGAGCGATCCCGCCATCATCGACCGCCTGCGCCGCATCGGCTGGCGCGGGGAGCTGCCGCCCGGTGGGCGCCGCATCGCGCGCGTGATCGCCCAGCATCGGGCGGGCTACGAGCTGCACGATGGCGTCGCGTCGTTCGGCGCGCAGCCGGCCGGGCATTTCCTCAAGCGCTCGCTGGATCCCACCGAGCGCCCCGCCGTGGGCGATTTCGTCGAGGTGGAGGAGGGCCGCCCGCCGCACATCGCGACCGTGCTGCCGCGCCGCAGCGTGCTCTCGCGCGCGGCCGCCGGCGAGCG
Source organism: Fulvimonas yonginensis (assembly GCF_037137055.1). Lineage (NCBI taxonomy): Bacteria > Pseudomonadati > Pseudomonadota > Gammaproteobacteria > Lysobacterales > Rhodanobacteraceae > Fulvimonas > Fulvimonas yonginensis. Next base: position 443,244 of record NZ_JBBBNY010000001.1, read on the forward strand.
CTACGAGCGGCAGATCATCGCCACCAACATCGACTACGTGCTGGTGCTGACGGGGCTCGACCACGACTTCAACCCGGCGCGCATCGAACGCTATCTCTCGCTGGTCGAGGATTCGGGCGCGCAGCCGGTCGTCTTGCTCAGCAAGCTGGACCTGCAGGCCGACGGCGACGCGCGCCTGGCCGCGCTGCGCGAGCGGCTGCCGGCGGGCGCGCCGATCCACGCCATCAACGGCAAGGACCCGGCCAGCGCGGAGCTGCTCGCGCGCTACCTGCAGCCGGGGGACAGTGCGGTGCTGGTCGGCTCTTCCGGCGCGGGCAAGTCCACCCTCACCAACACGCTGCTCGGCGAGTCGCGCATGGCCACCGGCGAGGTGCGCGCGCACGACAGCCGCGGCCGCCACACCACCACCCACCGCGCGCTGCTGATGCTGCCCAGCGGCGGCTGCCTGATCGACACGCCGGGCATGCGCGAGCTCAAGCTCACCGGCGAGGAGAATCTCGACCTGTTCGCGGACATCGAGGCGCTGGCCGAGACCTGCCGCTTCGCCGACTGCGGCCACGGCAGCGAGCCCGGCTGCGCGGTGCAGGCGGCCCTGGACTCGGGCGAGCTGGCCGCCGAACGCTGGCGCAACTACCTCAAGCTGCGCGACGAGCGCGAGGAGCAGGCCGCCACGCTGGAGGCGCGGCTGCGCCGGCAGCGTGGTGGTCGTCCGGTGGAGCGTCCGCATGCCCACCGCGGCCGGCGGGAGCGGGAGTAGCGGCGGCCATGGACTCCCCGCGCCGCCTCGCGTCCGCGTGCCGCCCCCGTATTCGCGGGGGCGCGGCGCGATGAACGTCGCCGCATCCGAGCTGCAGCGCTACGCCGAACTGGACCGGCGCCTGCTGGGCGCCGCCCGCGCGATCAACATCCTGCCCACGGTGAGCTGGCCTGCGTCGATGGAGCAGCGACTGATCGCGGCGTTCGCCCAGGGCCGGTACCTGCTTCCGCAGGTGCGCTACCAGCGGCCCGACCTGTCCGCCGCGCGTGCCGAACTGGCTGCGGTCGAGCGCGAGGCGGCGGCCGTGCTGCCCGGCGACCCGCTGGGCGACTACCTCTGCCGCACCGCGCAGTCCTGGCGGATCGCCGCGGAGATGCTGGAGGCGGTCGGCAGCGCCGGCGTGACCGCGCCGTCCATCGCGCTGTACGGCCGGCCCGGGGATTCGATCCCCGGCAGCCACAAGAGCAACCTGGATGCGGCGCGCTACTTCGTGGAACTGTCCGACGAACTGGGTGCGGACCTGCTGGCGGACGACATCGCCACGGATCTGCCGGCCGAACAGCTGCGCGCCGACCTGGGTCGCGCGCTGGACGCATTCTTCGGGCCCGGCCGCATCGCGGTCGAGGTGGACCCGGAGCTCACCGCCAAGGCGGCCGCCGGCGCCACCCGCATCCGCCTGCGCGGTGGCGCCTGCTTCAGCGAGTACGACCGCCACCAGCTGCTGGCGCACGAAGCCTTCGTGCACTCGCTGACCGCCCTGAACGGCCGCGCGCAGCCGCTGCTGGCCTCGCTCGGGCGCACCTCGCCGCGGGTGACCGCGACCCAGGAAGGCCTGGCGGTGTTCGCCGAGCTGATGTCCGGTGCCATCGACATCTCGCGGCTCAAGCGCATCAGCCTGCGCATCCTGGCGATCGACATGGCGCTCAACGGTGCCGACTTCGTTGAGGTCTACAAGTACTTCGCCCACTGCGGCCAGAGCCCGGCGGACAGCTTCCATTCCGCGCAGCGGGTGTACCGCGGCGTGCCGCTCACCGGCGGCGCGGCCTTCGCCAAGGACAACGTCTACCTGTCCGGCCTGCTGACCGTGCACACATTCTTCCGCTGGGCGTTCAAGCAGCAGCGCATGGACCTGCTGCGCAACCTGTTCGCGGGCAAGCTCGCCCTGCACGACGTGCTGAGCCTGCAGCCGCACTTCGAGGCGGGCCACCTGCTGCCGCCGCGCTGGCTGCCGCCATGGATGCAGCACGCGCACGGCCTGGCCGGCAAGCTGGCGTTCTCGCTGTTCATCAACGGCATCCACATGAGCCAGGTGCAGGCGGACGAGCTGTCCCTGCGCCTCTGAACCACCACGGCCCGGCCGGTGGGCGTGGGCTTGCTCGCCATGCTTCGGCCCCAGCTGTGCCGACGCGGCGAGGGGATCGCGAGCAAGCTCGCTCCTGTACCGCCTGCGGGGTCGTTCCACCGGCACGCCTGCTACCATGTAAGGCCGCTTCCCTCTCGCACAAAGCCGCCCGCAATGGCCCATCCCGACGACCTGCGCCACGCCGCGCTCGAGTACCACCGCCATCCCCGCCCCGGCAAGATCAAGGTCAGCGCGACCAAGGCGATGGTGACCCAGCGCGACCTGGCGCTGGCGTACTCGCCCGGCGTTGCCTACGCCTGCGAGGCGATCGTCGAGAACGCGCACGTGGCGAGCGAGGTCACTGCACGCGGCAACCTGGTGGCCGTGATCACCAACGGCACCGCGGTGCTCGGCCTGGGCGACATCGGCCCGCTCGCCGGCAAGCCGGTGATGGAGGGCAAGGGCGTGCTGTTCCAGAAGTTCGCCGGCATCGACGTGTTCGACATCGAGCTCGACGAGCGCGATCCGGACAAGCTGGTGGACATCATCGCCGCGATGGAACCCACCTTCGGCGGCATCAACCTGGAGGACATCAAGGCGCCGGAGTGCTTCATCGTCGAGCGCAAGCTGCGCGAGCGCATGAAGATCCCGGTGTTCCACGACGACCAGCACGGCACCGCGATCATCGTCGGCGCGGCGGTGCTCAACGCGCTGGCGGTGGTCGGCAAGAAGATCGAGGACATCCGCCTCGCCACCACCGGCGCCGGCGCGGCCGGCATCGCCTGCCTGGACATGCTGGTGGCGCTGGGCGTGAAGCCGCAGAACATCCTGGCGTTCGATCGCGAGGGCGTGATCCACACGGGACGCGAGGGACTGGATCCGGACAAGGCCCGCTACGCGCGCGATACGACCAAGCGCACGCTGGCCGAGATCGTGGCAGGCGCGGACGTGTTCCTGGGTCTCTCCGCCGGCGGCATCCTCAAGCCGGAGATGGTCGCGACCATGGCCGAGCGCCCGATCATCCTGGCACTGGCCAATCCCAACCCGGAGATCCTGCCGGAGGACGCCAAGCGCGTGCGCCCGGACTGCATCATCGCGACCGGCCGCTCGGACTACCCGAACCAGGTCAACAACGCGCTGTGCTTCCCGTACATCTTCCGCGGCGCACTGGACGTCGGGGCGACCGGCATCAACGAGGCGATGAAGCTCGCCTGCGTGCACGCAATCGCGGAGCTGGCACGCATGGAGGCCTCGGACCTGGCCGGTGCCTACGGCGGCGAGGTCCCCTCGTTCGGCGCGGATTACCTGATCCCGCGCCCGTTCGACCCGCGCCTGCTGGTGATGCTGGCGCCGGCGGTGGCGCAGGCGGCGATGGACTCGGGCGTGGCCACGCGCCCGATCGGGGACATGGACGCCTACCGCGAGAAGCTCGGCCAGTTCATCTACCGCACCAGCCTGCTGATGAAGCCGGTGTACGAGCGGGCCCGTGCGGACAAGAAGCGCGTGGTCTACGCCGAGGGCGAGGAGGAGACCGTGCTGCGCGCGGTGCAGACGGTGATCGACGAGAAGCTCGCCTTCCCGATCCTGATCGGCCGCCCCGAGGTCATCGCCCAGCGCATCGAGCGGCTGGGCCTGCGCATGCGCGAGGGCGTGGACTACGAACTGACCAACATCAACGACGACCCGCGCTTCAACGACTACTGGCAGCAGTACCACGCGCTGACCGAACGGCGCGGCGTCACCCCGGCGGCGGCCAAGAACCTGATGCGCTCGCGTCCCACGCTGATCGCCGCGGTGATGGTCGAGCGCGGCGAGGCCGACGCGATGATCTGCGGCCTGGTCGGGCGCTACCACAAGAAGCTCGGCTACCTGCGCTCGGTGTTCGGGCTGGATCCGGGCGTGCAGTGCACCTCGGCGATGACCGGCGTGATCAACGACCTGGGCGCCTGGTTCTTCGTCGACACCCACGTGCAGGTCGACCCGACCGCCGAGCAGATCGCCGAGGCGACGCTGCAGGCCAGCTACCGCCTGAAGCTGTTCGGCATCGAGCCGAAGGTGGCGCTGCTGTCGCACTCCAACTTCGGCAGTCACGACAACGCCAGCGCGGCCAAGATGCGCCGTGTCTACCAGCTGCTGCGCGAGCGCGCGCCGCGGCTCGAGGTCGACGGCGAGATGCAGGCGGATACCGCCTGGGACGGCGTGCTGCGCCAGCGCATCTTCCCCAACACCACCCTGCACGGGCGTGCCAACCTGTTCGTGCTGCCCAACCTCGATGCGGCCAACATCGTCTACAACATGGTACGGGTGATGACCGACGGCGTGGCGATCGGGCCGATCCTGATGGGCGTGGACAAGAGCGCGCACATCCTGACCCCCGCCTCGACCGTGCGCCGGGTGGTGAACATGACCGCGATCGCGGCGGTGGACGCGCAGATCCGCGCCGGCGCCCGGGAGGCCGGCATGGAAGTCGTGCGCAGCATGCGCTAGGAGCGCAACTGCCGTATCCTTCGCCGCAAAAGGGGGGTGACCATGGCTGAGCCACAGGAAGCCCGCACAGGGACGCGCCGGCTTCCGACCTGCACCGTGCTGCTCATTGCGTACCGCATGCAGCACACCATTGCCGAGGCCATGCGCTCCGTGCTCGCGCAGGATGTGCCGTGCGAGATCATCGTCTCGGACGACAGCTCCGGCGACGACACGCTGGCGATCGCCGCCGCCATCGCCGCCGACTACCGGGGGCCGCACTGCATCACCGTGCGCAGCACGGCGCACAACCTGGGGCTGTGCGCTCACCTCAACGAACTGGCGGAACTGGCACAGGGCGAGGTGCTGGTGTTCCAGTCGGGCGACGACATCGCCTATCCGCACCGCGTCGCGCGCTTGCTGCAGGCCTTCGTGGACCATCCGCAGGCGCAGGTGGTCGGCTCGGCGGTGGACGACATCGACGAGCACGGACGGCTGCTCGCGCGCCGGGTACGCGGCCTGCCCGCGCGGATGGACCAGCGCGCGTTCCTGCGCCGCGGGCGCATGCAGACGGTGCTGGGTGCGTCGATGGCGGTGCGCCGCGAGCTGCTCACCGGCCTGCCGCCGCTGGCCGGGCCGGTCGAGGACAACATGCTCAGCCTGCGCGCGGCGCTGATCGGCGAATGCCGCTGCCTGCCCGAGGCGCTGCTGGGCTACCGCCAGCACGGGCAGAACCTCAACCAGTGGATGTTCGACCGCAGCGCGAACGACTATCCGACCTACGAGCGCCGCAACCGGCGCGTGCTGGCGATGTACCGCCACATCGCCGCCGACCAGGAGCGCTGCGTGGCGGCGCGGCCCGAGCTGCCGGCCGAACGGCGACGGCTGGCGCTCGAACTGGCGGCGATGTACCGGCTGGAGGCGGACATGCGCGAGGCGCTGCTCGATCGCCCCCGCCACCAGTGGCTGCGCCTGATCTGGCGTGGCCTGCGCCACCCCGGCCTGCACCGCAAGAGCGCCGAGCGCGGGCTCAAGCTGTTGCTGCCGCGGCGCTGGTTCGGACGCACGGGGCGCCCGCGCGGCTACCTCGGCCATCCCTGACCCGGCTCAGGCGGTCCGCGCCTCCAGGCGCGCCCGGTGCAGCTTGCGCAGCAGCCGCAACTGCAGGCGCAGGGCGACGCGCCATGCCGCCTCGTGCTGGGCCAGCGCGGCGCGCTCGTGCCAGATCCCGCGCAGCAGCCCACCGCAACCCTCACCGTCGACGGCCGCCGTCAGTGCCTCGGCCAGGCGGCGCGCGCGCCCGTCGGTGTCGAACCGGCTGGCGGCCAGGACGCCGAGCAGCGCCTGGCGGTCACCGATCCAGCGGCGGTAGCGGTCGCTGCGCCGCGTCGCCTGTCCGGCGGCCTTGCCGAGCGACGAGAACGCCTGGCCGTGGCGACGGAAGCGCACCAGCGGCCGGTCCACGTACACCACGCCTGCGCGCGCGGCGGCGAACATCGCCAACGTCCAGTCGTAGTACAGCGCGGTCGGCAGCGGGCGCACCTGCTCGAACAGGCTGCGTCGCAGCAGCATGGCGTGGCCCGATACCGAGTTGTGCATCACGAAGCGCAGCGGCTGGTCGCCCTCGAGCATCTGCAGGTCGTCGGAGATGCGGCGCCCGGCACAGCGGCCGTCACCGTCGATGTACTCGGAGTCGCAATAGGCCAGGTCGTGGCCGCCGATCGCCGCGTGCAACACCGCCAGCTTGTCCGGCAGCCACACGTCGTCCTGGTCGCAGGGGGCGAGGAACTCGCCGCGGCACAAGGCCATGGCGCGCTCGAAGCTGCGGGTGGGCCCCAGGTTGTGCGGATTGGGGTGGAACCGCACGCGCGGGTCGCGGCGCGCGTAGTCCTCCAGCACCGCGAGGCTGCCGTCGGCGGAGCCGTCGTCCACCGCCACGATTTCCAGCGATACGCCGCGCTGGGCGAGCACCGAATCGAGCTGTTCGGGCAGGAACGGGCGGCCGTTGTAGACGCTGAGCGCCACGGAGATCAGCGGTGGGTCGTTCGTGGGCATGCGGTCGGCGCCGGGGAACCGGACGCCATGGTACGGCAGCGTGCCGTGTGGCGGGTGCCGCGGTGCACGGCTAGAATCGGGGGCTCCCCACACGTCGACCAGCATGGCGCCCAGGCGCGCCGCGGAGAAGCTTCATGGATCAGCTCGATGACATCCTGAACCAGGATATCGACCCCACCGAAACCCGCGAGTGGGTCGAATCGCTCAACGCGGTCATCCAGCACGACGGCACCGAACGCGCGCACTTCCTGCTCGAGCGCATGGTCGATTCGACCCGGCGCTCCGGCGGCTACCTGCCGTTCGACCCGACCACCGAGTACGTCAATACCATCGCGCCCAGCCAGGAGGCCAAGAGCCCGGGCGACGCGGCGATGGAGTGGCGCATCCGCTCGCTGATCCGCTGGAACGCGATGGCGATGGTGGTGCGCGCCAACCGCAAGCCGGGCGAGCTCGGCGGCCACATCGCGAGCTTCGCCTCCTCGGCCACGCTGTACGACGTCGGCTTCAACCACTTCTGGCGCGCGCCCAGCGCCGAGCATCCGGGCGACCTGGTGTTCCACCAGGGACACTCCAGCCCGGGCGTGTACGCCCGCTCGTTCCTGGAAGGGCGCATCGACGAGGCGCAGCTGGACCTGTTCCGCATGGAGGTGGTGGGCAAGGGCCGCGGCCTGTCCTCCTACCCGCATCCCTGGCTGATGCCCGACTACTGGCAGGTGCCGACCGTGTCGATGGGCCTGGGTCCGATCCAGGCGATCTACCAGGCGCAGTTCTGGAAGTACCTCGAGCACCGCGGCCTGGTTCCCAAGACCGACCGCAAGATCTGGTGCTTCATGGGCGACGGCGAATGCGACGAGCCCGAGTCGCTCGGCGCCATTTCGCTCGCCGGCCGCGAGGGGCTGGACAACCTGATCTTCGTGATCAACTGCAACCTGCAGCGGCTGGACGGCCCGGTGCGCGGCAACGGCAAGATCATCCAGGAGCTCGAGGGCGTCTTCCGCGGCGCCGGCTGGAACGCGATCAAGGTGATCTGGGGCAGCTACTGGGATCCGCTGCTGGCGCGCGACAAGGACGGCGTGCTGCGCAAGCTGATGATGGAAACGCTGGACGGCGAATACCAGGCCTGCAAGGCCTTCGGCGGTGCCTACACGCGCGAGCATTTCTTCGGCAAGTACCCGCAGACGCGCGAGATGGTCGCCAACCTGTCCGACGACGACATCTGGCGTCTCAACCGCGGCGGCCACGACCCGCACAAGGTCTACGCCGCCTACCACGCGGCGGTGCACACCAAGGGCATGCCGACGGTGATCCTGGCCAAGACGGTCAAGGGCTACGGCATGGGCGCGGCCGGCGAGTCGCAGAACCCCACCCACCAGCAGAAGAAGCTGGACGACGAGGCCGTGCGCGCCTTCCGCGACCGCTTCAACATCCCGGTGCCGGACAGCAAGCTGGCCGAAGTGCCCTACTACCACCCCGGCAAGGATTCGCCGGAAGTCGAGTACATGCTCGAGCGCCGCCGTGCGCTCGGCGGCTTCCTGCCGCAGCGCCGCCGTCGCACCGAGGTGCAGCTGAAGGCGCCGGAGCTGTCCGCCTTCGAGCAGATCACCAAGGGCACCGGCGAGCGCGAGATCAGCACCACCATGGCGCTGGTGCGCGGCATGAACCTGTTGCTGCGCGACAAGGCGATCGGCCCGCGCGTGGTGCCGATCGTCGCCGACGAGGCGCGCACCTTCGGCATGGAGGGCATGTTCCGGCAGATCGGCATCTACGCGCCGTTCGGGCAGAAGTACCGCCCGCAGGACGCCGACCAGCTGCTGTACTACCGCGAGGACCAGAAGGGCCAGGTGCTGCAGGAAGGCATCAGCGAGGCCGGCGGCATGGCCGCGTGGATGGCCGCGGCGACCAGCTACAGCATCAGCAACCAGCCGATGCTGCCGTTCTTCATCTACTACTCGATGTTCGGTTTCCAGCGCATCGGCGACCTGTGCTGGGCCGCCGGCGACATGCGCGCGCGGGGCTTCCTGATCGGCGGCACCTCCGGCCGCACCACGCTCAACGGCGAGGGCCTGCAGCACGAGGACGGCCACTCGCACCTGATGGCCGGCGCCATTCCCAACGTGAAGTCGTACGACCCGACCTTCTCCTACGAGATCGCGGTGATCCTGCAGGACGGCACGCGCCGCATGCTGCAGGAACAGGAGGACGTGTACTACTACATCACCGTGATGAACGAGAACTACCCGCACCCGGACCTGCCGAAGGGGTGCGAGGAAGGGATCATCAAGGGGATGTACCTGTTCCGCGACTCCGGCGTGGGCCAGGGCAACGGCAAGGGCAAGTCGAAGGCCAAGGTGCCGTGCGTGCAGCTGCTGGGCTCGGGCACCATCCTGCGCGAGGTCATCGCCGCCGCGGAGCTGCTGGAGAAGGATTTCGGCGTCGCCTCCGACATCTGGTCCTGCCCGAGCTTCGCCGAACTGCGCCGCGACGGCTTCGACGCCGAACGCTGGAACCGCCTGCATCCGGAGGCCGAGCCGCGCGTGCCGTACGTGGCCCAGCTGCTCAAGGGCCGCCCCGGCCCCGCCATCGCCGCCACCGACTACGTGCGCGAGTACGCCGACCAGATCCGAGCGTTCATGCCCGACGGCATGCGCTACACGGTGCTGGGCACCGACGGCTACGGCCGCTCGGACACGCGCGAGCACCTGCGTGATTTCTTCGAGGTCGACCGCTACTGGATCGCCCACGCCGCGCTGGCCGCGCTGGCGAAGGACGGCCTGGTCAACGCCAAGGACGTGGCGCGCGCGATCAAGGAATACAAGCTCGATCCGGAAAAGCCCAACCCGCTGACGGTCTGATCCTGCGCTTCCCGGCCCTCTTTCCCTCGCAAAGAGGGCCGTTCGCTCCTCCAGGCACCGCCGGGCGGAGGCTAATCCGCCAGCGCCTGCTGGATCGCCTCCAGCCCGTGCCCGCGCGTCTCGATACCGCGCCGGGCGAGCACCCAGGCCGCCGCCGCCATCGGCAGCGCGATCAGCAGCGCCGACAGCATGAAGTGCTCGAACAGGCCGAGCACGCCGAGCAGCGCGCCCAGGATGCCGCCGAGCTTGGAGCCGCCCGCGATCAGGCCCGCACCGGTACTGCGCAGGTGCACCGGATAGATCTCGGCGGCATACGGGATCAGCGTGGCGATCACGCCGCTGACGCTCAGCAGCAGCAGCACGGTGGCCGCGGTGGTCAGCGCATTGGCGCGCCACCCGAGCGCGCCGACGGCGAAGAACAGCAGCAGCGCGGCGGCGGTGAGCGCGATGAACAGGACCAGCGTGCGGATGCTGCTCCAGCGCTGGTAGCAGCCCACCACCACGGCGACGCCGGGCAGGGCGAGGACCGCCGAGCGTGCCAGCAGCGCCGCGCTCGCCTGCGCATCGACGCCGAGCTTCACCAGGTTGGCCGGCAACCACAGCAGGAAGCCGAAGTTCGCCAGCCCCCAGGCCACCGCGCAGACCAGCAGGCCCCAGGTGATCGTGGCATGGCGGCCGCGCAGCAGCTGGCGCATGCCGATCCGCGGGGCGTCGTGCGCGTGCGTCGCCCCGGGCGGCGCATTGCGCACCGGCGGCTGGTTGCCGGAGAACTGCTGCAGCACCCGGCGAGCCTGATCCTCCAGTCCGGCCAGCGCCAGGAAGCGCGGCGACTCGGGAATGTAGCGGTTGAGCAGCACGATCAGCGCGCCGGTGGGCAGGTTGAGCAGCCAAAGCGCGCGCCAGCCGAAGGACGGCTCGAACAGGGTCGCCGCACCGGAGGCGAGCAGGTAGCCGGCCGAGGTGCCCACGCCGCCGAGCGCCACCAGCAGCCAGCCGCGATGCGCGGTGGGAATGGTCTCGGCCATCAGGGTGAAGGTGATCGGCAGCATGCCGCCGGCGGCCGCACCCATCATGAAGCACATCACCAGGTTCCAGCCGAATGCAGGCATGGCGCCGCAGATCGAGGTGCCCATGAACATCAGGGCGGACAGCAGGATGGTCGCGCGCCGGCCGAACAGGTCGCCCAGACGCCCCCACACCACCGAACCGACGGTGGTGCCGATCAGCGCCGACAGCGCGAGCAGGCCGCCGGTCGCCGCGCTGATGCCGTACTCGGCGGCCATGCCGGGCATCACGAAGCCGATGGTCGCCGGCTTCATCACGTCCACCGCCAGCGCCAGGGTCAGCACGATCACCAGCTTCCAGTGCTCGCGGTTGAGCGGCACGTGGTCGGCGACGTGGAAGGGCAGCGGACTGCGCTCGGGGTGCAGGGCCCGGCGCATCTGCGCCAGCCGCGGCATCAGGCCGTAGCCCGCCAGCAGTACGCCCAGCGGCACCAGCGCCATGCCGACCCGCATGGCGCGGTCCATCGGCATGCCGGCCAGGTGGTAATGCATGGGCGCGGCCATCGCCAGCATGGGCAGGTGCGCCAGCACGCCGGCGATCACGCAGGCGCAACCCAGCCAGAACGCGACGGGATGGTGGAAGGAGATGCCTTTGGCGGACATGCGGCGGGAGCGGACGGGCGATGCCCAAGCTTACTCGCGACGGCGGGTACTCAGGCGGGTTGGACCGGCGATGATCCGGTGCGCGGCGGGTGCCGGTGAGCGTCTCCTTCGTCCGGGCCGGCCGGCTGGCGCCTGCCTGCCATGCCACCTTCGCGCCGTGCGCACGGGCGACTGGCGATACTGCGGGCAACGGCAGCCAAAACGCAGGTTTCCATGAACCAGTACGAGCCAATCGCCGCTCCGGTGCCGTCCGGGCATGGCCTCTCGATGGGCGCGCCGCCCGGTCCGCCCGAGCATCCCCAGCAGGATCCGCCGCCCCAGCGGCCGAACGAGCCGGCAAACCCGGGGCCGCAGCCACCCGAGTTGCCGCCGGTCGAACCGCATTCGCCGACCTTGCCCGAACCCCGGATGTGAGGCGCAACACCGCGCCGCCGACCGGCACGGGTCCCCGGCCGCCGCCGGACGGCCGGGAGCCGCCGCGTGCCCGGTGGCCTCAGTCCTCGTCGCTGCGTAGCAGCCGCCGTAGCAGGAAGAACGCGCCGATGGTACCGGCGACCACGGCCACCGCCGCCACCGGATGCCGGCTGGCTTGGCGACGGATGCGGCGGTACTGGTAGTTGGCCTCGTCCGCCAGGTCCTCGGCCATGTGCGAGAGCTGCTTGCCGTAGCCCAGGCCGCGGTTTCCGAAGCGACGCGTCATCCGGCGACCACGCTCGACCAGCTCGCCCGCGGTGTCGGCGGTCTCGTTGGCGTAGTGGCGCACCCGATCGCGCACACGATCGCTGGCGCCGTCGAAGCGCTCGAAGTTTCTGTTCATGGGGCCTCCTTTGCGTCGTGGCCCCAGCCTGAACGTGCCGCCGTGAGCGAAGCGTCGAAACCGCTGGGCTCGCGCCCTGCGCGTTCAGGCTTGCCTCACGCCGGGCCGCGTGCGCGCTACGGCTCCAGCGTCGCGGTGCGCGAGAGCCTGGAGACGCCATGCTCGTCGAACGCCTCCACCGCCACCACATAGCGCACACCCTTGTTCAGCGCGCGCAGGGTCAGCCGCGTGGGCTGGTCGGCGAAGCGCTGGTAGGTCTCGTGCAGGCGGTCGGCGGAAAGGCCCCAGCGCACGTTGTAGCCGACCGCGCCGGGTACCGGCTCCCAGGCGATCTGCGCGTCGCGCGCATCGGGCAGGCGGCGGGCCGCGGTGAGCTCGGGCGCCGGCGGCGGCGCGCCGTCGGCGTTGCCGAACACGCGCAGGTCGGAAATGGCCAGGGTGTGCGCACCGACGTGCCCGTGCACGTAGCGCACGTAGCGGATGCGCGCCGGCTGCGCCAGCTCCACATAGGCGTTGGGGCGGTCGCGCGTCTCGTGCATCAGGTCGGCCAGCGCCTGCCAGTGCTTGCCGTCCGTCGAACCCTCCAGGCGGAACTGCGTGACGATGTCGGGCGCGTCGCCGTAGCGGCCGGACCGGTAGTCGGCGTAGTTCACCTGCACCGCGCGCACGGTGCGCGGCCCGCCGAGGTCGAGCGTGAGGGTCTCGCCCGGCGCGTTGCGCGCGGCCAGCCAGAAAGTGCGCGGGTTTTCGTCGGTCACCGCGGAGGCGGGGTGGTCGGCCGTGGCAGAGGAGGCCTGCGCGTGCTTGTGGTAGGACAGCAGCATCCAGCCGGTAAAGGTGCTCTCGCCCTCGCGCAGCGGATGGTCGGGCATGCGGTGGGGGAAGTCGCCGAAGCGGGTGTCCACCCACATCTGCCCGTCCGCGTGGAAGCCGGCGGGGAACAGGTCGATGCGTCGCTCGAAGTTCCAGTTGAGGCCGATCCACATGGTGCCGCTGTTCCACCAGTTGCCGTGCGCGTCCTGGAAGGTCGAGCCGTGGCCGGCGCCGGTGACGAAGCCGCCCGGCTTGTAGCCGACCGGGTTGTACGGCGCGTAGGTGAACGGGCCGAGCGGGCCGTCACCCACGTAGACGCCAGTGGCGTAGACGTTGAACTCGGTGCCTGGCGCCGCGTACTGCAGGTAGTAGCGGTCGCCGTGGCGGTTCATCCAGGCGCCTTCGACGTACGGGTCGATGGTGGTGTCGGTGTGGTCCTGGCCGAAGCGCTCCCAGCCGTGCTGGTCCGGATGCAGCCTGAGCAGCGCCTTGGGTTCGGTGACGAAGCGCATGCGCTTGCCTTCGCCCTCGTCGGCGTGGTCCAGCGCCAGGTCGATCTGCGCGCCGTACAGCGGGAACACGTTGGACGAGTCCCAGTAGAGATAGGTCTTGCCGTCCTCGTCGCGGAACAGGCCCGGGTCCCAGGGGCCGGGCGGCAGGTCGCCCGGCTTCATCTCGCTCTCGTGGCCGGCCCACACCGCGTGCGGCACGGGCGGCAGCAGGCGCGTCCAGAACCGCCAGTGGCCGTGCGCCGGATCGGTGGAATACAGCAGGGGCCGCGGCTCCATCGCCGACTGCATGAGGAACAGCTTGCCGTCGGCGACCAGCGTGGCCGGCGCCACCGGGCCGTCGAAGGGCCACTTGTCCGGCTTGACGAAGTCCCAGTGCACCAGGTCGGTCGAGCGCCAGTAGCCGTCGGCCAGGGTCTGGAACAGGTAGTAGGCATCGCCATAACGCACGAACGCGGGATCCGCGCCGGTGCGGTAGGAAATGCCCTGGTTCATCTGTTCGTAGTTGTAGCGGTAGTCGATGTCGATCGGGTTGGCGTACGTGCGGCCATGGAACTCCGCGGCGTGCGCCGCGCCGCCGGCGGACGCGGCGAGCAGCAGGGCGAGGCAGGTCGTGCGCATGGCGGTTCCTTCAGTAGCGCCAGCCCGTCAGGTCCGCGCCGGCCGGCGCGTGGCTGTCGAGGTAGCGGGTGACGGTGTCGATCAGCTCCTTGCCGCGCGGGCCCCAGCAGTGCGGCGCCATCGGCTGGTAGGTCACGCTGCCGCGGAAGGACGGGTTGCGCGCGCGCTTCAGGAACGCGTCCATCGCGCGCACGCCCATGTTGAGGTTGTAGGTGTCGGCGTCGCCGACGTAGAGGTGGATCTTGTCGGTGACCTTCGGGCCCAGCGTGGCCCATTGCGATTCGAGCAGATGACGCAGGTCGAAGTGCGCCTTCCAGTACCGCGCCACCTCGTGGTCGATCACGCCGGTACGCTTGTCCCACAGCCGCTGCGGGTAGCCGTCGGCGCCGACCGGGCCGAAGGCGGCCTCCCAGATGTCCCACTGGCCGCCGGAGCGGTCATGGTCGCCCACCGCCAGCTCGTACCAGTTCTCGTCTTTCATCATCGCCTCGATGTTGCCATCGGGCTGGCGCGTGTCGGGGCGCTCGACCTTCACCCAGCCCTTGTCGAGCCAGTAGGCGTTGGCGTCCTCGTAGATGTTCACCACCTGGTGGTGGCGGAAGTCCAGCGCGTCAGGGCAGGAGGCGAAGGTGCCGCCGTAGAAGTCGGGATGGAACAGCATCTGCGCCATGGCGATCCAGCCGCCGGTGGAGCCGCCCTCGAGGATGCGCGCCCACGGCTCGCGGATGATGCGGAAGCGCTTCTCCACTTCCGGCAGCAGCTCCTGGTGGATGGCGTCGTCGTACGGCCCTTCGTTGGCCGAGTTCACCGCGTACGAATCGTCGTAGTACGGCGACGGGTGCTGCAGGCTCACCATGATGTAGCGTGGCGTGCCGTCGGCCAGCCAGTAGTCGCGGAAGCCCGACTTCGCCCGGTCGAAACCGCCGGGCGCGGCGGTGGAGAAGTGGCCCTGCTCGTAGATCACCGGATAGCGCAGGTGCGGATGCTTGTCGTAGTCCCGCGGCAGCAGCACCGTGGCGCCCAGCCAGATCGGGTGCCCCCACCAGGCGCTCAGCAGCTCGCTCTTGATGCGGAAGCGCTTGACGTACGGCGTGTCCTTCGGGAACGGGATCGGCGGGATCACCCGGTCGGCCACCAGCGTCACCGGCGTGGCCGCGGCCGGGTCGTAGTGCACCTTCACCGGCTTGCCGTAGAGGTTGCCGGGCGAGTGCTTGAAGTCCTGGCCTTCCCACTGGTCCATGTGCAGCCACACGGTGTGCCCGTCGGCGCGCCTGAATTCGGTGTACACGTTGACGAAGGGCTGCAACCAGTAGTCGCCGGCGGGCAGCTGGCGCAGGCTGGTCAGCGGCGCGCCGGAGTCGCCGGGCTCGATGGCGACGGTCTGGCCGGGCGCCAGCGCGGTCACGTCGTGGCCGAACAGTGGCACGCCAGTGATGTCGGTCTGTTCGATCGGCGGCGCGTCGTTGCTGCGGCTGACCGCGACGTAGACGCGGCCGGTGACCGGCTGCGCGCGTGCCTGGGCGCTGAAGCGGACCAGGATGTGCGGACCTTCCGCGGCATGCGCGCAAGGCAGGGCAAGGGCGAACAGGGCGGCGCCGGCGAGGCGCAGGAGCGGCAGGGGCGTGGTCATGCCGCCGATGCTAGCCCGCGATCCGCGTTACGCCCACCGTTACGCGCGTTGCGCGGCCGCGACGTGCGCCAGGGCGCACGCGCGGGCTAGATCGTCTTGAGCCCCTGCGCCTCGGCCGCCTCGATCGCCTCCGGTTCGACATGCAGTCGCTGGCGCCGGCGCAGGGAGGGAAACATCACCATCCACAGTCCGACGACCGCCAGCGTGCCGATGCCGCCCAGCACCGTCGCACCGACCGCGCCGAGCCAGGCGGCGGCCAGGCCCGACTCGAACTCGCCGAGCTGGTTGGAGGTGTTGATGAAGATGGCGTTGACCGCATTCACGCGGCCGCGCATGGCGTCGGGCGTGTCCAGCTGCACCATCGAGCCGCGGATCACCATGCTCACCATGTCGAACGCGCCGGCCGCGAACAGCGCCGCCAGCGACAGCCACAGCCACGGCGACAGCGCGAACACCAGCGTGGCCACACCGAAGCCGGCCACCGAGCCGAACATGATCATGCCGACGCGGCGGGTGAGGTCGTGCCGCGCGAGCCAGACCGACATCAGCAGCGCGCCCACCGCCGGCGCCGCGCGCAGCAGGCCCAGGCCCCACGGGCCGGTGTGCAGGATGTCGCGGGCGAACATCGGCAACAGGGCGGTGGCGCCGCCGAACAGCACGGCGAACAGGTCCAGCGAGATCACCCCGAGCACGTCCTTGCGTTCGCGGATGAAGTGCACGCCGGCGAACAGCGACTTCAGCGTGGCCGGCTCGCGCCTGGGCGGCGCCTGTTCGTAGCGCAGGCAGGCCATCAGCGTGGCGGCGGCCAGGTACAGCGCGGCGGCCACGGCGTACACCACGCCCGGGCCGGCCACGTACAGCAGGCCGCCCACCGCCGGTCCGAGCACCATCGCCATCTGGAAGGCCGAGCCGCTCACCGCCACCGCCCGCGGCAGGATCGGCGGCGGCACCAGCGCGGGCAGCAGCGAGGACATCGAGGGCGACTCGAACGCCTTGGCCGTGCTGATCACGAACACCAGCGCCAGGATGCCCAGCTCGTGGATGCGGTGGGTGAAGCTCAGCACCGCCAGCGCCGCGATCGCGCACCATTCCACGATCTGCCCGATCAGCACCACGCGCCGGCGTTCGAACTGGTCGGCGACATGCCCGGCCGGCAGCGCCAGCAGTACCGAGGGGAAGAACTGCACCAGGCCGATCAGGCCCAGGTCCAGCGCGCGGCCGGTAATGGCGTAGATCTGCCAGGCCACCGCCACCGAGAGCATCTGGAAGCCGAAACCCGAGGCGATGCGGGCGAACCAGAACTGCACGAAGGCGCGGTGCTGCAGCAGCGAGTCGGTCGGGCGCGCGGCGGGCATGGGGGAATTCCGCAGGGGGAGATGGCGATTATCGCGTGGGATCCATGCGGGCGCCCGGCTTCACCTCGACTTGCCCCTCGCCGCCCTAGCCTCGGCGCATCGCCGCAGCAGGAGACCCGCCATGGGCCGCCAGGCCGAACACGTCTACACCGACCCGCCGACCATCGCGCGCTTCAACACGCTGGTCGAGCACCTGCAGAACGGCGCGCGCGTGCGGTTGCACCTGGTCGACGGCAGCACCTGCGAAGGTGTCGTCGCCGCCCGGCCGACCGTGCAGGAGTTCTTCGACGGCGACGGCAACGAGGGCACCCACGGCGTGGTGCACCTGGAGCAGCTGGGCACGTCGGAATGGAAGCGCTACGTCTGGTTCGACCAGATCGCGCGCATCGAACACCTGGATTCGGACGCGTCGCTGCGCGCCTGAGGCTCAGACGGCGCGGCGGAAGCCGTCCTCGCTCCAGCCTTCGCTGCCGACCCCGTGGTGCACGAAGAACAGGCCCTCCGGGTCGTAGTGCCGTTTCGCACGCAGCAGCCGGGGGTAGTTCACGCCCCAGAAGCGCTGCTGCCAGTCGCGCAGGAAGTAGTCGCTCTCCGAAACGTAGGACCCGGCGTCGGGCGCCAGCGCGCGCAGCGCATCCATCGCCTTGTCGACCTTCGCGGCGTGCTGCCTGGCCTTGGCCAGATCCGGGCCGGGCCCGGGCATGCCCGGGTACGCCGGGGCGCCACCGCTGCCGCTGATGACCAGGGCGAAGGCATCCAGCACTTGCGGGTTCGTGGCCGTGTCGCGGGTTCGTTCGATGGCATCGGTGGCGCCGCCGCCCAGGCCCTTGTTGAAGTGCAGCGCGAATCCCCAGTGCTGCGAGGCCGCCACCAGCGCGTCCACCAATCGCTCCTGTTGTCCGGGGCGCAGCAGCGAGGCCGGTAGCCAGGCCGACTGATAGGCGTGGATGAACCAGCCGACCTGCTCCTGGTCGCCTTCCCACAGTGCGTGGTGCGGGGGCGCGCCCGGCCGGTCGTCCGCCACCATCACGCCAGGCGCGTGCTTGCGGAAGTACGCTGCGTCCCAGAAATGCTGCGCCGGCACCGCAAGAATCTGCAGCGGCTCGACGAAGCGGCAGTCGTCACGCGCCTTCACCCAGGCGACGAAGGGTGCCCATGCCTGCTCCGCCTCCTGCCGGGTCAGGCCCTGGAATACCATCGAGATGCCCAGCGTGTCGCCGTCGCGGAACGACATCTGCTCGCCCCAGTGCCGGTTGAACAGCCTGTCCGTGTAGAAGGCCATGGCCTTGGCGACCAGCGCGCGGTAGGCCTGCGGCGAGTCCGCCTTGATCTTGCCGAAGGCGGCGCCGAAGAACGGCGGCAGCTCGAAGGTGCGCAGGGTCAGCCGGGTGACCACGCCCAGGCTGCCGCCACCCCCGCCCTTGAGGCCCCAGAACAGCTCCGGATCCTTGCAGGCGTTGACGGTGCGGACCACGCCGTCGGCGGTCACCACCTCGGCCTCCAGCAGGTTGGACGCCGCCGTGCCGAAATTCTTCGAGAAGTTGCCGAAGCCGCCGCTCTGCACCAGCCCCGCCACGCCCACCGTGGTGCAGCCGCCGCCCTGCACGTAGCGACCGCCGCGGGTGGTGACCGCGTCGTAGGCATCGATCCACATCGCGCCGGCCTGCACGCTGACCGCCGGCATCGGCGCCGCACGCCCGGCGCAGCCCTGCGGGACGAACTGCTCGTGCAGGGTCACCCGGTTCATGCGGCGGGTCCACACCAGCAGCGAATCGGGCGCGTCGGAGGTGCCCTGGTAGCTGTGCCCGCCGCCCTTGACCACCAGCCGCAGCCGGTGCCGCCGCGCGAAATCCACCGCGGCCGCCACGTCGGCGGCGGACTCGGCAGCGACCGCGTAGGCGCTCGGCTGCGAGGCCCAGGCATCGGCCCAGCCGCTGGTCTGCGTGAGCGCAGGGTTGTCGCCCACCGCGAAGGGGTTGGACAGTTCCTTGAGCGCCTGCGCGCACGCCGCACTGCCTGCCCCGCAGCCGGCGAACGGCGAGACCGGTTGCAGCAACCGCCCACCCACCGCACGCCGCAATGAATCCCACTCGGCCGGCGCCGGCCAGCCCGGCTGGCCCGGTCGTATCCGTGCGCGCAGGCCCCCGGCCAGGCCGGCGGGCAGGGCTTGCGCAGTGCGTACTGCCAGCGGCAGCAGGGGTAGGGCGAGGGCGGCTTTCAGCAGTTCGCGTCGTTGCATGGCGATCCTCCGGTGGACCGGCCCACGCTACGCGGTGCGGGGTGCCTCCAGGCCAGCGATGTGACCGGCCGTGGGCCGGCTGGGACGAGCCGTGGGCAGGTGGGACGAACCCTCCCAGGCGCACGTAGAATCCGCGGAATGAATCCGGCCCCTGGCTTCGAGTACCGCGATTTCCAGCGCTGGCGCAAGCCGGCCGAGATCGCCTTTTGGGTGCTCCTTGCGCTGCTCAACACCGTGTTCAACAGCATGGTGGCGCAGATCGACAATGCGCGGACCGCGGCCTGGGAGCCTTGGGTCTGGGAGTGGACCAGCTCGCTGACGATCCTGGCGCTGGTGCCGGCGATCCTCGCCGTGGAGCGGCGCTGGCCGTTCCGCTTCGACACCTGGCGGCGCAGCCTGCCCTGGCACCTGCTCGCGACGGTGCCGTTCAGCCTGGTGCACGTGGCCGGCATGGTGGCGCTGCGCGTGCTGGTCTACCGCCTGGCCGGGCGCCACTACGATTTCGGTCGCTGGGAGCCGGGCTTCGGCTACGAGTACCTGAAGGACATCCGCACCTATTTCATCGTCATCGCGCTGGTCTGCCTGTCACGGCTGTGGCTGGTGCGCTGGCAGGGCGAGGCGCGCCTGCTGGCGGCGCCCGACGAGGGCCCGCCGGTGGAGCCGGTCGAGCGCCCCGAGCGCTTCCTGGTGCGCAAGCTGGGCAAGGAGTTCCTGGTCAACGCGCGCGAGATCGAATGGCTGCAGGCGGCCGGCAACTACGTCAACCTGCACGTGCGCGGGCGCGACTACCCGCTGCGCACCACCATGGCGGCGATCGAGGAGCGGCTGGACCCCGCGCGCTTCGTGCGGGTGCACCGCAGCTACCTGGTGAACCTCGACTACCTGGCGGAAATCGAGCCGCTGGAGAGCGGCGACGCGCGCCTGAAATTGCGCGACGGCGCCCTAGTCCCCTGCAGCCGGCGCTACCGCGCGCAGCTGCGCGAGCGCTTCGGCGAGGCGCCCGCGGCGCTCGCCTGAGGTGCCGCCGGGTTCCGGCGGCGATCGCAGGCGCCGGGTGCTTGCACCGCTCGCCCGCCCGTTCCACCCTTGGGCTTTCCCTCGTCAGGAGAGCGTCGATGAAGCTGCCGTTCCACCCCTCCGTGGCCGTGCTGTGTGGCGTGCTGGGCCTGGCCGCGTGCTCCTCGCAGGACCAGGACCAGGGCGGCACCCCGGCGCCGGCGGCCTCCGCCCAGGACGACGCTGCCGCGCGCAAGCTTGATACCTATCGCCAGCTGCTGCGCATCCACAACGACGAGATGGCGGTGACGATGGGCCACGACATCCTGGACCACTATCCGGGGAGCGCGGCGGCGAAGGAGGTACAGCAGACGCTGCCGGCCATCGAGAAGCGCTGGAAGGAGGAGGGCGAGAAGCGCCGCCTGGCCGGGCTGTGGCTGTACCAGGTCTCGCCCATGCAGGGCGGCACGCAGTCGACCGCCACCATCTATTCCAGCGAGCCTGCCGGCAACGACCGCGTGCGGCTGGTGCTGCGCCGGCATACCGAATGGGGCCAGAACGCGTTCCTGTTCGGCAGCGGGCACGGCTTCGTGTGCCGCGGCAACTGCACCATCCCCGCCACCTTCGACGGCAAGCCGCACGGCATCAAGGCCTTCGCGCCGTCCACCGGCGAGCCGGCGCTGATGATCCGCGACGACAAGGACTTCATCGCCCGGCTCGAAAAGGCCAGGAAGATCACCATGGAGGTGACCCGGGTGGACGGCGAGAAGAAGGAGACGCTGGTCTACGAGGTCGGCGGCTTCGATCCGTCCAAGTGGCAGGCGCTGCCGAAAAAGAAGAAGTGACGGTGCACCGGCGCGCTGCTCGCGCGTTGGAAGGGCGTGTTCGTCATCTGATGGAGGAGGCGCGACCATGTGGCTCCAGCGCGTGTTGCTCGCCGGTACCGTCGCCGCGGTCCTGGCCGGCTGTTCCAGCGTTCCCTACGCCCCGCGCCAGGCGCAGCGGGAGGCCGCCTACGCGGCGGCCGCCGGTGCGCCGGTCACCAGCTTCCGCTTCTTCGCCCCGCTGTGGTCGTGGGAGCCGCTGGGCACGGACGAGGTGGTGGTCTACACCAAGCCCAAAGAGGCCTGGCTGCTGGACGTGCCCGGCTGCAACGAGCTGCCGTTCGCCACGGCCATCGGGCTCACCTCCAACCTCAACCAGGTGTCGATCCGTTTCGACAAGGTGCTCACCGGGCGCAACGACTTTCCCTGCACCATCACCCGCATCCGTCCCGTCGACGTGGCCAAGCTGAAGGCCGTGCAGCAGGAACAGCGCACGATCCAGGTGCAGCCCCGCCGCTCCTGACCGCTGGCCGCGGGCGGGCAGGGGCCGGGGTCAGTTGAGGAACAGCCTCTCGGCCAGCCTGGCCAGCGGCTTTTCCAGCGCGCCCTGCAGCCGCGGCGGGAAATCCAGCGGCTTGAGCAGCATCTTGACCGTCATTTCCGCCGGGATGTGCCGGCGCAGCAGGTCCTGCGCCTTGCCGGCCACGCGACGGAATGCCTCGCGGTCGCCCTTGTGCTGCGGGTAGCATTGCTCGAACACGTGGCGCAGGGCGATGTCGCTGTCCTCGCTGCGGATCTCGTTGACCCGCCGCAGCACCGCGCGGAACACGCGGTAGCGGCCCAGCCCCTCGCTTTCCCGGTAGCGCCGGAAGTGCTGGTAGAAGTACTTGAAGTGGCGGACCTCGTCGCTCTTGATGTGGCCGGTGAGCTGCTTGAGCACCGGCTCGTCGGTGATCTCGTGCAGCGCGCGGTACAGGCTCGCGGTGCCGGTCTCGACCACGCAGCGCGCGGCCAGCTCCAGCCCGCGGCTGGTCTCCAGCTGTTCGGCGGTGCACACCGCGCCGTACTCGGCCCAGAACGCGGCGAAGCCCTTGTCCCAGTCGAACTCGGGCCACACCGCGCGCACGTAGGCGGCCAGCGCGCGGCCGTGCTGCAGTTCTTCGTGCTCCCAGTGCTGGCTGAGCCACAGCTGCAGTTCCTGGTCACCCTCGAAATGCGCGACCAGGTTGTGCGTGTACAGGTCCGAGCCGCTCTCGACGAAGGAGGAGCTGCACAGCAGGAAGAACAGTTCCTCGTTGTGGCGGATACGGGCGCGGTCGATCCGCGAGAGGTCGAGGCTTTCCAGCGTCCAGGGCAGCGATGGGGCGTAGCTCACGCGGGCATCCTGTGAAGGCGCGGCATGATTCGCGCGTGTGACGGAACGATGACGCACAGCATACGGCCTGGGGGCGCATCCGGATTAACGCCGCCCTAGCGCACCACGGTGACCGGCACGTTCGCCCGCGCGAGCACGTCGCCCGAGACCGAGCCGAGCAGCCAGCGCGCCAACGCGCCGCGTTCGGTGTGGCCGATCACGATGTGATCGACGCCGTGCTGTTCCACCTGGCCGAGCAGCACGTCGCCCGGGCTGCCGTGCACGACCTCCACGTCCACCAGCTCCCTGGCATCGGGTTCCATCGCCGTCAGTTCGTCGAGGAGCTCCTGTGCGCGCTGGGCGCCGGAGTCGGCCATCATCAGCGCGCAGGCGTCGGCGCCGCCCTCGGTCACCTGCAGCACCGAGACCACGCGAACCCGGCCATGGCAGGCGCGCGCCAGTCCGACGGCGAGCTGGAAGGCGCGCTGCGAGGAGGGCGAGCCGTCGTAGCCGACCAGCAGGTAGTTGAACATGGCCGCATCTCCGTTGGCGATCGCGTCCCGATTATGCCGCCGGCCCTCGACGCTCGCAGGGCGATTCCAGCTCGGCATGCGCGTCGGGCCGGATCGGCACGCCACGCACCGCGGCCACGTTCTGGGTCAGCTCCGCGCCCAGCAACAGGATCACCACCGAGTAGTACACCCACACCAGCAGCACCACCACGCTGCCGGCCGGACCGTAGGCGCCGCCGACGTCGCTGTGGCTGAGGTAGAAGCTGATGCCGAACTTGCCGATCGCGAACAGCACCGCGGTGAAGACGCCGCCGAGCACGGCGTCGGGCCAATCGATGCGCGCGTCGGGCAGCACCTTGTAGATCGAGGCGAACACCAGCCCGAACAGCACCAGCGCCACTGCCGCCTCGAGCAGGTCCCAGACCACCGTGTCGTTGCGTACGAACACGGCGATCGCCGTACTGGCCACCAGCGAGACGATCAGCAGGAAGGCCAGCGTGAGCAGCAGGCCCAGGGCGTGCACGCGGGTGAGCAGCCAGCTGAAGACCGCGTTGCGCGGTGCCGCGCGCAGGTTCCACACCCGGTTGATCGCCAGCTGCAGCTGGGCGAACACGGTCGAGGCACCGATCAGCGTCACCAGCAGGCCGGCGATACCCGCCCAGTGGCCGAGCTGCGGGCGTTGCTCGGCGTTGCTGATCACCAGCTTCACCGCGTCGGAGGCGCGCGTGCCGACCAGCCGGTTGATCGAGGCGACCAGCTGGTCCTGCCAGTCCGGCTGCAGCGAGGTGACCAGCCACAGCAGCAGCACCAGCATCGGCGCGAAGGAAAGGGCCGAATAGAACGCCACCGCGGCGGCGTGCGTCATGAGGTCGTCCTCCGCCGCGCCGCGCACCGTGCACTTGACGACCTTCTTGGTGAATTGCCAAAGCGACCGCATCCGTCGCCCTCCAGGCTGTCCCGCGAAAGCTTGCCGCGCGACATGCGCGGCGGCCGTGAACGCCTGCGGCCGCCAGGCTGCGGTTCCTTCACGCCGCTGCGCCCAGACTTTCCACCGGCCTCGAGCACCCCGGCTGGGGTAAGGAGACGACATGAACATGCGCACCGTTGCACTGGCGAGCCTGGCTCTGGCTGGCGCCACCGCGCTGGCCGCACTCCCGCAGCGCGCAAATGCCACCGAGCCGACGGTCAAGTGCGAGCTCAGCTACAACCTGCAGGGCTGGTCGATCATCTACAAGCAGGCCGAGGGCACCGGCATGGTGACCTGCAACAACGGGCAAAGTGCCGCGGTGAAGATCCGCGTGGTCGGCGGCGGCCTCACCGCCGGCAAGTACCGCGTCGAGAACGGCAAGGGCGAGATCACCAAGGTGCACGGCATCGACGAGGTGTTCGGCGACTACGTGCAGGCCGGCGCCGAGGCCGGCGTGGTCAAGAGCGCCCAGGCGCAGGTGCTGACCAAGGGCACCATCTCGCTGGCGCTGTCGGGTACCGGCCAGGGCATCGACCTGGGCGTGTCGGTGGGCAAGTTCACCATCTCGCGCCAGTGACCGCGGTCGGGGCGGCTCGCGCCCCTGTGCCGCGATGTCAGGACATCCGTGCCGGCGTACACTCGGCGGGTCTTCCCTGAGGAGTCCCGCCATGCGCCGCTTCATCCTCCCCGTCGTGCTCGCCCTGTTCGTCGGCCTGGTCGCGCCGGCGTTCGCCGCCATGCCGCAGGTCGGCCAGCCGGCCCCCGCCTTCCGCCTGCAGGACCAGAACGGCCATTGGCACACCCCGGCCGACCACCGCGGCCGCTGGCTGGTGCTGTACTTCTATCCCAAGGACTTCACCCCCGGCTGCACCACCGAGGTGTGCACCTTCCGCGACGACGTGCTCAAGCTGCGCAAGGCCGGCGCTGACGTGGTCGGCGTGAGCCTGGACGACGTCAAGTCGCACGCCGAGTTCGCCCGGAAGTACCACGTGCCGTTCCCGCTGCTGTCCGACGCCGACCGCAAGGTGGCCGAGGCCTACGGTGTGCTGACCAGCCGCGGCGGCATGCACTACGCCAAGCGCACCACCTTCCTGATCGACCCCGAGGGCCAGGTGGCCAAGGTCTACGAGGACGTGGACCCGGAGAAGAACTCCGCCCAGGTGCTGGCCGACCTCGACCGGCTGAAGGCGTCGTCCTGATGGCTGTATCCGCCAAGGCGGCTTCGCCGCCGCGCTTCGCCGCCTGGCGCGTGGCCGCCTGGATCGTGCTGCTGCTCGCCGCCTTCGGCGGCGTGCAGTACCTGCGTCACGGCGACTGGCCCTACCTGGTCGGCAGCTTGGTGGTGATCGTGGCCTGCGCCGGCGGCATCCTGCGCCAGGCCTGGGCGCGGCAGACGCTGCGCGCGGTCGCGCTGCTGCTGGTGCTGTGGGTACTGGCCAGCAGCGGCCTGATGCTGGCGCAATGGGGCCAGTTCGCCGCCGCCCGTGCCCGCGCGATGGGCCAGCCGCAGCCGGAACTGGTGCTGCTGGTGATCGAACAGGCCCGCCGCAGCTACCTGCTGGGGCTGGTGCTGAAGGCGCTGCTGCTGCCGCTGTTGCTGTGGCTGGCCTGGCAGCTCGGCCGGCCGACGGTGCGCGCGCAGTTCCTCGCGCGCCCTTGATCGGCTGGCGCTAGACTGCCGGCAGTTCCAGAACGCGGAGAACACGGATGAAGCGTCTGCTGTTGGGGGTGCTGGGAGTACTGCTGGCTGGAACCGCGATCGCATCCGGGCCCTCCGTGCGCGACCGGGTGGAAGCGAGCATGGTGGTCACCGGAACCATCGGGATAACCCCGAAGGGTACGGTGCTCGGCTACGCGCTGGACCGGCCCGATCGGCTATCGCCGCTGGTGACCCGGTTGATCGGCCAGGACGTGCCGCGCTGGACCTTCAAGCCTGTACTGATGCACGGCAAGCCGGTGGCGGCCAAGGCCAAGATGAGCCTGCGTCTGGTGGCCACGCCCATCGGCGACGACAGGTTCCAGGTCGCCATCCGCAGCGCGTACTTCGGGGAGCCGGACGGCTCGATGGTCAAGGACATGAGCGATCGCCCCCGTTACCCGGAACCGGCGATCCATGCGCGGGTCGAAGGCACGGTCTTCCTTGCGCTGCGGATCGACCGCGCAGGCAAGGTGCACGATGCGGTCGCACAGCAGGTGAACTTGCGCGCGATTGCGAGCGAGAGGGTGCTGCAGCGCTGGCGCCAGCTGTTCGCCGAATCCGGGCTGGCGGCGGCCCGGCATTGGACCTTCGCCCCGGCGGCCTCCGACGACACCGGACTCTACCGCGTCGTGCGCGTGCCCATCGCCTACGAGCTGCACGAACAGGGCACCGCACGCCCCGACCACTACGGCCAGTGGATCGGCTATGTGCCGGGTCCGGTCGAACCGGCGCCGTGGTTCGACAAGGACAAGATGCTGACCGGCAGCAATGACGCACTGCCCGGCGACGGCGTCTACGGCGAATCCAGCCTTTCCCTGCTTACACCGCTCGACCGCAGCTGAGACGAGCGCGGTTCAGCCACGGTTGACGCGCAGGCGGGTATCGCTTGATTCCCTCGCATCATGGAGTGGCCCGATGCGCCTGCGGCCCCTGTTCGCCAGCCTGATCCTGTCCTGCGCATGGCCGACCCTGCACGCGCAGGACCTGGCGGCCACCTGCCGCGCCAGCAGCAGCTACGACCTCACGCTCAAGCCGGACAGCCTGCTGTTCGACCGGCCGCAGCCGGCGCCGTTCCACGTACAGATCGCCGACGGCAGCCTGCGCACGGACGGCAGGCCGGTGCGCCTCAGCCCGGAGAACCAGGACCGGCTGGCGCTGTTCGAGCGGGAGCTGCGCGCGCTGGTGCCGCGCGTGCGTGCGGTGGCGGACAGCGGCGTCGACCTGGCCGTGCGCGCCCTGCACGAGGAAGCGGCGGGCATGCATCTGGCGCCCTCGACGCTGGCCGAGCTGGACCGGCGCCTCGCCGCGCACGCGGCCGAGCTCAAGCGACGCGTCGCGCAGAGCAACAGCACGCACGACTGGCAGGGCGATCTGGCGCAGCAGTACGCCGACCGGATCGCCGGCGACCTGGTGCCGCTGATCGCCGCGGATCTGGGCCAGCAGGCGCTGGCCGCGGCGATGAACGGCGATCTGGCCGAGGCGGCCCGGCTGCGCGACCAGGCGACGGACCTGGCGACACGCCTGCAGCCCCGGCTGCAGGCGCGCATGCAGGCCCTGCGTCCGCAGGTGCAGGCGTTGTGCCCGGCGATCCGGCGCCTGGCCGAATTGCAGCAGGACGTACCGGGGGCCGACGGCCGACCGCTGGAGCTGTTGCAGGTCGGCCCGTGAGGGCTGCGGGGCGGGCTCGTCCCGCGCCGGGGACGGTCGCCGCGCGCGGGGTGGCACGCGGCGCGTGAATGCGCGCAGACCAATCCGAATGGCGCCTGACGGCCGGTGCCGCGGGGCAGCGGCGCGCAAGGGGGTTAATCCGCGGCTAAGTCGGTGCGGCCGACCATGGGCGACCCATCCGACTGGCTAAGGAGCCCGGCCTCGTGGCGCCACGCCCGCAGACCCTGTTCAACGCGCTGATCCGCCGCGGCATCGACCTGCGCGCGCTCTACCGCGACGCTTCCGCCCAGGCCAGCGAGCCGGGCCTGCGCGTCGTGCTGGGCGAGAACGCCGGCGCGCTCGACCAGGTGATCGCCGATCTGCAGGCCCAGGTGCGCCAGCTGGGCGGTACCCCGGCGCGGCGCGGGCGCTTCGGCGGCGCGGCCCGGCGGCAGTTGATCGAATGGCTGCTGCCGACGACGCCGCACCGCGACCTCGCCTGGATCGCCCGGCTGGCACACAGCGAGGCGGCGCTGGTGCATGCGTTCGAGGAGGGTCTGCAACACGCCTCGCCGGAGGCCGCGCTGGTGCTGCGCCGGCAGCTGCCACGCCTGCAGGGCATCCACCTGGACATGCACAGCCTCGCCCGTGCCCGGCGCTGCTAAGCTCCCCGCGCGAGGGGGGACGACGGTATGACGGCAAGCGCCCGCGAGGTGCTGGATTTCTGGTTCGCAGACGAGAACGCGGTGCGCTGGTTCCGTCCCGACGAGGCGTTCGATCGCACCGTGCGCGAGCGTTTCGGCGGCACACTGGAGGCGGCCGCCCGCGGCGAGCTCGACGACTGGGCGGCCACGCCGCGCGGCCGGCTGGCGCTGCTGATCGTGCTGGACCAGTTCAGCCGCAACATCTACCGGGGCGACGCGCGTGCGTTCGCACAGGACCCGAAGGCACAGGCAGTGGCGCTGGCCGGACTCGAGCGGCGCGACGACGAGGCGCTGGCGCCGCTGGAGCGGCTGTTCGCCTACCTGCCGCTGGAGCACGCCGAGGACCTCGCGTTGCAGTGGCGTTCGGTGACGCTGTTCCGCGCGCTTGCCCTACAGGCACCGCCCGCGGACCGCGCGCAATATGAGGGCTATCTCGACTACGCCCGCCGCCACTGCGAGGTGATCGCGCGTTTCGGCCGCTTCCCGCACCGCAATGCGGTGCTGGACCGTCCCAGCACGCCCGACGAACGCGACTACCTGGCACAGGGCGGCGGCTTCTAGCGCGGCCGGCGCGTGCCGGCCATCCAGGGAGGGAACGCACATGCGCAGCCTGCTGATCGGTGGCCTGTGGCTACTGGCTTTCTCCGCGGGCGCCTCGGACACGCTGCGCGTGGGCAGCCGCCTGCTGGTGAGCGGCGACAGCGCCACCCAGGTGCGGCAGCTGCTCGGCCGGCCGGTGCGCGTTTCGCATCGGCGCGGATCGCACCGCCGCGGCGTGCTCGAGCCGGCCAGCGAGCGCTGGCTGTACCGGCTGGACGGCCGCGAGGTCACCGTGGTGCTGGTCGACGGCAAGGTGGAGGAGATCGTGCAGCGCCCATGACCGATGGCACGGCATGACGCCTGGCCCATGCCGCCGGCGGGGTACTGGCGGAAGCTTGCGGCGTATCGCTTCCAGGGAGCACGCCGATGCGCCATACGACCATCGCATTCGCCTTCGTCGCCGGTCTGGCGCTGGGTCTGCCGGCGCATGCGCACGGCGCGCATTTCCACGAGTCCTGCAGCTTCGGCACCGAGTATGACGTCGCGGTGAAGCCGGACGGCATCCTGTTCGAGCGCAGCGGCGGCACCCCCGCGAGCGTCTTCATGCACGACGGCGCCCTGCGTGTGGATGGCCGGCCGGTGACGGTCTCGCCAGCCGACGCCTCGCGCCTGCGCGAGTACGAGAGCCAGGTGCGCGGCCTGCTGCCGGAAGTCGCCTCGATCGCACGCGAAGGCGTGGACATCGGCTTCGACGCGCTGACCACGGTGGTGGCCACCTTCGCCGACACGGCCGACGAGCGTGCGCGCCTGACCGCCCAGCTCAACGACCAGCACCGGCAGGCGCTGGCCAGCGTCGACAACGGCCTGGGTCGTGGCGTCTGGCGCCAGCACGGCGTGGAGGACCTGATGGAGCACCAGGTCGGTGACGCCGTGGCGACCCTGGTCAGCACGGTCACCGCGAACGCCGTGAAGGCGGCGCTGAGCGGCGACCAGAGCAAGGTGGCCGCACTGGAGGCGCGCGCCGACGCCCTGGAGCGCACCATCGACAAGGAGGTCGACGCCCGTGCCGACAAGCTCGGCGAGCGTGCCGATGCGCTGTGCCCGCGCATGGCGCGCCTCGACCAGCTGCAGCAGCAGTTCCAGTTCCGGCTGCAGGACGGCTCGCGCCTGGCGCTGGTCGACCACGACGACAACGAGGCTGCGCACTGACGCACGCCCGCTCACCCGCGCGGCGCCCCCACGGCGCGCGGGCCGGCCGCTCTTCCACATCGACCTGACAGGCGGCCATGCGCCGCGCCGGTTTCCCCAGGCCGGCGCGGCGTTTTTTTGACCTGCGTGCGCATCGGAGGCTTGCCGGCGCATGGCCTGCTAGGCTTGGCCGCCGGTTCGACTGCGGAGCCACCGATGCCCGACCTGCTTGCCCGGATCCATTTCTCCGAAAGCGCCACCCGGCTGGCCATCAACGTGCTGGTCGCACTGCTGATCCTGCTGGTCGGCACCTGGCTTGCCGCGCGCCTGGCCAACATCGTGCAGCGGGCCATGCAGCGGGCCAGCGTGGACGCCACGCTGGTGGGATTCCTGCGCAACCTGATCTACGGCGTGCTGGTGGCGGTGCTGGTGGTCAGTGCGCTGATCACCGCCGGCGTGCCGTCCGCGCCGCTGGTCGCCGCGCTCGGCGCCAGCGGGCTGGCCATCGGCCTGGCCCTGCAGGGCTCGCTCAGCAACCTGGCCTGGGGTGTGCTGCTGATCGTGTTCCGGCCGTTCCGCGCCGGCGACTTCGTGCATGCCGGCGGTCTGGACGGTACGGTCGAGTCGGTCAACCTGATGTACACGCTGCTGGTCCTGCCCGACAACCGCGAAGCGATCGTGCCCAACGCCAAGATCGGCGCCGACGCGATCATCAACGCCAACCGCCGCGGCACGCGCCGGTTCGAGCTGAAGGTGGGGATCGGCTACAAGGACGACATCGGCCAGGCCATCCGCGAAGTGGAGAAACTGTTCGCGGCCGATCCGCTGATCCTCAAGGACCCGCCGCCCAGCGTGGTGACCGGCGCCCTGAGCGAGAGCTCGGTGGACCTGATCATCCGAGGCTGGGCCCGCAGCGGCGACTGGTGGGTCGCGCAGACCGACCTGCTGCGACGGATCAAGGAGAGCTTCGCCCAGGCCGGCATCAGCATTCCGTTCCCGCAGCGGGAGCTGACGGTGGTGCAAGGCTCGCTGCCGACCGGCAAGCCGGCCGGCTGAGCGCCGGTACGCAACCGGATGCGCCGGGCGTTCCGCGATCGAGCCGGGCGGCAGGCGGCTTCGGCTCACTGCAGCGTCACGGCACGGCGGTTGTCGCCGGAGACGCGGTCGATCAGCTCGTTGTAGGGGTCGATGCCGGCCTCGGCCGGTTCGCCCCGGACCGTCACCGTAATGCTGCTGTCGCCCGCGGGCAGCAGGCGCTTCTCCAGGTACAGCGGCTCGCCGTCACGACCCCGGGCGATCGCTGCGGCGAACACGCCGATGTCCACCGGGACATCCGGCGCGGCGGGCGTCTCGCGGCCCTGCCCGTCGACGTGGACCTTGCCCGCGTGCACCGTCAGCGTCACCTCGTAGCGGCCGTCGGGCAGCCTGCGGGCGGAGGCGTCGTTGATCCGGTTGTCGAACAGCGTGATGTCCCAGAACAGGTCGTCGAGCAGGCCCTTCCACCTCGGATCGAGGCCGCGGACGAGCGTGTCCATGAACTCCCGCGAGCTGGCGTACGGCGGGCCGCGGAAACGCCAGTCGAGCAGGAAACGCCGGAGCAGCCCGTCGACGGTGGCCTCGCCGACGTAGTCCTGCAGCGCGTAGAACACCAGCGAGCCCTTGTGGTAGTGGATGTACTGCTGGTCCTCCACCCTCGCCAGCGGCTGCTCGGCGACCTTCTCGGTAGCGCGGCTCATCAGGTACTTGTCCAGCTCGTACTTGAGGAAGCGGCGCATCTGCCCGGCGCCGTACCGGTGCTTCATCACCATCAGCGCCGCGTACTGCGCCAGGCCCTCGCTCAGCATGGTCGAACCCTGCATGTCCGCGCCGATCACCTGGTGCGCCCACCACTGGTGGGCCACTTCGTGCGCGGTCACGTAGTAGACGTAGTCGATCTTCGACGGGTCGCGCAGGTCGGCGATGAAGCCCACGGCTTCCGAGTAGGGGACGGTGTTGGCGAAGGACTGTGCGATCTGCCGGTAGTTGGGGAACTCGAGGATGCGCAGCTGGCGGAACTGGTAAGGCGTGAAATGCGCCTGGCCGTAGGCGAGCGCGTCCCTGGCCGCCTGGATCATGCGCCCCACGTTCCACGGATGGGCCGGGTCGTAGTAGACCTCGATCTCGATGCCGTTCCAGCGCGCCCTGCGCACGGCGTAGCGGGCCGACAGCCAGGCGTAGTAGCCCAGCATGGGTCGGTCCATGGCGTAGTGGAAGTAGCGACGCCCACCCGCGGTCCAGCTGCGGGTGAGGTAGCCGGGTGCCAGCGCGATCTGGTCGGCGGCGGTGGAGACCGTGGTCTCGAAGTCGATCCAGTCGGTGTCGTTGGTGACGTAGTTGTCGCCGCGCGCCCGCGGGTCGTCCAGCGAGGGCATGCGCGGCACGTCCGGTGGCAGGCCGTACCGGCGCCGGTCACCACGGTCGCTGAGCTGGCGGTCGGCCTGGTAGCCGAAGTGCGGCAGCACGCGACTGTCGAAGAAGCTGCCGTTGCCGACCAGGAACTGGCCCTGCGGCTCGTTGGTGAAGCCGCGCGGGGCGTACTCCAGGTCGAACGCGAAGTCCATCGAGGCGCCCGGCGGCAGCGGCGTGCGCAGGCGGTAGATGGCGTAGCCCAGCCGCCGGTCCTCTTTGACCGTGGTGTGCGCGGCGAAGCGCAGCGCCTTCACCGTGAAGTCGGTATCGAAGTTCACGTGCAGCGTGTCGATCGGCAGCGGATGGCGGTTGACCAGCGTGTAGTGGCCGCGGATCGCCAGATGCCGTGCGTACGGGTCGATGTCGACCTCGGTCCTCACCGCGCTGATGCGCGGTTGCGGCACGTCCCTGTATCGGGCATGGGCCTTTTCGTAATCGGCGCGCTTGCGCGTGGCCTGCGCGCCGGACTCGTAGTGGTTGAGCACTTCGGTGTTGTAGAAGATCCACGCCCCGGTCGCGGCGAAGCCGGCCAATGCGAGCGCCAGCGCGATCACGGTCGGCCGGCGCAGCCGCGCGCGCGCCTCGTGCAGGCGCTCGCGCCAGGTCTGCCCGGTGCCGCGCACGTGGAACAGCGCCGCCACGATCAGCAGCGCGGCGGCCGCGAATGCCCAGTAGAGCTCGAACCACAGCGTTCCCGCCAGGAAGTGGCCGAAGCCGTTCATGTCCGAATACGGCAGTTCGGGCGCGTGGCCGTAGATCAGCAGGTTGCGTTCCCAGTGCAGCAGCGGGAAGCCGATGACCGAAACCACCAGCCAGACGATGCCTAGCAGGTAGCCGGTGAACTTGCTGCCGGACAGCGTCTGCAGGAACAGCATCAGCGCGGCCAGCAGCAGGTACGGCGCGCCATCGAGCGCCAGCCTGGCCAGGTACAGGCCGGGCTCCAGCCGCGTGTGGCCGTGGCCGAGCTGCCAGGCGATGCCGACCAGGTCGCCGGCCAGCAGGTAGATCAGTACCACCGCCGCCAGCGCCAGCCACTGCGAGGCGAGCGCCATGCCGTCCGGCAACGGGAAGGCGTCGACCACCTCGGCGGTGCGCCGGTCGCGCTCGCGCCAGGCCAGTTCGCCGGCGTAGAAGGTCACGATGATCGCCAGCAGCCAGTGGTAGCTCCCCTGCACCGTCTCCAGCACCGCGTGGGTGACCGGGTAGATCGGCGTGCCGTAGAAGTCGCTGGCGAAGGCCAGCGCGAACAGCAGGTTGACCAGGCCGAAGGCCAGCATCACCAGGAACGGCACGCCGCGCAGCACGCTCGCCACGTCGAAGGCGAGCAAGGCACGCAGTTGCACCAGCCGCGCGCGTCGGTCGTAGGCCAGCCGCACCGCCGGCAGCGCGATGCGCGGCATGCCGGCCACCGGGCGCAGCAGCGGCGGTTCCGCGCGCCGCCGGCGCCGCGGCAGGCGCACGCCTTCGCGATCGGCGCGGAACAGTGCGAACGCGACGCCGGCCAGCGCCCCCGACACGCCCAGCCAGAGCAGCCGGTTCCACAGCAGCAATCCCTCCAGCGCCGGCAGGCGGTGGTTGAGCTCCGCGGCCGACCAGTAGCGCGTGACGATCGCCAGCGTGCGGTTCGCGAACGGGTCCAGCATGGCGGCCAGCACGTGGTGGTCGACGTTGCGCATCAGCAGCCCTGTCAGCGACAGCAGCACGATGAAGACGATCACGCCGATGTAGGTGGCCAGCAGCGAGCGCGTGGCGGTGGCCAGCAGGAACAGCAGCGAGGCCACGAACAGCATGTCCGGCAGCACCAGCACGCCGAGCGCCCAGGCGTAGCCATGCCAGTCGGCCGGGCCCAGCCGGGCCGGGTCGATCCACGGCATCGCGCCGCCCAGCGCGACACCCAGCGCCACCGCCAGCATGATCGCCACCGAGGCAGCGTAGCCGGCGGCCAGCCGGCCGCCCAGGTAGGCGCCGCGGCGCACCGGGGTGGCGAACACCAGTTCGGCCGTGCCATGGTCGAAGTCGCGCAGCGCCGCGCCGGCCACGAACACGCCGCCGGCCAGCATGCCGAACACCGTGAAGGCGGCGATCAGGCGCACGATGACCATCGGCGCGTTGCGCAGCACGTTGCCGCTGGCTCCGCCGATGGCCACGGCGTCGGTGCAGGCCACCGTGAAGGCTAGCGCGCCGAACGCGAGGGCGACGATCCAGAACAGCGGCGCGCGCCACTGCTGGCGCCACTCGAAGCGGAAGATCTCCAGCAGCATCTCAGGCCGCCAGCACCGTCGCCTGGGCACGCAGGCGGCCGAAGTAGACATCCTCCAGATCCGGCGCCACCGGCTCGAAACCGGCTTCCGGGCGCTGGTCCGCGAGCACGTGCAGCAGGGTGCGGCCGCCGGCCAGGCGGGTGGACAGGATGGTCATGCGGGCGCGGTAGTGGTCCAGTTCCGCCTTGTCGATGGTGCGCCGCCAGACGCGCCCGTCCAGGTTGCGGATCGCCTCGCGCGGCTCGCCGCTGAGCAGAACCTGGCCCTGGCCGAGGATCGCCATGCGCGGGCACAGGTCGGTGACGTCGGCGACGATGTGGGTGGACAGGATCACCACCACCTTCTCGCCGATCTCGGCCAGCAGGTTGAGGAAGCGGTTGCGCTCCTCCGGGTCCAGGCCCGCGGTCGGCTCGTCGACGATCACCAGCCGGGGCGAGCCGATCAGCGCCTGGGCGATGCCGAAACGCTGGCGCATGCCGCCGGAAAAGCTCCCGAGGCGGCGCTTGCGCACGTCCCACAGGTTGACCTGGCGCAGCAGCGCCTCGACCAGCTCGCGGCGCTCGCCGCGGGCGGTGACGCCCTTGAGCACGGCGAAATGCTCGAGCATGGCCTCCGCCGACACCTTCGGGTACACCCCGAACTCCTGCGGCAGGTAGCCCAGCAGGCGGCGGGTGGCCGGCTTGTCGGCCAGCAGGTCCCTGCCGTCGAGCTCGATGCTGCCCTGGTCGGGATCCTGCAGGGTGGCGATGGTGCGCATCAGCGAGGACTTGCCGGCCCCGTTCGGCCCGAGCAGGCCGAACATGCCCTGCGGGATGTCCAGGTCGATGCCGCGCAGCGCGCGCACGCCGTTGGCGTAGGTCTTGGACAGTTGGCGGATGGTCAGCATGCGCTCGGGTTCCTCCGCGCCGCCCTGAGCGGCGCCGGGGCAGCATAGGGGCCGTCTCCCGGCGGGCGCATCGGCACAAGGTCATGCATGCCGGATGGCCCATGCGGTTCGCGAGGCTACGCGGCGGGCGGCCGTTCGCTATCATGGGAGACCTTGCGCGGCCGCCATCCCCCGGGCGGCACGCCCTCGCCATCCGCAGGAGACCCCATGGCCGACCTCAAAGAAGCGCGCGTCCCCGATATCGGCGGCCACGACAACGTTCCCGTGATCGAGGTGCTGGTGAAGCCCGGCGACCGCGTGGAGAAGGAACAGAGCCTGATCACGCTGGAATCGGACAAGGCCACCATGGAAGTGCCGGCCCCGTTCGCCGGCACGGTGAAGGAGGTCAAGCTGAAGGTCGGTGACGAGGTGTCCGAGGGGGCGCTGATCGCCATCATCGAAGCCACCGGGGAAGCCGGCGCCGCTCCCTCCGCGGCTGATGCGACGGCCGCGCCGGCCGCCGCGCCGCTCGCCTCCGACCGGCAGGCGAAAGCCGCCGAACCCGGCACCGGCAAGGGCGCTGTCGACGAGGCCGCGCCGGCGCCGCCCGCGGCCACGGCGCCGCCGGCCGGCGGTGGTGTGCGCGAGGCGCGCGTGCCCGACATCGGCGGTCACGAGAACGTGCCGGTGATCGAGGTGCTGGTGAAGCCCGGCGACACCGTCGCCAAGGACCAGAGCCTGATCACGCTGGAGTCGGACAAGGCCACCATGGAAGTGCCCGCACCGTTCGCGGGCGTGGTGAAGGAACTCAAGCTCAAGGTGGGCGACGAGGTCTCCGAGGGCGCGGTCATCGCGCTGATCGAGACCGGCGCGGCGGCGCCCGCGCCGGCATCGCCGCCGGCGCCCTCGTCCTCGCCCGATGCGCAATCGGCGACCGGCCTGCCGGTCAGCGGCGGCGGCCCGAAGGCGCCCGAGCAGCCCGCGCCGGTCGGCGGCCGCGGCGTGCAGCCGGGCAACGTGCCCGAGGGCGACGTGCGCCCGCAGGCGCGCCCGCCGTTCGACGGCAAGCTGGTCATGCCCGGGGACGCGCCCTACGCCAGCCCGGCGATCCGCGCCTTCGCGCGCGAGCTCGGCGTGGACATCCACCAGGTCAAGGGCACCGGCCGCGGCGGGCGCATCCAGCGCGAGGACGTCAGCGCCTACGTCAAGCACGCGCTGGCCTCGGGCGCGCGCCCGGTGCAGGGTGCGCCGGTGGCGGCCGCCGGCGGGCTCAACCTGCTGCCCTGGCCCAAGGTGGACTTCGCCAAGTTCGGTCCGGTCGAGGAGAAGCCGCTCACCCGCATCCAGAAGATCTCGGGCGCCAACCTGGCGCGCAACTGGGCGATGATCCCGCACGTCACCCAGCACGAGGACGCGGACATCACCGAGCTGGAGGCCTTCCGCAAGCAGCTCGGCGCCGAGAACAAGGATCTCAAGATCACCCCGCTGGTGTTCCAGATCAAGGCGGTGGTGGCGGCGCTGAAGCAGTTCCCGCAGTTCAACGCCTCACTCGACGAGACCGGCGAGAAGCTCATCCTCAAGAAGTACTTCCACATCGGCATCGCGGTGGACACGCCCGACGGCCTGGTGGTGCCGGTGATCCGCGACTGTGACCAGAAGGGCCTGCTGGACCTCGCCCGCGAACTGGGCGAGATCTCGAAGAAGGCGCGCGAGAAGAAGCTCGGCCCCAACGAGATGTCCGGCGGCTGCTTCTCGATCTCCTCGCTGGGCGGCATCGGCGGCACCGCGTTCACGCCGATCGTCAATGCGCCGGAGGTGGCGATCCTCGGCGTGTCCAAGGCGCAGATCAAGCCGGTGTGGAACGGCAAGGAGTTCGCGCCGCGGCTGATGCTGCCGCTGTCGCTCTCCTACGACCACCGCGTGATCGACGGCGCGCTCGCCGCGCGCTTCGCCGCGTTCCTCGCCAACCAGCTCGGCGACATCCGCCGCCTGCTGCTCTGACGGGCCGGTGATGGGCCGGCTTGCCGTCCAGCCCGCGCCCGCCCCGGTGTCCGCGCCGGGGCCGGCCCAGCACGGACTGGGACAGGTCGCCACGTGGCTCGACTGGGGCGTCGCGGTGGGCGGCATCCGCCTGACCGTCGGCTCGCTGCTGGGCGCGCTGCTGGTGCTGATGGTGTTCCTGGTCGGCTCGGTGCTGCTGCGGCGGTTGCTCAACCGCTACGGTCAGAGCCATCACGGCATCAACCAGTCCTCGTTGTACACGGTGCAGCGGCTGCTGCACTACGTGATGCTGGTGATCGGCGTGCTGTGGGCGCTGAGCGTGGCCGGCGTGCCGGTAGCGAAGATGACCGTCTTCGCGGGCGCGATCGGCGTCGGCCTGGGTTTCGGCCTGCAGGCGATCTTCAACAACTTCGTATCCGGGCTGATCCTGCTGTTCGAGCGCAGTCTCAAGGTCGGGGATTTCGTGGAGCTCGCCTCGGGCGTGCACGGTACCGTGCGCGACATCTATATCCGCGCCACGCGCATCTCGACCAACGACAACATCGACATCCTGGTGCCCAACTCCGAATTCGTCAGCGGTCGCGTGGTGAACTGGACCCTGCGCGAGGTGGCGCGGCGGCAGAAGATCCCGTTCGGCGTGGCCTACGGCACCGACAAGGAACTGGTCAAGAAGGCGGCGCTCGAAGCGGCGGCCGCCGTGCCGTTCACGCTTTGCCAGGACGGGCCCCGCGGGCCACAGGTGTGGCTGACCGGGTTCGGCGAATCGTCGCTCGATTTCCAGCTCGTGGTCTGGCTCACCGCCGAGGCCACGCGTCGCCCGGGTTCGGTCGCCGCGGCCTACAACTGGGCGCTGCACACCGCGCTGGAGAAATACGGCATCGAGATCCCGTTCCCGCAGCGCGACCTGCATGTGAAGAGCTGGCCCGATTCGCGCGTTGCGGCCAGCGCGCCTGCGCATCCGCAGCAGCCACCCGATCCGAGCGGAAACGATGCCGCGCGCGACGTACAGCGCGAGATCGCCGAATCCGCTGCCGCCTCCCAATCCCCAGCCGGCGCCGTTCTCCCGCGCTGAGCGACCAACCAAGGATCCATCCATGGCCACTCTCGAAATCAAGGTGCCCGACCTCGGCGGCCACGACAACGTGCCGGTGATCGAGGTGCTGGTGAAGCCCGGCGACCGCGTGGAGAAGGAACAGAGCCTGATCACGCTGGAATCGGACAAGGCCACCATGGAGGTGCCCTCGAGCGCCGCCGGCGTGGTGAAGGAACTGAAAGTGAAAGTGGGAGACGAGGTGTCCGAGGGTGCGGTGATCCTCACGCTCGAGGCCGAGGGCTCGGCTTCGCCTGCATCCGGAAAGCAGACGGAAGGCCCGGGCAAGGCAAAAGCTCCCGCTCCGGCACCCGCTGCCGCCCCGGCGCCGCAAACTCGCCCGGCAGCAGAGGGCAAGGTACCCCAGGCGGCCGGCGCGTCCGGCCGCCAGCCCGACCTCGAATGCAAGCTGGTCGTCCTGGGCTCCGGTCCCGGCGGCTACACCGCGGCCTTCCGCGCCGCGGACCTCGGCGTGGACACCGTGCTGGTCGAGCGTTACGCCAGCCTGGGCGGCGTCTGCCTCAACGTCGGCTGCATCCCGTCCAAGGCGCTGCTGCACGCCGCGGCGGTGATCGAGGAGGCCGAGGCCATGGCCGCCCACGGCGTCAGCTTCGGCAAGCCGACGATCGAGCTGGACAAGCTGCGCAAGTTCAAGGAGCAGGTGGTCGGCAAGCTCACCGGCGGCCTGGCCGGGATGGCCAAGCAGCGCAAGGTGCGTACCGTGCAGGGCACGGGCAGCTTCATCTCGCCGCACGAGCTGGAAGTGAAAACGGCCGAAGGCACCAAGCTGGTCCGCTTCGAGCACGCGATCATCGCGGCCGGCTCCCAGGCGGTGCGGCTGCCGATGTTCCCGTGGGACGACCCGCGCGTGATGGATTCCACCGGCGCGCTGGAACTCGAGGACATCCCGAAGGAACTGCTGGTGGTCGGCGGCGGCATCATCGGGCTGGAGATGGCCACGGTGTATGCGGCGCTCGGCAGCGCGGTGACGGTGGTCGAGTTCATGGACCAGCTCATCCCCGGCGCCGACGCGGACCTGATCAAGCCGCTGGCCAAACGCCTGGGCGGCAAGCTCAAGGGCGTGCACCTCAAGACCAAGGTGGTCGAGGCCAAGGCCACCAAGAAGGGCATCGAGGTCCGCTACGAGGGCGAGAGCATGCCAGACACCACCGTGTTCGACCGCGTGCTGGTCGCGGTGGGCCGCTCGGCCAACGGAAACAAGATCGGCGCCGACAAGGCCGGCGTGGCGGTGACCGAGCGCGGCTTCATCGAGGTCGACACCCAGATGCGCACCAACGTGCCGCACATCTTCGCCATCGGCGACCTGGTCGGCCAGCCGATGCTGGCGCACAAGGCCACGCACGAGGCGCGCGTTGCCGCCGAGGTGGTCGCCGGCGAGAAGAGTCACTTCGACGCCCGCGTGATCCCGTCGGTGGCCTACACCGACCCGGAGATCGCCTGGGTCGGCGTGACCGAGCGCGAGGCGAAGGAGAAGGGGCTCAAGGTCGGCGTGGGCAAGTTCCCCTGGGCGGCGTCGGGCCGCGCGATCGGCATCGACCGCACCGAGGGCTTCACCAAGCTGCTGTTCGACGAGGACACGCACCGCGTGGTCGGCGCGGGTATCGTCGGCCCGCACGCGGGCGACCTGATCTCCGAACTGGCGCTGGCGATCGAGATGGGCGCCGAGGCGGCCGACATCGCGCTGACCATCCACCCGCACCCGACCCTGAGCGAGTCGGTCGGCATGGCGGCGGAGGTCTACGAAGGCACCATCACCGACCTGTACATTCCCAGAAAGAAGTGATCGCGAAGCACGAAGGGCCCGGGCCATTCCCGGGCTCTTCGTTTCATGGTCGGTCAACAGGAGGGCGGCGGCAGCAAGGGGCCGTCCTGACCCGGGTAGGCCGGCGCGCGTCTGTGCGGGCGAGCGCTTGATAGCCGTCCCGACCCTCAGGCGCGCGGCCGCGCCAGCCGACCAGCGTCGGTGCGGGTCGAAGCGGGTGTATTGCCACCAGGTCCGAGCCGCCGCGAGCGCTGCAGCGCCGCTGCAGGCCGTTCGTGATGGCGGCATGCCAGGCGCGGTTCGCGAGGTACGAGGCACTGCGGACCGGGTGCGCCGGCCAGACCGTGGCGCGTGGGCCAGCGTTCGATGTGGCGATCGCTTGCGGCTTGCGCTCAGTCACCGGCCCGGGCACTGCCCGCGGCCGTGCCGTGCAACGCCGGCGCGATCCGGCGGGCCGCACCCTGCAGGTGGGAGACTTCCGAGTCGAGCATCATCTCCATCTGCCGCAGTGATCGCAGGAAGCCGTAGGGGTCGACAGGATGGCCGGCCTGCAGATCGGTAAGGGTATCGACCAGATGGGGCGCGTCGAGCACCAGCGTCGAGTCGTGCTGCAGCCAGGTGCTCAATTCGCGCTCGGCGGTATAGGCAGCCGAATAGTGCTGCAAGGCGCTGGCATCGATCCAGCCCGCCGACTGGTCGGCGACGGCCACGTCCCAGGCGACCGTCGACAGCGTCGGCCAGTTGGCATTGAGCTGGTAGTCGGCCCGGCGGGCATGGATCCGGCGGTTGATTTCCGAGGCGTCGGCGCCGTCGGCCAGCGCCGAGGCTACCATGGTGTCCAGGGACCGCAGCGTGGCCAGCTCCTTCCGGTTGATTGCAGCGGACCGCTCGATGGCCCCGATCACCTGGCCCAGCTCCTCGTCCATGCGGCGGCTGGCTTCGGCGGCGGCGTGGCTGTGGTGCGCATGCTCGATCCACGCCTCCAGCCCCAGCGCCGTGAGGATGCTGAGCACGATCATCAGGTAGTGCTTGAGGAAATCCTTCAGCGAGTGCAGGCGGATGTTGGGCAGTTCCAGATGCATGGTGGATCCTCGTGGCCGGGTCAACCGCGTGGCGCGACAGTGTCGAACAGGTCGCGCTGCGCGGCAAAGTGGTCGCGGTCCACGAACCCGGCCAGGCCCACCCCGACCAGCCGGTAGCGGGTGCCATCCGGATGCCGCACGCGTGCGCGCAGCGCGCAGGCCAGATCACCCAGCTGGCGGGCCGACTCCGGCAAGGTGGGTGGCGAAAAGCTGCGCGTGAACGTGCGGAAATCCGTGGTCTTGAGCTTGAGCACCACGGTGCGCGCGACGCGACCCTCCTCGCGCTGGTGGCCGGCCCAGGCCTTCTCGGCGAGCCGGCGGATGTGCGGTTCGAGCTGGTCCAGGGTCAGGTCCGTCTCGAAGGTGTCCTCGGCCGAGACCTGCAGGGTAGGGCGGTGCGGCTGGACCGGATGCTCGTCGATGCCCAGCGACAGTTCGTGCAGGCGCCGGCCCCAGCGGCCGAAGCGCTGTTCCAGCTCGGCCCGGCCGAGCCGGCGCAGGTCGGCGACGGTGGCCACGCCCATCGCCGCGAGCTTGCCTTCCATCACCTTGCCCACGCCCGGCAGCTTGCCGACCGCGAGCGGGGCGAGGAACGCCTCCACCTGGTGCGGACGGATCACGAACAGGCCGTCGGGCTTGCGCCAGTCCGAGGCGATCTTGGCCAGGAACTTGTTCGGCGCGACGCCGGCCGAGGCGGTCAGCCGCGTCTCCTCGCGGATCTGGGCGCGGATCGCCTCGGCCACCGCGGTGGCCGAGGGCAGGCCGGAGGTCGCGTGGGTGACGTCGAGGTAGGCCTCGTCCAGCGACAGCGGCTCGATCAGGTCGGTGTGCCGCGCGAAGATCGCGCGCACCTGCCGCGACACCGCCTTGTAGCGCACGAAGTCCGGCGGCACGAAGATCGCCTGCGGGCACAGCCGTTCCGCGCGCACCGCCGGCATCGCCGAGCGCACGCCGAACACGCGCGCCTCGTAGCTGGCCGCGCACACCACCGAGCGCGCGCCGCGCCAGGCCACCACCACCGGCTTGCCGCGCAGGGCCGGGTCGTCGCGCTGCTCCACCGACGCGTAGAACGCGTCCATGTCGATGTGCAGGATCTTGCGGAGCGCGTGGGGCACGGTCGGAGCGTCGGGGGCGTCCCGGCGATTCTAACGAGTGCCGACGGCGTACCGGGGTCCCGGCGGCAGCGCACGTCATGGCGTGGCGGCTGGGTGCCTGCCCGGCGCCCAGCCGCCGGCCTGGTTTGACAGCCGGTTGATCGCCGCAGGACTAGCGTGGTCGGCCTTCCGGAGGAGGGTCGTGGCCGACTTCGCGCACCAACGCCAACGCATGGTCGAGCGCCAGCTCGCCGCTCGCGGCATCGCCGATCCGCGCGTGCTGGATGCGATGGGCCGGATCCCGCGCGAAGCCTTCGTGGCGGGTAACATGCACGAGTTCGCCTATGAGGACTCGCCGCTGCCGATCGAGGCCGGGCAGACCATCTCGCAGCCCTTCATCGTGGCGCGCATGCTCGAGGCGGCCCAGCTGCAGCCGGGCGACCGCGTGCTCGAGATCGGTGCGGGGTCCGGCTACGCCGCGGCGGTCATGGGCGCGATCACGGCGCACGTCGACGCGATCGAGCGCCACGGCGAGCTGGCCGAGCTCGCACGGCAGCGCTACGCGGCGCTCGGTTACCGCAACATCGAACTGCACGTGGGCGACGGCAGCGGCGGCTGGCCGGACGCGGCGCCGTACGACGCCATCCTGGTCGCGGCCGGGGCGCCGGCCGTGCCCGACACGCTGCGCCGCCAGCTGGCCATCGGCGGGCGGCTGGTGATGCCGGTGGGGGAGAGCATGTACCGCCAGCGCCTGGTGAAGGTCACGCGGCTGGACGAAGACCGCTTCCGGCAGGAGCACCTGGACGAGGTGCGCTTCGTGCCGCTGGTCGGCACCTGGGGCTGGAGCGAGCAGGTGGCCGCACCGGCGCGGCCGGAGGCGGTGCGTGCCCGCGCGAGCGCCGATGGCGCCGGGCTGCCGGCGACGATCCGCGCCGCGCTCGAGCCGCTGCCCGACCCCGGCGATCCTGCCTTCGGCCGTTTCTTCGACCGCTACGCCAACGCGCGCGTAGTGCTGCTGGGCGAGGCCAGCCACGGCACCAGCGAGTTCTATCGCGCGCGCGCGGCGATCACGCGGCGGCTGATCGAGCAGCATGGCTTCACCCTCGTGGCGGTGGAGGCCGACTGGCCGGACGCGGCGGTGATCGACCGCTACGTGCGGCACCGGCCGCGCGACAGCCAGGCCGAGCCGCCGTTCCAGCGCTTCCCGACCTGGATGTGGCGCAACCGCGACGTCGCGCGTTTCGTGGACTGGCTGCGCGACTACAACGCCGATCGCGCCGACCGGACCCAGGCAGGCTTCTACGGGCTGGACCTCTACAGCCTGGACCGTTCGATCCGCGAGGTGATCGACTACCTCGACCAGGTCGATCCGGAGGCCGCCCGCGTCGCCCGCCACCGCTACGGCTGCCTCACGCCTTGGAGCCGCGAGCCGGCGCAGTAC
This sequence comes from Fulvimonas yonginensis, assembly GCF_037137055.1. Lineage (NCBI taxonomy): Bacteria > Pseudomonadati > Pseudomonadota > Gammaproteobacteria > Lysobacterales > Rhodanobacteraceae > Fulvimonas > Fulvimonas yonginensis. The sequence goes on from NZ_JBBBNY010000001.1 coordinate 486,860, forward strand.
GGCCGGATGGCGCTCAGCGCCGGCTACGCGCCGTGCGAGAAGGCCGTGGTGCAGATGCTGCGCGAGCTGCTCGCGCGCCGCCTGGAATACGCGCGGGCCGACGGCGAACGCTATCTGGATGCGGCGCAGAACGCGCGCCTGGTGAGCAACGCCGAGGCGTACTACCGGGCCATGTACTACGGCTCGACCGAGTCCTGGAACCTGCGCGACAGCCACATGTTCGAGACGCTGGAGAACCTGCTCGCCGCCGCCGGGCCGCAGGCGCGGGCGGTGGTGTGGGCGCACAACTCGCACATCGGCGATGCGCGCCACACCGAGATGGGCCAGGTGCGCGAGGAGCTGAACCTGGGCCAGCTGTGCCGCCAGCGTTTCGGGCGCGACGCGGCGCTGATCGGTTTCGGCACGCACACGGGCACCGTGGCCGCCGCCGACGAGTGGGACGCGCCGATGCGCGTGATGGACGTGCTGCCCTCGCGCCAGGACAGCTACGAGCGGCTGTTCCACGAGGCCGGCGAGCCGCGCGGCCTGCTCGACCTGCACGAGGACGTACACCCGCAGCTGTGGGCCCGGCTCGCGGCCGGCCGGCTGGAACGCTTCATCGGCGTGATCTACCGGCCGGATACCGAGCGCTGGAGCCACTACGTGGAGTGCTCGCTGCCGCGCCAGTTCGACGGCTACGTCTGGTTCGAGGAGACCCGCGCGGTCGAGCCGCTCGGCGAGGAGCCGCGTACCGGCGTGCCCGACACCTGGCCGTTCGGCCTCTGAGGCCCGCCTTGCGCAGGGGCGCGGGTCGCCTGGCGCCGTCCTGCCCCGGCATGCGCACCGTCAGCCCGGGAGATACCGTGCCCTCGGCGCTCCGGAGGTTGGGTCCATAACGTCCCGCTCTCGCGCAAGCTCGCTCCCAGGGGGCATGGGTCGTCTAGCGCCGCCCTTGCGCCAGCATGCGCACCGCCAGGGCGGCCAGTACCGTGCCCATCAGCCAGCGCTGCACCGTCTGCCAGGACGGGCGATCGCCCAGGAAACGGGCGACCGAGCCGGCGCCCAGCACGATCAGTGCGTTCACGCTCAGGCTTATGGCGATCTGGGTGAAGCCCAGCACCAGCGACTGGCCGAGCACGCTGCCGTGCCCCGGCGCGATGAACTGCGGCAGCAGCGACAGGTACAGCACCGCCGCCTTGGGGTTGAGCAGGTTGGTGAGCAGGCCCATCGCGAACAGCCGGCGCAGGCCGTCCGGCGGCAGGTCGCGCAACTGGAACGGCGAGCGGCCGCCGGGCCTGAGCGCCTGCCAGGCCAGGTACAGCAGGTACAGCGCGCCGCCGATGCGCAGCGCGTCGTAGGCGTAGGGCACCGCGAACAACAGCGCGGTGATGCCGCAGGCGGCGCACAGCATGTAGACGATGAAGCCCAGGCCGACGCCCGCGAGCGAGACCAGCCCGGCCGCAGGGCCCTGGCAGACCGAGCGCGAGACCAGGTAGATCATGTTGGGGCCGGGGGTCAGGACCAGGCCCAACGCGACCAGCGCGAAGGCCGTCAGATGGGTGGGGTCGGGCATCGTGGGCTCCCAGGCGGAGGTGCACAGCCTAGACCGCCGCCGGCCCGGATGCATGTGCTGGCCGCGCTGGGCGACGCCGCCTAGGCCCGTTCCAGCGCCGGCGAGCGCCGACGCCGCGCCTCGAACACCGCCAGCGCGAGCGCGGCCACGCCGAACGGCAACAGGTTGTAGACCATCCGGTAGCACAGCAGCCCGGCCAGCACGTCGGCGCGGGCCTCGGCGGGGAATGCGCCGAGCAGGATCGCCTCGAACACGCCCAGCCCGCCGGGCGCGTGGCTGGCAATGCCGGCGACCAGCGCGGCCAGGTAGATCGGCACGAAATCGACGAAGGAGGGCGCGATCGCGGCCGGCAGCAGCAGGTACATCGCCGCGATCGCGGCGCTCATCTCGATGCCGCCGATCAGCATCTGCAACGCCGCGGATGCGCTGCCGGGCAGGGCCAGCGACCAGCGGTGCAGGCGCAGCGTGCGGGGGCGCGCGAGCCAGGCCAGCATCGCCAGCAGCAGCGCCGCCAGCGCGCCGCCGACGGGGCGCCCCCAGCCCGGTGCGATCGCCGGTTCCATCCACAGGCCGGCGGCGCCAAGCACGGCATAGCCCAGCCCGACCCCGAGGCTGGCCAGCCCGACCACGCGCGCGATGTCGCCCGCCGTTACACCGGCTCCGGCGTAGATGCGGTAACGCACCGCGCCACCGGTGAGCGCGTGGAAGCCCAGGGTGTTCGACAGCGCATGCGCGGCGAAGCCCGCGAACGCGGCCAGCGGCCCGGGGCAGCGCGGCGCCACGCTGCGCGCGGCCAACAGGTCGAACACGGCGAGCATGGCGAAGCTGGTGGCGGTGGCGGCCAACGCACCCAGCAGGTGCGAGGCCGGCAACTGCAGCAGCGCCGCCGTCACGTCGCGCCAGGCCATCGCGCCCAGGTAGCGGTGCAGCAGCCATGCCGCCAGCGCGAGCAGCGAGGCCGATAGCAGCCAGGAGAGCAGGTGCAGCCCGCGGTTCGCGCGGGCGTTGCCGATCGCGTCGGGCGTAAGGTCGGCCGTGGACATGGCAGCGACCTTACGCCGGATGCCCGCCGCCGTGCGAGTGCCACACGGTGCGGCCCACGGGCCGGCGATCTCACGCTATCGTTGACCCTTGCCTTCAAGGGACGATCCGCGCGCGATGAGCCAAGAATCCAGTTCCTACCTGCGCCGCCTGGGCACCTGGGACGCCGCGATGATCGTGATCGGTGGCGTGATCGGCGCCGGCATCTTCCGCACGCCGGCGACGCTGGCCGAGCGCACCAGTTCCGGCACGCAGCTGCTGGTGCTGTGGGCGATCGGCGGCCTGCTCACCCTTGCCGGCGTGCTCTCGTATGCGGAGCTGGGCGCGCGGCGGCCGCAGGCGGGCGGCAGCTACATCTACCTGCGCGAGGCGTTCGGCCAGCTGCCGGCCTTCCTGTTCGGCTGGACCATGGCGCTGATCAACTACCCGGGCAGCGTGGCGGCGGTGGCGACCACCTTCGCCGACTACTTCTGCACCGCGCTCGGACTCTCGGCGCAGTACGTCAAGCCGGTGGCCTCCGGTGCGATCGCCTTCATCGTCGGCATCAACCTGTTCGGCATCCGCGCCGGCGCCTGGGTGCAGAACATCTTCACCGTGCTCAAGCTGGCCGCGATCGCTCTGCTGGTGGTGGTCGGCGTGGTGCTCGCGCAGGGCCACCTGGGCCTCGCGCTGGCCACCGACGCGAGCCGCCAGGTGCCCTCCGGCGCGCTGATCGGCGCGTTGCTGCCGGTGCTGTTCACCTACGGCGGCTTCCATTACCTCAACGACCTGGCCGGCGAGGTGCGCGAACCGCAGCGCACCCTGCCGCGCGCGCTGGGCCTGGGCATGGCCGGCGTGATGACCGCCTACGTGCTGGCCAACTTCGCCTACCTCGCCGGGCTGGGGCACGCAGGGCTCGCGGCCAGCCACGCGCCGGCGGCCGATCTGATGCAGAAGCTGTTCGGCCCGCGCGGCGCCACGCTGATCGCGCTGGGCATCGCCTGCTCGACCTTCGGCTACTGCAACATCGCCATCGCCGGCGGCGCGCGCGTGCTGCAGACGATGGGCGCCGACGGCATGTTCTTCTCCGCCGTGGGCCGCATCGAACGGCAGAGCCGCGCGCCGCAGGTGGCGCTCGCCACGCTGGGCGCGTGGGCGATCGTGCTCACGCTTTCCGGCAGCTTCGGCCAGTTGCTGGACTACACCACCGTCGGCGAATGGCTGGCGCACGCCTGCAGCATCGCCACGCTGTTCTGGTACCGGCGCCACTTCGCCGAGCCCTCGCCGTACCGCGTGCCGTTCTACCCGTGGCTGCCGCTGCTGTTCGTGCTCACCGTGCTCGGGGTGATCGGCGCCACCGCCGTGCACAACCCGCGCGACGCCGGCATGAGCCTGGTCATCATCGCCTGCGGCATCCCGGCCTACTACGGCTGGCGCTGGCTGGAGCGCAGCAGCGCCTGAGCCGCTGCCCCTGTAGTGGCGAGCTTGCTCTCCATGCCTTTTTGCCTGGCTCTCACGCGCGAGACAAGAGCATCGCGAGCAAGCTCGCTCCTGCCGGGCAGGCCCCGGCCCGCGAGGAACCGATGAAAGCGATCGCCTGCATGCTGGCCGGCCTGGCCATCCCGCCGATCTGTTCCGCCAGCGTGGCCGGGCAGGTCACGCTGACGCACGTGCGGCAAGGCGCCGTGGAGCGGCTGCCCGGCGGCGAGAGCCTGCGCCGCTACACCTTCCAGCCCGCCGCGCGGCCGCAGCTGACCTTGCACGGCGACTGGCGCGGCGGCGAACTGCGCCTGCGCGTGCAGAACGCGATGCCGTGGGCGATCACCGTGCAACTGGACCTCGAAGGCGAGGGCGGCGCGCCGCTGCACGCGACCGTGGGCCTCCCGGCCGGCCCGGTGCAGACGCTGGTGGTGCCGCTGCACGCGACCTCGCCGCGGGCCTTCGGCATGCAGGCGGGGCCGCCGATGCCGTTCCGGCACGACGGCGAGCGCGTCGTGCTCGCCACCACGGTCGAAGGCGGCGGCGGCCTGCAATCGGTGCACGTGCTGCGCATCGCCGTGCCGGCGCCGCAGGCCGCGCAGAGCCTCCTGCTGGGCGCCGTCGGCACGGCGCCGGATGCCACCCTGCGCGCCGCCTATGCGGGGATCGTCGATCGTTACGGGCAATACCGTCGCGGCGACTGGCCCGGCAAGGTGCAAAGCGACGCCGCCCTGCGCGCGGCGGTGCACGCACCGGTCGCGCCGCGCGACGGGGCGCGGCGGACCGATGCCTATGGCGGACGGCTGGACGTTCGCACCGACGCCACCGGCTGGTTCCACGCGCGCAAGCTTGACGACCGCTGGCAGCTGGTGACGCCGCAAGGCCACCCGTTCTTCTCGCTCGGCGTCAATGCGGTGACCGACGACACCGGGCGCAGCTACGTCGAGGGTCGCGCATGGATGTTCGAGGGCCTGCCGCCGGCGCAGGGGGCGTGGGCCGCGTTCCACGGGCAGGCGGACAGCCGTGGCCAGACCGGCGCGAGTGCAGGCCTCGCCTACGACCACGGCCGCTGGTTCGACTTCTACGCCGCCAACCTGTACCGCGTCGACGGGACCGGCTGGCGCGAGGCCTGGTGTCGCCGCACGCGCGCGCGGCTGGCCGCGTGGGGCTTCAACACGCTGGGCAACTGGAGCGACGAAGCGCTCGCGCGCGGGCATCGCCTGGTCTACACCCGCTCGATCAACATCGAAGGCGCGTTCGGCAACGTGGCCACCGGCTACGACTGGTGGGGGCGCATGCCCGACCCGTTCGATCCGCGCTTCGTGCAGGCCGCCGAGCGCGCGGTGGCCAAGGCCACGGCCGGCGTGCGCGACGATCCCTGGCTGCTCGGCTACTTTGCCGACAACGAGCTGGCCTGGGCGGCGCCCGGGCCGCAGGGCCGCTGGGCGCTGGCCATCGGCACCCTGCGCGGCGAGCCGCACAGCGCCGCCAAGCAGGCCTTCCTCGCCATGCTCGAACGCAAGTACGGCGACGCACTGAAGCTCGGCGTCGCCTGGGGCATCGGCGTGACACGCTGGGAAGCCCTGCGGCCGGTCGGCTTCCAGGCGCCCCTGCCGGAGGAGGCACACCCGGCTATCGCCGAGGATTACCAGGCCTGGTTGCGTGCCTATGCGGAGCAGTACTTCCGTACCGTCCGCGAAGCGCTGCGGCGCCACGATCCGCACCACCTGTTCCTCGGCGGCCGTTTCGGCGTGCACACGCCCGAGGCGGTGGCGGCGTGCGCGCGCTGGTGCGACGTGCTCAGCTTCAACGTCTACGCCGACCTGCCGCAGCACGGCCTGGATCTGCCCGCGCTGCACGCACTGGACAAGCCGGTGCTGATCAGCGAATTCAGCTTCGGCTCGACCGACCGCGGCCCGTTCGGCACCGGGCCGGTGGCGGTGTGGAACGAGAGCCAGCGCGGACAGGCGTATGCCCGCTTCGTGCGGGCCGCGGCCGCCGATCCGGTAGTGGTGGGCGCGCACTGGTTCCAGTACGCCGACCAGCCGGTCACCGGACGCCTGCTCGACGGCGAGAACGCCCACCTGGGACTGGTCGGCATCACCGACATCCCGTTTGACGGTTTCTCGACGGCAGCCGGCAAGGCCAACGGAGCCGCGCAGGACACCCGGTAAGGCGCCAGCCCGCCCGCCGCCGAGGCTGGCGCCGGTCGGCGCCCGAGCATCCCGGAGTGTCGCCGACACGGGCGCGACGGTCCCTTGCTGGCCGCTTCACGCCATCGGCCGATACTGGCGCGAGGCCAAGGCGGGCTCGACGGGTGTCGGGCGGCCGCAACGGAGGTGGCGCGGTCATCGGCCATTGGCCTGCAAGGGAGGAACCCGGCATGAATGCGATCTTCGCAATCACCCCTCGTAACGAACCCAAGTGGGGACGGCTGTCGGCCCCGGTGGATCCGGAGGAGACCCGGATCTGCATGCGCGCGCAGTCGATCCTTTCCGGCGGCGAAATCGGGCAATGCCCGCCGCTGGATCTGAAACAGGCCCGCGACGTGCTGGCCTGGTACACACCCCCGCATTGATACGGGCCCCGGCGGGACGGCCGCACCCTCCCGCCGGGCTTTTCCCTATCGCTGGCGGCCGACCCGACGCAGCGGCTTGTCGTGCATCAGCTTGCCCTCGATCTGCTCCAGCGTCACGCCCCCGGTCTCCGGTACCAGCCACGCGCTCGGCCTGCTGCAGGCCGACCTGCTCGATCCGGCGTCGTGGCGCAAGGCGCCGCAGCCGGTATTCGCCAGCTCGCCCGAACACGGCATCTACGCGCCGGGCCACAACGGCTTCTTCAGGACACCGAAGGGCGCGACTGGATCGTCTATCACGCCAACGGCGGCCCAGGCTGGAAATGCACGTCGCGCCGCGCGCCCCGGATCCAGCCGATCGGCTGGAGGCCGACGGCAGGCCCGATTTCGGGGTGCCCGGTGCGCCGCCACGTGCGGCCGGCACAACGGATCGCCTGGTCGGACCGCGTCCGAACGTGCGCCGATCGCGCCCCAGCCCGGGCGGTCAGCCGGCGAGCGAGGTGGCCACGCCGAAGGCCACGGCCATCACCGCCGCCACGGCCATGCACGCACTGGTGGGACGGATGCGGCGCGCGTCCGTCCGCGGAATCAGGCGCCACAGCAGCAGGGCGCCGGCGAACATGTCCGCCACCAGCGCCACCCGGAACGTCGGCGAGGCGAGCAGCGGTCCGTAGGGTGGCTTCAGTTGCCCTTCGTGCGCCGCGACCAGTGCCACCAGCAGCAGCCCGAGCAGGCTCCACAGCAGGCAGGCCAGGTAGACGCGGTTGAACACCACGTTGGCGCGTTCGCTCCAGCGCAGCACCGGCCAGGCGATCAGGCTGGCGGCGAGGGCGACGATCGAGCCGTACAGCACCCACCAGAGCAGGGTGCTGAGCAGGGTCAGCAGGGTTTGCATCAGTCGTGCGCCTTGAAGCCGAGTTTGCGCAGCAGCTTTTCCATCAACCACGCGGGGCCGACCAGCAGGTAGGAGAGGTCGGTGAGGAAGCTGGGCCGATGGCCCTCGATCGTGTGGCCCACGAACTGGCCGATCCAGGCCAGCACGAACACCACGATGGCGGTCCAGCGCAGCCGCGCCGGCCCCAGCAGCTCGAACAGCCATGCCGTGAAGAGCGCCAGCAGGACGAAGGCGACCAGCAGCGCGGTGCCGAGCCGGTGCGAACGTTTCCAGTACCAGGCGAACGCCAGCACCATCGCGAACACCGCCCAGGCGCCGGGCTTGAGGAAGGCCGGCGGCACCGGCACGGTCCACAGCAGCGCGACCACCGTCCACACGATCGGCGGCACGCAGATCCAGTGGATCACCTGGTTGACCGGGTGGCGGTGGTCGGCGCTGTAGCCTTCGAGCCAGCTCTGCATGCTGCGCATGGCGGCCTCAGTCGAGCCGGATGCCGGCCAGCCGCTCCAGCGCCTCGGCGTACTTGGCGCGGGTGCGCTCGATCACCTCGCCGGGAATGTGCGGGCCCGGGGCCTTCTTGTTCCAGTCCAGCGTCTCCAGGTAGTCGCGCACGAACTGCTTGTCGTAGCTCGGCGGGCTGATGCCGACCCGGTACTGGTCGGCCGGCCAGTAGCGCGAGGAATCGGGCGTCAGCATCTCGTCCATCACGTAGAGCGTGCCGTCGGCGTCGGTGCCGAACTCGAACTTGGTGTCGGCCAGGATGATGCCGCGCTCGGCCGCGTAGCCGGCCGCCCAGCGGTAGATCGCCAGGGTCGCGTCGCGCACCTTTTCGGCCAGTTCGCGGCCGACCGCGTCGACCACCGCCCCGAAGCTCACGTTCTCGTCGTGCTCGCCCACCGCGGCCTTGGTCGAGGGGGTGAAGATCGGCTCGGGCAGCTGTTGCGCCTGCTTGAGGCCCGGCGGCAGCGCGATGCCGCAGACCGTGCCGGTGGCCTGGTAGTCCTTCCAACCCGAGCCGATCAGGTAGCCGCGCGCGATCGCCTCCACCGGCACCGGCTTGAGCCGCCGCGTCACCACGGCGCGGCCGGCGTAGAGCGAGAGGTCGGTGCCCTCGGGCAGCACCTCGCCGAGCGGCACCTGCAGCAGGTGGTTGGGGATGATGTGCGCGGTCTTGTCGAACCAGAAGTTGGAGATCTGCGTGAGCATCTCGCCCTTGCCGGGGATCGGGTCGGGCAGCACCACGTCGAAGGCGGACAGGCGGTCGGTGGCGACGATCAGCAGCCGGCCATCCGCTTCGTCGCGCCCATCGGGGCGCTGGGCGCCGGGCAGCGCATAGACGTCGCGCACCTTGCCGCGGTGGATCAGTTCGAGGCCGGGCAGGTTCGATTGGAGCAAGGTGGTAGGCACGTGCGGTCCGCCATCGAAGGTGGTGAGCGGCCTATTCTAGCGGCGCAGCGTACGGGCCGGCGGCCGGGCGCTGCTAGAATCGCGGTTTCCGGGAATCCATCTCGCTGCCCTCCCTGCCGATGCGACTCGTCCTGTTCGCGGCGCTGCTGGCCGCCGCCCTGCCTGCCGTAGCGGCCGGTCCCGCCCGGCCCGCCCGCCTGGGCCTGTGCGCCGCCTGCCACGGCGAAACCGGCATCGCGCAGATGGCCGGCGCCCCGAACCTGGCCGGCCAGCGGCTGGATTACCTGCGCGCGGCGCTGGCCCAGTACCGCGACGGCCGCCGCAACGTGGCGGTGATGCGCGCGGCCATCGGGCCGGTGAGCGACGCCGAACTGGACGCGCTGGCCCGCTGGTACAGCGTGCAGTCGCCGGCGGCGGCACAAGCGCAGCCATGAACCTTTCCACCACGCTGATCCTGGCCTTCGTCGGGCTGATCCTCGGCCACGGCATTTCCGGCGCCGTCGTCGGCGCCGCGATCGGCTTCGTGATCGACAGCCTGCGGGCGAGCCAGCGGCATGACCGTCCCACGCCGCAGGCGGGCGGCTTCATCGCGCCGCTGTTCGCGCTGCTCGGCGCGGTGGCCAAGTCGGACGGGCGCGTGTCGGAAGCCGAGATCGCCGTGGCCGAACGGTTGATGACCCGCATGGGCCTGACCAGCGAGCAACGCAAGGAGGCGATCGCCAGCTTCAACCGGGGCAAGCAGCCGGAGTTCGACGTCACCCCGGCGATCGACGGCCTGCGCCAGTGGGTCGGCCTGCGCCGCGACCACGCCTTCCCGGTGCTGGACGTGGTGATCGAGACGGTGCTGGCCGAGGGCAATCCGCCGCCGGAGAAGATGGCGATCCTGCGCCAGCTCGCGTTCGCCCTGCGCATCAGCGACATGGAGCTGATGGCGCTGATGGCGATGAAGGGCTACGCCTGGAACGCCGCTGCCGGCGACCGCCGCCGCGGGCCGGGTGCGGGCGGCTACGTGCCGCCGCGGCGCAACACCCACGGACCCGACCCGTATACCGTGCTGGGCATCCAGCGCGGCGCCGACGAGCGCACGATCAAGCGCGCGTACCGCAAGCTGATCTCCGAGCACCATCCCGACCGCCTGGGCGACCTGCCCGAGGACATGCGCAAGCGCGCCGAAGCCCGCGCCAGCGAGATCAACGCGGCGTACGAGCGGATCAAGGCGGAGAAGGGGTTCAAGTAGCGATACCGTTCGCCCCGAGCATCGGCCCGCAGGGCCGACGTCGAAGGGTCCACCCTCAGCCTTCGGCTTCGCTGCGCTACGCTCGGGACGAACGGCTGTCACTCCACGCAGGTCCCGGCATGAGCAAGCAGACCCCCGTCATCGCTCCCTCCATCCTCTCCGCCGACTTCGCCCGCCTGGGCGAGGACACCGCCAGGGTGCTCGCCGCCGGCGGCGACTGGGTGCACTTCGACGTGATGGACAACCACTACGTGCCCAACCTCACCATGGGCCCGATGGTGCTCAAGGCGCTGCGCGCCTATGGCATCCGCGCGCCGATCGACGTGCACCTGATGGTCAAGCCGGTCGACCGGATCGCCCCGGACTTCGCCAAGGCGGGCGCCAGCCTGATCAGCTTCCATCCGGAAGCCAGCGAGCACGTCGACCGTACCCTCGGCCTGATCCGCGACGCCGGTTGCCAGGCCGGCCTGGTGTGCAACCCGGCCACGCCGCTCAGCTGGCTCGACCACGTGCTGGACAAGCTGGACCTGGTACTGATCATGTCGGTCAACCCCGGTTTCGGCGGGCAGAAGTTCATCCCCGAGGCGCTCAACAAGCTGCGCGCGGTGCGCCGGCGCATCGACGAGAGCGGCCGCGCGATCCGGCTGGAGATCGACGGCGGCGTCAGCGCCGCGAACATCGGAGACATCGCAAGCGCAGGCGCCGACACCTTCGTGGCCGGCTCGGCGATCTTCGGCGCGCCGGATTACGCCCAGGTGATCCAGGCCATGCGCAAGGCCATCGGCTGACGAGAAAAAATCCCGGCGCAGGTCCTGCGCCGGGACAAGAGCGTCGTCGGACTGGGACGCCTGAGGAGTCCACCAGAGCGGGCGTCTGGACGCCGCCGCCGACGCGCGGCCGACGACGGTGTATCCACGGCAATGGACGACGCCCGCCGGGGGATGTGACAGGGCCCTCGGCGGTTTGGTTCCCGGGCCGGCGCGGCTTTAAACGTCGAGCCCGCTTGAAAAAAATCCCCTCGCGAGGAGGGGGAAGGAATGGTTGGCCGAACAGAGGGTGTTGCGGGGGTTGCCGTGAGGTTCAGAGCGGCTGCCAGTCCGGATCGGGCTCCTCGCCTGCACCCGCCGTGCTTCCCTGCGCGGCGGGTGCCTCCACGCCTTCCACGGCAAACGGATCGATGTAGGGAGTGGACATGGCCGTGCCTCCTCAGTGGATGCCCATCACCAGGCCCAGCAGCAGGGCGCCCAGGGCGAGCGCCACGCGCAGCGGTTCGAAGTGGCGCAGTTCCGCGTCGGGATCGGGCTTGGCGGGAGCGTGGGACATGGGTTCCTCCGGTGACGGCTTCATGAAACCGCCGCGCCGGGCGCCGGCGGCGGCAGGGGCAGGGCGAAGCGCGGGCCGAATCGGGCAAAACGCGGGCAGCCGTCCCTCGTGCCTTGCGCGGATGCGGTGCGCATAGCACGCTGCGCGCCACCACAGGGAGAGACGGAACCATGGGTCGCAGCATCGCCATCGTCGAGGACGAACCGCTGATCCGCGCCAACTACGTGGAGGCGCTGACCCGCTTCGGCTACGACACGCGCGGCTACGGCTCGCGGCAGGAGGCCTCGACCGCGTTCGCGATGAAGCTGCCGGAGCTGGTGATCATCGACATCGGCCTGGGCGACGAGCCCGAAGGCGGCTTCGACCTGTGCCGCGAGTTGCGGGCGAAGTCGGCCACGCTGCCGATCATCTTCCTCACCGCGCGCGACTCGGACTTCGACGTGATCTCCGGCCTGCGCCTGGGCGCCGACGACTACCTTTCCAAGGACACCAGCCTGCACCAGCTCGCCGCACGCATCGCGGCGCTGTTCCGGCGCATCGAGTCGCTGAAGGTGCCGGCCTCGAACGAGACGGTGATCGCGCATGGCCCGCTCAAGCTCGAATCCGAGCGCATGCGGGTGACCTGGAACGACGCGGAGATCCCACTCACCGTCACCGAGTTCTGGATGGTGCACACGCTGGTGCGCTTCCCCGGCCACGTGAAGAACCGCGACCAGCTGATGCGCGAGGCGGAGCTCGTCGTGGACGACGCCACCATCACCTCGCACATCAAGCGCATACGCAAGAAGTTCGTGGCGGTGGCGCCGGACTTCGACGCGATCGAGACCGTGCACGGCGTGGGCTACCGGTGGAAGCCGTGAGGGCGGCGCTCGCGGCGCTGCTGCTGGCGACGGCGGTCGGCGCAGGGGCCGCCGAGGCGCCGCCGGGCGAGGTCACCGTGCAGGGCGGGCCAGACGGCGGCGTGCCGGGCTGGGTCCTGCACGCCCGGGCGCCGTCGGGCTGGACCGCCGACTGCTGCGCCTACGCCCGGGCGATCGGCGTGAACCTGGTGATGTACCAGGGCGAATGGAGCGGCGAGCCGGACCGCGTGATGGTGCTCAACGTCTGGCCGCGGGAACTGCCCAGCCTGGATGCCGAGCTCGACGCGGACCGCAAGCGCTACCTGCAGCGCGATCCGGCGGCCCGGGTCGGCCGCTTCCCGGTGCGCCACCGCGGCATGGCCTGCGAGGCGCAGGTGTTCGAAGGCAGCGACGGCATCGACGACGCGGTGGTGTTCTGCGAGCCGGGGCGGGCCGCCGGCGTGCGCCTGAGCTGGTCGGTGAGCTTCCACGATGCCGACCCGCGGCGTGCCGCGCTACTCGCCGACTTCATGCAGGTCGTGGTCGGCACCCGCTACCGGCGCGGGACGCGCGCGCCCCGCTAGCCGGCGGCGCGGCTTTGCCCGAAGCTGTCGCGATGACGCTGCGCCGCAAGCTGCTGCTGGTCGCCCTGTGCACGCTGGCCCTGCCGGTGGCCGGCTGGCTGTACGTGCGGCAGATGGAAACCCTGCTGCGCGAAGGCCAGGCGCAGGCGCTGGTCGCGTCGGCGCGCGCGGTGGCGCGCAGCCTGGTGGTGACCGGAGCCGCCTTGCCGCAGGATGCGCGCGGCTGGTACGTGCAGATCCCGACCAGTCCGATCACCGTCGACGGCTACGGTGACGACTGGGCGCCGCTCACGCCCTGGAGCCAGCCGCTGGGCCCGCGCGGCGGCGCGCTGCTGGCGGCCGACGCCGGCGGCCTCTACCTGTACGCCTGGGAACGCGGCAGCGTACGCCGGCGGGCCGACGCCGACGACCCGGACGCGCTGCACGCCGACCACTTCCTGCTCGAGCTCGACCGCGGCGACACCCGCCTGCGCTACCTGCTGGCCAGCGCCGCGCCGGGGCCATTCGACGCGCGCCTGCTCGATCCGCCGGTGCCGGGGTGGCCCGACCGCCTGGCCGGGCAATGGCAGGAGGACGGCGGCGGCTGGCGGGTCGAGCTGCGGCTGCCGTGGCCGCTGGACATCGACCGGCTGGGCCTGGGTCTGTACGACGCCTCCGCCGGGGGCGATCCGCTGGCGGTCGACGCGCGCCCGCCCTGGCAGTACTCCGCCACGCTCGCGCAGGAGCTGTCGCGGCTGGTGCCGGACGATACCCGCGCCCGCGTGCTGGCGCCGCCGGGCTGGCTGCTTGCACAGAGCGGGCGGCTGCAGGCCGGCGGGCGCCAGCCGGGCTGGTTCGCCGCGCTGGTCTACCGGGCGCTGCTGGCCAACCGCGTGGAGGATGCCGCGCCCTGGACCCAGGACGCCCCGCGCCTGGATCTGCCGGAGATCGCCAAGGCCCGCGCCGGCCAGCCGGCCACCGTGTGGCGCGAGGGCGAGACCCGCGCCAGCGTGGTGCTCGCCGCCGCGGTGCCGATCGGCACGCCTGGCCAAGTCCGCGGCGTGCTGTTGCTCGAGCAGGCCAGCACCACCGTGCCGCTGCTGGCCAACCGTGCGCTGCTCACCCTGCTGGCGACCAGCTTCGGCGTACTGCTGGTGGCCGGCGGCGCCCTGCTGTTCTTCGCCACCCGCCTCAGCCTGCGCCTGGGCCGCCTGCGCGATGCCGCGGAGCGCGCGCAACTGGCGGAGGGACGGCTGGAAGGCCTGTTCGCCAAGGGACGCTTCCCGATGACCGCCGCCGGTGACGAGATCGGCGACCTGGCGCGCAGCTTCGAGCACCTGTTCGAGGCGATCGGCGGCTACACCGACTACCTGCGCACGCTCGCCTCCAAGCTCTCGCACGAGCTCAACACGCCGCTGGCCATCGTCAAGAGCTCGCTGGACAACCTCGAACACGCGCTGGAAGCCAACGCGGCGCTGCCGCCGGAGGCACAGCCCTACCTCGCCCGCGCGCGCGATGGCGTGGCGCGGCTGGGCACGCTGGTACGCGCGATGAGCGAGGCCAGCCGCATGGAGCGCGCGATCGCCGCCGCCGAACCGGAGGACGTGGACCTGCGCGAAGTGGTGCGCGGCTGCGCCGAGGCCTACCGCCCGCTGATCGGCGCGCGTTCGCTGGCCTGCGAGCTGCCCGGTGCGCCGCTGCCGATGCACTGCGCGCCGGAACTGATCGCCCAGGCGCTGGACAAGCTGCTCGACAACGCCCTCTCGTTCACCCCCGCCGACGGCTGGCTGCGGCTGAGCCTCGCGCCCCGCGAGGACGGTGCCGAGATCGCCCTGGCCAATCAGGGCCCGCCCCTGCCGGCGGCGATGCAGGGCCGCCTGTTCGACTCGCTGGTGAGCCTGCGCGACAAGGCCACGCCCGGCGGCGCGCCGCACCTGGGCCTGGGCCTCTATGTGGTGCGGCTGGTCGCCGAGCGCCACGGCGGCAGCGCTGGCGCGCACGATCTGGAGGACGGCAGCGGCGTGGCCTTCACGCTGCGCCTGCGCAACATGCCACGCCAGCGGCTCTGACGTGCCGCGCGATGCAGGCGCAAACCCGCTCCTACAACCGGCGCGGGGCTGCTATCGTGGGCGACCGTTTAGCCGTCCGGATCCCCGTGTGATCTCCCGAGACCAATTCGACGCGCTGGCCGCCCAGGGCCACACGCGCATTCCCCTGGTGCGCGAGGTGTTCTCCGACCTCGACACGCCGCTGTCGGTGTACCTCAAGCTCGCCGACGGGCCGTACACCTTCCTGTTCGAATCGGTCGAGGGCGGTGCCACCTGGGGACGCTATTCGATCATCGGCCTGCCGGCCCGGCGCGTGTACCGGCTGCGCGGCCACGCGCTGGAAGTGGAGGATGCCGGCGAGGTCATCGAGCGGCGCCACCTGGACGATCCGCTGGCCGCGATCGAAACGCTGCGCGCGCAGTACCAGGTGCCGCGCCTGCCGGAGCTGCCCGCCTTCACCGGCGGCCTGGTCGGCTACTTCGGTTTCGAGACCATCGGCTACATCGAGCCGCGCCTGGCGCGCTGGGACCGGCCGGACGAACTGGGCACGCCCGACGTGCTCCTGATGCTGGCCGAGGAAGTGGCGGTATTCGACAACCTCAAGGGCCGCCTGTACCTGATCGTGCACGCCGACCCGGCGCAGCCGCAGGCCTACGCACAAGCCCGGCGCCGCCTCGACGCGCTGGTCCACCGCCTGCGCCAGGGCGGCGCGGCCTACCCGCAGCTGACCCAGCCCGCCGCGCTGGACGAGAGCGACTTCAAGTCTTCCTTCACCCGCGCCGAGTTCGAGGCGATGGTGGAGAAGGCCAAGGAGTACATCCGCGCCGGCGACATCTTCCAGGTGGTGCCCTCGCAGCGTCTCAGCGTGGGCTTCAACGCGCGACCGGTGGACGTCTACCGCGCGCTGCGCGCGCTCAATCCCTCGCCGTACATGTACTTCGTGGACCTGGGCGGCACGCAGATCGTCGGCTCCTCGCCGGAGATCCTGGCGCGGCTGAAGGACGGCAAGGTGGTGGTGCGGCCGATCGCCGGCACGCGCCGGCGCGGCGCCTCCGAGGACGAGGACCGCGCGCTGGAGGCCGAACTGCTGGCCGACCCCAAGGAGCGCGCCGAGCACGTGATGCTGATCGACCTGGGCCGCAACGACGTCGGGCGGATCACCGAGACGGGCAGCGTGGCGGTGAGCGAGTCCTTCGTGGTCGAGCGCTACTCGCACGTCATGCACATCGTCTCGCAGGTGGAAGGCACGCTGCGCGGCGGGCTGTCCTACATGGACGTGCTGCGCGCCACCTTCCCGGCCGGCACGGTCAGCGGCGCCCCGAAGATCCGTGCGCTGGAGATCATCCAGGAACTGGAGCCGACCAAGCGCAACATCTACGCCGGCGCGATCGGCTGGATCGGCTGGTGGGGCGACGCCGACACCGCCATCGCCATCCGCACCGCGGTGATCCAGGACGGTCGCCTGCACGTGCAGGCCGGCGCCGGCATCGTGTACGACTCCGATCCGGCGGCCGAGTGGGAGGAGACCATGAACAAGGGCCGCGCGCTGTTCCGCGCCGTGGCGCAGGCGGCCAAGGGCCTGTGAAACGGCTGGCGCTCGTGCTGGCCGCCATGGCCGGTCCGGCCGCGGCGGCCGCGCCGGCCTGGCCCGACACGCCGCTCGCCCGGGTCGAGGCGCTGGCCCTGCTGCAGACCCTCAACGCCGACCTGCTCAGCCACCCCAGCGCCACGCTGACGCTGGAACGGTGGTGCCAGGCGCACGGGCTGGCCGATCCGCCGATCGTGCACGCACGCCGCGATCGCGGTGCCGCCAGGGCGCTGCCGGACGACCTGCGCCAGGCGCTCGGTACCGCTCCGGACACGCCGGTGCGCTACCGCCGCGTTCGGCTCGCCTGCGGCGACCACGTACTGTCGGAAGCGGATAACTGGTATCTGCCCGGTCGCCTCACCGATGCCATGAACCGCGAGCTGGACACCCGCGACACGCCGTTCGGCAAGGTGGTCGCTGCGCTGCGCTTCAGCCGCCGCACGCTGTCCGCGCGGCTGCTGTGGTCGCCGCTGCCGGCCGGCTGGGAGATACGCGGACTGCCCCCGGCCGCGCCCGGCCCGCTTCCGCTGCCGCATGCGTTGCTGCAGCACCGGGCGCTGCTCCTCGACGGCCAAGGCCGGCCGTTCAGCGTCGTGGTGGAGACCTACACCGACCAGGTGCTCGCCTTCCCGGCGCCGGGCGCGAGGCAGGACGCCGACTGAACGCGCGGGCCGCCCCAGGTCGCAGGGCATGCGACCCCGGGCGGCTATCATTCCGGCATGGCTGCACTTCCCCTCGACGACCTCACCCGCGGACTGGCGGTGATCCGCGCCAGCCGGCTGGAGGCGCTGCTCGATCCGCTGGTGCAGCTGCTCGACGCGGCCCCGCCGGCCAGCGTGCTGGCGCCGCAGACGGTGATCGCCGCGCATCCGGGCATGCGCCAGTGGCTGTCCGGGGCGCTGGCCCGCACACGTGGACCGGGCGGGATCGTGGCCAACCTCGACATCCGCCTGCCCAGCGCCTGGCTGGACGACCTGGCGCGCACGCTGCTCGGCGAATCGGCCGTCGCGCTGGCACCGTACCGGCGCGAGCGGCTGCGCTGGCGCATCCATGCCATGCTGGAGGCGATCGACGACCCGCAGCTGCGTGGCTATCTCGCCGGCGGCGATCCGGCCCGCCGCCGCTACCAGCTCGCCGATCGCCTCGCGCGGCTGTACTCGCAGTACCTCGTCTACCGGCCCGACTGGCTGCGCGCCTGGCAGGCCGGCCGCGACGAGGTGCCCGAACGCAGTTTCCTCGCGCCGCTCTGGCGTGCCCTGCGGCGGGCCATCGACAAGCCGCACCGCGCGGAGGTGCTGGGCGAACTGCTGCAGAAGCTGCAGCGGGAAGCGCCCGCCGGCCTGCCACGCGAACCGCTGCACGTGTTCGGCATCAGCCACCTCGCGCCGGCCGAGCTGGCGGTGCTCGCCGCGGTGGCGCGACACCGGCTGGTGGTGCTCTACGTGCCCGATCCGTGCCGCGAGTACTGGGCCGGCCTGCGCGGCGAACGCACGCAGCTGCGCGAGCTGGCCCGGCGCCTGGACGAGGGCCGGCGCGAGGACGACTGGTTCCTCGAGCGGACGGGCCATCCGCTGCTCGCCGGATGGGGCCGGCTGGGCCAGCACTTCATGCTGGCGCTCTCCGGCCAGGCCGAGATCCGCCTGGACGTGCGCCACTGGCAAGACGAGGACGCGCAGGCGCCGGTCGAACGCCCGCTTCTGCATCGCCTGCAGGAAAGCATCCGGCAACTCGATCCGGCCCTGCTCAGGCCGGGGCAGGGCGAGCCGATGCACGACCGCTCGCTGCGCGTGCACCTGTGCCACACCCGCCTGCGCGAGCTGGAAGTGCTGCGCGACGTGCTGCTGCACGAACTGGCGCGCGATCCCACGCTGCACCCGGCCGACATCGTGGTGATGGCGCCGGACATCGGCGCCTACGTGCCGCTGCTGCCGGCGGTGTTCGGCGAGCCGGGTCGCGCGCACGGGCCGTTGCCCTATCACCTGGCCGACGTGGCGGTGGCGCGCGTGCATCCGCTGCTCGCCGCGTTCGACCGGCTGCTCGACACGCCGCAGTCGCGCCTCACCGCGCCGCAGGTGCTCGACTTCCTGCAGACCCCCGCGATCGCCACCGCGCTGGGCCTCAACGAAAGCGCGGTGGACCTGCTCGGGCAATGGCTGGGCGAGGCGCGCGTGGCCTGGGGCCTGGACGGCGATTGGCGCGAAGCCTTCGGCGTGCCCGGCATCGACGAGTACACCTTCGCCTGGGGCGTGGACCGCCTCGTCGCCGGCTACGTGATGGGCGACGACACGGTCGCTGCGCTGCCCGACGGCGAGCTCTCGCCGGTGGCCGGCGCCCACGGTCCGCAGGCGGCCGCGCTGGGCGCGCTCGACCGGCTGCTGCAGGAGCTGGCGGCGCTGCATCGCGACGCGACCCAGCCGCGCACGGCCTCGGCGTGGGCCACCCGGCTGGAGCAGTTGCTCGACGCGCTGTTCCGCGTCGGTGCCGGTGACGGCGCCGGCCGCGAAGCCATGGGCCTGCTGCGCCGGATGATCCGCGCGACCGTCGTGGAGACGCAGGACAGCGGCCTCGACCCGGAGCTCGACTTCAGCGTCGTGCGCGAAGTCCTGCGCGAACGCCTGGCCGCCACGCCCGAGCGCCAGCGCTTCCTGCTGGGCGGCATCACCTTCTGCGGCATGGTTCCACAGCGCGCGATTCCGTTCCGCGTGATCGCCGTGCTGGGGCTCAACGACGGCGAGTTCCCGCGCAACGCCAGTGACGCGGGCCTGGACCTGATGCTGCGCCACCCGCGCCTGGGCGATCGCGACGTGCGCAGCGACGACCGTTACCTGTTCCTGGAAACGGTGATGGCCGCGCGCGAGGTGCTGCATCTGTCCTACCTCGGCGAGGGTGTGCGCGACGGCAAGCCGCGCAACCCGGCCGCCCCGCTGGCCGAGCTGCTCGCCCTGCTCGACGCGCAGGCGGGCCTGGCCGACGTGCCCGCCGATGCCGACGACAAGGCGCGCGCCGAGGACCCGGCCGCGCCGGTGCGCCGCCCCTGGCGCGTGCGCCACCCGCTGCAGCCGTTCGACCCGCGCTATTTCGACGGCAGCGACCCGCGACTGTTCTCCTACCAGGCCGCGTTCGCCGCGATGGTGCCGGGCGGTCGCCGCGCAGGCTTCCTCGCCGGTGCCGACGCGCTCGAGCCGCTGCCGCCGGAAACGCCAGTGCCGTTGCGCGAACTGCTGGCCTGGTACCGCGACCCGGCGAAGCAGCTGCTGCGGGGACGCCTGGACATCCGCCTGGATGCGCTGGACGAGGATCGTCTGCGCGAAAGCGAGCCGCTGGAAGCGAAGTTCGAGGCGCTCGACCGCGTGGGCCGGCGGCTGCTGCTCGATGCGCTGGAAGCCGGGCTGGTGCTGCCCGCCGAGCCGCCCGAATGGCTGCGCCTGACCGGCGTGCTGCCGCCCGGGCGCAGCGGTATCGCCGCATGGGCGAAGGAGCGCGAGCGTGCGCAGGCGTTGCTCGAGGTCGCGCGCGAGCACCCGCTGCTGAGCGGCGGCCTGCCGCCGCGCGTGCCCGTGGCACTGGAGCAGGACATCGGCGGTGCGCGTGTCGAGGGCGAGCTTGCGCACGTGCACGAGCAGGGCGGTACGCGCTGGGTGTTCGAGCTGTTCGTCGGCAAGAAGGAGGGCGACCTCGGTTTCCGCGAGCGGCTGCCGCTGTTCATCGAATGGGCGCTGCTGCGCCTGCTCACGCCCGCCGCCACGCCGGTGCGGTTGTGCCTGCTCGTCGAGGGCGAGCATCCCTGGCAGGACCGTCTCAACGGCTGGGATGCGTCGCTGGTCGCCGCGTCGCCGGCCGAGCAGGCCACGCTGCGTGCCGGGCTGGAATCGCGCCTCGGTGCATTGCTGGATCTCTGGCGCGATGCCCGGCGCCGGCCGGCGCGCTACTTCCCCCGCACCAGCTGGGCCGTGGCGCAGTGCCTGAGCGGTGGCAGGCCACCGAGCCTGTCGGCCTGGCTGGGCAACGACCGCAGCCCGGGCGAGTGCGACTACGCGCCCGGCTATGCGCGCCTGCTCGCCGGCGAGGTGCGCTTCGAGCCCGGCCAGCCCGAGTACGACGCGCTGCTCGATACCGCCACGCGGCTGGCCGGGCTGATCGAGCTCGGGGTGCCCGCGTGAGCGCGCCGTTGCGCGTGCACGACTGGAGCCGACTGTCGCTGGCGCATGCGCCGGGGCAAGGCGGCCGCTGCCTGATCGAGGCCAGCGCCGGCACCGGCAAGACCTGGACCATCGCGGTGCTGTACCTGCGCCTTTTGCTGGAGCAGTCGCTGAGCCCGCGCCAGATCGTGGTGACCACCTTCACCGATGCGGCCGCACAGGAATTGCGCGAGCGCCTGCGCGCGAAGCTGCGTGCCGCCGAACGCCTGGCGCACGCGCCGGACGCGCCCGCCGCCGGGCCGGACGAGGCGTGGCTGCAGGCGCGCTGGGCGGAGGATCCCTCGCGCGTGGCGGCCGACACCCTGCGGTTGCGTCTGGCCCAGGCCGAGCTGGATCTCGCCCCGGTCGGCACGCTGCACGGGTTGTGCCGGCGCATCCTCACCGACTTCCCGTTCGAATGCGGCAGCGCGTTCCGGCTCGGTGAGCTGGTGCCCGGCCGCGCGCTCGACGACGAGCTGATCGAGGACCTGTGGCGGCAGCTGGTGCAGTCCGCGGGTGACCTTCCACCCGGCGACCTGGCCTGGTGGCAGCAGGGCCTGGAGGCACTGCGCCACACCCTGCGCGCCGTGTTGAAGCCCGGCGTGCGCGTGCGGGTGGAGGCCGAGCAGGACGCCGACGCGCTGATGCAGCCGGCGCTCGCGCGCTCGATCCGGGACTGGCTCGGCGACGGCTCGCAGTTCAAGCGCAGCAACAGCGCGCTGCTGACGGCGCTGCGCAAGCTCGCCAACTACCTGGAAGCAAACGACCGCTCGATGGTCCTGCCGGATCTGTCCGAGGCGCTCGGCAAGCCGCTGGAGACCCAGCTCAAGCCGGAGTTCGTGGAAGGCGCGCGCGAAAGCGGCATCGTCGCCTTCGCGCAGCACGTCTCGCGGGTGCTCGCCGATCCCGATCTGCCGGCCCGCAGCGCCGCGCTCGCGCGGTACCGCCAGACCCTGCTGGCCCACCGCGAGGAGCGTCTGCGCGAACGCGGCCAGCTCACCTTCGATGCGTTGATCACGCAGGTCCACCACGCGCTGGCCACGCGCGGCGGCGTACTGGCCGATCGCCTGTTCCGCGAGTGGCCGGTCGCGCTGGTGGACGAATTCCAGGATACCGACCAGCAGCAGTACGCCATCCTCGACCGCATCTACCGCGACGAGGAGGGCGCCACGCGCGGGCGGCTGGTGATGATCGGCGACCCCAAGCAGGCGATCTACCGCTTCCGCGGTGGCGACATCCACGCCTACCTGGCGGCTCGGCGGGACGTCGACGCCGAGCTGCACCTGGACCGCAACTTCCGCTCGTCCGAAGCGCTGGTCCAGGGCCTCAACGAGCTGTACGCGCTGGCCGGTCCCGCGCTGTCGCAACAGGCCGAGGGCGCCATTGCCTACGAGCCGGTCAGCGCGGGCCGCGCCACGCGCCCCTTGCGGTACCGTGGCCAGCCGGTCGCCCGGCCGCTCGAGCTGCACCTGTGCGCCGAGCTGCCGGCCAACAAGGACGCACGCATCGCCTTCGCGCTGGACGCCTGCGCCAACCACGTCGCGCAGTTGCTCGCGGGTGACTGGCAGATCGGCGACAAGCCGCTGCGGCCGGGCGACATTGCCGTGCTGTTGCCGACCAACGAGCACGTCGCCGCGCTGCGCGACCGCCTGCGCGAGCACCAGGTACCGTGCGTGGGCGCCGGCCGCAGCAGCGTATTCGCCACGCCGCTGGCGCGCGAACTGCAGATCGTGCTGTACGCGATCGACCAGCCGGGCGACGAGGGCGCGCTGCGCGCCGCGCTGGCCACGCGCCTGCTCGGCGTCGGGCTGGCCGAACTGGCCGCGCTGCGCGAGTCGCCGGACGACTGGCTTCGCCACGAGCAGCGCTTCGCCCAATGGCATCGGCAGTGGCGCCAGGAAGGCGTGCTGGCGGTGGTGCAGTCGCTGCTGCACCACGCCGCGCCGGCGCTGCTGGCCACATCCGAGGGCGAACGCGCGCTGACCGACCTGCGCCACCTCGGCGAACTGCTGCAGCAGGCCGAGGACGAACATCCGGGTTCCGGACAGCTGCTCGCCTGGCTTGCCCGGCAGCGCGCCAGCCAGGACGCGGCCGGCGACGATGCGGCCGAGGAACAGCAGCTGCGCATCGAGTCGGACGCGCACCGCGTGCGCCTGATGACGCTGCATGCGAGCAAGGGCCTGGAGTTCCCGGTGGTGCTGCTGCCGCTGATGTGGGCGCAGGAGGGACGCGAGGAAAAGCTGCCGCTGCGCTACGACCCGGCCACGGGCGAGCGCGAGCTGGTCCTCGGCGGTCCGGAACATGCGGACGCGTGTGCCGAGGTCGCGCGCGAGGACCAGGACGAACGCTTCCGCGTGCTGTATGTCGCGCTGACCCGCGCCGAGCTCGCCTGCCACATCTACGTGCTCGATCCGCAGCGGCCCGCCAATGGCAGCGTGAAGCGCCCCCCGGCAGACCCCTCGCGCTCGGCGCTCGATGCGACCGTCGAGCGGCTGCTCGAGGCCGGTGTGGCGAATGCGCGGCACCTGGCCTGGTTGCCGGACGACTGGCCGTGGCCCTATCCGGCCGCGCCGGCCGCTTCGGCGCCGCCCAGTCAGGTGCGTCAGGCGCTGGTGCCCCCGGCGCCACGTCCCGTGCAGCAACTGCACAGCTTCTCGACGCTGGCCCGGATCGAACACGCCGGTGGGCTGGAGGAACAGGCTGCCGGCGACGAAGCCGCTGCCGGCGACCTCCCCGATACCCCCGGGGCTGCCGCCGACATGGTGCCCGCGCCCATGGCCGGCGAGCCGGCGCTGCTCGCGCTGGCCGGGTGGCGCGGTGCCGACTTCGGCAACGCCATGCATGCGGTGTTCGAACACCGCGAGCTGGGCGTGCCGGTCACCCGGCAGCACGCGCTGGTCGCCCGTTGCCTGCAGGAGGCGGGCGTGCGGCGCGGCGACGAGCCGACCGAGGTGCTGGTGCGCCGCCTGGCTGCGCGGGTACAGGCCACGCTCGATGCGCCGCTCGCGCCGGGCCTCACGCTGGGCGCGCTGCCGCCCGCCGCGTTGCGCGCGGAGATGGCCTTTCACTACGTGCTCGACGCGGTCTCGCTGGATGCGCTGCGGGAGGCATGCGCGCGGCACGGCGAGGCCGCGCTGGTGCCGCGTGCGCCGCTGGGCGTGCTGCGCGGGCTGATGACCGGCAAGATCGACCTGGTGTTCGAGCACGCCGGCCGCTTCCACGTGCTCGACTACAAGAGCAACTGGCTGGGCGAACATCTGGACGCCTATGCGCCCGAACGTCTGCCGGCAGCGATGGACGCCCATCACTACCGCTTCCAGGCGCTGCTCTATACCGTCGCCCTGGACCGGCTGCTGCGCCAGCGGCTGCCCGGCTACCGCCGTGAGGCGCAACTGGGCGAGGCGATCTACCTGTTCGTGCGCGCGGTCGGCCTGGCGCCAGGTGCCGGCGTGTGGCGGCAGCGTTTCGAGGATGCGTTGCTGGACGCGGTCGACCGCGCACTGGGTGCACGCGTGGGGGAACCGGCATGACGCGCCGTCCGGGAGGTTGCCCGCGCTTGCGTCCTCACCCCGCCGCGAAGAGCGCCGGGGTGAGGGGGCGTCGCTGGCGGGACGTGTCGGTCATGCCATGGCCGCACGGCCACGACCCGGGCGAGGGTTCCGGGCGAGCCCCGGCCCCTCACCCCGACCTTCCTGGCGGGGGAATGGAGCCGAAGGTGACGCGAGGCTTGCGATGAGCCGCTTCGATTTCCACATGCGCAACGACGAGCCGGCCGAGACGCCCTGGCGTCCGCTGGACCGCACGGTGTGGCGCTGGGTCCGCGCGCACGGCGGTTCGCGCACGCTGGCGACGCTGGCCGCGTGGGCCTCGTTCGCGGACGGCGCCGGCGACACTGCCCTCCCGCTGCGTGGCGAGGGTGCCGGCCGCCATGGCCTGGAGCCGCTCGAACGCGACGCGCTGGACGCCTTGCGCGGCGAGCCGCTGGTCGGCGACGGCGCCGGCGCCACCCCGTTCGTGCTCGATGCCGCGGGCCGACTGTACCTGCGGCGCAACTATGCCGACGAACTGGCGGTGGCCGCGCTGGTCCATCAGCGCCTGCGCGCCGGCGTGCCGGGTACGACGAGCGCCGCGGCGCTCGACCTGCTGTTCCACGGCGAACGCGGCGCCGCGGTGCGGCGCCAGCGCGAGGCCGTGGAGCGGGTCGTCGGCCGGCGGCTGTTCGTGCTCACCGGTGGCCCGGGCACGGGCAAGACCACCACCGTACTGCGCATGCTGCTGATGCTCCAGCACCAGGCCGCGCAGGCGCTGCGCATCGTCGTGGCCGCACCGACCGGCAAGGCGGCGCAGCGCCTGCTGCAATCGCTGCGCGCGGGCAAGCAGGCCCTGCGCGACCATCCGCACGCGCCGTTGCCGGACGACTGGCAGCCGCTGCTCGAGCGGATCCCCGACACCGAGGCGCTGACCCTGCACCGCCTGCTCGGCTACAGCCCGCACAGCAATCGCTTTACCCGCAACCGGGAGCATCCTCTGGCGGCGGACGTGGTGGTGGTCGACGAGGCTTCGATGGTCGACCTGGGCCTGCTGCGGGCGCTGCTCGAGGCCGTACGGCCGGAGGCCACGCTGATTCTCGTGGGCGATGCCGACCAGCTCACCTCGGTCGCGGCCGGGTCGGTGCTGATGGACCTGGTCGGCGTGCTGGAGGACGAGCGCTCCGCTGCGTTGGTGCGGCTGGAACACAGCTTCCGCGCGGAGCAGGCCTTGGTGGCCCTCAACGGCGCCGTGCGCGCGGGCGACGCGACGGCGCTGGAGGCGATCCTCGGGGCGCAGGTGCTGCAGCAGCCAGTGGCCGGCGGCGCGTCGCTGCGCCACGCCGTCGAGGCGTGGGCCGATGCGCTCGCGACGCTGGCCATCCGCCCGACACTGCCGGACACCCGCGATGAACGGGTCGCTCCGGCGCAGGCCTCCGCGGCGCTCGCCGCGCTGCGCGCGCTCGGCGGCCGCCAGTTGCTGTGCGCGCTGCGCGAAGGCGAATTCGGTGCGCTGGCCGTCAACGCGCTGATCGAGCAGCGGCTCAAGCGCTGTTGGAACGTGCCGCCCGAGCGCGTCTGGTATCCGGGGCGCGCGGTGCTGATCACCCGCAACGACTACGCCAATCGCCTGTTCAACGGCGACGTGGGCCTGTGCCTGGCCGACGCCGATGGTCGCCTGCGGGTGTGGTTCGAAAGCTCGGGCAGTGATGGCCTGCCCGGCGCGCGCAGCTTCAGCCCGGGCATGTTGCCGGCGCACGAGGGCGCGTTCGCGATCACCATCCACAAGTCGCAGGGTTCCGAGTACGCCCGCGTGGCCGTGCTGCTGCCACCCGATCCCGCGCACCGCATCCTGTCGCGCCAGTTGCTCTACACCGGTGTGTCGCGCGCGCGGCGGGTGGTCGAACTGTGGGCAGGCGAGGCGACACTGCACGCGGCGCTGGCGCGGCCGATCCGTCGCGCCGGCGGGCTGGCCGAGCGGCTGGCTGACGCTGCAGTGGACGACGCGCCGCGGCAGCTCTCGTTGCTCTAGTGGCCCGAGGCCGGGCGCAGGAACGGCTCGGCGATCTTCAGCACGGTCCGGTAGGGCTCCGGATCATTGCGATTGCTGAGCAGGATCACGGTGAGGTGCTGCTTCGGCCAGCGCACGATCACGTTGCGGAAGCCGATGCTCTCGCCCGAATGCCACAGCGTCTCGCCGGTGATGCGCCAACCGTAGCCGTAGCTTGCCTCGTAGGGTTCGCCGGTGACCTTCGCGTGCGGGCTGAAGGCGGCCTTGCGCGAGGCGTCGCTGAGCAGGCGGTCGTCGTACAGCGCCGCGTCCCACTTGGCCAGGTCGTCGATGTTGGAGTAGATGCCGCCGTCGCCGCGGGTCGCGGAGGTGAGGCTCTGGTCGGTGCGCAGCCAGCGGCCCTTGCTCCAGCTGTAGCCGTAGGCGCGGTTCGGCACCTTGCTCTCCGTGGGCGTGGGGTCGTCGTGCACGTAGAGTAAAGTGTGCTCCATGTGCAGCGGCTGGAAGATGCGCCGCGCGAGGAAGTCCTGCAGCGACTGGCCCGAGGCCTGCTCCACCACCAGCCCGAGCAGCACGTAGCCGGTGTTGCTGTAGCGGTAGGCGCTGCCGGGTGGGAAGTAGCTGCGTGGGGTGGCGGAGAGCATGCGCAGCACGTCCTGGTCGTCGAGCTGGGTGGTGCGCCCGGGCGGGATCAGATCCTCGTAGTCGACCAGGCCGCCGGTGTGGCTGAGCAACTGGCGCAGGGTGACCCGGTCAGCGGTCGCGGGCAGCGAGGGCAACCAGTGGCGGATCGAGTCGTCGAGCGAGAGCTTGTGGTCCTGCGCCAGCAGCAGGATCGCCGCCGCGGTGAACTGCTTGCTCACCGAGGCGAGGCGGAAGTCGGTTTGCGGCGTGACTCGGGTGTGCTGCTCCAGGTCGGCCAGGCCGTAGCCCTTGCGCAGCAGCGGCTTGCCGTCCTCGAGCACGAGCAGGGCGGCGCCGGGGACGTCGCCCTGGTAGGCCTGCATCAGGCGGTCGGCGTCCTGCACGGCGTCCGCGTGGGCGACGCCGGCCAGCAGGATCGAAGCAGGCAACAGGGCAAGGCGCATGGCTTTCTCCGTGCGTGGAACTCGAGCCCTCTCCGACCGGGAGAGGGGGTGGGGTCCGGCCGTCGCATCATGCACGCTCTGCCCGAACCCCTCGCCCCTCTTTCGGGAGAGGGGCTCAACCGTGTGCCGCGAGGCTGGGTTACTTCACCGGCACGTCGTAGATCGTATGCGGTGTGGGCTCCCTGGCCCAGGTGTAGTGCCACCACTCCAGCGGGTAGTTCCTGAAGCCCTGGCGCTCCATGGCCTTGCGCAGGGCCTGGCGGTTGGCGCGCTGTTGCGGCGTGACGTCGGGCGTGTCGGTGTGTGCGCGCGGGTCGAAGAAGTCGAACGGCGTGCCCATGTCGAGCGGGTGGCAATGCGCATCGCGCGCGTCGCACCGCTGCAGCGTGAGGTCCAGGGTGCCGCCGCGGCTGTGGCCGGAGACCGGCGCGATGTAGTCGCCCAGCAGCACGCGCTTGTCCAGGTTCGGGTAGTGCGCCGCCTTGGTGCGCTGGTCGGACAGGTCGTGCGCCCAGCGCACGAAATGCGCGACGGCGCGGGCCGGGCGGTAGCAATCCCACAGTTTCAGGCGCATGTGCTGCGCACGCAGGTCCCGCTCCACGCGCGCCAGTGCCTGCGCGACCGGCCGCTTGAGCAGGCACTTGGGCGCCAGGTAGCCATCCACCGGCGCGCCCACGAAGTTGTCGTGGCCGGCGTACTTGATGTCCTCGGCGATGTCCGGCACCAGCGTGCGGATGTCGACCAGGTCGGCCTCGGCGGCGGTCTTGGCCGCAGAGAGGCGCGGCGCCTCGTCGGCATGGACGATCGAGCCGATGCAGAGCAGGCAGGCGAATGCCGTCAGTCGCTTCATGGACAATCCCCCACGCGTTCGAAGTGCAGGTCCTCGTAGTCCGAGCTGAAGTCGCCCAGCGGGTCGAGCTTGGTCATGGCGAGCGTGGGCGGCGAGCCGGGGTGCGGGTCCAGCCAGGCGTCGAGGTCGACGGCGGGATCGTCCCACTGCACCAGGTAGCGTGAACCCAGCTGCCTGACCGTGCCGTGCATGCGCGGCGACTTGAGCGCGGCCCATTGCACGCGCGCGCCTCGCGGGCACAGCAGGATCTCGCCGAACCACGGATCGCGGTAGCGGCCGCTCCAGGGGAAGGCCGCGGGCGCGACCGCGGTGGCCGCCGAGGCGTCCGGCGGCCGTGCGGCGACCGGGCGCTGCGCGGCCTGATGGTCGAGCGCGTCGGCGTACCAGGCGACGCCATGGGGGTCGTGCGGTGCGGTGAAGTGCTTGGTCAGCACCTCGCCCAGCACGGTGCGCGCGTCCTCGGCCTCGCCGTTGATAAGGAACACGAAGCCGCTCCTGCGGTCCGGCAGCAGTGCCAGCATCGAGTACATGCCGCCAAGCGTGCCGGTGTGCCAGACCACCCACTCCCCGTCGACGTCCGCCATGCGCCAGCCGTAGCCGTACGCCATCACGTGAGTGTGGTCCCAGGCGCGACGCTGGTCGGAGACCGGGATCAGCATGTGCGGCGACTGCAGCACCTGTCGCTGGGTGGAGGACAGCCACTTCAGCTGGTCCGGCGTGGGTGCCAGCCAGTTCTGCGCCCAGCTCAGCATGTCGGTGAGGTCGCAGCGGATGCCGCCGGCCGCAGCCGAGGTGATCGCGGGGATGGTCGGGCCGTCCTCGCGCATCGGCAGGTTGCGGCCGTCCTTGCGGTAGTGCGGCTGGGCCACGTCGCCCACCGCGTCGCGGCTCCAGCTGCCGACCTGGCAGCGCGACAGTCCCAGCGGCGCAAACACCTCGCGGTGCATCAGCGTCTCGTACGGCGCACCACCGGCCGCCGCGGCCACTTCGCCGGCGACCACGTAGAGCAGGTTGTCGTACTGGTACTGCGACCGGAAGCTGTAGCCGGGCTCGATGTAGCGCAACCCGTGGATGATGTCCTGGCGGGTGAAGGCGTTCGGCTCGGGCCACAGCATCAGGTCGCCGCCGCCTTCGGGCAGGCCGCTGGCATGGGTGAGCAGGTCGGCCACGCGCATGTTCTTCGTGACCCACGGATCGTGCATGCGGAAGTCGGGCAGGTACTTGGTGACCGGGTCGTCCCAGGCTAGCTTGCCCTCGTCGACCAGCCGGCCGAGCAGTGCGGTGGTCATCGCCTTGCTGTTGGAGGCGATCTTGAACAGGGTGCGCGGGGTGATCGGCTGGCCGGAGCCGGCGACGGTCTCGCCGCGGGTGGCGGCGTAGACGATGCGGCCGTTCTCGATCACCCCGACCGCGATGCCCGGCAGGTGGTAGCGGGCGACGACGGCGTCGACGATGCGGCCGTAGCCCGCCTCGTCGGATTGCGCCTCGACGCCGACCGCGGCGAGCAGGAGCAGAAGGCCCAGCGCGGCGCGAGCGCGTTTCCTGTTCACCAGCGGGCGCCGGCGCCGGAAGGCCTGCCGCTCACCGACCCGCATCGCGCTCCACCTCGCGCCACACGCGCAGCAGGTTGCCGCCCCAGATCTTGGCGATGTCGGCGTCGCTGAAGCCGGCACGGCGCAGCGCGGCGGTGACGTTGCGGGTCTCGCTGGCGTCCTTCCAGCCGGTGATGCCGCCGCCGCCGTCGAAGTCGGAGGCGATGCCCACGTGGTCGATGCCAGCGACGTCCACCATGTGGCGGATCTGCCTGACGTAGTCGTCCAGGGTAGGCAGCGGGAACTGCTGCTGGATCTTCGCCATCCCCGCGGCCATCGCCGGCAGGTAGTCGTGCTTGTCGCTGTCGTATTCCCTGTCGCCGGCTTCGCGCGCGACCTCGGCCTGCAGCTTCTTCTCGGCGGCCTCGCGGCCCGGGTCCTTCTTGAGGAACTCCTTGTAGGCCACCGCCTGGATCACGCCGCCCCTGGCGGCGATGGCGCGCAGCAGGTCGTCGGGCAGGTTGCGCGGATGGTCGAGCACCGCGCGCGCGCCCGAATGCGAGGCGATCAGCGGCGCCTTCGACACCGCCAGCGCGTCGCGCACGCAGGCGTCGGAGGCGTGCGAGACGTCGACCATCATGCCGAGCGCGTTGGCGCGCGCCACGACCGCGCGGCCGAAGTCGGTCATGCCGTGGTCGCCCGGGCTGTTCATCGCCGGCTCGCCGTGATCGGTATCCGGCAGCGAGCTGGTGCACAGGTCGTTGTTGCCCACGTGCACCAGGCCGACATAGCGCGCGCCGCGGTCGTAGGCCGCATCCAGGCGGTGCAAGTCGTGGCCCAGCGAGTAGGCGTTCTCGATGCCGATCATCGCCGAGAGCAGGCCGGCCTTGCGGTTGGCCAGCGCCTGTTCCGGCGAGGCGGCCAGGCGGATGCGGTCGGGATACGTCATCAGCATCCGGCCGATCGCCTCGTACTTGCCCTCGGCCTGGTCGACCGCCTTGGCATAGCCGGCCGCGTCGAGCTTGTGCTGCGGCACCCAGATCACGAAGAAGGCGGCGTTCAGGCCGCCGCGCTCCATCTTGCCCAGATCCACCAGCAGCGGCGTGTCCTTGCCGACGTCGAAGCGCGGCTCGCGCATGTAGGTGAACGGGATATCGACGTGGGTGTCGATGGTGATCGGCGGGTCGGCCGGCACCTGCCGTGCGGCCGCCGGCAGGGCGAGGGTGAGCGCCAGGGCGAGAAGGGCGGTTCGATGCATGCGGGTGCTGCCGGTCATGGTGTCTCCCAATCCTGCGCCGATTGTTCGCCGGCGACCATCTCCTGATGGCTCTGCCGGCGACGGACCAGCGCGTAGCGGCCGCCGTCGAGCAGGGCCTCGGCGGCGAGCGGGCGCGAGTTGTAGGTGGAGGCCATCGAGGCGCCGTAGGCGCCGGTGCCCTGGATCACCAGCAGGTCGCCGGGCTCGCAGGCGCGCAGCGTGCGGCCGCGGGCGAAGGTGTCGCCGGTCTCGCAGACCGGGCCGACGATGTCGTAGGTGGCGAGCGGGCGGGTTTGCGTGGACGCCGGCACGATGTCGTGCCAGGCGTCGTAGAGGCTGGGGCGCTGCAGGTCGTTCATCGCCGCGTCGAGCACGAGGAAGTCGCGCTCGCCGCCGTGCTTGATGCGCAGCACGCGGGTCAGCAGCACGCCGGCCTCGGCCACCAGCCAGCGGCCCGGTTCCAGCAGCAGGCGCCCGTCGAAGCCGGCCAGCGCCTCGCGGATCACGCCCACGTAGTCGGCGGCGGCGACCGCCTGGTCGTGGCCAGCACGGTAGCGCACGCCCAGGCCGCCACCGACGTCGATGCTGGCGACCGGATGGCCGGCCTGCACCAGTTCGCGCCAGAACGCCGCGACGCGGTGCAACGCCAGCCGGAAGGGTTTGAGGTCGAGGATCTGCGAACCGATGTGCACGTGCAGGCCGTCCAGCCGCACGTGCCGCAGCTGCCCGCGCTCGGCGAACCAGTCGCGCGCCTCCGCGATGCTCACGCCGAACTTGTTCTCGGCGCGGCCGGTAGAGATCTTGGCGTGGGTGAGCGCGTCCACGTCGGGATTGACGCGCACGGCCGCGCGGGCCGTGGCGCCGCGGGCGCCCGCGACCCGCTCGATCGCGCGCAGCTCGTCCAGCGATTCGACGTTGAAGCGCGCGATGCCGGCGTCCAGTGCGGCGTCGATCTCCTGCTCGGTCTTGCCTACGCCCGAGAACACGATGCGTGCGGCCGGGATGCCGGCGTCGAGCGCACGGCGCAGTTCGCCGGCGGAGACGATGTCGGCGCCCAGGCCCGCCGTGGCCATCAGTTCCAGGATGGCGCGGTTGCTGTTCGCCTTGACCGCGTAGCAGACGGTGGCGTCCAGCCCGTGTAGCGCTTGCTGCAGTTCGCGGATACGCTGGCGGATGGCGTTGGCGGAATAGGCGTACAACGGCGTGCCCAGCCGTGCGGCGAGCGCCTGCAGGTCGACGCCGTCGAAGCGGGGCTGGGGCGCCGGAAGGAAGGCGGGGCCGTCTTGCAGGGAAGGGGCGGTCATCAGGGTCATGCACGGGAGCCGGAAAAAAGACGGCCCGCGTTGCCGCGGGCCGCCAGGCGGGGAGGTGCCTTAGAAGTCCACGCTCACGGTCAGCTGGGTGAAGCGCGGCGACTGGAAGCCGATCGGCAGGCCGAAGGTCGGATTCGTCTCGTTGGAGATGTCGGTCTGCAGGTCCTGGTCCACCCGCACCTTGCGCTGCTGGTTGAGCAGGTTGTAGACCGCCAGCTTCACCCGCAGGTTGCCGCCGCCCTCGAACGGCAGCAGGTAGGTGATGCCGCCGTTGAGCGTGTAGGTCCAGGGCAGGCGTCCGTACTTGCCGCGCGGCGAACGCTCGTAGACCCGCTCTTCCGACACCGGCGAGTCGCAGTTCTGCACACAGATGAAGTAGCTGTGGTAGTTGGTGGCGTCGTAGGGATTGCCCACGCCGAAGCCGGTGATCGGGCCGCCGGAGTGGATGTCGACGTCGCCGCCGATCTGCCAGTGCGGGGTCAGGGCATAGACGCCGCGCAGCTTGAGCTGGTGGCGGCGGTCGTTCGGCAGGTAGCCGTCACCGCCGAGGTTGACCCACGGGTCGTCGAAGTTCTCGGTGCGGCCGGTGTCGTCGAAGTTGGTGTCGGAGTTGACCGGCC
Organism: Fulvimonas yonginensis; assembly: GCF_037137055.1. Lineage (NCBI taxonomy): Bacteria > Pseudomonadati > Pseudomonadota > Gammaproteobacteria > Lysobacterales > Rhodanobacteraceae > Fulvimonas > Fulvimonas yonginensis. Next base: position 519,763 of record NZ_JBBBNY010000001.1, read on the forward strand.
CCTCGGCGTTGCCGCGGTTCCAGGCCAGCACGTAGGAGGCGTTGAACGACCACTTCTCGTCCCAGGCGCGGTCGAGCTGGAACTCCAGCGAGGTGTACGTGCGCTTGGGCTTCACCCAGCCGCGCTGGCCGAGGTAGTTGCCATCGGCATCGTACATCGCCCAGCCTTCCTTGGAGGTGTCGACGGTCAGCCACCCGTCCGGGGTGCCGTCGCAGTTGGTATCGCCCCAGACCGTGACCTTCTTGCCCGGGTTGGCCATCACCCAGCCGACGTAGCCGTCGCCGCCGCACTGGGCCGTGGCGCTGATCTCCATGTCGTCGATGGCGTTGTGCAGCTTGCGGTAGGTGCCGCTCACGCCCCACGACCAGCTGCTGTTGATCATCTGCTGGAAGCCCAGGATCGCCTCGTCCTGGTAGACCGGATCCATGTTGCGGTCCACTTCCGAACGCAGGTCGCCGACCGTGCCGTCGCCCTGCGAGTTGTCGACCGGGCCGAGCTGCGGGCCCAGGCGCGGCACGGCGTATTGCGTGCCGTTGAGTTCGAGGATCTCCCAGCCGTCGAAAGCGTAGTAGGTACGCTCGTCCAGGAGGCCGCCGGCCTGCTTGATGTTGATCACGTTGGCCACGGGCAGGAAGTAGCGGCCCAGGTTGCCGAACAGCTTGGTGCTGCCGTCACCCTTCATGTCCCAGGAGAAGCCCAGGCGCGGCGCGATCTGCCGGCTCATCTTTATGTAGCTGCGGCCTTCCGCGTCCTGGTTGTCGAAGCTGTCGTTGCGCACGCCGGCGTTGAGCACGAGGTTCGGCGTGACCTGCCAGTTGTCCTCGAGGTAGTACGCGGCATTCTTGGTCTGGAACACGCCGGCGATCTCGTAGCGGCGGGCGCGCACGTAGGCGGTGTATCCGGGCGGAATCACGCCACCGTTGCTGATGGTGTCGCCGGGATTGGCCGTGTAGACGTTGTAGTAGTAGCCGCCCGGGCCGGGATAATGGCGGGCGTAATCCGAGGTGTCGACCTCGTGGTCGTAGCCGAAGCGCAGCAGGTGGTCGCCGAGCGTCCACTCGAAGTCGGCGCGCGCCTGCTTGCGGGTATCCGTTCGGCCGATCACCGACGAGCTGGTGGTGCAGCCCAGCGGCACGTCGGGCCTCGACACCGCGGCGGTCGCGGCCACGCGGTTGCACTCGATGTCGCGCTGCGAATTGACCGAGGCCTCGCGTTCGTTGCGGCCGTACATCAGCTTCATCGACAGGTCGTTGGTGAGGTAGCTGGTCCAGGTCAGCGCCCAGTTGCGGCCACCGGTGTCCGTATAGACCTCGTTGGTCTTGGCCTCGCGGGTATCCGTGGCGTAGTCGTAGTCGTAGACATCGCCGACGTCGTGGTTCTTGTCGGAGAAGGCCATCAGCGAAAGCACGTTGCTGTCGGTGATGTTCCAGTCGATGGTGGTGCCCCAGAAGCCCTGGTTCGAATTGTGGTCGGTGATCACGGCGCCGACGTCGTCGGTGTTGCGCGGGCTGGCGCCGCGCGCCTCGTACATGGCGAAGAAGAACAGCTTGTCCTTCACGATCGGGCCCGAGGCCCAGACATTGAGCTTGGTCAGCGAATCGCGGTCGCGGCTGGAGGTGTAGTAGCGCTCGCCGTCGAAGTAGTAGTCGTGCCCGCGCGAGTGCCAGTTGCCCGGCTCCATGGTCAGCTCGGTGCCGGCCTTGAACTCGTTGGTACCCGAGCGCGCCACCGCGTTGACCACGCCGCCGGTGGTGCGGCCGAACTCGACCGAGTAGCCGCCGGTCTTGACCTGGAACTGGTCGTAGAAGGCGAACGGCGCCTCGGAGAAGCCGTTGCGGTTGTAGAAGTCGGTGACGTTGAGGCCGTTGACATAGAACGCGTTCTCGGCCACGGACGAGCCGCCGAAGGAGATGCCGCCGAAGCCGGCGTCGCCCTTCACCACGCCCGGCGCGAGCAGCGCCACCGAGGTGACGTTCTGGTCGACCGGCAGGCGGACCAGGTCGCTGCGCGAGACGATGGTCGCCGATTCGGTCGAGCTGACGTCGATCACCGGCAGGACCGAGCTGGTGACGTTGATGGTGGAGAGGTTGGTCGCGCTCACCGCGCCCAGGTCGACCGTGGTGGTGGTGCCCAGCGCCACCGTCACGTTGCGCGTCGGGCCGACCGGCTGGCCGTCCTTGCTCGCGGTGATCGTGTACTGGCCCACCGGCAGGAACGGGAAGCGGTAGTTGCCCTCGCCGTCGGCGGTGATGGTGCGGGTCAGCCCGGTGGCCGGGTTGGTCACGGTCACCACGGCACCGGCCTGGGTGTGGCCGGCGACCGAACCGTCGTTGTTGGCCGCGTGTGCCGACGGCGCGCCGAACGCGGCGAGCGCGAGTCCGAGTGCCGTGCCGAGCACGGTCCTGCGCATGTTCCAAGCCTTGCTGCTCATTCCCCTTTACTCCCCATCGACGCCGGGTCGATTTCTGATGGCTGTGGTTATGGTTTGTCGCGTCCGTGCAGGAACTGCCAGTCGAAGTGGTAATCCCACTGATCGAAGTACAGGTTGCCGCCGCGCCACTCGACCTCGCCGCGCTGCGAGTCCACGGTTTCCGAGCGCGGGAAGGTCTTGGCCGGCACGAACGGTCGGCTGTAGTCGTCGTTGAAGGCGATGCGGTAGGCATCCAGGCCGCCGAGGTAGAACCAGCGCAGGCGCGGATCGTCGCCGGGCCTGGGCTCGAGCTGGCCGAAGGTCACGTCCACCGGCACCCAGCCGTAGGGGGCGAGGTAGAGTTGGCCCCAGTCGTGGATGTTGTCGTAGTCGCCGTCGGAGAACATCCAGCCGGACTGCCAGCGCGCCGGGATGCCGTTCAGGCGCAGCAGGGTGAGCAGCAGCAGGGTCTGCTCGCCGCAGTCGCCGTGGCCGGCGTGCAGGGTGTAGTCGCTGATGTTGCTGATCGTCGAGTACTCACGCGCGCCGGCCCAGGGAATCTTGTCCACGGCGGCGAACAGCTTCTGCGCGATGCGGTAGGGATTCTTCTCCTCGCCCACCACCTTGCGCGAGAACGCGCGCAGGTCGTCGGTGAAGACGATGTGCGGCGGACGCTCCTCGACGAAGGGCTTCAGTTCCGGCGTGATCGTGGCCGGCACCACCTTGGCCGGGTCGATCGGGTGGACCTGCGCGCGCAGGGTCAGCTCGTAGGTGAGCTTGAACACGGTCGGCTGACCGGCCCTGGCCGGCGCCTCCAGGTAGGCGGTGCGCTGCAGCGTGTCGGCCGGCGCGACGCGGGCGCCGGCCGGCTGGCTGGCGACCAGGCGGATGTCGTCCTGCTGGCCGGGAATGGCACGTGGGTAGGGGATCCAGGCCTTGACCGTCTCGCCCGCAGGCACCGCGCCGGCGTGGACCGTGACGGTCTGGGTGACCCGCACGCGCATCGGCAGCACGCCGGTCTTGCCGCTTTCGACCGCTTCGCGAAAGGCGGCGCGGTGGTGGTCGTTGAGCGTCTCGTTGGGGCCGTCGACGATCGGCGTCTGCACCGCGCGACGGGCGCGCGCCTCGGCACTGAGCCGGTAGAGGTTGGACGGCGCGCGGTTGAAATAGAGCGTGCGCCCGTCGATGACCATGTGCTCGAGCAGGCCGGCGCGGTCCCAGCGCGTGAATTCCGCGTCGGTGAGATCGGGGATCTGCTTGCGGATGCGCGCCTTGGCCTGCTCGGCGGTCAGCGTGAAGTCGAGCAGGATCCTGCGCATCCGCTCGCGCTGGAATTCCAGCGCCGCCCGCGTCTCCGGATCCAGGCCGGGCCGCGCCAGCGCCTGGTCGATCGCCTGGCGGGCCGCGGCGAAGTGGCCCTGGTCGATCTGTGCCACGATGGCCGGCGGTCCCGGCGGGGGCAGGCTGGCCAGCGCCGGCAGCGCGCAGCACAGCAACCCGGCCAGCACCGTGCATGCCAGCCGGCCGCTTGCCGATCCGTGTTTCCGCCGTGTCGCTGGCACCCTCGTCATGGCTCAACGCCCCCGCCAGTTGGCATCAAGATCTTGTGTAGCATGCTTGCAAAAGGTGGTCAATAATTTATGCTTCAAATCAATGCGTGAAGAATGACCTATTCCCAAAGCCCGGCCATCGCTCTACGCCCGGACTCCGGCGTGGCCTGCGGCGGCCGCACCGCGGCGGCGGGCGCGGAAGCGCGGCGGGTCACGGGATGAACAGGGGTAGCCCGGCGCAGCTTGGTCGCCAATGAGGGGAGACACGTGATCCACACCGTCTGGCCGTACCTGGCCGTCATGCTGCTCGCTGCCGGTACCTTTCCGGCGCTCGAGCGGCGCACGGGCTGGCGCGTGTTCGAGGTGCTGCCGCCGATCGTGCTGACCTATCTGCTGGTGACCGCGCTGGCGGTGTCCGGACTGTGGCAGGTCAACGACGAGATCCGCGCGGCCCAGTCCATGCTGGTCTCGCGCATGGTGCCGGCGCTGCTGTTCCTGCTGATGATCAACTGCGACCTGCGCGCGATCCTTGCGCTGGGGCCGCGCGTGCTGGGGGTGTTCGCCTGCACCACGGTGAGCCTGTTCGTCGCCTTCCTGACCACCTTCCTGATCTACCACCGCTGGCTGCCGGGGGACGACTGGCACCCGCTGGCGGCGCTCTCGGGCAGCTGGGTAGGCGGCACCGCCAACATGATCGCGGTGAAGCAGGCCATCGGCATGTCCGACCAGCACCTGGCGATGAGCCTGCTCACCGATGCGTTGTGCTATTCGATGTGGGTGGTCGTGCTGTTCGCGGTCGCGCGCCTGGCGCCGGCCTTCAACCGATGGACGCGCGCGACCTCCAGCGGCGACATCCAGGTGGCCGAGGTGCGTGCCAGCGGCCCGACGACGCCCGACAGCGTGCTGCTGTGGCTGGGTATGGCCCTGCTGGTGGCGGCGCTGGCCGCCTGGGTGGCGACCTATTTGCCGACCTCGGCCATGGTGAGCGCGACCACCTGGACCATCCTGCTCTCCACCGGCGCAGGCCTGCTGGTGGCCCATACGCCGTTGGCCCGGTTCCCGGGTGCTGGCACCATCTCCGGTGCGCTGCTGATCAGCGTGGTGGCGGTGCTGGCCTCGCAGAGCAATTTCCACGGGATCGGGGCGGCGCCGCTGTACCTGTTGTGCGGCGCCACCGTGATCACGTTGCACGCGATACTGCTGGTGGGATTCGCCAAGCTGTTCCGCTTCGACCTGTACCTGTGCGGGATCTCCTCGCTGGCGCACATCGGCGGTGTGGCCGCCACCCCGATCCTGGCGGCGAGCTACTCGCGCGCGCTGGTGCCGGTGGGCATCCTGCTCGCCCTGCTGGGCTACATACTGGGCACCGGTTTCGGCCTGCTGGTGGCGTCGATCATGTCGATGCTGGCCGGGGGCTGAGCCATGAGGACCACGACCATGCGAACCTTCGTTTCCTCCGCGATGCTGGCATTGCTGCTGGCGACCCAGCCGCTGCACGCGCGCGACGACGTCTCGACGCTGCCGGTCCCGCCCTCGGGCGTGCTGGGCGTGGGCGAGGCGCAGCTGACGCCGCAGTTCTGGATCGGCCTGCAGCCGCAGCCGGACCGGGTGATCCTCGACCGCCGCCAGATCGAGGCGCAGAACCAGCGGCTGTTCGCGCAGGACCCCTCGATGCACGACCTGCGCAAGCTGCCGCCCACGCTGAGCGCGAGCCAGGTGCGCGGCTGGATCGAGGACCTGGCCGGGGTGCCGGCGAAGCCGCTCTACGATGTCGACGGCAGGCCGGTGCCGCAGGCCACGCTCAAGGCGATCGCCGACGCGCGCGCGCTGGATGCGATCCCCGCCAGCCAGCGGACGCGCTACGGCATGGTGGTCCGCCGCGCCGCGCTGCGCACCTTCCCGACCACGCTGCGGGTATTCAGCCATCCCGGCGACACCGACATCGACCGCTTCCAGGAGACCGCCGAGTTTCCGGGCACGCCGGTGGTGATCGCCCACGCCACGCGCGATGGTCGTTGGCTGTTCGTGGTGAGCCCGCGCTACGCCGCATGGACCGAGGCGAAGAACATCGCCGAGGGCAGCAAGGCCGAGGTGTTCGCCTACGTCGACAAGACGCCCTACCGTGTCGTCACCGGTGCCAAGGTCCACACCGTCTACACCCGCGAGGCGCCGGCGGTCTCGCAGGTGGAACTGGACATGGGCACGCGCGTGCCGGTGCTCACCGACCTGCCGCCGGACCAGCCGGTCAACGGCCAGACGCCCTACGCGGCGCACGTGATCGAGCTGCCGGTGCGCCAGGCCGACGGCTCGCTCGCCTTCAGCCCCGCGCTGATCCAGAAGAACGCCGATACCGCGCCCGACTACCTGCCGCTGACCCCGCGCAACCTGATCACGCAGGCCTTCAAGTTCCTCGGCGAACGTTACGGCTGGGGCCACGCCTACGACGGGCGCGACTGTTCGGGCTTCGTCTCCGACGTCTACCGCTCGATGGGCGTGCAGATGCCGCGCAACACCTCCAGCCAGGGGGTGAGCCCGGCCTTCGCCAAGCGGACCTTCGGCAAGGACAGCACCCACGAGGAGCGCCTGCGCGCCGCACGTCAGCTCCAGCTCGGCGACCTGATCTACATCCCCGGTCACGTGATGCTCTCGCTCGGCCAGTGGCAGGGCCAGCCGTGGGTGATCCACGACGTGCTCGGCATGAGCTATCGCAAGGCCGACGGCACCATCGCACAGGTGAAGCTGAACGCCGTCTCGGTCACGCCGCTGCTGCCCATGCTCGCCGGCAAGGACTCCACCTTCATCGACCACATGACCAGCAACGTGCGCATGCGGCCGTGATTCCCATTGCCTCCCACCGTCACCGCCCTTGCGCATCGACGGCGTCGAGGATGTCTCGGCACAGGACGACGACCAGCCAACCATGAAGATCACAGACATCACGTTCGGCATGCTGCGGGTGCCGCTGAAGACGCCGTTCAAGACCGCGTTGCGCACCGTCAACCAGGTCGAGGACATCGTGGTGATGGTGCACACCGACACCGGCCAGATCGGCTATGGCGAGGCGCCGGCCACCGCGGTGATCACCGGCGACACGCACGGCTCGATCGTCGACGCGATCCGGCACTACATCTCGCCGCGCCTGATCGGCCAGGACATCGCCAACCTCAACCGCCTGACCCACCTGATCCAGGGCTCGATGGAGAAGAACTCCAGTGCCAAGGCGGCGGTGGAGATCGCCATCCACGATCTCTGGGGCCAGCTCTACGGGGCGCCGCTGTACAAGCTGCTGGGCGGCGGCGACCCGGTGATCACCACCGACATCACCATCAGCGTGGACTACATCGACAAGATGGTGGCCGACTCGGTGGCCGCGGTGGAGCGCGGCTTCGAGTCGCTGAAGATCAAGGTCGGCAAGGACATCGGCGTCGACATCGAGCGGGTCAAGGCGATCTATGCGGCGGTCGAAGGCCGCGCGCTGCTGCGCCTGGACGCCAACCAGGGCTGGACCGCCAAGCAGGCGGTCTACGCGTTGCAGACGCTGGAAGAGGCCGGCATCAAGCTCGAGCTGGTGGAGCAGCCGGTCAAGGCGCGCGACCTCGAAGGCATGCGCTACGTCACCGAGCGCGTACACACGCCGGTGATGGCCGACGAGAGCGTGTTCGGCCCGATGGAGGTGATCGAGCTGATCCGCATGCGCGCGGCCGACATCATCAACATCAAGCTGATGAAGACCGGTGGCATCTCCAACGCGATCAAGATCGCCGACATCGCCGCGCTGCACGGCATCGACTGCATGATCGGCTGCATGCTGGAGACCTCGATCAGCGTGGCGGCCGCCGTGCACGTGGCGGTGGCGCGCGCCGACGCGATCAGCAAGGTCGACCTGGATGGCCCATCGCTGGCGCAGTTCAACCCGGTCGACGGTGGGGTAATCTTCAACGAATCGGAGATCTCGGTGACCGACGCCCCGGGGCTCGGCATCCGCGAGATCCGCGGTCTGGAGAGGATCGCCGCTTGATGTCGCCGCTGGTCAAAATCCGATCGGAACGCGACCAGATGTCGGCGGTGGAGCGGCGCATCGCCGACTTCATCCTGGAGAACGCGCAGCTGCTGCGCGACTACTCGTCCCAGCAACTGGCCAACGCCTTGGGCATCAGCCAGTCCAGCGTGGTCAAGTTCACGCAGAAGCTGGGCTTCAAGGGCTATCCGGACCTCAAGTACTCGGTCGGCGAGGCGATCGCGCGTGCCGACAACGGCGACGTCCCGGCCGTCGCCCAGACGGGCGGCGGCGAGGAGGAAGGCGCCGGCGCGCTGTGGCGGCGCAAGTCCGAGGCGGAAGAGGCCACCCGCCTGATCAATCCCCCGCAGACCCTCCACGCCATCGCCGCCGCCATCGAGCAGGCGGGCCGCGCCGGCAAGGTCTTTATCATCGGCCTGGGCGAGGACGACATCTACGCGCGCAACTTCGCGCTGCGGTTGTCGCTGCTCGGCATCCTCACCGTGCACAATTTCGATACCGCGCGGATGACGGCGAACGTCTCGGCCGCAGGCGCCGGCGACGTGCTGATCGTGTTCTCCGAGCACGGCAACCACCCGGCGCTGTGCAAGATCGCGCGCTACTTCCGCGAGCGGCGCGGGCAGGTGATCACGGTCACGCGGCACACCGCCAACCCGCTGCGCACGCTGGCCGACATGGCGCTGCTGGTCAGCGCGCACGACGAGCGGCCGTACATCCAGCCGTTGCTCTACCAGTCCGCGCTGCAGCACCTGCTCGACAACGTGTTCGTGCACCTGTGCGAGGAGCACGACGACCGCCACGCCCAGCTGCTGGCCAACCTGGATCGCATCCAGCTGATGCTGGAGCCCTGACGCCATGCCTTTTCCCGGCAGGAGCTCGCTCCTACACACGACGATCGTTCGAGGTGCCTGCTTCATGCGCAGCCGAATCATTCTCCCGCTGTTCCTGGCCCTCGCTGCCGCCGGGCCGGCCGCAGCGAAGGACGAGGCTGCCTCGTGGGCGAAGGCCCGCCAGATGGTGGTGGTCACCACGGCCGACTGGGACGCGGACCACGGCATGCTGCGCACCTTCGAGCGATCCGCCGGCGGCTGGAAGGAAGTCGGCGCCCCGGCCCCGGTGACCATCGGCAAGGCCGGTGCCGCCTGGGGCCTGGGCCTCAACGCGCCGCGCCAGGACGGGCCAGTCAAGCGCGAAGGCGACCTGCGCAGCCCCGCGGGCGTGTTCGACATCGGCGAGGCGTTCGGCTACGCCGCCACGGCCGCCACGGCGATGCCCTACCGCGCGCTGAGCGCCAGCGACTGGTGCGTCGACGTCAGCGGCTCGCCGCACTACAACCGCATCGTCGACGCCCGCGTGGTTGGCGAGAAGGCGGTTGAGGGTTCCACCGAGCCGATGCGCCGCGACCTGCACGTGCATGGCGACCAGCGTTACCGCCAGGGCTTCGTGATCGAGCACAACCCGCAGCAGCGCGCGCAGGGCGGCAGCTGCATCTTCGCCCACCTGTGGAAGTCGCCGCACGATGCCACCACCGGCTGCACCGCGATGGCGCCCTCCCTGATGCGGCGCCTGCTCGGCTGGCTGCGGCCGGAGGATCACCCGGTGTTCGTGCTGCTGCCGCGACCGGCCTACGCGAAGCTCCGCGCGGCGTGGAAGCTGCCGCTGCTCGACGGGGGCGCACGATGAGTCCGACCGCGCGCGTGCTCGCCGGCCTGGCGGCCGGTGCCGTCGTCGGGCTGGCGCTGGCGGCCTGGGACCCGGCCGTGGCGGCGCAGGTGGCGGGCGCGGCACAGCCATTCGGTCGGCTGTGGCTCAACGCGTTGCAGATGACCGTGGTGCCGCTGGTGCTGGCGCTGGTGGTGGTGGGCGTCAACACCGCCACGGACGCGGCGGCCTCGGGACGCATCGCGCGGCGCGCCATCGTGGTGATCGTGCTGCTGCTGTTGCTCGGCGCGCTGTTCACCGCGGCGGCGGCGCCGGCGCTGTTCGGACTGTTCCCGCACAACCCGGCGCTGCGCAGCGCGCTCGACCACGCGGTGGTCGGCGCAACGGCGGAGCGTGCGCCGGTGGGCTGGACCGACGCGCTCACCGCCATGGTGCCGAACAACGCCATCATGGCCGCGGCGCAGAGCGCGATGCTGCCGCTGGTGGTGTTCGCGCTGTTCCTCGGCTTCGCGCTCACCCGCATCGCGCCGGCGCGGCGCGCGATGCTGGTCGAATTCTTCCAGGCGGTGGCCGACGCCATGATCGTGATCGTGCGCTGGGTGCTGTGGGCGGCGCCGGTGGGCGTGTTCGCGCTGATCCTGGGCGTGTGCGCGCGCTCGGGACTTGGCATGCTGAGCGCGCTGGGCGTGTACGTGCTGGCAGAGATCCTGCTGTACCTGGCGGTGACCGCCATGATGTACGCGGTGGCGGTGTTCTGGGGCGGCGAAAACCTGCGTCGCTTCGTCGCCGCGCTGCTGCCGCCGCAGGCGGTGGCGATCAGCACGCAGTCGTCGTTGGCTTCGCTGCCGGCCATGCTGGAAAGCGCCGAGCAGCGGCTGGGCTATCCCAAGCAGGTCAACGCGCTGGTGCTGCCCATGGCGGTGACGCTGTTCCGTCTGACCAGCCCGGTGCAGTACCTGACCTCGGCCGCGTTCATCGCCTGGGCCTACGGGATCGACCTGTCCGCCACCCAGCTGGTCGCCGGCGCGCTGCTGGCGGTGGTGATCAGCCTGGGCTCGGTCGGCCTGCCGGGTGCGGTCACCTTCATCGCCACCAACCTGCCGGTGGCGCAGGCCATGGGCGTGCCGGTCGGACCGCTGGGCCTGATGCTGGCGGTGGACACGCTGCCGGACGCCTTCGCCACCCTCGGCAACGTCACCGCCGACGTCACCGCTACCGGCGTGGTGGCACGCCAGTCGCGGCGCGACACCGCCTGATCACCCCCAACCACCTTTTTCCGTATGAGCCTGATCGACAGCGACGTGATCGTGATCGGCGCCGGCATGGCCGGCGCCTCGGTCGCCTACTTCCTCGCCCCGCATGCGCGCGTGATCGTGCTCGAGCGCGAGGCTTACGCGGGCATGCATTCCACCGGCCGCTCGGCGGCGCTGTTCAGCGAGACCTACGGTTCGCCGCAGGTGCGTGCGCTGACGCGCGCCACGCGGCCGTTCCTGGCCGCGCCGCCGGCGGGCTTCGCCAGCGCGCCGATCCTCACACGACGCGGCGCCATCGTGATCGGCACGGCCGCGGACGCCGAGCGGGTGCGTGCCGAATACGAGGCGATCCTCCCGTTCACCCGCGATCTCGAACTGCACGATACCGCCCGCCTGCGCGAAAGCGTGCCGGTGCTGCGGCCCGAGGCGGCACACATCGGCATGCACGAGCCGGGCGCGGCCGACATCGACGTCAACGAGCTGCATCAGGGCTTCCTGCGCGGGCTGCGCGCGCGTGGCGGCCAGCTGCGGCTGAACGTCGCGATCGACGCGATCGAGCGTACCGCGTCCGGCTGGGAGGTGCGGGCCCAGGACGAGACCTTCCGCGCGCCGCTGCTGCTGGACGCGGCGGGTGCCTGGGCCGATCGGGTCGCCGTGATGGCCGGCGTGGCGCCGCTGGGCCTTACGCCCAAGCGGCGCTCGGCCTTCGTGTTCGAGCCGCCGGCCGGCATGGACGTGCACCGCTGGCCCTTCGTCTGCGACATCGCCGAGACCTTCTACTTCAAGCCCGACGCGGGCCTGCTGCTCGGTTCGCCCGCCAACGCCGACCCGGTCGAGCCGCACGACGTGCAGCCGGAGGAGTACGACATCGCGCTCGGCATCCATCACATCGAGCAGGCCACCACGATGGAGATCCGCCGCCCGGTCCGCACCTGGGCGGGCCTGCGCTCCTTCGTCGCCGACGGCGACCTGGTCGGCGGCTTCGCGCCGGATGCGCCCGGCTTCTTCTGGGTCGCCGCCCAGGGCGGCTACGGCATCCAGACCAGCGCCGCGATGGGCGAAGCCTGCGCCCACCTGGCGCTCGGCCGCCCCCTGCCGGGTCATCTGGCGGACGCCGGCATCGACGCGCGCCTGCTGGCGCCGCGGCCGGTGCGCTCGTCGAGCTAGACGGCGCGAAACGCGCACCTCGCGGGACGAGGTGCGCCTTCCAAGGCATCCGTTACGCGCCCGGCACGGCCGGTTAATTCGGCTGCGAGAATACTTTCCGTCGGCGCATCGGTATTCCACAGAAGTGGTCGTGGGCCTCGCAACCGGAGGTGTGGCGACCCTGGGTCGCTACCGGTTTGCGCCTGCGTGCCGCACGGCTGTCCGTGCCGACACCCGTCCACGCCCCCCGGATGCGTCGGAGCAACCCGCACGCAGAGGGGAGGGGCACACGATGAAAACCGCCAGTTCAACGTATTCGAAGAGGCTTGCGATCGCGCTTTCGCTCGCGGGCATGGGGTGGGCCGGCCCGGCGACGGCGCAAGAGATCCTGATCGGCTTCGATGATCCGGTCGGCCTCAGCCAGATCACGGATGCCGCCCGCAGCACGTTCGTGGTCAATCAGCCCTACAAGGAAGATGGCATGGTCTTCGAGATCAACGTCAATCCGCCCGACCCGCGACTGGGGCCGAAGCTGATCGATCACTTCCACCTCATGTACGAACGCGACATTCCGGTCCTGTCGCTGACTTCCCTGCCGCACCCGGAAAACGAGCCGCGGTTTCTGGCCACCATGCTTCCGGGCAATGTGGTCCAGATGACCTACCATCCCGACAACACGGGAACGCCGCAGCCGTTCAGCATCAAGCGCGTGCGCGTCCTGGCCAACGCCGTCAACGTGGGTGTCGAGACCGCCCAAGGGGATATCTGCGTCTACAACAACCTGACGGCGGGCTACGTGTGGACGCTGCTGGACCCGCAATGCTCCACCAACCTCGTGCGTGTCACGTTCGAGACGCCAAAGGGTGTGTACAACTTCCAGATCGATGACGTGGTCTTCGAGCCGTACCCGCCGGGCACCGGCGCCGCTCCCGCCTCGGCCAGCTACACGACGAGCCAGACGTCCCATGCGGCGCAGCCTTTCGTCGATCCGCTCACCTTGATGAAGCTCATCGGCTTCAACAAGTTCCCCCCGCGGGTCGACATCAAGCCCGGCCAGCGCGTGAACACCATCGACCTCGCCAGCGAACCCACGCTGCGGGTCGCGGTGCTCACCACGAAGGGGTTCGATGCGGCGTCGATCGATCCGCGCAGCGTCAGGTTCGGCAATGGCCGCGCCAGGGTCATCAGCGACAACGGCCACTACGGCTACCTGAAGGACGTCGACGGCGACGGCGACCTGGATCTGCTGTTGTTGTTCAGGACCTCCGACGTCGCGATCCAGTGCCAGGACATCTACCAGTCACTGAAAGCCGTCGCGAACGGCAAAACGGTCATCGGCTTCGACTTCCTGCGGGAGCGGAGGTGCACCGACGATGCCAATGGCGATCTGAACTGATCCGGGGGGCCACGGACGGCCTTCTTCTTCGAGCGCCTGGAACGGCTTTCGGCCCCGGGGTTGCGATCCCTCGGCTCGCTGCGTCCACCCAAGGGGGGCGGGCGGCTGGGGGTGCAGGCCGCCTGTGCCATGACGTCTCGTCGCGACGGGACGGGCAGGGCCTCGGGGCGGCTTTCCTTCGTGCCCGGCGCTGCTGCGGCTATGATGCAGAGCATCATGTCCCGGTCCGGCCTGCCATGCTCCTGTTGATCGACAACTGGCATCGGCGTCCATGGGGATCCATGGCAGTCTACGGTTTGCTTCCAATGTGGCTACAGGACTAGGTTTGAAGTCTCTTGGTGTCCACGGGAGTCCGTTGTAAGCCAGAGAAAGTGCGGGTACCTTTGCGGGTACCGAAGACCCGATACCCGCACCATGCCACTCACAGACGCGAAGATCCGCAACACCAAGCCCGGCCCGAAACCGGCGAAGCTGGCTGATGGCGGCGGTCTCTATCTTGAAGTGCGTCCTACGGGGGCGAAGCTGTGGCGCTACCGCTATCGCATCGCGGGCAAGGAGAACCTGTTCGCCATTGGTGAGTACCCCAGCATCGCCCTCGCAGAAGCGCGTGCTGAGCACGGCAAGGCGCGGGCGTTGGTGAAACAGGGAGTCCATCCTTCTCACAATCGGCAGGCCGAACGCCTTTCGAATCAGGCGGCAAGTGCGAACACCTTCGAGGCTGTCGCGAAGGAGTGGATCTCGAAAAAGTCTCCGAGGTGGACCGCGTACTACTCGCGACAAGTGACGCGGTTCATGCAGTCCGACGTGTTTCCTTACGTCGGGAAGCTACCGATCCGTAGCGTGACATCCGCACATTTGCTGGAAATAGTTCGCCGCATCGAGGGACGCGGAGCCGAGACGGTCGCCTTGTTGGTTCGCCAATGGTCTTCGGCCATCTTTAGATATGCGGTCGCAACGCTGCGCGCTGACGGCGATCCTGCTGCTGCGTTGAAGGGAGCTATTCATCGCCCCAAGGTCGAGCACCACAAGCCGCTTTCTCGCTCCGAGATCGTCACCTTCCTGGAAGCAGTGGACAAGTACGGCGGCTATCGCACGACAGTAATCGCACTGCGGTTGATGCTGCTGACGTTCGTTCGCACTGTCGAGCTTCGAAAGGGCGAATGGTCCGAATTCAACCTGCAGGACGCTGAATGGCGGATACCGGCAGAGCGTATGAAGATGCGAGAGCCGCACATAGTGCCGCTATCCGAGCAGGCCGTGGTGTTACTGCGAGAGCTGCAAACCTATACGGGCGGCCGTGGGCTTCTATTTCCGAACTACAGAAACCCAAAGGAGTGCATGACCGCGACCACTTTGAACCGTGCGCTTGAGCGTATGGGATTCAACGGAAAGGGCAGTATCGGCTTCTCGGCGCACGGATTTCGCGCGACGGCCTCCACTCTCCTCAATGAGATGGGCTATCGATCGGATGTGATTGAGCGTCAGTTGGCACACTCCGAACGTAACAAGGTCCGCGCCAGCTACAACCACGCCGAGTACATGGAAGAGCGGAGGTCCATGATGCAGGATTGGGCCGATTTCCTAGAAGACCCGATGCGTAACAAGGGTAAGAGTACCGGCGTTACCACGCGGGCACGCCGGCCCGGTTAGAGAGGCGGAGTGTCCTGGGCCGCTAGTCGACGGACGGAAGCAAACTTATCGAGCGCGTGGCTTGATGCTCAGCCTGACCCGTGTCCTGGGCGGTGCGCTCTGTTGCTGGCTCCGAACTATCGCCATGGGTGCGTCCAAGCGCATGAGACTAGGGCGGAACACCCTTCGTGCGTGCACCGGCAAGTGCGGCTAAGAGCAAGCCGCTGAAGAGTGCCATTGGAGGGACGTTGTGGTTTTTAGACTACGTCTCGACCTCAGCCCAGATCTGCTTCAAATTTGAAGCAGATCTGCCATACTTGGTTCCACGATGGCCGGAATTCACTACACCGCAGTGCATGTGCGTGAGCTGCTCGGGCTCAGTCGCACCGATCTGCAACGGTGGCTGTCTGCCCTACCTCCATTTAATCAAGTCAAAGCCAAACCCCGGACCGCGCGCCAGTTCACGATCGCCGATCTGGCCTTCTTTCGTGCCGTTGCGGAACTGCATCAGCGCTTGGGCCTGTCCCTGCATTCGATTGCCGCATTCTCCGCGCCACTCCGCGCTCGCCTCGACATGCGGGCTGCGCTGACCGGCGGCACCGTCCGCCTGTACATCAACCAAGTTGGCGATGGTGCGTGGGCCGTTGGCAGCGAGGCGCAGGGAGCCCTGTCGGTAGCACTGGACCTGGAGCCGATCTGGCTCGCTGTCTATGCGTTCGTTGGTGTGGCCATGCCGGCTCAGCGTGAACTCGCGCTTGGCTTGGTATCCCTGTCGGGGCCTTCACATCAGGAGGACCGTCGTGGTCGCCAAGCCCGCTGAGATCGCTGACCGGCTTGGCGTGCCGCGTGATGCCTACGTCGACCTGCGCGGAACTCCGACCGCGCGCCATTTGCGCTACATGGACTTGATGGCCCCCGCGCGTCGGCCTGGCGCGGACACGCAGGAACTGCCCGATGGTGTGATCCAGGTGGCGGGCAAGGCCGCCCTTTATGTGCTCCAGGCACCGGCAATTGCAGGCTCTCCGCCTAAGGAGCAGTTGATCCAGCTGATACGCACGCTGGCATGCCGCGCTGATGCGGCCTATCTGGCAGTGTCTAGCCCGGCGTCGACGAGCATCTATCCGATCGGGTTCTACCGGGCCGATGAACTTCCCGCCATCGACAGGGAGATTCTTTCCGACAACGCTGTCGGGCTTCGCACTCTGCTTAATGGGAATACGGAAGGATCCACGCAGAAGCGTGCCGATCAACTTTGGCTAGACGATCTGCTGTTCAAGCTCTTGACGGATGCCGCCGACGGATTGCGAGCGGCGTTTCCGTCGGAGCTGCTCTCTGACGGCGATGTGGTCTCGCTGATCGGTCGGGCGCTCTTCACCCGGTTTTTGGTGGACCGAAACATCGTGGCGGGAGACGACATCACGGCCCTCTTCCCGGGTATCGAGCGGCCCGAGGAACTGTTTGCCACTCCGGCTGCGCTGATAGCGACGTTCCAATGGTTGGATCTCACCTTCAATGGCGATCTGCTCGAGCTGGGAACTAAAGACTATGTCGACTTCATGGCGCGACTTGGTTCCTCAGTGGACCTGCTGTGCACTGTGTTGTCCAACGTCATGTCGCGAGCGCCGGGTGGCCAACTGTCGTTGGACTGGAATGGGTTGCGCTTTCAACACATCCCGGTGGATGTACTGAGCCAGGTCTACGAGCACTTTGCGCACCGTTTCATGCCCGAGACGGCGCGCCAGACCAGCATCCATTTCACTCCCCGAAACATCGCCGAATTGCTCGTCGACGGTGCCTTTGGCGCCGTGCCGGCGGAACAGCGTCACTGTGCACGGGTGCTTGATCCAGCCGTAGGGGCCGGGGTTTTCCTGGTTTTAGCCTATCGCCGGCTGGCGGCCGAATACTGGCTGCATCATGGCAAGCGCCCACGTCGGTTGGCGTTGCGGCGCATTCTCACGCAGCAGCTGTGCGGCCTGGACATCAATCCAACATCGATAAAAATGGCCGCCCTGAGCTTGTATCTAGCGGCACTGGAGCTCGATCCACAGCCGCAGCCGCTCAGCGATCTGCGCTTTGAGCGGTTGTTCGATGGAACGCTGCGTTGTGTCGATCAGGCTCATTTGGGAACAAGCGAGGACGCGGCACTCGGAAGTCTGAGCTCGTCATTGCGTAAGTTAGG
Source organism: Fulvimonas yonginensis (assembly GCF_037137055.1). Lineage (NCBI taxonomy): Bacteria > Pseudomonadati > Pseudomonadota > Gammaproteobacteria > Lysobacterales > Rhodanobacteraceae > Fulvimonas > Fulvimonas yonginensis. The sequence goes on from NZ_JBBBNY010000001.1 coordinate 537,006, forward strand.
GCCCTTCGACATCGTGCTGGCCAACCCGCCATGGACACGCCTCCCGGGACGCTTCAAAAAGCTCCTGGACCAAGTTCCTTGGGATGCGGATGGCGCCTCACCGGTTCGCGCCAAGAGCCTGGTTCCCAATCAGTGGCCGGATCTGGCTTTTCTTTGGCGCGCTCAGCAATGGTGCAAGCCCTCAGGGGTGATTGGCCTGTTAGTGCATGCGCGCTTGCTCTTCAGCGAAGAGGCCGCCGCCGCCCGGACCCATTGGTTCGAGCGCACTCGGGTCACGGGCATCCTCAACGGCGTGTTCCTACGAAAGGATCGCCGGATATGGCCGTCCAACACACAGCCATTTTGCGCGCTGGTGTCTATAAACGAGCCTGCCGGGCCGGAGGACTCGTTTTACTTCCTTGTGCCGCGCCACGAACCGGCACTGGCCCGTCGGCGCGAGTTTCGTCTTGACCCACGGTCGGCGATCCCGGTCCCCGTCGCCATGGCGGCAAGCGTGCCGCACGTATTCAAGACGCTAGCGCGAGGCTCGGCGCTGGATCTGGAATTGATCTCGCGCTTGGGTGCAGAACCGCGCATCTCGATGCGACAGTACTTTTCGCAAGAAAGGCTGGAAATTGCTCAGGGCTTTATTGCTGGGACGCAGAACGCCCTAGATGCCACATCGCTGCGTGGCCTTCCGGTGCTAGAAGGTACCGATAAACCGCTGTTCACCGTCAAGACGCGTGCTCTCAGCCGTATCGAGCACCGTTATCCCGCACTAGCCTTGCAGTGGCCTCGCAACCCTAGCATTTACAAGGGGCCCCATCTCCTGTTCCGCGAAGCGCCCAAACAGGACATCGCGCACCGTGGTGCACTTTGGACGGACGGTGACGTGGCTTTTAGCCGCTCGTTCTATGGCGTGCACATCCCTGAGGGCAGGTCCGCCATCGGTGACTATCTCTACGTACTGTCCTACGCAGACTTGCTGATGTATTGGGTGCTCATGACGAGCTCTAAATTCGGCGTGGAGCGCGACATCTTCAACAAGGATGACTACGGCAACTTCCCTGTTGTTCCTTGGACATCGCTTTCGACATCCATAAAGCGGAACGTGGCAGAGCTGGCAGTGGCGATCCGTGGCGGGAAATCTCCCTGGTGTGACATCAACGCATTAGTGGCCAAGATCTATGGCTTGACCGTTCATGATCAAGCCTTAGTCGCCGACGCGCTGCGTTATGAAAGTCCGTTTCCTAAGAGCCAGTCGCTGAGCGTCGCCGAAATTTCGCGGGACGATCCACGGATTCCCGCATTCGCATCTTCCTTGAGGGCGCTGCTTTCAGAAGCCGAGGGCGGTGATGTCGATGTCATGCCCATTACGCTTTCCAAGGATGATGGCCTGTGGCAGTTCTTGCGCGTCACGTCTGGAGCGTCATTGGTATTCGATGCTGAGGGCATCCGTGACGTACTCAGGCGCGTAGGCGATCCTTTGATGACTTCGGAGATCCGCCTACAACTGGCGGAAGGCGATTGGTTGATCGGACGTCTCAGGCATGCACGCTATTGGAGCAAGAGCCAAGCGCATCTGTTAGCGCTCGACGTTTTGCAGCGCGGCATGTGCTCTGGTTTGGCCTCGTACTGAGGCCGCGCCGCCCATGTTCCTGCACCTCGGTTCTCCTCCCAAAGGCCCGCCACCGCCCTTTGAGGCATGGTCGGTCAGGCAGCTAAAAGTATTGGACCGGGCAATTGCGCTCGCTTGGGGACGCTCGATGGCACTACCGCTCGGACGAGCGTTGCTGGCCAGCGGCACAGAAGTCCAGATCACGGCGATGCTCCAGGATGCCCTTACCGCGTTGCTCAACAGCGGTACCTTGCCGGGCTTTTCGACATCACTATACGGCCCACCGATACGGGGCCAAGAGATGGAGGACTATTCGGGCGTTCGGCTGGAGAAGCGACCGGATTTGACGATCTCACGTCTTTCGGCACGTCCGGTGATGAATCACAACGCCATGTTCTACGAGTGCAAGATCCTGGGAAGGGGGCGCACGATAGATCACTATATTGCCCAAGGCGTTGCGCGTTTCGAGAAAGGTCAGTACGCATGGGCTATGCGACATGCAGGCATGATCGGCTATCTGGTAACCGACAGTAACCAGGATGCCAGATCCGCCTTGGTCGAACGGTGGATGCATCCGACGTCGCCAGCCTCCTGTGTCCCTCTAGCTGAAGTGCAGGAGGATGGATCTGCCCCGCTGACAATAGCGATCAGCACCCATGCGCGTAACTTTGTGCTTCGGAACGGAGAGTTGCCTGGCCCCATCGCTCTGCGACATCTATGGTTGGGCGAGAAACTGGCGGTGGTCCCTCCGAAGAAGGAGTCGGTGTAAGAGGCGCTGAGGCGCCAGTACTTGAGCTCAAGTGGGAGCGCAGCCTGATCGAGACCTAGATGTGGGGCTTCCATATATTGTTTTGACAGAGCATCAGTCGAGACACGGCTGATCACCGAGCGCGCTCGTGGACAGTGCAGTCGCAGTGGTGGAGCCTCTGCAGCGACTCGCGCCGCTGCCGTGACGTGGCATAGCTGGCAGTAAGCATTCACGCAGGGCTACCGGGAGAAGCGGTTAGCCTGGGCTACCTCTGAGAGGCGATCCTGCGCCATGCCCTGCCACTACACGGGCAAGGCAAGCAGAACAGCAAGGTTTGGGCGAGACTGTTCACAAAGGCAATAGCAAGTTTGTCTAACAGCCGAGCGCTAGTCTAGGATTCAGGCCAATGACCATACAAGTGCTTGATTCATCAGGGTCGGGCGCTTGAAGGAGACAGGCGGGATGGCGCGCGATTGCTGCGGTTGTGGCCGTGACGTGCAAGCCCTGCACGCCGAGCAACGGCGGGTGCTGATCATCGTTCTGGTGATCAATGCGCTGACGTTCATGATGATGCTGGCTGCATCGCTTTACTCCGGGTCGACTTCGCTCCTGTCAGGTAGCTTGGACAATCTGGGGGATGCCTTGGCCTACGGTCTCAGCTTGGCGGTCATTGGGCGTAGCGCGCAGGCCCACGCGTGGGTATCGTTGGTGAAGGCGCTCCTGATCCTGTCCGCGGCAGTCGTAGTCGCGGTCCAGATCGGTTGGCATCTGACGCATCCCAGCGTGCCGATCCTGAATGCCATGAGCGTGGCCGCCGTCGCCAACCTAGGCGCAAATGCCCTGTGCCTCTACCTCCTGACACCGTTCCGCCGTGGCGATATCAACATGGCTTCGGTGTGGGAGTGCTCGCGAAACGACGTCATTGAGGGCGTGGCGGTTCTGGTCGCTGCTGCGGGCGTGGGTTGGTTTGACTCGGGCTGGCCTGATCTCCTTATCGCTGCAGCGCTCTGGGTCGTGTTCCTGCGGTCATCGGTCCGGGTGGCCTGGGCTGCAATCAGCGCGTTGCGTGGGCAAGGGGGCTGACCCGGCCATAACCCGCTGCGGATATGTCACCCATGCGGCCATGCCGATCATAAACATGCTCGAACCGAGCGAGGAACATTGCCATTACAAGGGCACCTCGAGCATCTTCAGTTGGCGAGGCCTTTCTTGCGGGATTCAAGCACGCAGTTGGCCGATTCAGCCTCGCCGAACGCCGCGTGATCGGTCTGCAGTGTGGTGTGCGTGATATCGAATCGATCGTGCAACATCGCCTCAATGGCGCGCCTCACATCGTGGCAATCGACCTCTCTGCTTACAAAGACGTGTCCCGACAGCGATGGCATGCCCGAAGTAACTTCCCAAATATGTAGATCCTTAAGTGCGGTTACGGCCGGCATGGCGAGAATCGACTGACCGATTTTTTCAGGATCCAAACCGCGCGGCGCTGCCTGCAGAAAGACGCGCCCCGATTCGCGCACCAGTCCGATACCGGCTTTGAGCATTAACCCAGCGACCACCAGTGCGGCGATCGAATCTACGCGATTCCAGCCCGTCCACCAGATGATGCCTCCAGCAATCGCCGTGGCGATGAAGGCATAGAGATCGGTAAGAATGTGCTGGAAGCTGCCTTCCACGTTCAGACTTTGCCGGTTGGCCTTGCTCATCGCCCACACGGCCAGCAGATTGACGCCGATGCCCACCACGGCAATCACCGTGACCAGCAAGCCCTGCACCTGCGGGGGATCAACCAAGCGGCGAATCGCCTCGACAATGAACCAGACTGACAGAAGCAGCAGGGTCAGCCCGTTCGCCTGTGCGCTCAGAATTTCCACGCGTTTGAGCCCGAACGTGTAGCTGCCGCTGGCCGGGCGCTTGGCCAGGCGCATCGCCACCAGGGCCAACCCGATCGAGCCGACGTCGGTAAGCATGTGGCCAGCGTCGGAAATCAACGCCAGCGACCTGGCCAGAATGCCGACCACCACCTCGACGACCATGAAACCGAGCAGCAAAAGCAGCGCCACGGTCAGGTACTTCTTGTCCGCATCGGGCGCCACGCCATGGGCATGGTCGTGGTGATGATCGTGATCGTGCTTGTGTGGCTTTGTCGTGTCCATCGAACCCTCCGTTGCAGTGATTACTCTAGGTAAGCACCGCGGTGTTATGACATGACACCCGGCAAAGCGGGCGGGGCTGAACCCCGCCCGTCCGCATCAGTCCGTTTTACCGTCGATAGGCCACGCCCGATCCACCGTGCTCTGGTAGACCCATCCGGCCACGCTCTGGCCGGTGCGTCCGTGCAGGCGAATCAGTTGTACGGCTCGATCCACCTGGTCGTCTTCGCAGAACACCTCCAGCTTGATCTGTCGGGTCACGCGTTCGCCCAGTTCCATCGAATAGACCTGTTCCTGTGCACTGAGCGCCGTCAACAAGCCCTTGACGTCACTGACGGACAGGTAGCCGAACCCAGCCTCCTCCAAGGCGTGAATGACGTCGACGACGCGGCCGCGGTGGATGAATGCCTTCACTTCTTTCATGGGGTGGTCTCCTTGGCCAGGCGCCGTGCGGCGCGTTCTTCGATCCAGTCATACAGCACCGGCAGCAGTACCAGGGTCAGCAGGGTCGAGGTGATCAGGCCGCCCACTACCACGGTGGCGAGTGGACGCTGGGTTTCTGCACCGACACCACTGGAGAGCAGCATCGGCACCAGGCCCAGGATCGCCACGCTGGCGGTCATCATCACCGGGCGCATGCGCAACGCCGTGCCGCGAACCACGGCCTCCCGAACTGGAAGCCCTTTCTCGCGTTGCTCGTTCAGGAAGCTCACCAGCACGATGCCGTTCAACATCGCCACGCCGAACACAGCGATGAATCCGATGGCAGAGGGCACCGACAGGTATTGCCCGGTGATGGCCAGCCCGACGATGCCGCCGATGGTGGCGAACGGTACGTTGGCCAGGATCAGCGCGGCGTACTTCACCGAGTTGAAGGCGGTATAGAGCAACACGAAGATGAAGAAGATCGTCGCCGGCACGATCAACGACAGCCGCTTCAAGGCCCGTTGCTGGTTTTCGAACGCGCCACCCCATTCGCTGTAGTAGCCCGTCGGCAACTTCACCTGCCTGGCGATGGTGGCATTCGCCTCCTTGACGAAGCCGTCGATGTCGCGACCACGCACGTCCATCTGGATCACGGCGTAGCGTTGCAACTGCTCACGACGGATGAACGAGTAACCCTCGGCGTCACTGACCTCGGCCACCTGCGACAGCTGTACCAGGGCGCCACTGGCGGTGCGGATCGGGATGCGCTGGATCGCCGGCAAGGACGCCTTGTCGGCATCGTCCAGGCGGACCGTGATGTCAAAGCGTTTCACGCCATCGAGCTGCGTGGTCACGGGCTCGCCGCCGATGCCGTTCTTCACCACGGTCAGCACGTCGTCGGCGTTGAGGCCGTAGCGGGCCAGCGCGTCGCGATCCACCTTGATGCGGATCTGCGGCTTGCCGATGTTTGCCTCCAACGCCAGGTCTGCTACACCAGGCACCCCGGACAGCGCGTCCTTGATGCGGCTGCTGAGCCGGTCCAGCTCGCCCAGGTCCTCGCCGTAGATCTTCAGGGCCAGGGTGGCACGCACGCCGGAGATCAATTCCTCGATGCGCATCTGGATGGGTTGGGTATAGCTCACCACGGCAGTGGGCAAGGCCGCCGACAATTCCTTCTGCATCGCCTCCTCGATGCTGTCCAGCGTTTCGCCTTTGCGCCATTGATCCTTCGGCTTCAGCGGCGTGTATACCTCCATGTAGTTCACGTCGGCGGTCTCGCCCTTTTCAGCGCGCCCGATCATCGCCAGAGTGGTGTCCACCTCCGGGAATTTCTGCTTGATCAGCGCCGACACCTGTTTGGAGATATTGATCGACTCATCCAGCGAGGCCGAGGGAATCGAGGTGATGCGCCACATGATGGCGCCCTCTTTCAGGTTGGGCATGAACTCCTTGCCCAGGAACGGGAACAGCGCGAGGCTGCCGATCAAGGCGCCGGCGGCGATGCCCAGCACCAGCTTGCGCCGTCCCAGTGCCCACGCCAGCACCGTGGCGTAGTGCCGTTTCAGGAACGCGACCAAGCGCGTGTCCTTTTCCTCCTTGGGCTTCAACACCAACGCCGCCAGGACCGGAATCAGCGTCAGCGCCAAGATCAGCGAGCCGGCCATGGCGAAGCTGATGTTGAACGCCATCGGCTTGAACATCTTGCCTTCCAGCCCCTGCAGGCTGAACAGCGGCAGGAATACCACGATGATGATCAGAATCGCGAACGCCATCGGATTGGCGACCTCGCGGGCAGCGGCCAGCACGGCCGAGGTGCGGTCCACCGGCCCGCCATGGGCCTTGCGCTCGGCCATGATGCGATAGGCGTTCTCCACCATCACCACCGCGCCATCGACCATCATGCCGATGCCGATCGCCAGGCCTGCCAACGACATCAGGTTGGCTGACAGACCGGCCTGATTCATGCAGATGAAGGCGATCAGCATCGCCAGCGGCAAGGCCACGACCACCACCAGCGCGCTGCGAAATTCGCCCAGGAACAGGAACAGGATGATCGCCACCAGGATCGAGCCCTCGACCAGGGCCCGCACCGCGGTTTCTACGGCCGCGTTGACCAGCTCGGTACGCTCGTACACCGGTTTGACCGCCACGCCGGGTGGCAGCGCCTGCTTGACCGTATCGAGCTTGGCCTTGACCGCATCGACGACGCTCTTGGCGTTCTCGCCGATACGGGCCAGCGCCATGCCAAGAACCACTTCCTTGCCATCGCGCGTCACTGCACCGGTGCGTGGTGCGCCCGCTTCGGTGACGGTGGCCACGTCACGCACATAGACCGGGGTGCCGTCTTCCGTTTTCAGCACGATGTTGCCCAGGTCCTTCGCGTTCTGGATCAGCCCCAGGCCGCGCACCAGGTATTGCTCGCGTCCCACGTCGACGAAGTTGCCGCCGACCTGCGCGTTGTTCGCCTGCAACGCTTCGATCACCTCCTTGAAGCCGAGCTTGTGCGCAATGAGCTTCATCGGGTCGATGCGCACCTGGAACTGCTTTTCCTGGCCACCCCACGACGTGACGTCGTCGACGCCGGGGGCGGTGCGCAGGATCAGGCGGATGGTCCAGTCCTGCAGCGTGCGCAGGTCCATGTCGTTCGGGGCAGTGCCTGCCGTCGCGCCTTTCAATTTGTCGTCGGCGCGTTCGACGGTGTACCAGAACACCTGACCCAGACCTGACGTATTCGGGCCCATCTCCGGTTTGCCGTACCCGGCCGGCAGGCGATCGCCCACCTGTTGCAGCCGTTCATTGACCAGCTGGCGGGCAAAGTAGATGTCCATGCTGTCGTCGAAATAGACCGACACATAAGACAAACCGAACAGGCTCACCGAGCGGATCTGTTCCACCTTGGGCAGGCCGGCCAGCGCCGATTCCACCGGGGTGGTGAGCAGCTGTTCCACATCTTCGGCGGCCAGTCCCGACGCCTCGGTGTAGACGTTGACCTGCACGGGTGTGACATCGGGGAACGCGTCGATGGGCAGCTGGCGTACGGCCTGGAAGCCGAGAAAGCCGATCACCACGAAGGCGATCAGCACCAGCACCTTGTAGCGCAGGGAGAATGCAACCAGACGTTCCAGCATCATTCTTCTCCCAACTGCGAGCGCAGCAGTCGCGCCTTCAGCGCGAAGGCACCCTTACGCACGTAGGTGGCGCCGGCCTTGAGCCCTTGCGTGACGACTGTCCAGCCATCGCGCGTGTCACCGACCATCACCGGTGCCGGGTCGAACGCCCCGTTGCCCTTGGCAAGGAACACGGTGGGCTGGTTCTGCAGCAGCACGATGGCATCGGCCGGTACCGCGAGCTTCTGCACGGCGCTGCCGGTAGCAATACGCGCTTCGACCAGCTCACCGGGATGCAGAAGATCCTTGCGGTTATCGACCTCGATGCGCACCGGCACGGTGCGGGTGCGCTCATCGGTCTGATGGGAACGCTGCACCACCTTGCCGGGTATGGCGGTGTCGTGGACGAGGATGCGGGCGTCCGCGTCGGGTTCGACCCGTTCGGCATCGGCCGGTGACAACTGCGCGACGACCCACACCGAATCTTCCTTGACCAGGGTGAACAGCGTGCGACCCGGTTCCACCCGCTCGCCGACCAGAAATTCATCGGTAGTGACACGACCAGCAGCGGGAGCGAGCAGCTCAAAGCTGCCGTCGGCCGCGGCCGAGCCCTTGCGCAGCAAGCCCCCGATCTGGCCCTCGGACAAGCCGTATGCACGCAGCTTGGCGCGGGCCTGGTCGCGCTGCACTTTCGCCTCGTTGTAGCGGCGTGCCGACACCGCCTGGGGCCCCAGCGACGCGATCCGTTGCCAATCCTGTTCGGCGACGATCAACGCACCTTGCGTGGCGGCCACCTCGACGCTGGAGAGCACCACCAACGGCGCGCCGGCTTTCACGACGTCGCCCAGCCGGGCCTTGCGAGCCAGCACCTGCGACTCCACGCGCGGCGACACCAGCACGGTGGAATACGCATCGGCCTTCACTTCGCCGGGAGCCTTCAATTCATCGGTCAGCGCACGTGGCGCCACCTTGTCGAGCACGATGCCGGCGGTCTTGATCGCCTTGGTATCCAGGGCGAGCGGGTTGGCGGGCGGAGCGTCTTGTGCCATCGCCGGTCCGGCCAAGGCGGCCAACAAGGCCATGCCCAGCAGGCCGCGCTTCAATAGAGATTCATTCATCGGGAGATGTCCTGATTGGGGCCGTCCTGAGTGCGGCCATCGAGCCAGTCGTTCAGACGGCCAGCGGCGGTGAGGTAATCGAACCAGGCCTGCCAGGTCTGGTTTTCCAGCTCCTGGCCCGACAGCGCGGTATCGAGGCTTTGCTTGAGCTGTACGAGGTAATCGGACGTGCTGATTTCACCGGCACGCCAGAGCTTTTCCAGCAACGTGGTGCGGTCCTCGAACGCGGCGGCGCGGCCGGTGCGAAACGCCTCGGCGGCACCGCGCAAGGCGGCATAGCGGGCTTGCGCTTCCTGCAGCCCCGCACGCAGGACAAACTGGCGCGAGCGCACGCCCGCAGCGGCCGCATCGGCTTCCGCCCGGGCGGCATCCACTTCGGCACGTCCGGTATTGAGCACGGGCAAGGGAATGGACACGCTCAAACCGATCACCTGATCGGTACGCGGCCCACTGCGTACCTGTCCACCGGTCAGGCTGAGCGTGGGATCAGGAATGCGCGCACGACGCGCGACCTGCACGCCGGCGTCGGCGCTTGCCTGCTGAGCGCGGGCCTGACGCAGTTCGGGTAACTCGTCGACGGCCAAGGGCGTCACACGGTCGGCCGCCGGTGATAGCCCCTCGGGTAACGGCGGCAAGGTCGTGAGCTGGTCACCGCTGATGGCCAACAAAGCGGCACGCGCGGCCGCCTCATTGCCGGCGAGCGTGGCCTGCTGCACTTGCGCCTCACCGAGTGCCAGGCCGGCCAGGTCGCGTTCGGGACTGCTGATGTCGCCCACCTTGAGCCGCTGTGCGGCCAAGTCGTCAAAGCGTTGCATCAGTGCGAGGCGACGGCGACCCAATTCACTTTGTCGCGCCGCGAGTGTCGCTGTCGACCAGGCCTTCAACCAGCGGGCGGCGACGTTGCGACGCAGAAGGTCGTAGGTCGCCTCGGCGGCGAGCACCTCGGCATCACCCTGGCTGGCCCGGGCGCGACGCTTTCCGGATAGATCCAGCGCCAGACTGAGGCCAGCCGTGCGTCGGTTGACGTCGGCGTTTTCCGCATCGAGCGACAGCGAGGGGTTGTACAGCGGCTGTGCAGCGGCACGCGCACGGGCACGAGCGGCGTCGAGATCCGCCCGCGCTGCCTGGACTTCGGGGCTGGCTTGCCAGATGCGGCGTACCGCGTCCTGCAATGGAGACGAGAGCAACGAGGGTGCTCGGGTCCCTGCCGCTGGGGGAGGATCGGATAATGGGGGTACGGGGGCAGCACTGAGCAGCGCCGCATACAACAGGCACGCGGCGCCAATAGGCACCGAACGGAACACAGACATGAAGCCATCTCCTGAAATCGATCACGAAGCGACGCATCGCCTGGGCGAATGCGTCGCGAAACGGAGCGGTTTCAGGCGATTGGAGGGCGCAACAGGGAGCCGGTCGTCGCCGGCGTGAATCCGGAACGGATAGTGAAGTTGTCGAAACGAGACTCCACCCTGGCGACAGCAAGCGGGGCGGTCGTCGGCAGCGTCACCGTGTGCGCGCACGCGCAATGGCAATCCGCTTCACCAAGGAGGCAGGCGCTCGCGTCATCAGCCGACACGTTGGCGATCGCTGTATCTGCCGGCATGCTGACGGCGGAGACCGTGGTGGTCGAAACCAATCGCTTATCTGGCGCATCGGCCAGACAGACCGTGCCGGCGACCAGCTTGATCAGCAACACGGCCACCGCCAACACCCAAAGGCCGCGGTGGCGGCGCAGGCGGGTCAGTAGAGGCGGTCGGGGGCGAGTCATCCGAATATGGTAAGCAGTGAGCAATGGGTTAGACAATTACATCGGCACATTTGTTGCTCGCGTGAGGCCAGAAGGGCGAGATGGCAGGGGTTGGAATACCCCGGACATCGGCAGACGCTGGGCGCGAGGGCATGGTGCGGGCCGAATCCGCCATGCAACTTTTGCGGTCCCGTTCGTGGCATCTGTGGGTCGCGCACTGTGCGCTCTAGCCAGTTGGGGCGACCATGTCCAGCAGAAGCAAGCCAATAAAGCCTGCGAAGAACAGCGCCGTCATCCATGGCGCCTCGCGCACTTCGTGAGCCTCCTTGAGCAACTCTTCAGTGACTAGATAGAGGAAGCTCGCCGCGGCGAACGCCAGCACCGCCTCCATCCAGCCGCCTTTCAGTCCACCGAGCAAAAGGTTCCCTGCCAGTGCCCCGGCGAAGGGCATGATGGCAAGGACGAGGATGCTGACGATGATGCGGGTGCGGGACGCATCCGCACGGGCCAGGGAGGCTGCCGTTGCCAGCCCAAGCGAGAGCATTTCCACCGCCAGGGCAATCGTGACAAACAAACCCTCGCGCGCGCCAGCACCAAACGCGACACCGATCAACACGCCGTCGATCAGGACATCCGCGCCCACGATGAGTGTCATGCCCAATGGGCTGCTGCTTGTCTTCTCGATGCGGCATCCCGCCTGGCGCAGGCCAAGCATCAGCAACACGCCTGCCGTAAAGCCGGCCAGGGCCGCAAGCGGCGCATCCTGATGCAGGATGTCCGGCAGTATTTCCACCGCAAGGGCCGAGAACACCACGCCTGCCGCAAAGTGCTGCACGGCACTTCCCAACTTGGGCGAAGGCGGCTTGAAGGCGGCAATCAACCCCCCGGTGCCCATGGCAAGCAGGGGTGCCAACGCATACAGCAGCACGGTACCTAACATGAGCCCCTCCTTCCCAGTGAGGCTCACAGAGTGGCCGTCTGCGTAACGTCAGCGGCGCGAAAAAACAATCTTTCGCCGTAGCGCGCCGGATCCAGGGCGAAGTCGCAAGCAGAGCGAATGTCGCCACGGTTCAAGCGGCGCCTCCAGGTTTCAAGCGAATGCGTTGGTATGGCTGCGCCTCGGGTCGAGTTACGAGCAGCAACTTGGCTGAGCCTGCGGCATCGCCTGGCCGCTGCTGAAGTCCTTGTAGGCCTTGTAAGCCTTCAAAGACCACATCTCGCCCACGCACCCACCCATCGTCGTGGCCACCGCAAGTATTTCGCCAAGCTCGCTTTCGGTGGCCCCCAGGGTCGCAGCCTGTTGCACGTAGTAGACGATGCATGGTTCACATCGGGCGGAGATGGACCACAGCATCGCGCCCAGCGCCTTGTGCCGCGCTGGCAACGCTCCTTCGGTAAAGATGGCGGCCTGACGCATCTGCTGGATATGGCGGGAAACACCGTGCGTGACCTTGGCGAAGTCATCAAGCAGACCAAGCGCGGGGTCGATTGCTTCAAGCGACATGGTTAACTCGCCCTCAGTGGTGAATGGTGGCCGGATAGCCGGCGTCGGCGCTGGCGCGGGCCAGTTCGGCAGGCTCGGTCTTGCTGTCGTCGTACTTCACCGTGACCGTCTTCTGCTTCACATCCCAAGCGACGGCATTGACGCCCGGCACTTTCTCAAGGGACTTCCGGATGGTGATCGGGCAGGTGGGGCAAGTCATGCCGGGCACGTCAAGTGTGGTCGTGCGCGTGGCAGCCATGGAGGCCACCGGCATGGCGGCCAGCAGCAGAGCAAAGGCAAGGTTGGTTTTCATTGGCAAGTCCTCAGTAGAACCACGGGGCCGCGTAAGGGAAGGCGAAGGCGACCGCTGTCAGGGCCACCACAAGCCAGAACAGCGCCTTGTACACGCGGCGGATGGCAGGGGAGGCACACATCTCGCCGGGTAGGCACGCAGGAGGGCGGCGATAGATCCGCCAGTAGGCAGAACCCAACGCGATAAGCGAGACCAGGAGGAACCATGGTCGCAGCGGTTCAAGACGCGTCAACTGGCCGATCCAGGCGCCGCTCAATCCAATGCTGACCAGGATGAGTGGCCCCAGGCAGCAGGCCGACGCCAGCATGGCCGCCAGACCACCGATGGCCAGGGTGCTCTTCTCGGCGCTGGGTTTCTGCATCGGTCTGATTCCCGACAGGGTGAAGAAGATCTACCTTACGTCCGTAGTCAACTACGGAGTCAACGGCATGGCCTACACGATCGGTAGCCTGTCCAAAGTCACCGGCGTCCATATCGAAACCATCCGCTACTACCAGCGACGTGGCCTGATCGGCGAACCGACCAGGCCCCCGGGTGGCATCCGGCGATACCACGAGGCGCACGCGCGTCGCCTGCGCTTCATCAAGCATGCCCAGGCGCTCGGCTTCAGTCTGGACGAGGTGGCGGAACTGCTCGCCCTGGAGGACGGGCAGCACTGCCGGGAAGCGGCGCGACTGGGCGCAGACAAGCTGGCGGCGGTGCGTGCACGCATCACCCGGTTACGTCAGGTCGAACAGGCGCTTGCGAGCCTGGTCAAGCAGTGCGGTTCCCATCGCGGACAGGTGCGTTGTCCGCTGATCGCTTCCCTGGAGCTGGGTAGTGACGTGCCGATCCAAAGCATGGGAGAAGACGCCTCCTAGCGTGGAGGCGCCCTCCGTTACTGTACTGGCTTCAGTGCCGTCACTTCGCTGCGCGTGCCATCCGGGTGCAGCGTGAAATGCACCTTCTGGCCGATCTTGGCCTGCTTGAGGATCTCGGAAGAGGCATGGAAGGGCATGGTCATCGCCGGCCAGCCAATCGCCGGGATCGCCTCGTGCTGGAGCGTGATGGTGCCTGCGTGGGTATCGACGGCTCTGACGACGCCGACCGCCTGCGCCTCGGCCGGTTCGGCCGCGTCGTGCTGCATACCGGGCATGTTGGGGTTCGTCTGCAGTGGACCGGCGAAGGCCGGCGCGATGGCGAACGTGCCCACCAGGCACAGGGTCATCAGGGTGAGTTTCATGTGTTCAGTCTCCTTGCGGGTTGGAAGAGGCGCGCGTGCCGGGCTTCCGGTGCAGGCGGTGCAGGACGAGCAGGCGGAAGGCGGCCGGCAGCGCCACCATCGAGAGCAGGGGTGCGGTGAGCATGCCGCCGATCATCGGTGCGGCGATGCGTTGCATGACTTCGGAACCGGCGCCATGGCCGAGCAGGATGGGAAACAGGCCGGCGAGGATCACGGCAACCGTCATGGCCTTGGGCCGCACCCGCTGCACGGCGCCTTCGCGGATGGCGTCGTCCAGGGCCGCGGGGCCTGCCTGTGGATCGAGCGCGAGCTGGCGATCCCATGCCTGGCGCAGGTACAGCAGCATCACTACCCCGAACTCGGCCGCCACGCCGGCCAGCGCGATGAAGCCGATGATGGTCGCCACCGACACGGCATGGCCCAGCAGCCAGATCAGCCACAGGCCGCCGACCAGCGCCAGCGGCACGCTCAGCATGATGAGCGCTGCCTCGCTGGCGCGCCGGAACACCATGTAGATCAGCCCGAAGATGATCGCCAGTGCGATCGGCACCACCAGCTTGAGCCGTTGCAGGGCGCTGGCAAGAAATTCGAACTGGCCCGACCAGGCCACAGTGACGCCCGGCGGCAGCGCGATCTTCTGCGCGACCGCCTGCTGCAGGCGGTCCACCACGGTGCCCAGGTCTGTGCCGTCGGTGTCGACGTAGACGTAGGTTGCCAGCTGGCCATCCTCGCTCTTGAGCATCGAGGGGCCGGGCGTGAGCGTGACATCAGCCACCTGGCCGAGCGTGAGCTGCGCGCCATTGGCCGCCACGATCGGCAGCTGGCGAAGTGCGGCCACTGAATCGCGCTCAGCCCGCGGATAGCGCACGACGATGGGGTAGCGCTCGCGTCCCTCGATCGTCTGGCCGACCGGATCGCCACCGACCACCGTGGCCACCAACTGCTGCACGCGTGCCTGGGTCAGGCCGTAGCGTGCCGCGTCGACGGGTCGCACGTGCACGTTCACATAGCGGCCGCTGGTGGGCCGCTCGGCGATGGCCGAGCTGACGCCTGGCACATCTCCGGCCAGCGTTTCGATCTGGTCGGCCACCTGCTGCAAGGTCGCCAGGTCGGTGCCCAGCACCTTGATGCCGATTGGGCTCTTGATGCCCGTGGAGAGCATATCGATCCGATTACGGATTGGCGGCACGAACAGGTTGGTCAGGCCGGGCACGCGCACCGCCTGGTTGAGCTCGTCCTTGATCTTCGCCATGGTCATGCCCGGGCGCCATTGGTCCTTCGGTTTGAAGATGATGGTGGTCTCGAACATCTCCAGTGGCGCCGGGTCGGTGGCCGTCTCGGCGCGGCCGGCCTTGCCGAAGACATGCGCCACTTCCGGGACGGTCTTGATCATGCGATCGGTCAGCTGCAGCAACTGCGCCGCCTTGCCCGCCGACAGGCCGGGCAGGGCGGTGGGCATGTAGAGGAGGGTGCCCTCGTCCATCGCCGGCATGAACTCACTGCCGAGCTGCGTGAGCGGCACGAACGCGCTGATGAGCAGCACCCCCGCCAGCGCGAGCGTGGCCTTGGGCCAGCGCAGCACCGCTTCGAGCACCGGCCGGTAGCCGCGGACAAGCAGGCGGTTGAGTGGGTTCTCATGTTCGGCGCGGATGCGTCCGCGTACCAGGTAGCCCATCAGCACCGGCACCAGCGTCACCGCCAGGCCGGCGGCGGCTGCCATCGCATAGGTCTTGGTGAAGGCCAGCGGCGAGAACAGCTTGCCTTCCTGGCCCTGCAGGGCAAACACCGGCACGAACGACAGCGCAATGATCAGCAGGCTAACGAACAGCGCCGGGCCGACCTCAGCGCTGGCCGCGGCCACCAGCGACCAACGCTCGCCACCCCGCGGTTCGCTCCCTTCATGGGTGGCGCCCCACTGCTCCAGGTGCTTGTGGACGTTCTCGATCATCACGATCGCCGCATCGACCATGGCGCCAATGGCGATGGCGATCCCGCCCAGCGACATGAGGTTGGCCGACACGCCCTGCAGGTCCATCACGATGAAAGCGGCCAGCACCCCCAGCGGCAGGGTCACCACCGCCACCAGCGCCGAACGCAGGTGCCCCAGGAACAAGGCGCAGACCAGCGCGACCACCAGGAACTCTTCCAGCAGCTTGCCCCACACGTTTTCTACCGCCGCATCGATCAGCTGCGAACGGTCGTAGGTAGGCACGATTTCCACGCCCGCCGGCAGGCTGCGTTTCAACGTGGCGAGCTTGGCCTTCACGGCTGCGATAGCCACCTTGGCGTTCTTGCCCGAACGCAACACAACCACGCCGCCGGCCACTTCGCCCTGGCCGTCCAGCTCGGCGATGCCGCGACGGAACGTCGGTCCCCGGCGCACGGTGGCCACCTCGCGCAGCAGTACCGGGACGCCGTTGGCATTGGCGGTGATCGGCACGTTCTCGAACGCCTCCCGGGTCGTGAGGTAGCCCTCGCTGCGGACCATCAACTCGGCTTCGCCCTGTTCGATCACCGAACCGCCATTGGCGCCATTGGCTGTGGTGATGGCATCGACCAGTTGCTGCACAGTGATGCCGCGTGCCGCCAACGCCTGTGGATCGGGCACGACCTGCCAGGCGCGCTCCATGCCGCCCAGGCTCGCCACTTCGGCTACATCCGGCACCGTCTTCAGCTGGTAGCGCAGGAACCAGTCCTGCAAGGCACGCAACTGGCCCAGGTCGTGCCGCCCGGTCCGATCGACCAACGCGTACTCGTAAATCCAGCCCAGGCCGGTGGCGTCCGGGCCGAGCGCCGGATTGACGTCCGACGGCAGGCTAGTGCGCACCTGGCTCAGGTATTCGAGCACGCGCGAGCGCGCCCAATACAGGTCCGTCTTGTCGTTGAACAGCACGTAGACGTAGGAGTCGCCGAAGAACGAGTAGCCGCGCACCGTCCGGGCACCGGGCACCGAGAGCATGGTGGTCGCCAATGGGTAGGTAACCTGGTCCTCGACCACTTGTGGGGATTGCCCGGCCCACGGTGTGCGGATGATCACCTGCGTGTCGGACAGGTCGGGCAGCGCGTCGATTGGCGTGTGCAGTGCAGCGAACACGCCGGCCAGCGCCAGCGCCAGCGCAGCAAGCAGGACGAACAGGCGATGCCTGATTGCTGCGCGGATCAACGCGCCGATCATGGATGGTCTCCCATCGGCATGCCGGACATCGCGGCACTGGTGGCGGGTGCCGGCTTCGCTTCGCCATCCAGCCGCTCCAGCGCACCGGACAGGCTCGCTTCGGAATCGATCAGGAATTGCCCCGAGACAACCACCTGCTCGCCGCCGTGCAGGCCGGCGACGATCTCGGTGAGACCGCCTGCCGAACGCCCGGTACGCACGGGCATGGCGCGGAAACGCCCGTTCCCTTCCGCCAGGATGACCCGGTTGTCGATGCCGGCGGCGATCAAGGCCTCGTCCGGCACCACCGGGTGTGCTTCACCCTCGGCGGGCTTGAGGTGCACCGTGGCGAACATGCCAGGGCTTAATGCGTCATCGGCGTTGTCGATCACGATGCGTGCCCGCTGCGTGCGGGTGGCGTTGTCCACGTCCGGCAGCAGCGTTTCCACTTCGCCGTCGAAGCTGCGTCCGGGCACCGCATCCAGGGTGACGGTGACTGGCGTGCCGGCTCGCACGGTGCCGGCCACGCCTTGTGGCAGGGCCGCCTCGATCCACACGGTGGCCAGGCCATTGAGCGTCATCAGCGTCTGGCCGGCGCCCACACGCTGGCCCTCGCGCACGTCCAGGGTGGCGACGACGCCGTCCTGCGGCGCGTGCAGCGTGATCGTCCCATCGTTGCCATGCAAGGCCGAACGTACATCCGCATCGCTCAAGCCCAGTACGCGCAGCCGGGCGCGCGCGGCATCGCGTAGCGCCCTGGCGTCGGCCGATGTCGCCTGTTGCAAAGCGCGGTACTCGGCAAGGGCGCTGTTCCACTGAGGCGCGAGCAGCTCGGCCAGTGGCTCACCCTTGGTTACGCGCGTGTAGGGGGCCTTGATGTGTAGCTTCTGCACGACGGCATCGACACGAGCGCTCAGCGTTGTAGCCTGGCGCAGGTCCCAACTGACCGTGCCGGGTACCTCGATGGCATCGGCCAGCGTGCGCCGTTCTACCTTAGCGGTGCGCACCCCGAGGTTTTGCACGGTGGCCGGGTCGATGTGCACTACGCCCTTGTCGGTGCTCCCCTCATCGGCGTACTTGGGCACCATCTGCATGCCCATCGGCGAGAGCCCTGGGTGGTCGAAATGCTGCTGCGGCACCATGGTGTCGTACCAGTACAGGATCTTGCGGTCCTCCTTGGCCGGCTTTTTCGTAAATGCCTTCGTCATTGCCTGGTGTGTCGTCTGCGAACGACCGCTCAGGTAGCCGATCGCAACCAGCGCGGCCCCGACTGCGATCAGTGCCAAGACAAGCAGGAGGTGCTTTGCGCGCGACCGCGGCACGGGATTCGTATTCACGGGCGTCATGGAGAAACCTCCTGGCGGGGCAACAGATAGGCAAGCGATGCCCACAGCTGGGCGCGTTGGGCCAATGCCCGGACGTAGGTAAGCCGCAACTCGATTTCGTCGCGACGCGCGTCCAGCCACGGCTGCAAAGCGCCGCCACCGCGGTAGGAAGCCAACGCCGTGCGCGCACGATCGCGCGCCAACGGGAGCAGGCTTTCGTCATCGCGGACGATCTGTTGGCTCCATCCCTGCCAAGCGGCGAGTGTCCGTGCCAGGGTCTCGCGCTGCACCCGCCGCGCATCTTCATGCTGGAACTGCACGGCATCCGATTGCGCCTGTTTGGCGCTGATGCCGCGATCTTGCCGGTTGCGGGTGAACAGCGGCAGGCTCACGCCAACCTGCAGCGACACCATGTCCGAAAGGTAGGGCGCGCGCTTGCCGTACATCAGGCTCACGCTCCAGTCCGGGTGTTTCGCTGCGCGCGCCTGTTCCAGGTCGGCCTGGGCGACCCGTTCGCGGGTCGCCCATTGCTGCATGGGCGCCTGCCGGTCGATGGTCTGGTACAGCAGCCGTTGATCGAACGGCAATGTGCCGAAGTCGGGCGCATCGGCGAGCGTTACCTCAGCGGCATCCGGTAGCCACCGAAGCAGCCCGGCCTGGGCGGAAGCAAGATCGGCGGATGCCTGTTCAAGCTGGTTGTCGAGCGTGTCGACCGCCGCGCGCGCTGCCAGCGCGTCGGCGGCGCTGCCTTCGCCGCCGCGCAAGCGGGCCTGCGTCAGTTGCACGGCCAATTCGCCTTCCTGGCGCAGATCGCGTAGCAGCGCCATTTCTTGTTCGGCCGCCCACAAACCGATCCACGCGTCGGCGACGCCTTCCTGCACCCTCTGCACCGTCGCAGCGTGTTCGGCCATCGCGTCGCTCTCGCGCGCCTGGGCCAGCGCGCGTTCGGCATCGCGTGCGGCATGCGAGGGAATGGCCTGGGTGATGCCAATCGTGCGCATGGTCATCGTGTCCGAGTGAAGGCTGAAGGCGCCCGGATCGGTGACCGGATAGTTCGATAGCCCAACGCTCAGCGTCGGATCGGGCAAGCGCCCTGCGCGCGCCAGTTCCTCCTGCATGGCCGTGATGTGTGCATGGTGGGCATCGAGCAGCGGTGCCTGCTGGAGGCCGCGAGCAATCGCGTCTTCCAGTGAAAGCGGGCGTTCGGCGGCATATGCAGCCGAGACCGTCGCCCACGCAAGGGCAACGGCCAGACCCGACGCAACCGTGCGTCGGGCAAGGGATAGGGGAAGCATGGAGAAGCACTCCTTGGGATCGAGGATGTCTCGCGCACACGGCACGAGCACGCAGCACGGGTCAGCTGCGGCCTAGATCAGGAGCGAACAGAACAGGAGGGAAACCGGTGGTGGCGGCGCTCGCAAGCGTTCGAGTCGCTCGGGCGCTCTGGTAGTGACTTGCACCAGGCGTAGCGATGGCGAGACTGCTGGCAAGGCTGCAAACAGACTTGGCGGGACCGTGCCTGCTCGCGCATCCGGCTGGGTGGTACGGTCAGGTTGGCAATGCGCCTGGCAGAGGGGGTGCTTGGTTGATGGCGCTTGCACCATCCCCTGCGCACAGGTGTCGTCCATGCCCATGCCCGTCCCCTTGGAGACGGATACGGCAGTCGCCGCATGCTCTGGCGGCGCGATCCCACAGGCATACGCCGCCAGTGCTACCTGTTGCCACAGGAGTGCCAGCATCACCAGCCAGGTGAGGCGGCGACGAAGACGGGGGTGGAAGGTATGCGTGCGGCGCATACGTCAAATGCTATCACGTCGACATCGCACCGATTGACGCAGCCAGGCCGCAGATGCCTGAACCTGAAAAGCAAGCGCATGCCACCCATTCATGGCACACGTCGCTTGTTGTCCAGTCGCGTTCCTGGGATCAACCAGCACGAGAATTCACGGCTTGATCCCGGCATGCTGAGCCCTCACGGGAGCGCGTGATGAAGGCCGCCTTCGATTCTGCCGGCGGCGCCACCTCCCGCCACCCGGTCAGCCCCGGGCCTCGTACCAGCCGCGCGATCGATTGACGATGCGCACGACGGAAAGCATGACCGGCACTTCGATCAGCACGCCGACGACGGTAGCCAGGGCGGCCCCGGAATGCACGCCAAACAGGCCCACGGCCGCGGCCACGGCCAGCTCGAAGAAGTTACTGGCGCCGATCAGTGCAGAGGGACCGCCCACGCAGTGCGGCACGCCGAGCTGCCGGTTGAGCCAGTACGCCAGGCCGGCGTTGAAATACACCTGGATCAGGATGGGGACCGCCAACATCGCGATGACCGCTGGCTGCGCCAGGATTTGTTGTCCTTGGAAACCGAACAACAGCACCAGCGTGGCCAGCAGTGCGAGCAGCGACACCGGACCGAGACGGCGCAGCACCGCCTGCAATCTAGCCATGCCGCCACGGGCCAGCAGAGTCCGCCGCAAGGCGAGGCTGATCGCCACCGGCACCACGATGTAGAGCAAGACCGACAGCAACAGCGTGTTCCATGGCACGGTGATCGAGGAGAGGCCCAGCAGCAGCGCCACGATGGGCGCGAACGCGACCACCATGATGGCGTCGTTGAGCGCGACCTGGCTCAGCGTGAAGTTGGGCTCGCCGTTGCACAGGTTGCTCCAGACGAAAACCATGGCGGTGCATGGCGCAGCCGCCAACAGGATCAGGCCGGCGATGTAGGAGTCGAGCTGCCCGGCCGGCAGATAGGCGGCGAACACGTGGCGCACGAAAATCCAGCCCAGCAGGGCCATCGAAAACGGCTTCACCGCCCAGTTGACGAACAGCGTCACGCCGATGCCCTTCCATTGACGACGCACGTCCGCCAGGGCGCCGAAGTCGATCTTCAGAAGCATTGGGATGATCATCAACCAGATGAGGCCGGCTACGGGCAGGTTGACCTGGGCGATTTCCATGTGCCCGATGGCCTCGAACGTGCCAGGCAGCAGATGGCCGAGAAGGGTGCCCGTAATGATGCACGAGGCCACCCACAGTGTGAGGTAGCGCTCGAAGAAGCCGATCCCCGGTGCCTCGGCCGGCGCCTGGTCGATCGTGGCAACCTGGCTCATGCCGCAGCCTCGCTGCCGCCGTCACCCGTCAGCGCCCCGATACCATCCAGCGCAGACTTCAGCTCTTTGGGGCTCAGGGTTTCGACCGGCAGGTTGAGCAGCGCCATGATCCGGCGGGTGATCACCGCGTGCGCCTGGTGAAATGCTGCGCGAATCGCGGCAGGGCTGCCTTCGGCTGCAGCCGGATCGGGCAAACCCCAATGGGTGCGCACGAAATCGCCAAAGAGCACCGGGCACGGCTCGCTGGCCGCGGCGTCGCACACCGTGATGGCGATATCCAACGGTGGCGCCTGCTCGCCCACGAACTCGTCCCAGGACTTGCTCGACAGGCCATCGATGGGCATGCCAGCGCCGGCCAGCTGCTCCAGTGCATAGGGATTCACCTGGCCGGTGGGCTTGCTGCCGGCGCTAAGGGCAACGAACCGGCCCTTGCCCAGGTGGTTGAGGGTGGCTTCCGACAGGATGCTCCGGGCGGAATTGCCGGTGCAGATGAAGAGGACGCGACACGGGTGCATGGCGAAGTCTCGTGAGGAAAAGGATCAGGCACGCACGAGACCGCACTGGGCCGGCTGTCCCGCACAGCAGTGAGCGGTGAGGTAGTCGATCAGGTGCTGCATGGTTTCGAAGTCGGCGCGGTAGCGGACGTAGCGGCCTTCCGAAAAAGATTCGGCCAGACCCGCATGCACCAGCCCTTTGAGGTGGAACGACAGGGTCGAGCCACCGAGTCCCACGTGCTCGCCAATGGCGCCGACCACGGCCCCGTCCGGTCCGCAGGTGACTAGATAGCGAAAGATGCTCAACCGGCTCTCCTGGGCTAGGCCGGCTAGCAGAACCACGGCAGACTTGGTTTCCATAATTCGATATTGCTAGAATTGTTGAACAAACACAATCGGATCTTTGTCCATGTCGCTTGAGGATCTGCCCCACGTCACCGCCGAGGCGCTGGATTACCCCACGCTGGAGAAGCTGGCCTTGCCATCCGGGGCGGACCATGCGCCGCGCATCCTAATCCTCTACGGGTCGCTGCGGCCGCAATCCTTCAGCCGCAAGCTCGCGCTTGAGGCCGAACGCATCCTGCGTCAGCTGGGTGCCGAGACCCGCGTCTTCGACCCCCATGAACTGCCGGTGCTGGACGGCGTGCCCGCGTCGCATCCCAAGGTGCAGGAACTGCGCGCGCTTTCGCTCTGGTCCGAGGGCCAGGTTTGGGTCAGCCCCGAACGGCACGGCACCGTCACCGGCGTGTTCAAGAACCAGATCGACTGGCTGCCGCTGGAGGACGGGAGCGTGCGCCCGACCCAAGGCCGCACGCTGGCCGTGATGCAGGTCTGTGGTGGCTCGCAGTCGTTCAACGTGGTCAACACCTTGCGGGTGCTCGGCCGCTGGATGCGCATGGTGGCCATCCCCAACCAATCATCGGTCGCCAAGGCATGGCAGGAGTTCGACGAAAGCGGCCGCATGAAGCCGTCGCCGTACTACGACCGCGTCGTCGATGTAATGGAGGAGCTGTTCAAGTTCACGTTGATGGTGCGCGACCGTTCCGATTACCTGGTGAGCCGCTATAGCGAGCGCAAGGGAGCCGTCCAAGCCAAGGCATTGGCCGCGGCCGCAGCGGTCGTCGAGGTGCCGACAGTCAACGTCGTCATGCCCACAAACGAGGCGCCCGAGTCGGCCGTGGCGTGCTGCGGCTCCGCAGGGCGCTGCGCATGATTACCAGCGGCCGGTGATTTGTCGATTCTGGCGCCAGGGGTTCATCTGCTCATTCACCTGGTCTGGTTATTGCCTTCGCACATGTCTCTTGCCTTGCCTGCGATCTGTCCGAAGCCCATGGAGCTACGCCCATGCTTCGTTGTGAGCGCAGCAACGTCAAGGTCAGCGTGGCCATTGTGCTGACCCATAGTGCACCGAGCATGTCCCCGGGATAGTGCACTCCAAGGTAGATTCTTGCCCAGGCCATGGGCAAGCCAAGCAGGGCCACGGCCACGCCCCATCGATACGTAGAGCGCTGCAGTAACAAAATCCCGGCCAATGTCCATTGAGCGGTCAAGTGGTCGCTGGGAAAGCTTCCCGTGGCTGCATGCGTCATCCATGCTTGTCCGACTCCCGCAACGAACGGGCGGGCGCGTGGCCACAGCAAGGCCAGCCCAAGGTTCATTACCAGCGCTCCGGCGATGGCAAGCGTCGCGTCGACGACTATCCGGCGAGGCCACCGACGCGGCATCGCCCCCATCAAACCTAAGAGTGCCATGCCAGCCAGCAAGGGAGCATCGGCCAGGACGCGCGCGAACCGGGCCATGGTCATAGACGGCCTCTGAGCAGGATGGATATGCCGGAAGAGCCACACGTCCGCCCCATAAGCGGCAGCGGCTAAGTCATGCAACGAAGGCGTCATTGCGGAAGCTGCTCAGCGTGTGAAGCCGCCTCACGTGCCTCTCGCAGGATGCCGACCGCCTCCTTGAGGATGAATACCGCGATGCCGGCGCCGATCAGCAAGTCGGGAACCGCGCTGTGCAGAATCAGGACAAGCACGCCCGACGCGATCACCGCCAGGTTGGCAATCACGTCCACCCGGGTGAACAGCCAGGTGGCCCGGAGGTGGACTTCGCCACGGCGAAACCGTCCCAGCAGCCGCAGGACCGTGGTGTTGACCACCAGCGCCACCAACGCGATCGCCATCATCCAAAGGCCTTCCGGTGCGCTACCCGCCATGAAGCGCCATGCCACTCCTGCCAGGGCGCCCAGCCCCAGAAGCAAAAGCAGCGTACCGCTTGATCGCGCGGCAATGGCCTTGAAGCGGGCGTCACGGGTCCAGGCGAGCAGTCCTATCGCATAGGCACAGGCATCGGCCAGCATGTCCAGCGAGTCGGCAATCAACCCCATCGACTGCGCCGCCAGCCCGGCGATCAATCCAACGACGAACATCGTGGCATTGAGCGCAAGTGCAATACGCAGAATGCGGCGCTCTGCTTCGTTGGTGGCCTCGGCGTGGCATCCACAATCACTCATTGGTCGACCTCCGGTTTTTCGACAAGCACGTTGCCGGCTTGCGTCGTGGGCATACGGCTACGCCACGCGTTGATTGCAAAACCCAAACCCAGAATCAGGACGATGGCGACCTGAGACAGCACCGACTGCCACGTTGGAAAAATACCCAGGAGCTCCACATGCGGTACCGGCGCCGGGCTCACCGCCAGCCAGCCCGCTTCCTGCAATGCAGCAACCCCTTTGCCCGTGAGTACGATGGCCAGTATCGCGATCAGTGCGGAACTCGCGGTAAAAAAGTGCGCCAGTGGCAGGCGCCGACTGGTGCGGAGCAAGACCCAAGCGATCACAACTAGGACGCCAGCGCCCGCAGCAATGCCGCCGAGCAGCCAGGCTTCCTGGCCCTCACTCCATAGAGCGGCATAAAACAGGATCGTCTCGAAGACCTCCCGATACACCGAGATGAACGCCAAGCCGAACAGGAACCACGCCGATCGCTGGTTGAGCGCTGCGGCCATTTTCTCCTTCAGGTAGCTCTGCCATCGTCCGCCGATACTCTTCTGGTGCATCCAGAGGCCGACACTGAGCAGGACGACGGCAGCGAACAAGGACGACAGCCCCTCGGTCAACTCACGGCCCGCGCCGCTGATCGAGATCGCATAGCTCGCCAGCGCCCATGTGATGCCGCCAGCCACCAGGGCCAGTGCCCAGCCTGCATGTACGTACCGGACTGCCTGAAGCCGCTCGGCCTTGCGCAGAAAGGCCAGCAAGGCCACCACGACCAGCATCGCCTCCAGTCCCTCGCGGACCAGAATCGTGAAGGCGCCGAGGAAGGTGGCGACGGGGTCGTCGGCCGTGGTGCTGATAGCTGCTTGAGCTTTGACCAGCAATGCGTCGATCTGATCGGCCTGCTGGGCTATCTCCGTCTGAGGCTTGCCGCTGGTCAGGGCGGTCCGGTAGGCCCCCATCGCCGTTTCAAGCGTTGCGCGCAGCGCGTTGTCACGTGCATTGAGCTGCGGCTCGACCGGTTCCACGCCATCGAGGTAGGCCGAGAGCGCCAGTTTGGCGGCCTCTGAGCGCTCCCCCGAGCGATAGGCCGTGACGCTTGCCGCCAGCCGCCCACGCGCCAGTGCGAGGCCTTGCGGCGCCTCTTCGATGCCCGCCGGGTGGGAGCGCAGGTAACCGAGGATGGCGCGAGCACGCTCGGTTCCAAGGGCCGGCGTCAACGCGGCAACCCGCGCCTGCGTCAGATCCTGCAGGCTCGCAATCTGCATGCGTGCTGCAGCGTCCTGCTGCCAGGCGTGCGCACCGGTCGTCGCTTCGGCGCCGTAGGCAAGGGAGCCTACGTAGTAGGCCAACGCCCATCGATCAGCCAGGGATAGTTGCTTCGCATAGCTGGCCATGGGTGTGCCGGCAACCCCTTGGCTGATGACCTCGTATAGCGACAGCGCACTTCGTTGATCGGCCCGGGCCTGGTTGGTGAAGTCCACCGGGCGTGGATCAAGCGAAAGCCCTGCCGGGCCGTCTCCTCGTCCCGTTGAGCCATGGCAAGCAGCGCAGTTTTGTTGGTACAGCGCCGCGCCGCGCGCCAGGTCCGGAGCCTGTGTCGGCGCTGTGGGGATGGGATAAGCCTGCAACAATCCGTCGGCAAGAGCATGAGCTTGCTGGGCGACGGTAGTCGGCGTGGCTTTCGCGTCGATGGCGGCCACCAGGTGGTTCGCCTGCTCGGCCAGCGATGATGAGGTGACGGTGGGTGGGAGTGCTTGAATGCGCTTACGCGCCGTGGCCGCGAACTCACGCATCTCGGCGTACTCGGAGGCGCTTATCACTGCGCCATCGCGTACCGCACCGGCGTAATCGATCGCGAGGTAGTCGAGCATCTGCCACGTCTGGGGCACGCTCGCCGGCGCGTCTTGGGCGAACGAGGAGAAGCCCCAAAGTAGAGCAACCGCAAGGCCCGCATTGCGCAAGAAATTGTAAATGCGACTCGTTATCATTTTTTCAGTATAGCCATTTCTCCTCTCACAGTAAGCCAACCGAGGTGTGGGCAGCGACAAGGCTCGTCGACTTGCTGGGGCAAGGGCATCCGATGCGGGGCGCATCAACGGTAGTGCCAGCCAGTGCTAAACGCGCCGTGACTGTTGAGCGCTGAGTAAACCAGCGCCGAGGTTAGTCTTCGCAAAACAACGTCCCGTGCGATCAGCGCGACTCATGCGTGATCAGGTAGGTCTGGCCACTTCACCATGGCAGCGCCATAGGCTCCCAGTGTCCTAGTAGCGCCTGCGCGAGCAGCCCCAGGACCAGTACCGCCACAACACCAGCGATGACCCCGCTGCCTGCCCAGTTGCCAAGAAGCTGGGGCGCGGCTTTCCTTTCATGGAAGTAAATCGGTGCAATCGCGCGAAGGTAGTAGAACAACGACACCACCGTGTTGAGGATCGCCACGACGGCCAGCCAGGCATAGCCCGCATCGATGGTGGCAAGAAACAGCGTGAGCTTGCCGACGAAGCCGGCCAGCGGCGGGATGCCGACGAGCGAGAGCAGGCTCAAGGTCAATCCTGCCGCCAGCAGCGGGCGATGATGCGCAAGCCCACTGTAGTCCGCCAGCTCCGTGCGCCCGCGCAACTGCACCACTACGGCGAAAGCGGTCAGGTTCGCGGCGGCGTAGCCGGCCAGGAAGAAAAGCAAGGCGGGCATCGCTTGCCCGCTTGCACCGATCACGGTGACCGCCATCAGTGCATAGCCGGCCTGCGACACCGACGACCAGCCGAGCAGCCGGCGCAAATCGGTTTGCCACAGCGCAGCCAGGTTGCCCAGCGTCATCGTCGCCACCGCTATCGCCGCCAGAAGCGGGCGCCAGCCGATGGCATCGGTCGGAAACACATGCAGCAGCCGCGCCAGCGCCAGTGCGGCGCCGATCTTCGGCACCACGGTGAGAAACGCCGCTGCCGGTGCCGGCGCGCCTTCGGCCACGTCGGGCAGCCAGGTATGCACCGGCACCGCGCCGAGCTCGAAGGCCACGCCGATCACCACCAAGGCCAGCGCGAGCAGCAACAGCGGCGATGCCGCCGCGTGCGTCAACGCCACTGCCATGTCCTGATAACCGGTGCGCCCCAGCAGCCCGAACAGCAGCGCGACGCCGAGCATCAGGAGCGTGTTGGCGAACGCGCCGATCAGGAAATACTTCATGCCGGCCTCCACCGACAACGCCCAGTCGCGATGCCAGGCGGCCAGCGTGTAGCCGGTCACCGACGACAGCAGCACGCCCATTACCAGCTGCAGCGTATCGGCGGCGCCGGCCATCGCCATCGCGCCCAGCGCGGACAGCAGCAGCATCGAGTAGTACTCGCCGTGCCGGCGTTCGTGGCGGAACCATTCTGGAGCAAGCAATACGGCGATGGCGGTCGCCGCCAGAATGATCAGGCGCGCCGCGATGCTGGCGCCGTCCAGCGCCCAGGTGCCGGAAAAGGTCAGCCGTGGCTGGCCGCTCCATTGCATCGCGCACAGCACGCCGGCCAGCGCCAGTCCAATCAGGGCCAGCGGCGCGCCCAGCCACTGCCGCCGCATCGGCGCGAACGAGGCCAGAAGCAGGCCTATCACCGCCGTCACCAGAACGGCGATTTCGGGCAGGACGTCGCCGAGCGGCATCGTCAGCGACTCCGCACCAGCGTCGCCGTGGCACTGTCGATGACCGCCAGCAGCTCATGAGGATAGACGCCGATCGCCACCACCAGCAGCAACAATGCGCCCAGCGGCACGAGCTCGCGCACGCGCAAGTCGGCGAAGTCCGCCCAGCGCGCGGGCATGGCGCCGAAGAACAGCCGCTGCAGCATCTGCAGGAACAGCGCCGCGGTGATCAGGATGCCGAGCAGGCCGATCGCGGCCAGCCATGGGTAGCTGGCGAAGGTGCCGGCAAAGATCTGGAACTCGGCCACGAAGCCGGCCAGCCCCGGCAGGCCGAGGCTGGCGAACGCCGCCACCGTCGCCGCCGCGGTCAGTCGCGGTGCCACCTGCGCCAGCCCGCCGTAGGCATCCATGTCGTACTCGCGCGCGCGCTGCCAGAACACCGCGGTGATCAGAAAAAGCGCCCCGGTGATCAACCCGTGCGCAACCATTTCAACCACCGCGCCGGTCAGTGCAAGCAGGCGTCCCGCGTCGCTGCCGGCCACCGCGCCGGCCGCGGCTACGCCGAGCACGGCGTAGCCCATGTGATTGACCGAGGTGTAGGCAATGCGCCGTTTCAGGTCTTGCTGGCCCAGCGCCACCAGCGATCCCCACAGGATCGAAATCACCGCCAGGATGCCCAGCGGCAGCGCGTAGCGGGCGAACGTGGCGCTCATCATCGAGAACGGAATGCGGATCAGACCGTACACGCCCATCTTCAGCAGCACGCCGGCCAGGATCGCCGACACCGGCCCGGGCGCATTGACGTGCGCGGGCGGCAGCCAGGTGTGCAGCGGAAACAGCGGCGTCTTGATGCCGAAGCCGAACACGAAGCCGAGCAGCACCAGTGCGCTGCGCACATCCATGCCGGCCAGCGGCTGCCGCGCGATCAGCTCGCGCATGTCGAAGGTCAGCGATCCGCTGCCGAGGGACAGGCCCAGGATCGCCAGCAGGATCGCCAGCGATCCGGCGAACGTGTAGACGAAGAACTTGAGCGCCGCGCGCGGGGCGTCGTCATGGCCCCAGCGGCCAATCAGGAAATACATGCCGACCAGGCTCAGGTCAAAAAATACGTAGAACAGAAGCAGGTCCAGCGCCATAAACACGCCCAGCGAGACCGCCTCGAGAAACAGGAACCACGCGTAATAGGCGCGCGCCCGCTGCTTGGTTTCGGCCGGCCAGGCAATCGCCGCCAGAAACAGCACGGCGCTCATGGCCGAGATCGCCAGTGCGATGCCGTCGATACCGACCCGCCACGCCACGCCCAGCGACGGAATCCAAGGCACCGTGGCCACCTGCTGGAACGCCGCTGCGCCGGCGCCGGTGTCGAAGCGGGCCCACACAATCAGCAACAGCACCAGAGGCACCGCGGCCACGCCGATGGCAATCCGCCGCGTCGTTTGCTCGGAGGCGTTCGGCAGGAACAGCAGCGCGAAAGCGCCTAGCAGCGGAACGAGGATGGCCAAAGTCAACATGTCAGCTCCCCAACAGAAGGATCACGGTCAACAGCGCGCCGCCGATCGCGAGCATCGCCACGTAGTGCTGCGACAACCCGGTTTGCAACCGCCGCGCGTCGAGGCCGCCGAGGCCCACCAGCGCGGCGGCACCCTCCGGCAGGCCGTCGGCAATGCGTTCGCCAAGGCGACGACCGAACACCGCCAGCGCCGTAGTGAATGTTTCGGTCGCGCGCACGCCACGATCGACGACGGCATCGTCGTCACGCGCGATACGTGTTGCCGTGCGGCGCCCGAGCCAGGCGACAGCACGCGGTGCGGCGTCGATCAGCGCGTCGTCCGCGCGCGCGGCGGCGCTGGCCAGCAGCAGCACCGGCATGGATACGCTCACGCGCAGCAGTGTCGGCAGGTTGCACCAGTCAGCCACGGCGGCCGGCGCTCCAGCCTGGCCTAGCATCGGATGACGCCGGACCAGCAGGTAGCCGGTCGCCAGACCCAGCGCCGCCAGCAGCAGCGATGCCGCCAGCGCCAGCGCATCCGATGCCGGCCACGCCACACCCAGCAGCTCGCCCAGCGCGGCCCGTATGCGCGGTAGCCACAGCAGCGACAGCACGAGCGTGACCAGCGCAAGGAGGCCGATCGCCATGCGCTCGATGCGATGTGGCGGCTCTGCCTGCACCGGCCGAGCGCCGAAACCGAAGGCTAGGCCCTGGAAGCGCGCCGCGTACACCGCGCTCAAGCCGCCGGCCAGCAACACCGCTGCCGCCAGCCACGGGCTGATCTGTCCGCCGGCCGCGGCAATCGCCTCCTTGGTCCAGGCCGCGCCCAGCGGCGGCACGCCGGCCAGCGCCAGCGCGGCCACCCCATTCATCGTTGCCACCCACGGCAAGGTGCGACCCAGCCGCATGCGCGCAAGCGTATAGCCGTCTATCCGTTGACCGGCGATGCCGGCGGCGAGAAACAGCGGCGCCTTGAAGCAGGCATGCGCGACCAGATGCGCCACGGCAACCGCGGGGTAGCCCGCGCCCACCGCGATGAACATCAGGCCGAAGTGGGCCGAGGTGGAAGCAGCCAGTAACTTCTTGGCGTGACTCTGCACGATGGCTACCGCACCGCCGGCGAGCGCGGTGGTCAGGCCGATCGCGATCGTTGCCGGGCCAAACCACGCCACACGGCTCAACTCCGGTTGCAGCCGCGCGAGGAGGTAGGCGCCAGCGGCGACCATGGTGGCCGCATGCAGCAGGGCCGAGACCGAGGTAGGCCCAGCCATGGCGCGAAACAGCCACGGCGAGAACGGCAGTTGGCCGGATTTCGACGCCGCCGACAGCAGCAGCCCGAACGTCAGCAGCGCCAGCGGCAAACCGTGCAACTGCGCCAGGTCGGCGTAGGCGAACGATCCGCTGCCGGCAAACGCGGCCATTGCCGCCAGGAACATGCCCAGATCGCCCAAGCGCGTCATCACGAACGCGTACAGGCCCGAAGCGGGGCGGCTGGCATCGCGCCACTGGTGCGCGATCAGCGCCCACGAGCAGGCGCCGACCAGTTCCCAGCCGATCAGCAGGGTCAGCAGATCGGCGGCGATCACCAGCAACTCCATCGCGCCGACGAACAACAGCAGCAGCGCCAGCAGCCGGCGCAAACCAGGACGCTCTTCGTGGAACGCCGCGTACGCCAGTACCGGCAGGGCGACGGCCGGCACCAGCAGCGCCACCGCCGCCGACAACGGCGTCAGCGCGACATGCAGAACGAGCAGCGGGCTCCACAACAGCTTGCCCTGCCAGCTTCCGGCCGCGGCAAACGTGACCAGCAACACCATCGCCGCCATGGTGGCGCCGGCCACCAGCGCCAGCCAGCCGCGCCGTTCCGAGCCGGCTGCGAACAGCGCGGCCCCCGCGAGCATCGGCAGCAGAGCCAGCATCCAAAGCATCAGTGCTTCATCGTCGTTAGGCCCTCGATCACGTCGACCTGACGCTTGCGGTAGACCGCCGTCACCAGCGCGAAACCGATCGCCATGTCGACCGCCATCACCGCCATCACGATGATCGCCAGCAACTGGCCCTTGGGGTCGCCGCCGGCACTGTCCGACCAGCAGCCGACCACGATCAACAGCACGCCGTTGAGCATCAGCTCCAGCCCCATCAGCAGCATCACGAAGGATTTTTGCGACAGCGCGCCGTACAGGCCCAGGCCGATCAGCGCAGCAGCGACCAGGAGGATCGCTTGGAGGCTCATGCGTGATGCTCCGGTGGTTGGTGCGGGTGGTCGTTTGCATGCCCGTGCGCCGGCTCGCCGGCCGTTACAGGCGCCGCCGCAGGTGCGTGCCCGCCGTGCCCGCCATGGCCGCCGCTGCGTTTCTCCGGCATGCGCCCCGCCGGTACCCCGTCGGGCGTCAGTGGCGGCGGCAGCGAGCCGGCATCAGCCGGGCCGAAACGGCCGCTGCGGCTGGACAGCACCACCGTGCCGATCATCGTCGCCAGCAGCGTCACCCCGGCGGTCTCGAAGATCAACATCGAGCGGCCGAGCAGTTCCATCCCCAGCTCGCGGATCACCGGCCGGCCAGCGGCGAGCGGGTGCTGCGGCAGATCGGTCAGCCACACCGCTGCCGCCAGCCCGGCAAACGCGAGCACCCCGGCGACGACCGCGAAACGTTCCTGATGCACCATGTTCATCGGGTTGAGCCCGGCCGGGTTCATCATGAACATCACCATGAACAGCGCCATCACCATCATCTCCACGCCCATCATGAAGATCGTGGCCACGCCCAGATACGGCGCGCGCAGCAGCAGCATGATCAGCCCGACGGCGATGAAGGAGATCAGCAGCAGGAACGCCGAGCGCACCATCGAGTCGGTGCGGAACACGCGCCAGCCGCTGACGATGGCGATCGCCGCCAGCGTCCAGAACGCCAGGTCGGTGCCGCTCACCACAACGCCACCACGCCGGCCAGCGCCAGGTCCAGGAAGGACAGCGGCAGCAGTACCGTCCACAGCACGGTGAGCATGCGCGACGGTGGCAGCCGCGCTAGGCTGTGGCCGGCACCGACCAGCAGCGTGATCAGCACCAGCATCTTCAGCGCCAGCCACCACGGGCCGGCCCGCACGGGACCCAGATAGCCGCCCAGAAATGCGGAGCTCGCCATCGCCGCGAACGCCACCAGCATCGCGTGGCGCGCCAGCTGCCAGGTCAGCCGCGCGGCGCCGGAAACTTCGCTGGCGGTGCCGCCGGCCAGGTCCGCCGAGTCGGCGTAGTCGAATGGTCCGCGCAGGCTCAGCGACAGCCCGAGCAAGAGAAACAGCAACAACCCCAGCGGCTGGCGCAACACGTTCCACACGTCGTGCTGGGACGCCACGATATCTGCCACCGATAGCGACTGCGCCGGCAGCGCGGTGCCGATCAGCACGAACATCGACAGCAGCATGATCGGCAGGCCCATCGCGGCATAGCGATACGCGCCGATCAGCGGCAGCGGCGCGTTGGCCGACCAGCCGTGCAGGAACACTGCGATCACGGTCAGCGTCTCCACCGCGCCCCACAGCACCACGCTGGCGGACGAATCGATCACCGCGACGCCCGGCGCCAGCGGCACCACCGCCAGCCCGATACCGGCCAGCGCCAGGTACAACGCCGGCGCGAGCGCCCAGTTGAGGCGATCCGGATGCTCGGTGCGGTTTTGCTGGCGCACGAGGCTCACGGCGACGGCGCGCCATGGTGCCAGCAGCGCGTCGCGCATGAGGTTGACCGGCGGTCGCTGCGCGATGAGCGCGAATGCCAGCGAATCGATCACGGCAACAAAAACGACGCTGCCACCCAGCAGCACCAGCGTGCCGAGCCAGGGCATCAGCGCGCTCACATTGCGTGCCCGTGATGGGTGGCGCCGGCTTCCTCTGGCGAATCCTTGGGCGGGCGATACATGCGGCGCAGCGCGGCTACATCAAAACTGTTGATCACCAGCATCGCCTCGTTCCACTCCAGGCCGCACAGCAGGGTGGCGAAAGCGTCATGGTTGGGTGCTGGCATGTTTACCGCGTCATCGGCCGGCAGCGGATCATGCCCAACATCCCGCTCATCCGCGTGCGATGCCGCGGCGGGTGCAAGATCGCCGGCGCGGCTCGCCAAGTGCATGGATTGTTCGGCCTCGTCCAGCCATTGATGCAAACGCGCGCGGACGTCGCCATCGCGTTGTGTGAGCACACGAAAGTCCAGTTCGCGGTAAGCCCGATCGTGCAGCCGCTCATCCACGGCGTCGCCGGCCGCACGCAGCGCCGCGCCGCCCAAGGCCTGCGCCATTGGTGGATCGAGCTGGCCCAGCCCCGCGGGAATCGCGGCGAACGCCCCGCTTCGCACCAGCGCCTTGCGCAGTGGCGCGATCGGAACGCTATCGCCGTGCTGGATGGCGCACGCCATTCGCCGGCAGCGCTCGGCTAGCGGGGCCAGCTCAAGCACCGCGAGCATTCTCGCCACGCCGCGCAAATGCTGCGCGGCGCGTTGGTGTTCGCGGTGAGCAAGCGTCCGCGCAATGCCGGGCGTATAGCGGTTGTCATCCTGGCCACTCTGCCCCGCCGAGGAGCCGGTCGCGCCGGAATCACCGAGCTTGGAGCTTTCGGAGGCTGCGGCACTGGATCCCTGTTTGTGCAGGATTGACGACTCATCGAGTGGTTCGACCTGTCTGACAGCGGCAGCGTGCGCAGCGTGCGGTGACGAAGGCGGTGCCGGCCACAGCGGCGGGCTTTCCATGCGCGCGTGCTGAATCACATCACCCTGCAGAGTGAGCGTCAGCACCAAGCCCGCCGGCAGCGTCGGCATGAACGGACCCAGCCGCAGCGTGTAGACATCGAGCGCGAGGCCGTCGCGCAGGTCGTCGTCGGTCATCGGCATGGGCCGGCCGTACGGCGTGCCACCCATCATGCCCTTGCCGCCCTGGCCGTATTCGCCGATACCGCGCCATGGCGCGGGGGGTTCATCCGGCAGCAGGTCCGATTCGGACGGGTGCTCACCGGTCAACAGTTGCCGATACAACTCGCGCAACGCCAGCACGGGAGCGGCGTGCGGCGGCAGCGTGCGTGGCGTGCCGAAGTGGGCGGGAATGTCGCTGGCCCAGCACAGCGTGGCACGCGGGTGCGGCAACTGATCGTGCAGGCGGCGCAGGGATGCAACGTCTCGCTCTCGTACTCCACCGGCCACCAGCAGCACGCTGGCGTGACGTGGGCTCGCCACGCGCTCGATTTCCGCGCGCAGGCACAGATCGTCGACGCGATCGCTGGTGCCTTCCCCCACGGCGACGAACACCGCCACCGGTGCGGCCGCAGCGAGTGCGCGCCGTGCGCTCATTGCCACCGGAAAATCCCTTCGCGCCAGCCGTACACGAGGCCGACGGCGAGAATGACCAAAAACATGCCCATTTCCATGAGCGCCTTGCCGCCCTCGGCCACGAACACCACCGCCCACGGGTACATGAACATCATCTCCATCTCGAAGGCGATGAACAGCAGCAGCATTGGATAGCAGCGCAGGTGATAACGCTGCCATGCATGTGTCTCTGCCTCCCCACCGCCCATGTACGGCGCCTGTTGCGAGTACGAGACGGCGCGGTCGTACCCCAGGTATCGCAGTGCCGCTGCAGTACCTGCCGACCACGCTAGAACCAGAATCAGGGAAACGACATTGTTCACATCGATAGTCCACTTCAAACGCAGTGAAAGGGAGATGTAATGCACAGCGATTGGCTGTGCCGCCTACGAGTTGGGCGCATCCTCCGCCGAAGGTGGCTGCGCCGTCACCGTGTCGATGGCCCGGCCAGCCGCCGGTGCTGCATGCGCCTGCTTGGTCGGCGCCAGCTTTTTTTGCGCGCCCTGCGGGCCGGTTCCCGGCCGACCGCCGTTCATCAGCGCGAACACCGATGGCAGCCGGCGTGCCAGCAGCAGCCCCACGGACATGCCGATGGCCACGGTAATCGCCACGCTTGCCACGTAATGCGCGATCAGCCACCCGTCTGCATGTGAGGGCAGCAGTGGCCACAGCAGAATCTTGACCTCGGCGATCAGCGGGTAATGCGCCGAATGGAGAAAAAACGCCAAGCCGCCAAACCGGGCGATGGTTGCGCCCGTGCGGGTCTGCGCCCACTGCTGAAAACAGCCCCAGCAGGCGAGCACGCCCAGCAGCCGCATCGAGCGGGTAGCGGCGGTGAGCAGTTCGGGACGATGCGCACCGAGATCGATGAACAGCGGCGCCACGGTGCGCAGCGTGACCACCACCAGGTAAGCCACCAGCAACCACCAGCTCGTCGTACGTCCGATGTGCAGTGGAACGCGGCGGATGCGCAAGAATCCGCCCAGATAGAAGAAGAACACCACGTCGGTACGGAAAAAAATCAGCAGATCGCTGCCGATGATCCACGCCACCCCGAGAAACGCCATGCCCAGATACGGCGTGTGCTTGAGCGAAAGCCAGAGCAGCGGGCTCACCAGCGCGGTCACGAACAGATCGCGCACGAACCAGAACTGGAAGCCGACCGGATGGGCGGTGATGCCGAAGATCGCGTTGACGAAATCCATCGCGCTGGCGTGGCCGAGCCGGATGTTCATCTGGCCCAGCAACGGATAGGCCGGATTCCACACAAACAGCAGGGCCAGCACGGCCAGGTACAGCACGTTCCACGACACCATTGGCAGGTAAATCGAGGTGAACCGCCGACCGATACGGTGACGCAGGCTGGCCGAAGCGTTGCCGGCGTCGAACGAGTAGAACAGCCACCCCGACACCATGCTCAGCAGCGGCACCACGCTGAAAAAAAAGAACAGCGTGAAGCTGTTGACGAAGGTGGCCAGCCGATGCCCCGACGCCTCCATGCCCGAGAACGGATTGGCGCTCACGTCGGGATACTGCTCGTAATGCAGAAACACCAGCCCAATGATCAGCACGATCCGCGCGAAGCTGATGGTTTGCGAGATCGCCTGCGGCGAAAGCCCCAGGGAGTTACCCCGAAGCGTGTGCTCCAGCGCTTGGCGGTACTGCAGAAAGGCCATGTCCGTGTCCTACGACGCCGCCAAAAAATCTTCAAACCTCACCCAAGGCGATCGGGCGGCTCCGTTCACTGCGGGGTGCTTTGCGCCACGGACTGCCACTGGATGGCGGTGATTTTCCACTGTTTTCCATGCTGCTTCAGCGTGAGCAACTCGCGACTCCTCACGGTGCTCGGCTTGTCCTTCGCGCCGCTGACGATGGTGCTTTCACTGCCGACCATGACGGTGTCGCCCATCGTTATGGAGGCCCGCGACACCGGCGTCACGGTGGCGGACTTCAAATAGGCGATGTCGCCACTCAGATGATCGGCGGCGTACGCCTCGCGCGACTGCGTCTGGCCGCTTTCGCTGATGGTCACCTCCGGTGACAGCAGGGCCAGTACCGCATCGCGATCGCCACGCTGCAGCGCCTGTTGGAACGACTTCGCCACGGCCTCGGCCTCCGGCGCCGCGCCGGGCTTCATGCCATCGAACGAAAGCGGCGCAGCGGCGGCCGGTGCAGCGGCAGCATGATGGTCATCCGCGTCAGTGGCGGCGCCATCGCTGTGGGCGGGCATGCCAGGCATGTCCTGCATGCCCGGTGCCGCTGGGGCGCCATCGCCATGACCGTGGCTGTGGCCGCCATCGCCGCCCATGTCCATGTCCTCATCCGGCGGTGCCCGGGCGACGATGTCCTTGTATTGCGCCGCCGTCATGTCCGGCAGCTTCTGCAGGAACGCGACCATGCTCCAGATCGCCGGGTCTTCATGGCTGAAACCCCAGGCCGGCATCGCACTCATCTTGATGCCGTGCTTGATTACCCAGAAAGCATCTTTTGGATCGACCCGTTCCTGCGCCAGGTTGGGCGGCTGCGGGTACAGCCCGGGGCGGATCTCTGAATCGGTTTGGCCGGGTGTGAGATGGCATTGGGTGCACATGGCCGCGTACTGGCCGGCACCTTTGAGGATCAGTTGCGGGTCCTCCAGGTCGGGCACCTTGATGTCTTGCGAGCGCACATGGATCGAGCGCTCGCGCAAGGTCTGCAAGGCCGAATGGACGAGTTTGGTGTGGTGATCGTCGGCGCCGATGTTGTAGAGGCCCGAGTAGACGAACGCCCCGGCACCCAGCGCGAGAACCGCCAGAACGGCGACGACGGTGATGCTGTGATGCTTGATGTGTTTTTTCATGATGGATTCCCCTTCAGAACCAAATGCGCACGCCCGCCACGAACTGCGGGTCGAATACGGGTTGATGGTCGCGCTGCGCGTAACCGGCGGTAGCGCCGAAGCGGCGCACCCAGTTCACGCCGACATATGGCGCGAACTCGCGGCGGATCTCATAGCGCAGGCGCAGCCCCAGCGAAGCGTCGGAGACGCCGGCGCCAAGGCGACGCGCCGGGTCGGCCTTGCCGTAGGCGTTGAGCTCGAACTCCGGCGTGAGGATCAGCCGCTGGGTGAACAGCACGTCGTAGGTGGCCCGAAAGCGCGCTGCGGTTCGACCCGATTGACCGACGTAGGCCGTCGCTTCCACGTCAAAAAAGTACGGCGCCAGGCCTTCCACGCCAAAGGCGGCCCAGGTGCGCCCGGGGTCCACGCCGATGTCCCGTCGAACGCCCAGCTGGGTCGACCAGTAGGTCGCCATCAGATGGTTCCACAGCACTTCGGCACTGCCGTCTTCGAGACGTCCGGCACTGCGCTCGCCTTCGCTGCGCAGCCACAGCTTGTCGGTGTCGCCGCCATACCAGGCCTGCAGCTCCCAGGCCTGGCCGTTGGCGTTCCGCCCGTGCACCGCTTCGAGGTTGTCCAGCAGCAGTCGCCCCACCTTGGGCGGCACCATGTCCATGCCCGACCTGTCGCCGTAGCCGACGCCGTCGGAGTAATCGGGGCTGCGTGCATCCGGCGGGGCGTTGCCGCCCTGCATGGCGCCCATCGCCATGCCGGACATGCTGTCGCCGGAAGCATTGCCCGACATCCCAGACATCGACGACGACGCCGACGGACGCGCGCCTTTGGCATGGTCTGCATGGTCCATCCCGGGCATTGCCCCCTGCTGCATGCCGCCCATGTCCATCGAGCCCATGTCCATCGTCCCTGTCGAGAGTGCCTTGGCGGCAGTGGCGGGATCGGGCATTTGGCCGTGCTTCATCCCGGCCATGTCGCCATCTTTTGCGGCAGGGCTGGCCCCGGCTGCTGCCGGGGTGCTGGACGCGCTGGCCGGCATCGGCATGTTGCCCATGTCCATGCCACCCATGTCCATCGAGCTCATGGATGAAGGCGGGCTGCTGGATGAGGTCGCCGGTACGGATTCGGAGTGTTGCATGCCGGACATGGCCCCATGGTCCATGCTAGCCATGCGATCGCCTTTCCCGGAGCGAGTCGGCTCGGATGCTGCCGGAGCCCTCGTGCTGGACGTGCTGGCGGGCATCGGCATGCCGCCTATGTCCATGG
The DNA here is from genome assembly GCF_037137055.1 of Fulvimonas yonginensis. Lineage (NCBI taxonomy): Bacteria > Pseudomonadati > Pseudomonadota > Gammaproteobacteria > Lysobacterales > Rhodanobacteraceae > Fulvimonas > Fulvimonas yonginensis. Next base: position 576,050 of record NZ_JBBBNY010000001.1, read on the forward strand.
AGCCCATGTCCATCGAACTCATATCCATCGAGCCCATGGGCTGGGACGCACTGCTGGATGATGAAGTGGACGAGCCGGGCGCCGACTGCGCGGCGACCGGCAATGCCACCGCACCGCCGGCAGCGAGCGCGATAGCGAGCGCCGTGCGAAGCGGGTGTTGCAAGGTGCTGACCCGCCTCATGACACCACCACTTCGCGGAACATGCCCGCTTCCATGTGGTAGAGCATGTGGCAATGGTAGGCCCAGCGCCCCACGGCATCGGCGCTCACGGCATAAGTGACCCGCTGCGCGGGCTGCACGCTGATGGTGTGCTTGCGTACCTGGAACGCGCCGTCGGGATTCTCCAGCTCGCTCCACATACCGTGCAGGTGGATCGGGTGAGGCATCATGGTGTCGTTCACCAGCACGACGCGCAGCCGCTCGCCGGCGCGGAAATGCACCGGCTTGGCATCCGTGAACGGCACGCCGTCGAAAGACCACATGTAGCGCTCCATGTTGCCGGTGAGGTGCAGCTCGATCTCGCGGCCGGGCTCGCGCCGGTCGATCGGCCCACCGATGGTGTGCAAGTCGGCGTAGGTCAGCACCCGCCGACCGTTGTCGCGAAGGCCCACGCCTGGGTCGTCCAGGTTGGTGCGCGGCATGTCCACGTGCATGTCCACGCTGGGGCCGTACTCGGTACGGGCGTGGTGGACGGCGGGCGCCTTGTTCCCACCCATGTCCATCCCGGACATCCCGGACATGCCGGACATGCCGGACATGTCCATGCCCTGCATGCCACCACCGCTGTGACCGCCATTCCCCATCGCCATGGCGCCCATCATGTCGACCATCGCCAGGCGCGTACGCGGGTCCATCGCCGGTACCTCGGCCTGCATGCCCAGACGCGGCGTCAGCGTGCCGCGGGCGTAGCCGGTGCGATCGATCGACTGGGCAAACACGGTATAAGCGCGGTCTTCCTGCGGCTCCACCAGCACGTCGTAGATCTCGGCCACGCCAATGCGGAACTCGTCCACCGGCACCGGCTCCACGTCCTGACCGTCGGCGGCGATCACGGTCATCTTCAGTCCGGGAATGCGCACGTCGAAATAGGTCATCGCCGAGCCGTTGATGAATCGCAGGCGCACCTTTTCGCCGGGCCGGAACAGGCCGCTCCAGTTACCGTTCGGCGTCGTGCCATTCATCAGGTAGGTGTAGGTGTAGCCCGACACGTCGCTCAAGTCGCTCGGGCTCATGCGCATGGTGTTCCACATCTTGCGCTTGGCCAGTGCTGCTTGGAGGCCCATGGTGCGCACGTCGCGGAAAAACTCCGGCGCGGTCGGCTCGGCAAAGTTGTAGTAATCGCTTTGGCGCTTGAGCGTGGCGAAGATGTGCTCCGGATCGTCATCGCTCCAGTCGCTGAGCATCACCACGTGGTCGCGATCGACGCGGTGCCGCTCGCCGCCGGCCGGGTCGATCACGATCGCACCGTACAGGCCGGACTGCTCCTGGAAGCGCGAATGCGAGTGGTACCAGTAGGTGCCGCTCTGCTTCACCGGGAAGCGGTAAGTGAAGGTTTCGCTCGGCGCGATGCCGGGGAAGCTGATGCCTGGCACGCCGTCCATCTGGAACGGCAGCAGGATGCCGTGCCAGTGGATCGAGGTAGGCACCGCCAGCCGGTTGGTCACGCGCAGCATCACGGTGTCACCCTCGCGCCAGTGCAAAATCGGGCCGGGAAGGCTGCCATTGATGGTGGTGGCGATACGCCGCGCACCGGTGAAGTCGACGGGGGTTTCGCCGATGGTCAGGTCGAAGGTGTCGCCGCGCAGCCGCGGCATCGCCGAGGCGGGCATCGCCGGGCCGGCGGCGCCCCAGGCACGGCCGGGCGCCAGCAGCCCGAGGCCGGCCGCGGTACCACCGGCCGCCAGGCCGAGCACGAAGTGACGGCGTGAACGATCCACCCCGTCGGGAGGAAGGAAAGGATTCATAGGGGGACTCCATCTGCGCATCCACGGGCACGGACCATGCCTCGTGAATCGTAAAGAACGCGGGCGTGTAGCCTGAGGCTCAACGCACCACAGAGGTCATGCAGCGCAGAGTCAGACGGACGGCGGTCGCAGGGGTGGCGTCATCGCCACGGCCGGCGCATGGGGCACACGAAGGTGACCAAAACGCGGGGGCATCGGCAATGCAGCAGGCAGGCCGATGCGTGAAAGAAGCAGCGCGCTCGCGCACATGGATGCGCACGTGCAGTGATTCGCGGCGATGTGGTCAGCGCAACATACGTCCTGTGAGACCGGAGCCATCGCATGTTGGGCGTGCGTCGGGGAGCGGCTTGCCATCGACATCGACATCGCGGTCGCGGTCATCGCCGGAGAAGTTGGCGGCTGGGCCATGGCTGCAAAACTCTGGAGGACCAGTGCAAACCACGCCAGCAACCCAATCACCCGAAGGCGACGAGAGTGCTGAATTTGGTGGAGGGCAGGCATCATGGCTCCGGTACCATAAGCCGGCGCGGCAACCGACTCAACCATGGAGTAGGGTTCATGCGCCTCGCCGGGTAGCCAGCGACGCGCTGGACGAGCTTCATGCCGCATTGAGGAGAGGGAATGTCCGCACTTTCATTCGAGACCATCCACGCGCTTCTGCAACGCTGGCGCGCCGATCCTGGCGGCACATATCAGAGCTGGTTCCTGTGGGAAAGGCGTTTGAAGCATTTCCGGTCCATCCGTCGCGGCCTGCAAGCGGTGGTAGAAGAAATCGATGCCGGGACCTTTGGCACGGCGTACCGCGGCTCATCGCTGGAGACCGTCGTGCACTCGATCGCCGAGCAGCGTCAGATTTTCAAAGGGGCCGATCACGCGTTCCTGTGGAAACCGAAGCTGCGGATTCCGGACATCTACGAAAATCCCGCGCATCAACGGGCGTTCGGCCGATTCCTGCAGACGTGTCTGTGCTGGGGATGGCGAACAGGCGCTGGTTGAGGCGGTCCACACGCTGGATGGGCATGCCATCAAGGGCTTGGGGCCGGCGGCAGCCAATCTTCTGTATTTCCTGCACCCCACTCTCGCCATGCCGTTCAACACGGCCATACTCAACGGCTAAAACGCGCTGATGGGGGCGAAAGCTCGTCTCGGTCGCTGGGATAGCTATCTCACGATGCGGCGACAGGTGATGACGCTCAACGAGTCACATCGCAACTTGTTATCGAACGATCTGGGTGCCGTGGCGGGCTTTCTGTTCGACATGGGCAGCGGCCGCTATCCGCTGCCCGTCGAAAATTCGCCGGGGCGTGGTCAGCCTGGCAACTTGAACCGCTGGTCAAGCAGGCAGGCGGGGGTTCACCCGTTGCCCGGCGCGCGGTGGGGGGGGCAAGACGTCGCGAGGTGCTTTCACCAGCGTGTCCGCCACTTCCGGAAACAGGAAGGCCAGCAGTGCGTCGAACTTCCGGTTAGGCAGGTAGGCGGGGTCCCCTTGGCGCATCCGCTCCCGGTATTTCGCGGCTTTTCTCGCCCACTTTCCCTGTGGGTCGTGGCGCCGGATGTGTTCGTGGCGGCCATAGGCCTCGAGCATGAGCCGGTAGATCCAGAGGGTCTCCTTCCGTTGCTCAAAGACGTGGTGGCTCAGCTCCACCAGGTTCGAGTGGCCGCTCCACACGGACCGGCCGTTCTTGGCCGAGTAGGCGGCCTGCAGGTAGATGTGTGGTCCTCCATCCGCCCGTGGCGTCGCTGGCAGAGCCAGGCCCTGCCGGGCGAATTGCGTTACGAGGGGTTGCCACCGCTCCTGAATGGCTTCTAGGGAAGGCAGCTTGTGGCCCCAGAGGTCCAGATAGAACGCTTCCAGCGCATCACGGAGCGGTTGCTCACGGGCCAGCTTCTGCTGGTGCTTCAACGCCTGTGCGACCTTGGCCTTCTCGGCGTCGTAGTCGAAGAAGAACGAGCGAGGAACGCCATGGGCGCTAACGTCGTGCTTCAGCTCATCGAAGAACACCGTCTGCGTTTCCAGCTGGTTCTCGATTGTCCCACCCACCAGCGTCGGCACAGCCCACACGCATTCCAGAACGAACCGTCCGCTGGCCTTGGAGAGGGCCACCGTTTCCTCGGTTACCCGGAAGCCGTTGCGGTTGTTCGAGTAGAAGATGTCGTCTTCGGTGAGCCGGAAGTGGGCGGGGTCGAGGTCCCGGAAGAGCCACAGCAGACGCACGCCCTCGTGCGCGTAGAAAGACATCCGCTGCGTGATGACGTGCAGGAAGGTGGTCGACAGCTGTGCCTCGAACACCACCTGTTCGCCGTTCCAGGTGCTCTGCACGTCGGGCTGGCGCCAGCGCGTGCCGTCGGCACTGACGAACCGGGTCTCCGACTCGCTGTCCGAGAAAGCCTGGTCGGCGTCGAGGCTTTCCAGCACGCGCGCCTTGAAGCGCTTGTGCGCCTCGCTTTCCTTCGCCCCGTTGAACCGTTGGGCGCAGATCGCCCGGTCGCCTTTGCCCACGATGCCCGAGCAGGCGGTGTTCTCAAAGAGGTGCTTGAAGTAGAACTGCTCGCTGACCTTGTCTTGCATACGCAGCGAAGCGAGGAACATGCCCTGGCCACACCAAGGGCACACGTATTGCGGGCGGCCCTCCTTGATCAGGACCATCTTCTGCGCCACGCGTTTGCGTTCGACCATGTCGCCGTAGTCCCCGTCGCCAAGGAAGGCTTCGAGCGACACCCACAGGCCCGACTGCCGGTCCAGCACGTGGGGATGGGTCTGATCTTTGGCGGCAAGCGCAGCGAGGCGGGTCATTGCGGTTCCTCCTGACGCCATCCTGCTAGGGACAGGTCTCACAGCGCGAGACGAAGCCGGCTAGTGTCTGCGGGCGGCGATGAGCCCCTGCAGGTAGGCGATGCTTTCCTCCTCCGGGAAGAAGGCCGCTGTAAGGGCAGGCAAATTCGCGGGCATGAAAACTTGCATCGCCTAGCCCTCAACTGCTGGTCTGAGGCAGGCGTTTCCTAAACAAAGATATTTCAGATCTATATCACCTACACGAGGCGAGGAGCTTCTCGCTTCGCGTAGGGGACATCCGCTCTGATGCTCCCATTCCACCGAGTAATTCCATGATTCCTGAAAAACCCGACCCGCTGACGTGCGTCCTGGTGGTGACCGCCGCACTGCTGCTGGGCTTCGTTCGCTGCTCGGGGAACCTCAACAAGGTTCCCTGAGCCCATCTAACTAAGCAGGACTCGCCGAAGGCCCGGGAAACCGGGCCTTCGGCGTTTATGCCGTCTGAAACGAGGAATTGAACATGCATCTGGTCGAATCGATCGCCTATCGAGGCGAGAAACCGTGGCACGGCCTGGGCAACCGACTCGAAGCCGGCCAGCCCATCGAGGTCTGGAGGGAGCGCGCCGGCATGAACTGGTCCATCGAGGACGCCGACGTGCGCTACGTGGTGGGGAACCAGGGGTTGGGGGTGATCCAATCCTTCCCGAGCCACAAGGTGCTCTACCGCTCGGATACCAAGGCACCGCTGGCGGTGGTCTCCAAGCGTTTCCAGGTCGTCCAGCCGGGCGAGATTCTGGAGTTCTACCGTGACCTGACCGAGGTGGGCGGGTTCGAGCTGGAAACGGCCGGCGTGCTGCGCGAGGGTCGCAAGTTCTGGGCCCTGGCCCGTACAGGTCAGAGCGTCACGCTGCGCGGCAAGGACAAGGTCGAGGGTTACCTGCTGCTCGCTACGGCCTGCGATGGCACGCTGGCCACCACGGCGCAGTTCACCAGCGTGCGGGTCGTCTGCAACAACACGCTGCAAATCGCGATTGGCCATGGGCAAGGCGCCATCAAGGTGCCGCACCGAAGCCACTTCGATGCCGAAGCGGTCAAGCGCCAGCTCGGCATCACCGTGTCGTCCTGGGACGGGTTCGTCGCACGCATGAAGGCCCTCGTCGACAAGCCGGTGGATCCGGATTCGGCTGAAGGCCTGCTCCGTCGGGTCTTGACCTATCCGGGGCAGGACAGCCGGATTGCTGTGGTGAACGAACAGGCCGTGGCCAACGTGCGGGCGCTGTACGAAGGCGGTGGCCGGGGTGCCCAGATGGCTTCCAGTCGCGGGACGGCCTGGGGCCTGCTCAACAGCGTCACCGAGTTCGTCGACCACCACCGGCGAGCTCGCACCGAGGACCACCGCCGGGATGCGGCATGGTTTGGCCAGGGCGCGCAGATCAAGCAGCGGGCGTGGGATGAACTGGTCAAGGGGGTGGCCTGATGCGCGCCGTGGCGGCAAGGAAACCCGTCGAGCACGTGACCACCCGCGAAGCCATCTCCCGAGACCAGCAGGATGCCCTCATCGCACAGGCGCTGGGCATCCTGTCGGCAAGGGCGCTGACCCCGGGGCAGTTCATGAAGGATCCGCCGACCGCCGGGCAGTTCTTTCGCCTGCGACTGGGCGAGGAGGGCCGGGAGCACTTCGAGGTCGCTTTCCTCGACAACCGCCACCGGCTCATAGCGGTGGAACGGCTGTTCTCCGGTTCCGTGGACGGAGCCGAAGTGCATCCACGCGTGGTGGTCCAGCGCGCGCTGGCCTTGAACGCAGTGGCAGTCATGTTGGCGCACAACCACCCCAGCGGAAATCCCGAGCCATCTGCTGCGGATCGGGTGTTGACCTCACGTTTGAGGGAGGCGCTGTGCCTGGTGGATATTCGCGTACTCGATCATTTCGTGGTGACCGCTACGGACGTGGTCTCGATGGCCACCCGCGGCCTGATGTAACGCGATCTACAAGTCGCTCCGCTCCTTCAGAGGAAGCGGCATACCGCCCGGCCCCATGGCCGGGCGTTCTTTTTCAGGAGAGGACACATGAAGAAGCAAGCAGCGTTGCGATTGGTCGACACGCGCACGCTCGACCGGCAGCAGTGGTTGGAGGTGCGCCGAGGGGGCATAGGAAGCTCGGACGCCGCGGCGGCCGTTGGCCTGAATCCCTACAAGAGCCCGCTGGCCCTGTGGATGGACAAGACCGGGCGCGTAGTTGAACAGCAAGACGTGGCCCAGGACATGGACGATCCGTGCTACTGGGGCACCTTGCTGGAGCCCTATGTCGCAGCGGCCTACCAGCGCAGGACCGGCCGCAAGGTGCGCAAGGTCAATGCGGTTCTGCAACACCCCACGTTTCCTTTCTTGCTCGCCAACCTCGATCGGGAGATCGTCGGAGACCCCGACGTCCAGATTCTCGAGTGCAAGACCGCCGGCGAGTTTGGTGCACGACTCTGGAAGGACGGCGTGCCGGACTATGTGCAACTCCAGGTCCAGCACCAGCTGGCGGTCACCGGAAAACAGGCGGCCGATGTCGCTGTACTGCTCTGCGGCCAGCAACTGGAAGTGCATCGCATCGAACGCGACGACGAGCTCATCGGCCGGTTGACGCTGCTGGAGACGCGCTTCTGGGAGCACGTGGAAACGGACACGCCGCCACCGGCCGATGGCAGTGAATCCTCAGCGAAGGCCTTGCGTCAGCTCTATCGTGACCAGGGCACGGTGCTCGACTTCACGGGCAACACGGACCTCGATGGCGCCTTCAATACCCTGGTGTCGCTGAGGGAAGAACTGGATGCCAAGGGGCAGGAAGCCGAGCGGCTCAAGCAGATCATCCAGCAAGCCATGGGGGAAGCCAGCAAAGCCTGCTTCAGCCGCGGCGAGGTCACCTACAAGGGCGCGAAGGACGGCACCAACTGGGATGTGAAACGTCTGGCATTGGACCATCCGGATCTTGCGGCTCAGTACCTCGTGACAAGGCCCGGCGCGCGACGCTTCGTGGTGACCCCGCATCCTGCGGCGTGACCGCCCGGATGGCGCGAATCACGCATCGAATCCAGTGGCGACAACAGGGGCCGGGGCGCGTGTGCGCCCTGGATCCATGCCGTTAGCCGGACTTGCCGCCCTTGCAGTCGCGCTTTTCGGCCATCTGCTTCGCCAGTGCAACCAGCTTGGCGCGATCCCCGCTGGGCAGCTTTGCGAACGCGAGGAGTAACTCGGCCTGGTCGTCCTTCTCGGCGAAGAGATAGGCGAGCGGGACACCGAGCGCCTCGGCCAGTGCTGCCGCCGTGTCCATGTCCGCGCGATTGACGCCCTGCTCGTACCGGTTGATGCGGACGCTTCCGTTGCTCTTGCTCTCCGACACCAGTCCTCCAAGCGCGCGCTGGGACAGACCACGCATATCGCGTGCGGCCTTCAGGCGTGTCGCAAAGATGGATGCAATGGGCTTGGACAAGAGGCGACAGGGCTCGGTCTGACAGCCCTCAGCATTGCGCAAGCCTGTATCGTGCGACAGACTATACTGAAACAGTATATATCACACGACGAGCAGGCCTTATGCGGCCTGAAGCAGCCAGGGGACATGTCTTGCGTCGCGCACACGAGCGGCATGTTGCCGTTGCAGCTGATCGTCTCTCGCTGACTCTTTCATCCCGTTGCGAGGGCCATGGCCACGCCATGGCTCCTTTTCCGTGCGTCCGACAACGGGCGCTTTTCACCGTCACCCATAACCCACGCCAAAGGAGTGCAAATGGACGCATCAAACACCGAGTCGGTGAGCTGGTTCTATGAAACAGATGGGCAACGCAAGGGGCCGATCATCGAAGACGGCATGCTCGCCTTGATCAAGCAGGGTGCCGTCACCTACGGCACGCTGGTTTGGAAAGCAGGCTTCCCCGAGTGGCTGAAGGTCGAGGACAGCGAACTGCGGATCCACCTGGAGCGCGTCGCGCCGCCCCCGATCACGGGAAGGCACATCGGCAACGGCGTGGTGTGGACGCTCGCGTTCGCGCCCCTTATCGGCTACATCCTTGAAAGCGCCTTCGCGTACGCGATCAACAGCAGCGACAGCGCGGCGGATGCCGCCATGAGCGACTCGAAGTACTGGTTCATCACCCTCGCCCTGAATGTTGGTCTGTCGTATTTCGACGAAGGCCGACTCAACCGTGCCGGCTACGACACCGGCAAATTCAAGGCTATGGCCTGGCTCGTGCCGGTATACCTGTACAAGCGCGCCAAGGCGCTGAATCAGAGCCTCGGCTACTTCATTGTCTGGATGGTCTGCTTCGTCCTCACGATGATCGCCTGACGGTCTCCTCGCGATGCGCGGCCCGCGCATCCGCTTCTCTTCGTTCCTGATGCCTCTCTAGGCACCACCCCATGACGCTCGCGCGCATGGGTCTAACCCACTGTGACATGGAGCATAACAATGGCTGAGTTTTTCACCGGACTGAGCACGATCCTGACGATCGTTGGCTGGTTCTTTTTCGGGTTCGGCATCGCTAACCGGATCCGCCTGCGCAAGAAGAAGATCACCCCAACCAAGCGCCAGCTATGGCAATGGTGGTTCCTGATGGTGGGCGCATGGGTGCTGGGCGGGATCTGCCTGCTGATTGGCAACCACATGGCCACCAGCCAAGCCCAAGCCGCCAACCCGGCCGTTGCCGAGCAGAGTTTGGCGGACTTCGAAGCCGCCCTAAGCAACCCCTCCACCACCGATACGGACCAGTGCGTCGACCACTGGGTTGGTGCCTATCGCAAGGACGCCGGCGAGGATGCCGTGGTTACCCAGGACCAGCTCGACGAATGGACGGGTTGGTGCAAGGAAGGCAAGCAAGCTCCGGGCTTCTGAAACCCAAGCAGCCGTCAGGCTTTCACCAGCGTCAAGTAACCCAAGAGCCCGGCATGCCGGGCTCTTGGCGTTTCTGATCCCTGAAAAACCTGCACACAGGCGGCACAAATCAGAACGCCTCCGCCGAGCGTTCCCAAAGCACGGATGTAGCGGCTGTGCGCGTGCCCGCGTTGCACCTCTTTCATTTCCCAAAATCCACGAGGAGAACAACCATGCTCAAGGGCCTCGCCATTACCCCGCCCGCCATCGGGCGAATATCCATCGGCCGCGTGGTCGAGCGCAACGGCAAGCGGCTGCCCGAGAAGGACGACCAATTCACTCTCACCACCCAGGTGCAGACGCGCGACGGCTGGGTGCTACATCCGCTGGACGACGAGTTGCGCAAGGCCGCTGGCGGGAAATTGCGGTCGATTCCCGTGCAGATGCTGTTCAATGACCCCGCTCTCAACCTGCGCGCCGACTACTCGCTTTTCGATCGCAACAAAGGTCGGCCGATGTGCGTCGGCAACGGAGAGACCTGCCGTCGACGCGGCAAGGATGGCGTCGAGCAACTGCCTTGCCCCGGAGCGGATGCGTGCGGATTCGCCCAAGGAGAGTGCAAGCCCTATGCCCGCCTGCATGCACTGGTAGACGGCGGAGCGAGCGATGAGCTCGGCAGCTTCGTCCTGCGGACGACCTCCTACAACACCATCCGCACGCTCGCAGCCCGGCTGGAGTACCTCCACGCGGTGTCAGACGGGAACCTTGCCTGCCTGCCGCTGGAGCTCAAGCTGCGGGGCAAGTCCACCGCCATGAGCTTTGGAACACCGATCTACTACGTGGATTTAGTACTTCGGGCAGGGCTGTCGATGGAGCAGGCTGTCGCGGATGCGAAGCAGCTTGCCAAGCGCCGCCGCGAGGCGGGTGTCGACCAAAAAGCGTTGGACCAAGCAGCACACCGCGGCTTCGCCAACGGCGCCTTTGAAGAGCTCGAAGAAGATGGCTCAGCGGTAGTGGAGGAGTTCTTCTCCACAGGGGCTGCTGATCGAGCCGCTGACGTCGGCGCATGCGTCGAATCCGGGTTGAAAAGTCGCCTGGACGCTCGCGTAGCCGCTGCAACGAACCGTGCATAGCGGAGGAGGTGTGGCGATGTTTTCAACCATAGGCGGTGCAGTGGTGTATGGCTTGGCCTTGTACGGGTTGGTCAAGCTCCTGCAGCAAAACGCAACTGGTGCGGCGGGGAGGTCGGAGCGGGGATGACACGATAACGAAGAGAGGAGGAGGGACGCCTGAGCGTCCCTCCTGATGCTAAGTCGCTGTTTTTTTTTGCTGCATAGCTGGTGAGAGAGCAACGCGATACGGGCTGCAAGAATCTTGAATTTTTCTCCGGCGAGGTATTTCACGGAAATGGTTGGAATAGCCCCCGACCGCTCTTCGGAGCCGGTCGATCATCCATAACCAAGGAGAAGAATGTGAGTCAAAAGCAGCATGCCGATCGCACCACGCGCGCGCCGCGGGAGCGACAGTCGGCTCCGGTCCCGGTCACCTACTTGACCGATTTCCAGCATAAGCCGTGGAAGCCCGATGGTCCCACCGTGCGCTTCCATGAGTTGCTCAAGGTGGTGCGTTTCGGGCGCAGCACCGCCTACAAGGTGTTCAAAAACGACCCAACGTTTCCGAAAGGAACGCCCCTCTTCGACACGCCTCGCTCGCCTCGCTTTTGGTGGTACGACCAGGTGATCGCCTGGTTGCGCACTCGCGAAGCTTTGGCCAGCAACTCTGCGAACAATCGCCGCAGCAAGGAGATCAAGCATGTCTGAGCTGCAGGAATTCGAGCGCTTCATGAACGAGTTGCAGGCTATCCAACCCAGCAGTCGGCGCCGGAACAGCGAAGCGTTCGCTGAGGCCTATGCCGAGGTCGAGCAGCGTTTGGCTGCAAAGGTGCCGCAGAAGGCGATTCTGACGGCTTTTAACAAAGCCTATGACTTGAAGCTGAGTCCGGTTGGGTTCCGCCAGCTGCTCGATTCGGAGCGGGAGCGTCGGCAGGCGAATGGGGATATGCCGCTGTGCCGCTCTTGCGGCCAACCGCTTGGTGAGGTTGGTCACCAGGCGATCTTGACCGACGAAGGCGTCTCGGAAGGAGGTGAAGCATGAACGGTAGCGACTATTTCCCTCAGCGCTATCCCTTGGATGCCTTTCTCATGCTGGTGCGAACGACGGCATGGGAACTACAGCAGAAGGTTCAGGCCCCTGACGCGTTGATCGGTATGGGACTGATCGCCGGGATGGCTACGGCGTGCCAGGGCCTGTTTGATGTGAAGCTGCCAACGGGGCAGTGCCGGCCGACGTCTCTGAATCTGATCGCCATTGCAGAGTCTGGCGAGCGCAAGAGTACGGTGGACGCATTGGTCTTCGCGCCGCTGTATGAGCACGACTGTCGCAAGGCGAAGGCATTTCAGGCCGCGCTGGATAGCTACCAGGCGAAGCGCGAACTCTGGGAGGCACGAGGCCAAGGCCTGCGAAACCGGCTCGCCAAGGCGGTCAGCAAAGGTGAGGCTACCGAGGCGATTCAGGCGGAGATGGCGCAACACACTACGCTGAAGCCGACCAAGCCCCGCCTGCGACGGTTCATGCGCCAGAACATTACGCCGCGGGCAATCATGGATACGCTCCGTGGCGATGGAGAGTCGATCGCGATCACGACCGATGAAGGCCAGGTGATGTTCAAGGGCGAGACGATGGCGCAGCTTGGGCTCTTGAATAAGGCGTGGGATGGGGCGCCGATGTTGACACTAGACCGTGCCGATTTCGACAACGTCTTGGTGATGAACCCTCGCGTGACGATCAGCATCATGACCCAGAAGCAGGTGCTTCAGGCTTATCTGATGAAGCATGGCGATATTGCCAAGGGATCGGGTCACTGGGCCCGGTATCTCTTCGGCTGGCCCGAGTCGATGAAGGGGTTTCGTTCGGTCAATACCGACGAACATGTCTGGGAGTGCCTGCCGCTGTTTCAGGCGCGGATGCAGGAGTTGCTTGAAAAGTACGAAGCCATCAGCGAGTCGGGTGAAGTCAAGCGCGAGGTTGTCGAGTTTTCTGACGATGCGAAGGCCCGCTGGTTCGAACTGTCGCAGCAGACGGAGTGGATGCTTCGACCCGGAGACTACCTGAACGACATCCACGACTTTGCATCAAAGATCATGGAGCTGCTCGGGCGACTTGCTGCGGTGTTCCATTGCTACAGCGGCGAGGAAGGTAAGGTGACGCTTGATACGTTGGAGCGCGCATTCACGGTCGTGCAGTGGCATTTGGAGGAATACAAGCGGATGTTCTCGCCACAGTTCGCGCTGTCGCAGGGACAGGTCGATGCGCAAGCGGTGTTCAAGTACCTCCGCGACAGCGTTTGGCAGGGCCCCCGCTCCGATACGTACGTTCCGAAGAACCATGTGCGCCAGTACGGCCCCGTCCGGGATCGTGATCGTCTCAACGCGGCGCTTCGCATCCTGGAGGCCCAGCGGGCTTTGTGGGTCGTGGTTGCCCCCCGTGGCAAGCAGCGCTTCGTTCGACTGAGCGATTGGTATTTCGGTGGCGGTCTGTAGCTTCCGATGACATCATGCTGCCCCGGCCGGCAACGGCCGGGGCCTTTTGTCTGACGCCAGTGCTGGGGCAGGCACCCCGGCGAAAGCCGTGCCATTCTGCTACGAAGTAGCAAGAGTGGCAGAGCGTGGCGGTCCCCCGGCACTGCCAGTCGCCCTCAGAGTGGCGAATAAGGCCTTCTCGCCATCCGACATGTCCTTGATCCGGGCCGGCCCGAGATGACGCTCCGGCCGGCGCTGCAGCCCCTGCTCACGCAGGCTACGGTGGTCGACTCTCGCGTTGAGGCCGTGTTCTTCAAGGGCCTGGTTCTGGATATCGGCGATCTTCTTCCTCGTGGAGATCACTTGGTCGCGAAGCACCATCGGCGACCTGCCGCCGCTGTCCTTGCGACACCCACCATCCTCCGGTCGTTCCGAGTTGTATCTCGCAAACATCCGTTCCGGTGGTCGACCGATCCCGTCTGGCACCCTGTCCGAATACATCAGGTGCATGTGCAGGTTGGTGATGCCGCCCAGTGAGCCCTCAGGTGCATGGACCGCGAGCTGGAAGGGTTTGTTGCCCACCAGTTCACGGGCCATTCGCATCGCGAGCGCACAGTTTTGCTCCAGGCTGAGCTCGTTTGGCAGAGCGATGACGTGTTCCCGGTAAGCGGCACCATTGGCGCGCTCGTAGGTATCCGCGGCTTTCCAGAACGTGGCTGGGTTGCCCTCTGTCCAGTCAGGCATGTTCCCGTTGCCCGCGTAAACCAGATCCTCCCGATCTGAATACCTACCCAGCCGCTCGATGTAAGCGGCGTGCTCCTTGGCAGAACCTTTCCTGCCACTTTTGATTCGATGATGGAAGCTGGCCATGTACGTACTACCCTTTCTCGTTTGTCAATAAAAAAGCCGACGAGATAGTTCTCGTCGGCTGCTATGAGACCGCTCCATGTAGTCCTGACGACGGCTCGGGGGGAAACGGTATGTGCGCGTCCGTTATCCCCCTCCTATATCCAGTGATCAGGATTGGATGTTCTTGTCGTCGTTGCTGGATTTGGAGTTTGTCTCACTACATAGGGAAGGGTGAGTAAGAATTTACACCTGTGCAGTAAGCTCGGCTGCCCTAACTGCCTCCAGCGAGCAGTAGTCGTAGAGATCCTGAACCGCAGCGTCGCAAACGGCAACGTCATTGGACAGGTAGCAATCGGCATACTTGTTCAGCCGGGCTAGCTGGTACGCCATCCATGCCTCGTAGCGATTGGGTATGCCGGTGATTGCCATGTAGAACTGGTTGAAGCGGCTGAACAATAACTGGTTGATACCGTGTGGGATGTAGTCATGTTCGAACAGTTCTTGGGCGCTTCTTTCGTCATCCATCTGACGGAGCACGCCAGTGCCTTTTTCAGCTTGCGTCTGCCCTAACCAGTAGGCCGAATAATTGGTTTTTACCTTCTGCTGATGGCGAATGGCGCAGAGTGCAGCAATACAATCGGCTGCCGAGATATTTTTCGTGTCTAGCGAAATGACGCCCCACTCATGGTGTACGTAGGAGCAGAGCACTTTGCTAGCCGCGTTAACGATCTTCAGCAGATCCCTGCGTTCACTGGCGATGCCGGTCGCATCTTCAATCAACTTGGCCAACGCCAGGGCGTTGGTGTCAACAAACTTGGGAAATGCTTCTACGGATGTCACCGGGGTCAGGGGGTGAACGATCGAGCCCAAAGTGCCAGAGAGCTCACGGCAGAACTCCTCGATCCTGTCCTTGATCGTATTGACCTGACCATCTACCTGCGACAGCTCGATGACCTTTTGGTACTCGCCGACGAAGTTTAGGAACGGAAGGATGCGCACATAGGTGTATATCGCTTCATGCAAGGGGCGGCTGGGCGCGGCGTTGGATTTGTGTGTGTACCGCTCAACTGCCTCGGCGAGATAGGTCAGCGCTTCGGCTATCGAGTTGGAGCGCCCGCTATGCCTAATGTAGATCGGCTCCAAAATCTCGATGTTCTCGCGCGCGATGCATTCAAGTAATTTTGGATACGTCAAAAAGGAGGTATCTATCCGTCGCAGCACGAACGGATCCACTTCTTTGCTCAACGTCGAAAGAAGGTGGTCTACTATAGCTATGCCTTTCTGATTCCTCGACGCGGTTTCCGTCGTGTAAAACTCCAGCGTCGGCTTCCCGCCGCGCGTCGGGGACTTCAGCAGTCTGAACAGTTGCGTGTCGTTGGTGTCGTTCGTGACATAAAGAAGCTTGATGGTTTTTAGCGTCGAGAGAGGGACGTCCTCAGCGAGTTTGGGCTTGCGCACATCAGCCACCTCGCCGAGGAACGCGAATACGCCGTCTAGCGAATCGTACGTGATAGATGTGCCGTTCGAATCACTTTTTTTTGCATCGGTACCGGTGATTGTCTTGAACTTTTCGTAGTTGAGCTCTTCGAGCAGCTCTTTAACAGTGCCAGTTTGCTTTCCGTTCGGATCAAGGTTGCTGCCAAAATCGAAACGGGGTGTATACACGGTGCATTCCTTGGTGGTCACTTCACGATCTCCATTAACTTGCCAAAACTCTCTACCACGTTGTACTTGATATTCTCGGGAGCAAATCGACGGTTCATCTCGTCGAAAAACTTGCGTGCGCACCTGATCTTAGTCTTCTCGATCTCTCGCAGTTCCAAGGATGACATGGAACCCTTGGCCTCGGCGACGAAGTAGATGTGTTTCACCGTTCTTCCTTGAAGGTGGTGGCCCAGTCGGTTCGCTTGATGGAGATCATCGACAACATCAACCGCCTGCTCGGCGACGACCCTAAGCAAAGCCTCAAGCGCGGCATCAAGCTTATAGGTCGCCGCATCCTGCTTCTCTATGTGTGCCAAGAACCCGACAGACCAGGCAAGACTTCACTAAGGCCGGTGACAAGCTCACGCGACATATCTACTACTGCGTGCTGAGCGGCTCCAAGATCGAACGTGCGTTCGTGACAGAACGGGACACCTGCGACGAGGTGGTCGCCTACGCCGAGCTGCCACGCGGCTTCCTGATTTCCACCCCGGTAGGCGACTACAACCCCTCGGGCCGACAACGACGTGTAGGTTGGCCTCAAGGTCATGCGGTCGATGTGCTTCAACTGCGGAAGCGTGTGCAGCGTCGACTGGTAGAGAGCAGAAGCGAATTGCGTACGGGCAGGACGGTAGGTGGACAAATGACCTGGCATCACCGACCTCTCGGGAGCAAGGAGTGTAAGGCTCACCCAGTCAAGGCCTTCCATGCGGTTGCTTCCCCCCGTGTCGCCCCCTGGGGCACAGTCCTCGTGATTATCGCGTAGCGGCATTACGTCGCGCTCCCGCGGCTCACTGGCCCGGTAGCGCGGCCACGGCTCGATTTGAGCATCCATTCGTGGCATGCGCTGTCGAGTTCAGCGAGGACTGCATACGTGCAAAAATGCTGATCCGGCGCGGTTCAATGCATCTGATTCGGTATCTGCGAAGTATGCGGGTATTTAAGCGGGTATCGTGGCTTGATGACTCGATTGTCACCCATTTTAATCAAAGAGATACATCGTATATGTTGCTGATGATCGACAACTACGACAGCTTCACCTTCAACCTCGTCCAGTACCTGGGCGAGCTGGGACAGGAGGTGAGGGTGGTGCGCAACGATGCGCTGGACGTGGCCGGCATCCGTGCGCTCGCCCCGTCGCACGTGATGATCTCGCCCGGCCCGGGCACGCCGGACGACGCCGGCGTCTCGCTGAGCGTGTTGCGCGAGCTCGCCGGACAGGTGCCGATCTTCGGCGTCTGCCTGGGCCACCAGGCGATCGGCCAGGCCTTCGGCGGCCGGGTGATCCGCGCCAAGCGGATCATGCACGGCAAGACCTCGCCGGTGCGCCACCGCGGCCAGGGCGTGTTCGCCGGCTTGCCGGATCCGTTCGAGGCGACCCGTTACCACTCGCTGGTGGTGGAGCAGGGTTCGCTGCCGGACTGCCTGGAAATCACCGCGTGGACCGAGAACCCGGACGGCTCGATCGACGAGATCATGGGGCTGCGCCACAAGACGCTGCCGGTCGAGGGCGTGCAGTTCCATCCCGAGTCGATCCTGACCCAGCACGGCCACGCCATGCTGGCCAACTTCCTCGGCCTGCCGCGGCGGAAACTGGCCGCATGAGCCCGCGCGAACTCACCATCACGCCGCAGGAGGCGCTCCAGCGCACCATCGAACACCGCGAGATCTTCCACGACGAGATGATCGCGCTGATGCGCCAGATCATGCGCGGGGAGGTCAGCCCGCTGATGACCGCGGCGATCATCACCGGCCTGCGCGTGAAGAAGGAGACGGTGGGCGAGATCACCGGCGCGGCGCGCGTGATGCGCGAACTGTCGGCCAAGGTCGAGGTGCCGCCGCACCCGCACTTCCTGGACATCGTGGGTACCGGCGGCGATGGCGCCTGCAGCTTCAACATCTCCACCGCGTCGATGTTCGTGGCCGCGGCGGCGGGCGCGCGCGTGGCGAAGCACGGCGGGCGCAGCGTGTCCTCGAAATCGGGCAGCGCCGACGTGCTCGAGGCGCTCGGTGCGGTGATCGACCTCGCCCCCGCGCAGGTCGCCCAGTGCATGGAGGCGACCGGCATCGGCTTCATGTTCGCCCCCAACCACCACCCGGCGATGAAGGTGGTGGCGCCGGTGCGGCGGGAAATGGGCGTGCGCACGTTGTTCAACATCCTCGGGCCGCTGACCAACCCGGCCGACGCGCCGAACATCCTGATGGGCGTGTTCCATCCGGACCTGGTCGGCATCCAGGTGCGCGTGCTGCAGGCGCTGGGTGCGCGCCACGCGATGGTGGTGTGGGGCCGCGACGGCATGGACGAGATCTCGCTGGGCGCCGCCACGCTGGTCGGCGAGCTGCGTGGCGGCGAGGTGCGCGAGTACGAGATCGAGCCGGAGGATTTCGGCCTGGCGATGGCCTCCAGCCGCAACCTGCGGGTGGAGAACGTGGAGGAGTCCAGGGCCATGCTGCTGGACGCGCTGGGCGGACGCCACGGCGTGCCGCACGACATCGTCTGCCTCAACGCCGGCGCGGCGCTCTACACCGCGGGCGTGGCCGGTGACGTCGACGAGGGCATCACGCTGGCGCGCGACACCATCGCCAGCGGCGCGGCGCATGCGAAAATGGTGGAGTTCATCGCCGCGACGCGGCGGCTGGCGGAACGGGCCTAGGTTGCATGCCGGCCGGCCCGGTACCGGCTGCGAGCATCCTGTCCCACGGTTCGTCCATCCATGACCGACATCCTCCAACGCATCCTCGCACGCAAGGCCGAGGAGATCGCCGAACGCAGCGCCGCGCTGCCGCTGACCGAGCTTTCCGCCCGCATCGAAGACCTGCCGCCGACGCGCGGCTTTGCCGCCGCGATCGAGGACAGGCTGGCGGCCGGGCTGCCCGCGGTGGTCGCCGAGGTCAAGAAGGCGAGCCCCAGCCAGGGCGTGATCCGCGCCGACTTCGACCCGGCCGCGATCGCGCGCAGCTATGCCGCGGGCGGGGCCGCCTGCCTCTCGGTGCTGACCGACCGCGACTTCTTCCAGGGCAGCGAGGCGTACCTGCAGCAGGCGCGCGCGGCCTGCGCGTTGCCGGTGCTGCGCAAGGACTTCATCGTCGATCCCTATCAGGTCTACGAGGCGCGCGTGATCGGCGCCGACTGCGTCCTGCTGATCGTGGCGGCGCTGGACGACGCCGCGCTGCTGGAGCTCTCCCTGCTCGCCGCGGAGCTGGACCTGGACGTGCTGTGCGAAGTGCACGACGCCGACGAACTGGAACGCGCCTTGGCGCTGCCGGTGCCGCTGATCGGCGTCAACAACCGCAACCTGCGCACCTTCGAAACCTCGCTCGACACGTCGCTCGCGCTGAAGGCGCGTATGGTCGACGACGGACGCGTACTGGTGGCCGAATCGGGCATCCACACCCGCGAGGACGTGGCACGCCTGCGCGCGGCCGACATCCATGCGTTCCTGGTCGGCGAGGCCTTCATGCGTGCCGACGATCCGGGATCGGCGCTCGGGCAGTTGTTCGCGGGCTGACGATGGACGGGCAGGACACCCTGGATGCCGGCGCCCCGCCGGTCGTGCTGTTCGACTTCGACGGCGTGCTGACCCACGCCGACACCTACGAGCTGTTCGTGCGCGAGCGCTACGCGCGCTCGCCGGGACGCAAGCTGCTCGCCCTGCTGGCGCTGCCCTGGCTGTTGCTGATGTGGCCGCTCACGCGACGGCTGCGGCGCGCGTTGGTCCATATCGCCCTGCTGGGGCTGGACGAATCGGGCTATCGCGCCGCGGTGGAGGCGTTCGCGGCGCAGCTGGTGCGCCGCCCTGGCCATTTCTGCCGCGACGGCGTGCGCGCGCTGCGCCGCCACCAGGCGGCGGGCGAGCGGGTGATCGTGGTCACCGGCTGCGAGCACACGCTGGTCGAGAGCCTGCTGGCGCAGCTGGGGCTGCGCGAGGTGGAGCTGGTCGCTTCCCGGCTCAAGCCCGGCCCGCTGGGCCTGCGCCTCGCCCATCACAACATCGGCGCCGGCAAGCTCAAGGCGCTGGCCGCGCATGGCGTGCCCGCCTGGCGCCGTGCCTACGGCGATTCCCTGCACGATCTGCCCATGCTCGAGGCGGCAGCCGAGCCGGTACTGGTCAATGGCACGCCGAAGCTGTGCAAGCGCATCGAGCAGGCGCTGGGGCGGCCGGTAGAGCGGGTGGCCTGGTACTAGGCTCCGACCGACCGGCGGCGCTCCAGGGGGCGGTGGCCGTCCGCGGGACGTGCCGATGGGGTCTTGCGCAGACGTCGTTTCCGAAATACGTTAGTTCTAACGTATCTCCTGCGATGGCGAGTCTCCCATGTACCTGGCCTCCCTCGAAAGGCTGGCTCTCGGCAGCCGGCTGAAGGCACTCAGTGATCAATTCTACGGCGCGGCGGATGAGGTGTACCGCGCACTCGGCGCGCCGATCGAGTCGCGCTGGCTGCCGGTGCTGCGCTACCTGTGGGACACGGGCCCCAGCTCGGTGACGGACGTCGCCGACGCGATCGGCCAGACCCACTCGGCGGTAAGCCAGCTCACCGCCAAGCTGGTGCGCGCGGGCATGGTGCGGCGCCGACGCGATCCGGGGGACGGGCGACGCACCGTGCTCACTCTCACCGACAAGGCGCAGGCGGCGCTCGCCGGACTGGGCCCGATCTGGTGCGCCGTACGGCGCGGCGTGAATGCCTCCCTGGGCGACCAGGCCAGCCGCCTGCTGGAGGCCGTCGCGGCCTGCGAGGACGCCCTGCGCGACCGGCCGGTCGCGGCGGCGATACTGGCCGAGCACACCACGATCGTGGCGACGCCGCTGGAGATCGTCCCCTACGCGCCGGCGCTGCGCGAGCACTTCTACCGGCTCAACGCGCAATGGCTGGAGCGGCATTTCCGCATCGAGGACGTCGACCGCGCCGTGCTGGGCGACCCGGAGCGCTACATCCTGCGGCCGGGCGGCGCGATCTTCTTCGCTCGGCTGGGCGAGGACGTCATCGGCACCTGCGCCCTGCTGCAGGAGTCGCCGGGCGTGTTCGAGCTCACCAAGATGGGGGTGGACGAGACCTTCCGCGGCCTCGGCGCGGGCAAGCGCCTGCTCGATGCGTGCATCGCCGAGTTCCACCGGCGCGGCGGCCACCGGCTGTTCCTGGAGTCCAACAGTCGCCTGACGACCGCGCTGCGGATGTACGAGAAGGCCGGCTTCGTGATGCAACCGACGATACGGCCGGGCTCGCATTACGAACGGGCGGACGTCTACATGATCTATCAGCCGCAGGCATAGCCACCGGCGCCTGCTTGGAGCGCCGCGAGCGGCCTGGGTGGCGCCGAGCGACAGGCCGGGGCGCCTGGCCTGCCCCTCTCCGGACGGGGGTCAGCGGGTGCCGCGCACCACGATGGTCTTGCCGGAGACGTTGATCATGCCCTGCTCCTCCAGCTGCTTGAGCACGCGGCCGACCATCTCGCGCGAGCAACCCACGATGCGGCTGACCTCCTGGCGGGAGATGCGGATCTGCGTGCCGTCGGGGTGGGTCATCGCGTCCGGCTCCTGGCACAGGTCCAGCAGCGTGCGGGAGATGCGGTTGGTCACGTCCATGAAGGCCATGCGGCTGACCTGGCGCGAGGTGCGCAGCAGGCGGTTGGTCAGCTGCGAGCCGATCGCGAACAGGATCTTCGGGCATTCCTCGCGCAGCGGGCCTTCCATCAGCTGGAACAGGCGCTCGTAGCTGATCTCGGCCATCTCGCAGGGCGTGCGGCTGCGCACGATGGACTCGCGCTGCGCCTGCTCGACGAACAGGCCCATCTCGCCGATGAACTGGCCGCGGTTCAGGTAGGCCAGGATCAGCTCGCGGCCCTGCTCGTCCTCGGTGCAGACCGCCAGCGAGCCCTCGATGATGTAGTAGAGCGTGTTGGCCGGGTCGCCCGGGCGGATGATCGCGGTCTTGCCGGGATAGCGCCGGCGGTGGCAGAGCGCCAGGAAACGCTCCATCGATGCCGGGTCGGGCGCGAAGCTCAGCGGCGCCTGGGACCGTTCGAAAGCCTGCTGGAGTTGGTATTTGAGTTGCGCCACGTTGGTATTCCACTGGTTGAGCCAAGGCGCTGCCGCCAAGTCGCTACCATGCAACACGGACCCTGGCCGATCAAGAGATGACCGGCTCGGGTACCGTCGAGTTCTGTTTTCCGCCGTTTTGCCGCATACTTGGCAGTCTTTCGTCCAGGCTGTCGGTCCGGGCGGAACCGGGGTCGCGCAGGATGAGGGTCCTGGCGCGTCTTTTCTTTTTCGCGGGGACCCTTGCTGCTAACCCGCCTCATCTGCTGGCCGTGTTCCGGCCATGGAGAGTCGCCGTGGTGAAACCGCTCCCGCGCCTGCGCCTGCAGGGCTTCAACAACCTGACCAAGGCCCTCAGCTTCAACATCTACGACATCTGCTACGCGGTGTCCGAAGAGCAGCGCCAACGCTACATCGAGTACATCGACGAGCAGTACGACGCCGACCGCCTGACCCAGATCCTCACCGACGTGGCGGAGATCATCGGCGCGAACATCCTCAACATCGCGCGCCAGGACTACGACCCGCAGGGCGCCTCGGTGACCATCCTGATCTCCGAGGAGCCGGTGGTGGAGAAGCTCGGCCGCGATTCGATCGCGGGCGCGGTGGTCGCGCACATGGACAAGAGCCACATCACCGTCCACACCTACCCCGAGACGCACCCGCACAACGGCATCGCGACCTTCCGCGCGGACATCGACGTTGCCACCTGCGGCGTGATCTCCCCGCTGAAGGCCCTGAACTACCTGATCGACAGCTTCGAGTCGGACATCGTGGTGTGCGACTACCGCGTGCGCGGCTTCACCCGCGACGTGAAGGGCAAGAAGCACTTCATCGACCACAAGATCAACTCGGTGCAGGACTACCTGGCGCGCCACATCCGGCAGAAGTACGAGATGTTCGACGTCAACGTGTACCAGGAGAACATCTTCCACACGAAGATGCACATCAAGGACTTCGACCTGGACACCTACCTGTTCGAGGCGCACGCGGACGACCTGTCGTTCAAGGAGCGCCAGCGCATCGAGTCGCTGCTCAAGCGCGAGATCGAGGAACTGTTCCACGGCCGCAACCTGATGTGACCGAAGACCCCGCCGCCCGGCGGGGTTTTTCGTCGCGCGCACGTGGGCGCGGCTAGCCTGCGGGGATGCGCGCCTTCCTGCTGTTCCTGCTGCTGCTCGCGTTGCTGGCGCTGGTGTGCTCGCGCGGCTGGCGTCCGCCGGACCGCTACGACCCGTGGGCGCCGCTGGACCTGCGCGCGCCGCCGGACCTGTTCTTGCACTACAAGCTCGGACGGCTGGGTGCGGATCCGCGGGCCTGCCGCGCCACACTGGCGCAGGCGGGCGCGCGCTTCGAGCCGCTGCCCGACCGCCGGGGGCCCGGCGCATGCGGCTGGACCGACGCGGTGCGCCTGCGCGGCACCGGCGAGGCGCTGCTCGCACACCCGGCGGTCGTCACCTGCCCGCTGGCGGCCAGCCTGGTGCTGCTCGACCGCCAGGTGCTGCAACCGGCGGCACGCGAGCTCTACGGCGGCCCGGTCGCGCGGATCGACCATGTCGGCGGCTACGCCTGCCGCAACCTCTACGGCCGTGCAGCGGCACCACTCAGCCACCACGCCCGCGCGGCCGCGATCGACCTCACCGGGTTCGCGCTGGCCGACGGACGCCGGCTGCGCATCGCCGACGACTGGAACGGGCAGGGCAGGGCCGCCGCGTTCCTGCACCGGGTGCACAACCGCGCCTGCGAGGTCGTCGGCATGGTGCTGGGCCCCGACTACAACCTCGAGCACCACAGCCACTTCCACGTGGAGGCGACGGGCTGGGGGTATTGCCGCTGACCTGCTGGCGGCAGGAGCGGGCTTGCTCGCGGTGCGCCTTTTTGCTCCGGCGGCTTCAGGCACGAGCATCGCGAGCAAGCCCGCTGCTATCGGCGGCGGTCAGATGCGGTAGGCGAGGGTCTTCATCACCTGCGAACTCAGGTGCATCAGGCCCGGGATGGGGAACGGCAGTGCGATGCCGCCGCGCGCCCGGGCACTGTCCGCATGACGCGCCTCGTCAGCTTGCATCTGCGCCAGGACCGCGCGCGAACGCGCGTCCTGCGGCGGCAGGCGTTGCAGGTGGTCCTCCAGGTGCGCCTCGACCTGGCGCTCGGTCTCCACCACGAAGCCCAGGCTCACCCGGTCGCCGACCAGCGCCGCGGCCGCGCCGATGGCGTAGCTGCCCGCGTACCACAGCGGGTTGAGCAGGCTCGGGCGACTGTGGAGTTCGCGCAGGCGCTGCGCGCACCAGGCCAGGTGGTCGGTTTCTTCGGCGGCGGCGTGCCGCAGGTGCTCGCGGGTGGCCTCGTCCCGGGCGAGCGCGGCCTGGCCGTCGTACAGCGCCTGGGCGCAAACCTCGCCGGTGTGATTCACCCGCATCAATCCGGCGGCGTGGCGCCGTTCGTGCTGCTCGAGCGGAGCTTCCTCCAGTGGCGTCGCCGGCGAAGGGCGCGCCGCTTCCGGTGCGCCGGCGACCGTTTCCAGGGCGCGTTCGATGCCGGCCAGCAGGCGGTCGAGCGGGGAGAGCGTGCGGACGTTCATGGCGGGATACCTTCGTCGAGCTGCTGCGCCAGCAGCACCAGCGGATGCAGGGTCGGCAGGCCTGCGCCCCGCCCGGCGAGCCCGCCGGCCAGATGCATGCGGCAACCGATATTGGACGACAGCAGCGCCTGCGGCGCCAGCGCGACGGTGGCGTCGACCGTCGGCGCGCGCAGCCGGTCGGCGCGCTCGGGAAACTCCAGCAGGTGGCTGCCGGCCGCGCCGCAGCAGCCCGGCGGCAAGGTCGCCACGTCCAGTGCCGGCACGCGCTGCAGCAGGGTG
Source organism: Fulvimonas yonginensis (assembly GCF_037137055.1). Taxonomy (NCBI): domain Bacteria; kingdom Pseudomonadati; phylum Pseudomonadota; class Gammaproteobacteria; order Lysobacterales; family Rhodanobacteraceae; genus Fulvimonas; species Fulvimonas yonginensis. Next base: position 600,657 of record NZ_JBBBNY010000001.1, read on the forward strand.
CGCAACGCCTCGCCGCTGCGCGCCACGTTGAGCTGCGTGCAGGGCAGGTGCAGCGCCGTGCGCAGGGGCAGGGGGCGGAAGCGCAGGCGGTCCGCCCGTTCGTCCAGCAGGCGCCAGGCGTCGTCCACGGCGACGCCGGGCAAGGCGGCGCGCAATTGGCCGAGACAGCCCGGCGTCACGCTGACCAGCGTGTGGGCACCGCTGGCCTGCCAGGCGGCCCGGACGCGGCGCTCGGCGCGGGCGCTGCCGTGCACTTCGCCGCCGTGGGCATCCAGCGCGCCGCAACAGAAGGCCGGCAGCACGGTCACGGCGTAGCCCGCAGCCGTGAGCAGGGTGACGGCCGCCTGCTGTGCCTCGGCATCCCCCACGCTGCCGACGCAGCCGGGGAACAGCGCCACGCGCCCGGGTCCCGACGCGCCGCGCCGGGGCGGGTGGGCCGGCCCGTGCGTGGGCACGGCGACGGCGAGCGACAGGGCGCGACGCCACGCGGAACGGGCCGGTAGCCGGCGGGCGACCGGTCGCAGCCAGCGCGCCAGCCGGCCCGCGGCCCTCAGCCACGCCGGGCGCCTGGCGATCGCCAGCAGCGCGCGTGGCCTTCGCGGCGCGGGGCCGAGCAGGGCGCGCGTCTGCACCAGCAGTTCGCCGAAGCGGACCTGGGCCGGGCAGACCCGTTCGCAGCTCAGGCAGCCCAGGCAATGGTCGAGCGGCTCGCGGACCTGCGCGTCGAGCGGCGCGGCACCACGGGCCAGCGCCGCCGCGATCGCGATGCGCCCGCGCGGGGATTCGGCCTCGTTGCCGTCCAGCGCGTAGGTGGGGCAGACCGGCAGGCACAGGCCGCACTGCACGCACTGGTCGGCCAGCGCGACGATGCGCTCGGACTTGTTCTCGGGCATGGAAGCCATGCTATCATTGCCGACTCACAGCCGAGCCGACCGGCAGGCTTGCGCGATGGATGGCGGCTCCGCTACTATCTCGCGCCTTTGTTCCACCGATTCCGCTTACCGCCCCCGTGGCGGCAGACAGGTATTCTTCTGATGAAAACGTTCAGCGCCAAGCCGGAAAGCGTCAAGCGCGACTGGTACGTGGTCGACGCCACGGGCAAGACGCTCGGCCGTCTGTCCGCCGAGATCGCCCGCCGCCTGCGCGGCAAGCACAAGCCGGAGTTCACCCCGCACGTCGACACCGGCGACTACATCGTCGTGGTCAATGCACAGAAGGTGGCGGTCACCGGCGCCAAGCTGGACGACAAGATGTACCACCGCTTCACCGGCTACGTCGGCAACCTCAAGACCATGAGCCTGAAGGACATGCTGGCCACGCACCCGGAGCGGGTGATCGAAATCGCCGTCAAGGGCATGCTGCCGAAGAACCCGCTGGGCCGCGCGATGTACCGCAAGCTCAAGGTCTACGGCGGCGCCGAGCATCCGCATACCGCCCAGCAGCCGCAGGCGCTGGAGATCTAAGGAAACCTATGGCTATCCAGCAGAATTACGGCACCGGCCGCCGCAAGACCTCCGCCGCCCGCGTGTTCCTGCGCAAGGGCAGCGGTCAGATCGAAGTCAACGGCAAGCCGCTGGACCAGTTCTTCGGTCGCGAGACCTCGCGCATGATCGTGCGCCAGCCGCTCGAACTGACCCAGAGCAGCGACAAGTTCGACATCAAGGTGACGGTCGCCGGTGGCGGCATCACCGGCCAGGCCGGCGCCATCCGGCTCGGCATCGCCCGCGCGCTGGTCGAGTACGACGAAACCCTCAAGTCGCAGCTGCGCAAGGCGGGCTTCGTCACCCGCGATGCCCGTGAGGTCGAGCGCAAGAAGGTTGGCCTGCACAAGGCCCGCCGTGCCACCCAGTTCTCGAAGCGCTAAACTGCGCTTCGAGGGGCGATGCGTCCGGTCAGAGCGCATCGTTCCGAAGGGTTTTGGGAGATCGTCTAACGGTAGGACAACGGACTCTGACTCCGTTTATCTAGGTTCGAATCCTAGTCTCCCAGCCAACCGAAAAGGCCCGCCCACCGGCGGGCCTTTTTTTGCATGGCCCACCGACTAAGCGTGGTGCGCAACCTGATCACAATTAGGAACCGGGTTGGCCGGGCGCAGCAAGTTGAGCCACGCGAGTTGAGCTAGGATGGTCCGCAGGCGCGTGCGGCCAGGCCACGATATAGGCGGTCGCAGCACCAACGGGGTCGGTTTGTATGTCGCGCGGAGGCGCAAGGCTCACTGGACAGCGAGTGTCGGATCCAGGAGCCAAGGGGTCGGGAATGCTGAAGAGGGTCTGGGACAACGTCTGGGGCCAGCGCGTCATCGTCGCCCTCGGCTACGCGGCGGCCTATGGCTTGCTCCGCGAAGTTTCCATTTCCCAATGGATGCTTTTCAGCGGCTTTAGGCTTTGTGTGTTGATCTTGGTTCCTTACCGCTACTGGCCAGCTCTGGTGGCCGGCGAGTTGGTTCCACTCACTGTTCTCGGTATCCGCGACGGTGATCAGTTTGGTTGGTTGTGGTCGGCGAGCATGCTCCTGCCCCCCATAATGCTTGCTATGCCGATCGTCCGCTTCTTTCGGGAGCAACGGCGGCTGTTTCCTACGCGCACTACTACCAGCATGAGCGCGCTATTGCTGTGCGCGTTTTTAGTGTCGTTCGTCTGGGCGGCCCTAAACTACGGAACCTTTTCGTTGATAACGCTTCCGCCCGGTTATCACTTCAAGGCGGTCGGGGCCCAGTATTTTCTAGGTAATTACATTACCGTCCTCACCGTCGTGCCCCTTGCGCTCGCCGTACGGGAGGAATTGCTCAGCAGGCCCATCCGACAATTCTGGAGCAACTTCGCGGGGAGCCGCTTGGTGCTCGAAGCCGTGTCGCTTTTGCTGCCATCCCTGGCCCTGCTCGTGTGGCTGGCATCGGGTGCTACCGGAGACGCAAGCCAGGCGGCGCGCATGGCCATGTTTTTTCCCGTGGCATGGTTGTCACTCCGCCATGGTTGGCGCGGAGCGGCTGTCGGCGGCACCGCAGCCAGCATCGCCGTAATGCTCACCATGCCGGATCGACATGACGAGAACACCATGCAAGCGGAGGCGTTCATCGCTTTCGCGGTGACCACGATGCTCCTGTTCGGCGCGCGGATCGCCGCCCTGCACAGGAGCAAGGAGCAGAAACACATGGACGCGCGCCTGGCGCTCGCGGTGGCGCAACGCAACGTCTATCTCGGTGAGCTGCAGCTGCGGGAGACATCCCGCGCCCTGGAGGAAATGAGCGCCGCCATCCAGACGTCCTACACGCAACTGCTCGGACGCACGCGGTCGCTGCTTCCCGGAACCGACGAGCGCAACTACTACCGCGACGCCATCGTCGCCCAGCACCAGATCCGTCGCCTCGCCGACTCCCTTCATCCCCTGGCCTGGCGGGAGCGCGGATTGCCCGCTGCATTGCAGGACGGAGCCATCCCGGGCGCGCTGGACGAGGCGGGCCTCGTCTACTGGTGCGACATCCAGGGCAAAGGCCTGGACCAGCTCTCGATGGGCGTCCAGATGACCCTTTACCGCCTGGCGTTGGAGGCGATCGCCTATACCTGCGCGAAACGCAACGTCAGCACCGTGCGCCTGCGGCTGCGCGGAGGGACGTTCCGTGGCCGCCGCTGGGCCGTCCTCTGTGTCGATGGCGAAGTCGACTACGAACGCCTGGCCCACGTGCGCTGGGACGAGGTCTCGTCGGCCCTCGGCTGTGGAGGCCTGGATCTGGGGGCGATCAAGGATCGCGCCCTGATCTTCGAAGGCAGGGTGCACGTGCGCTCCCTCGCGAACGGCAACCGCATCAGCATGATCGTTTTCGAGCCTGCCGCAGCCTGAAACACCGGCCGTCTCTCCGGGGGACGGCCGCTGGCGGGCGAGGCCGGTCTGTAGCGAAGGGCTTTCGCCCCGGATGCGGGGCGGTCACCGCCGCAGCAACGGGCAGGCTCCCGCGCGCGTGTGCGTCGCCTAAGGCTGTGGGCGTAACATGGTCCATTTCCCCGGGCATGATCTCCATGACCTCGCCGACCGAGAATCCAGCTCATCCGGGCGTGCGCCTGGAAGGCAGCACCGATGCGCTGCCGCTGTTCCCTTCGCTGTCCATCAGCCTCGATGCCGCCCGCATGCCGCGGCGCTCCACCCTGGTGGACCGTCGCGTACTGCGCATCACCCTGGTCGCGCTCGTGCTGGGTGTGGTGGCGGCGTTCATCGCGCAGGTGCTGACCGCCTTGATCGGCCTGGTCACCAATCTCGCGTTCTACGGCCGCTGGTCCACCGCCTTCTCCTCGCCGGCCGGCCATCACCTGGGTCCCTGGGTGATCGTGGTCCCGGTGATCGGCGGCCTGCTGGTGGGCGCGATGGCGCGCTGGGGCTCGCGCGCCATCCGCGGCCACGGCATTCCCGAGGCCATGGAGCAGGTCCTGCTCAACGAATCGAAGATCCCGCCGCGGATCACCTTCCTCAAGCCGGTGTCGTCGGCGATCGCGATCGGCACGGGCGGGCCGTTCGGCGCAGAGGGCCCGATCATCGCGACAGGTGGCGCGCTGGGCTCGTTCATCGGCCAGCTGTTGCGGGTGACCGGCGGGGAACGCAAGGTGCTGCTAGCCGCGGGCGCGGCGGCCGGCATGGCCGCGGTGTTCGGATCGCCCGTGGCGGCGGTGGTGCTGGCGGTGGAGCTGCTGCTGTTCGAACTGCGTCCGCGCTCGCTGATCCCGGTGGCGCTGTCCACCGTGGCGGCCACGGCGGTGCGCTACGCCCTGCAAGGCACCGCGCCCGTCTTCGCGATGCCGCCGCTGGCCGAGCCCGGGGCGGTCGCGCTGGCCTGCTACGTGGGCGTGGGCGCGTTGCTGGGCCTGATCAGCGTGGGCGTCACGCGGATCGTGTACGGCGTCGAGGACGCCTTCGAGAAGCTGCCCGTCCACTGGATGTGGTGGCCGGCGCTGGGCGGCATCGCGGTGGGCGTGGTCGGCTACTTCGCGCCGCTTACGCTCGGCGTGGGCTACACCAACATCGAGGACATCGTCAGCGGGCAATTCACCCTGCACGCGCTGTTCTTCCTGTGCGTGATGAAGTTCATCTCCTGGTCGATCGCGCTGGGCAGCGGCACTTCCGGCGGTACGCTCGCGCCGCTGTTCACCATCGGTGGGGCGCTGGGTGCGCTGATGGGCATCGGGCTCGCGGCGATCGCGCCGCAGTATGGCATCGATCCGCGCATCGCCGGCCTGGTCGGCATGGCGGCGATCTTCGCGGGTGCCTCGCGCGCCCTGCTCACGGCCGTGGTGTTCGCCTTCGAGACCACCGGCCAGCCGGCCGGGCTGCTGCCGCTGCTGGGCGGCTGCACCGCGGCCTACCTGATCTCCGCGCTGATGATGCGCAACACCATCATGACCGAGAAGATCGCCCGCCGTGGCGTGCGCGTGCCGGCCGAATACGCGGCCGATTACCTGGAGCAGATCGCGGTGGGCGATGCCTGCTCGCGCGACGTGGTCACCCTGCGGGCCGATCAGACCCTCGGCGAGGTGCGCCGCTGGCTGGGCGAAGGCTCGCCGCAGTCGCAGCACCAGGGCTTCCCGGTGGTGGACGCGCAGAACCGGGTGCAGGGCGTGCTGACCCGGCGTAGCCTGCTCGACCCGCAGTGGTCCTACACGCTGACCCTCGGCGACCTGGTGACCCGCGCCCCGATCGTGGTGAAGGAGGACCACTCCCTGCGCGAAGCCGCCGACCACATGGTCGCCGAGCAGGTCGGTCGCCTGGTCGTGGTGAGCAGGGAGGCGCCGCACACGATGGTGGGCATCATCACCCGTGGCGACCTGCTCAGCGCGCACGCGCGACGCCTGCACGAGGCGCGCGAGGCGAAGCGCCACCTGCGCATCGGCCGCCGCGGCATGCGGACCGCCTGAGGCGCGGCGGCGCTCCCTCGCCGGAGGGGGCGACCTATATCTCCTTGTCGCCGACCAGCACGATGTCGGCCGGGCGGCGCGCGAACAGGCCGACGGTGACGATGCCGGGGATCTGGTTCAGTTCGGTCTCCAGCCCGACCGGATCGGTGATCTGCCAACCGTGCACGTCGATCACCCAGTTGCCGTTGTCGGTCACCACGCCGTCGCGCCACACCGGCTGCCCGCCGCGCTTGACGATCTCGCGGCCGACCAGGCTGCGCGCCATCGGAATGACCTCGATCGGCAGCGGGAACTTGCCCAGCAGGTTCACGCGCTTGCTCGAATCGATGATGCAGACGAACCGGCTGCTGGCCTCGGCGATGATCTTCTCGCGCGTCAGCGCGGCACCGCCGCCCTTGATCAGTCGCTTGTGCGCATCGCACTCGTCGGCGCCGTCGACGTAGAGCGAGAGCGGGCCGGTGGCGTTGAGGTCCAGCACCGGGATACCGTGTTTCCTGAGCAGCGCGGTCGATTGCTCGGAGCTCGACACCGCACCGTTGATGCGCTGCCTGATGCCGGCCAGCGCCTCGATGAAATAGGCGACCGTCGAGCCGGTACCGACGCCGACGATGGCGCCGTCCTCGACGTAGCGGATGGCGGCCTCGCCGGCGAGGCGCTTTTCGTTGGTGCTCATGGGACCTTCCTCAGGGCTTCTGCACCTCTGCCCGCGGTCGCGGGAAGAGGGGTTTTCGTGCTACTCCAGCGCCAGGATGAAATCCCAGTCCGCGGCGCTCACCGGCATCACCGACAGGCGGTTGCCCTTGCGCACCAGCGCCATGTCGGCGAGCGCGGGCTGCGCCTTGAGCTCCTCCAGCGTGATCACGCGCTTGAGCTTGCGCACGTACTTCACGTCCACCAGGTACCAGCGCGGCCTGTCGCGCGAGCTGGCGGGGTCGAAGTACTTGCTCCTGGGATCGAACTGGCTGGGATCGGGGTAGGCCTCGCTCGCCACCGCGGCGATGCCCGCGATGCCCGGCTCGGCGCAGTTGGAGTGGTAGAAGAACACCTTGTCGCCCACGCGCATGCCGTCGCGCATGAAGTTGCGCGCCTGGTAGTTGCGCACGCCGTCCCACGGCTCGCGCCTGCGCTGCTTCAGATCGTCGATGGAGAACGTGTCCGGCTCGGACTTCATCAGCCAGTGGGTGTAGGGCCGCTCGTTCATGGCTCGTCTTCCGTGTGGCAGTCGATCAGCTCGCGGTCGGTGGCGACGAAGTCCAGCGGCACGTCCCACGGCTCGGGCTCGATGGCGGGCAGCTCCTGGAAATCGTAGGCGACGCCGACCAGCAGCGGTTCGGTCGGGCGCACCTGGTCCTTGAGGAAGCCGAAGCTGCGGTCGTACCAGCCGCCGCCGTAGCCCAGCCGGTGGCCGCTGCGGTCGAAGCCGAGCAACGGCACCAGCACCAGGTCGAGCTGGAAGGGCGCGAACCATTCGCCCGGCGCCACCGGTTCCGGGATGCCGTAGCGGTTGGGCTGCACCGGGTCGCCGGCCGACCAGGGCGCGAAGCGCAGCTGGCGGTCGTCGCCCAGCATCGGCAGCAGGAAGCGCTGGCCGCGCGCGGCCAGCGGTGGGATCACCAGGTTCAGCGGCAGCTCGCCGTCGCAGGCCCAGTAGCCGGCCACGCGGGCGTCGGTGTGGTACTCGGGGAGTTGCTCGAGGCTGCGCCGCAGGCCCTGGGCGGCGGCGATGCGCTGGGCGGGGGTGAGCGCCCGTCGGCGGTCGGCGAGATGCTGGCGCAGTTCGCGGCGTTGGGCGGTGGCGTCCACGTTCGCGCATCTCCTGTTGGGCCGGCGCCGGGGGCGCGGCTCGCGCATCCGGTCGGCGTTGCCTGCAACGTCGGCCGGATACGGGAAAGGGGTGGCGTCAACCGCGATGCCGCTGCCCACCGAACGACCTTGATCCCTTTGGATCAGGTGGGAGGGCTACGTGGCCTTCGAGGCTTTCCGCTCGCGGCGGACATGCACAACAGCCACGTGAAGCCGACCCGGGGTCGTATGTAGGAACAAGGCAAATGTAAGAGTGTGCTGGCGCACACCGCAGAAAACGCCGGGGACTATCTTACCGGCGCGTCCAGTGCGGCTTCAAGCTTGCGACGCAACGCGGCCAGCCCCTCGGTCACGCTGCGATCAGCTCCATCGTGCTGCTTGCGCAGCGCCAGGAACTCGTGGGCGATGCTGATCGCCGCGAGCACCGCCAGCCGGTCGAAGCCGGGGGCCTTGGCGTTGGCGCGCAGCTCGCGCATCTTGCGGTCCAAATAGGCCGCCGCCTCCAGCAGGCCCTCGCGTTCCTCCGGCGCGCACGCGATCAGGAACTCGCGGTCGATCAAGCGCAGCGCGACCGGCTCGGTCGCGGACGGGCTGGTGGGTGCGGTGCTCATGTCAGCCGTTGTTCTCGAGCGCCTTCAGGCGCTGGATCATCGCCTCGACGCGGGTGCGCGCCTGGTCGTTGCGCGCCATCAGCCCGGCGCGTTCGTTGGCCAGCTGTTCCTGGCTGTGACGCAGGCTGCGATTCTCCTCCTGCAGCCGGCGGACCAGATCCAGCAGGCGGTCGAGCTGCTGGCTCAGGGCTTCCAGTTCGTGCCGGGCGGGATCGGGCGTGCTCATGGCGTGAAACTATAGCAAGGGAAACCGGGCCCGGGGCGAGCACGGCGTCACCGCTCGCCGCGGGGTGCGACCTCCGCGGCGCTGGCCGGGGCTGGATTAGACTGGGCACCCCGAATCCCCCGGAGATCGCCATGACCGCCCCCGACCTGGTCGGCTACGACGAACTGGACGCCGCCCTGGTGCGCCTGCGCCTGGGCGCGGATGCCAGCGAGCTGCACGGCTCGCTGTGCGGCTTCCTGGCCGGCGGCGGCGCGCTGGGTCGCCAGCCGCTGCTCGCCGTGCTGCAGTTCGAGGACAGGGACACCACGGCCTCGGCGCCCGACCAGGCCCTGCTGGCGCGCCTGGCCACGCAGACCCGCCAGGAGCTGGATGACCCGGAACTGGGCTTCGAGCCGCTGCTGCCGGCCGACGACCGCCCGCTGCCGGAACGGGCGGAGGCGCTGGTGGAATGGTGCCGCGGCTTCCTCGGCGGCTTCGGACTGGCCGGCGCCGGCGCGCACGGCAAGTTGTCCGACGAGGCGCAGGAGATCCTGCGCGACCTGTCCACCATCGCCAGTTCGGCGTTCGACTTCGGCGACCAGGGCGAGGACGAGGACGCGCTGATCGAAGTGCACGAGTTCGTGCGCGTGGGCGCGATGCTGCTCTACACCGAATGCCAGGGCGTACGGCGCCAGGCGGGCGATACCCTGCATTGAGCATCGCTGCCGCCGAATTCGCCCGCCGCCGGCGCCAGCTCATGCGCATGGCCGGCCCCGACGCGGCGCTGCTGGTGGCGGCCGCGCCGGAGCGCATGCGCAACGCCGATGCCGCCTGGCCGTACCGGCAGGACTCCGACTTCCACTACCTCACCGGCTTTCCCGAGCCGGAGGCGGTGCTGGCGCTGCTGCCCGGGCGGGCGCACGGCGAGGCGGTGCTGTTCTGCCGCGAGCGCGATCCGGCGCACGAGCGCTGGCACGGCGAGGTCACCGGCACCGAGCGCGCGGTCAGCGTCTACGGCGTGGACGACGCCTTCCCGATCGAGGACATCGACGACATCCTGCCCGGCATGATCGAGGGACGCGCGCGCGTCTACTGCCACTTCGGCCGCGAGCCGGACTTCGACGCGCGCCTGCTCGGCTGGATGCGGCGGCTGCGCCAGCTGCGCGGCGGCGGCGTGGTGCCGAAGGAGTTCGTCGCGCTGGGCCACCTGCTGCACGACCTGCGGCTGTACAAGTCGCGCGCCGAGCTCAAGCTCATGCGGGCGGCGGCTGCGGTGGCCGCCGAGGCCCACCTGGCCGCCATGGCCGCGGCCAGGCCGGGGCGTTTCGAGTACGAAGTGGAGGCCGAGCTGGTGCGTGTAATGCGCAGCCGTGGCGCGGTGCCGGCCTTTCCGCCGATCGTGGCCGGCGGCGCCAACGCCTGCACCATGCATTACGTGGCCAACCGCGCGCGGCTCGAGGCCGGCGACCTGCTGCTGATCGACGCCGGCGCCGAGGTGGAATGCTACGCCTCGGACATCACCCGCACCTTTCCGGTGGACGGGCGCTGGTCGCGCGAGCAGCGCGCCTTGTACGAGGTGGTGCTGGCCGCGCAGCAGGCGGCGATCGACGAAGTGGCGCCCGGCCGTCCCTTCGACGCCGCCCACCATGCCGCCGTGCGGGTGATCGCCGAAGGGCTGTGCGCCCTGGGCCTGCTCGAGGGCGACGCGGACGAGGCGATCGCGCGCGGTGCCCACAAGACCTTCTTTCCCTCCAAGACCGGCCACTGGCTGGGCCTGGACGTGCATGACGTGGGCGACTACCGCGTCGACGGCGACGCGCGGCTGCTGGAAGCCGGCATGGTGGTCACGGTGGAACCGGGCATCTACGTGCCGCCGGACCTGCGCGAGGTGGCCGAGCGCTGGCGCGGCATCGGCATCCGCATCGAGGACGACGTGGCGGTGACCGCCGAGGGCAACCTCGTGCTCACCGCGGCGGTGCCCAAGGAACCGCAGGAGATCGAGCGGCTGCTCTCCACCCGCCACGGCCGGTAGGCGCGAGCGTGCCCGCGCCGCGAGCAAAAAAGCCATCGCGAGCAAGCGCCCTCCCGCAGGGGCAGGGCGGCTGCGAGGCAGGCGGCATGCGACGTCGCGCCGCGCGGCGGCCTGTCGCGCTGGCGTGGCCGTCACGTACCCGGCGTCTATAGTCGGCGGCGCACTTCCCGCCGGGAGAAAGGCATGCCGACCGCGGAGTTCCTCTCGCGCCTGCAGTTCGCGTGGGTGATGTCCTTCCACATCCTGTTTCCCGCCTTCACCATCGGGCTGGCGGCGTGGCTGGCCTTCATCGAGGGCGTGTGGCTGGTCAAGCGCAACGACCTGTGGCGTGACCTGTACTTCTTCTGGCTGAAGATCTTCGCGGTCGCCTTCGGCATGGGTGTGGTGTCGGGCATCGTGATGAGCTTCCAGTTCGGTACCAACTGGGCCGGCTTCTCGATCGTCGCCGGCAACGTGGTGGGACCGCTGCTCAACTACGAGGTGCTGACCGCCTTCTTCCTGGAGGCCACCTTCCTCGGCGTGATGCTGTTCGGCTGGAAGCGGGTCAGCGACGGCATGCATTTCCTGGCCACCTGCATGGTCTCGTTGGGCACGCTGATCTCCTCGTTCTGGATCATGTCGGCCAACAGCTGGATGCAGACGCCCGCCGGCTACGCCATTCGCGACGGCGTGTTCTACCCGGTCGACTGGTGGCAGGTGATCTTCAACCCCTCGTTCCTGGTGCGCCTGCCGCACATGGTGCTCGCGGCGTTCATCTCGACCGCGATGGTGGTGGGCGGCGTCTCGGCGATCTACCTGCTCAAGGGGCGCTTCCCCGACCGTGCCGGCGCCATGCTGAAGCTGGCACTCGCCTTCCTCGCCATCGTCATCCCGGTGCAGATCGTGATCGGCGACATGGCGGGCCTGAAGGTGCGCGAGTACCAGCCGGCCAAGCTCGCCGCGATCGAGGCACGCTGGAACACCGAGCGCGGCGTACCGCTGGCGCTGTTCGCCTGGCCGGACGAACAGGCCGAGGCCAACCGCTACGCGGTGGAGGTGCCGCGCCTGGGTAGCCTGATCCTGACCCACTCGTGGGACGGCGAGGTCAGGGGCCTCAAGGACTTCCCGCGCGACGAGCGCCCGCCGGTGGCACTGCCGTTCTTCGCCTTCCGCGTGATGGTGGGCCTGGGGCTGCTGATGCTGGCACTGGCGCTGGTCGGCCTGTGGCGCTGGAGGCGCGGCACCCTGTTCGCCGGGCGGTGGTACCTCCAGGCCTGGGTGGCGATGATCCCGTCGGGCTTCGTCGCCCTGCTGACCGGCTGGTGGGTGGCCGAGGTGGGCCGCCAGCCGTGGGTGGTGCAGGGCCTGATGCGTACCTCGGAGGCGGCGACGAAGCTTCCGGCCTCCAGCGTGCTGGCCTCGCTGGTCACCTTCGTGGTGGTGTACGTAGGGATCTTCGGGGCCGGCATCTGGTATCTGTTCAAGCTGTTCCGCGACGGGCCACTGCCGGCGCCGCAGCGCACTGCGCCGCCCACGCCGGTGCACGGCAGCCACCACCGCACGCCGGCGCGGCCGCTGTCGGCGCCGGACGACCCGATGGGGCAATGACCATGGACTGGGCCAGCATCCTTCCGGTGGTGTGGTTCTTCATCATCGGCTTCGCGGTGATCATGTACGTGCTGCTGGACGGCTTCGTGCTGGGCCTGGGCATCCTGCTGCCGTTCGCCGACGACGAGCACCAGCGCGACCACATGATGAACACCGCCGCGCCGATCTGGGACGGCAACGAGACCTGGCTGGTGCTCGGCGGCGCCGGGCTGCTGGCCACCTTCCCCAAGGCCTATGCGATCGTGCTGTCGGCGCTGTACCTGCCGATCCTGGTGATGCTGATCGCGCTGATCTTCCGCGGCGTGGCGTTCGAGTTCCGCTTCAAGGCGCACAGCTCGCGCTGGCTCTGGGGCGTGGCCTTCAGCGTGGGCTCGCTGCTCACCGCCTTCGCGCAGGGCCTGATCCTGGGCGCGCTGGTGGAGGGCATGCCGCTCACCGGCGGCAAGTACGTGCAGGGCGTGTTCGGCTGGTTCAGCCCGTTCGCGGTGATGACCGGCATCGCCGTGGTGTTCGGCTATGCCCTGCTGGGCGCGACCTGGCTGATCCTCAAGACCGAGGGGCGGCTGCAGCGCATCGCCTTCGACCTCACCCGGCCGCTGATGCTGGCGGTGATCAGCTTCATGCTGATCGTGAGCGCGTGGTTGCCGTTCCTCGACTCGCAGCTGATGGAGCGCTGGTTCACCGGCACGCATTTCCTCTACCTGTCGCCGGTGCCGATCCTGACCACGCTCAATGCCGTGCTGCTGTGGCGGGCCGTGCTGAAGAACCGCGAGGTGCAGCCGTTCGTGCTCGCGCTGTGCTTCTTCGCGCTGGGCTTCCTCGGCCTGGTGGCGGGCATGTGGCCGAACATCGTGCCGCCGTCGCTGAGCATCTGGGAGGCCGCCTCGCCGGCGACCTCGCAGGGCTTCGTGCTGGTCGGCGCGGTGTTCCTGATCCCGGCGGTGCTGGGCTACACGGTGTATTCGTATCGCGTGTTCCGCGGCAAGGTGGCGGCGGACGAGGGGTATCACTGAGGCGCGGACGCTCGCCGCCGACACGCCCTGCTTCCCGCGATGCGGCGCCGCTGCCGCCGCCGGTGCGGCGGCAGCGGTGAGGGCTCACGTCGCCAGTCGGGCGAAGGCGTCGCGGGTGAGGTTCTCCGGCGCGCCCTCGGTGCACGCCACGTCGTCCTCGATGCGGATGCCGCCATAGGGGAGCAAGGCCTCGACCCGGGCCCAGTCCACGTGCTTCGCGGCCGGGTTGGCGCGCAGTTCGTCCAGCAGCATGTCGATGAAGTACAGACCCGGCTCGATGGTCACCACCATGCCCGGCTCCAGCACGCGGGTCATGCGCAGGTAGGGGTGGCCCTCGGGGCGCGGGATGCTGCCGCCGCGCTCGTTCTGCTGGAAACCGGCCACGTCGTGCACCTGCACGCCGATCGGGTGGCCCAGGCCGTGCGGGAAGAACGCGGAGGTGACGCCGCTGGCGACCGCCTCTTCCTCGCCCATGCGGACGATGCCGTGCTCGCGCAGCACGCCGGCCAGCACGTGGTGGGCGTGGATGTGCAGCTCGGGGTAGCTCTGGCCGGGACGCACCTGGGCGGCGAAGCCGCGCTGGGCCGCGTCGACGCTGTCGATGAGCGCCTGGAACTCGTCCGCGCCGGCGGCGGCGTAGGTGCGGGTGATGTCGCTGGCATAGCCGGCGCAGCTGGCGCCTGCGTCGATCAGGAAGGAGCGATGCGCCGCCGGCGGCTCGCGGTCGAAGCGGGTGTAGTGCAGCACCGCGCCGTGTTCGTTGAGGGCCACGATGCTGGCGTAGGGCAGCTCCGCATCGATCTGGCGCGCGGCGGCGAGGTAGGCCATGTGGATGCCGAACTCGCTTTCGCCGTTGCGGAAGGCCGCCTCGGCCGCGCGGTGGGCGCGTGCGCCGATGCGGTTGGCTTCGCGCATCAGCGCCAGCTCGTAGGGCGTCTTGTAGGAGCGGTGCCAGTGCAGGTAGTCCAGCACCGCCTGCGGGTTGTTCGCCTGCACCCCGTCGACGGCGGGGCAGGCCGGACCGACCACCGCGTTGCGGCCATCCTTGGGCAGGGCCGCCACCGCTTCGTCCGCGCTGCGCACGATCTGGACCTCGAAGTGCTCGACCCAGTAGCCGCCCGGCGCCGCCGGCACCACGTGCCAGTAGTCGCGCGGCTGCACGAACACCAGCCTGGGCCGCGCGCCCGGTGCGTACACCAGCCAGCTCCCCGGCGTGTCGGTCAGTGGCAACCAGTGGCGGAAGTGCGGGTTGGCGACGAAAGGGTAGTCCTGGTCGTCGAGGAACTTGCGCAGCGGCGTGCCCGCGGGGATCAGCAACCGGTCGAAGCCGCCCAGGGCGAGCGCCTCGTCGGTGCGGCGGCGGAGAGTGGCCAGGTGCTGGGCGTAGAGCGGGGCGAGGTGGTCGGTCATGCGGATTCCTTGCAGGTCAGCCGTGCGGGCGGACACGCCCGCACGGTGGGGAACCGTCATGATCGCGCGAAGGCCGGCCGCGGGCCAGCCGGGTCAGTCCGGCAGCTCGAGCCAGCGTTGCAGCTCGGCCGCGGCGTCGTCGGCGATGGCGATGATGCGGTAGCCGGCCCAGACCTGGCCCGGCGTGGCCGCCACCTCGTGCCATTGCTCCTGCACGCCGACCTCGATCATCGCCGCGGGCGTGCCCAGCCCGGGCAACGGCAGGCGCAGCTGGTAGATCGCCTCGCTGCGCGGCGCCTCGGTGCCGATCAGCAGCATGCCGCTGGCCGACAGGTTGCCCAGTTGCCCCATGCGGCGGCCGCTCATCGCATCGATCACATCGGCGGCGATGTTGACCGGCTTGCGGTGGGCGCGGCGGCTTTCCTGGGGGTTCTGCATCATGGACGGACTCCGGGCACGGGAGCGGCCTGGCGCAGGCTGTCGGTCAGCGCGCGCCAGGCACGGTCGAGCTCGGTCTCGTTAACGGCAGGCACTTCGCGGACTTGACCCGCGGCGATCGCCCGCGCCAGGTCGCCCAGGCTCAGTTCCTCGGCGCGCTGCCCCTGGCGGGTGACGAACAGGCCGCGCGCGGCACGGGCGGAATACCAGGCCAGCTTGCGGCGGACCCGGCTGCCGTCCCCTTCGGTGAACTCGAACCATCCGCCGGCCTGCTGGCTCAGGCGCTGGTGCAGCCGCAGCGCCTCGGCGGTGAGTGGTGGCGCCACGGGTGCGGGCGCGGGCGCCGCCATCGTCGCGCGGCGCTGCTTCAGGCGCATGGCCAGCCCGTTCAACCCGGGCGCATCGGCCTCCTGCAACGCGCCGGCGCCGATCAGCCGCTGCGCGATCCCCGTGGCCTCCTCGCCGTGCATGCCGATCTGCGCCAGGCCCGCTTCCACTTCGGCGGTGAGCGCGTCCAGATTGCCGGGCGGCAGGCGCCCCAGCAGTTGGTCGGTGATTACCAGGCGCCGGGCGAAGGTCTCGCTCTGCTCGCCGTGGCGCAGCAGCGTGAGCGCCAGTACGTCCGCCCACGCGTGCTCGAGCAGCGTGCGCAGCGCGGCGTTCGGCGGCGCCTTGGCGAGCAGGCCGGCGAGCACGTCGTTGGCGCGCTGGCGGGCCTGTTCCAGGCGCTCGCGGCCCTGCATCGCCTCCACGTGGCGACGCTCGGTCGCCTGCGCCTTGCGTTGCAGCTGCGCGAGCTGGCGCTCGAGTTCGGCCAGCAGCTCGGCGTGCAGCGCGGCCAGCGGCGGCTCGCGGTCGAGCCGCTCCAGCATCTGTTCCAGCGGGGCGACCAGGCCGCCGTCGCTGTCGGCGAGCCAGTCCCGGGCAGCTTCGAGCAGTTGCTCCAGCAGCAGGCGCGCCGGGTGCTCGCGGCGGTCGAAGAACGCCGGATCGGCCACCGCCGCGCGCAGCATGGGCAGCTCCAGCCGGTCCAGCAGGGGATAGGCCGGGCCGGCGGGCGCCAGCTGGCGGCGCAGCATCTCGAACAGGCGCACGACGAGTTCCAGTGCGTCGTCCGCGTCGGGGCCGGGGCGGATCGGAATGGCGTCGAGCGGCTGGCCGAGGTTCAACTGGTCCACCAGCGCCTCGCGCAACCGCTGCGCATGGCGCAGCAGGCCTGATTCGGCCAGGCGGTTGCGTTGCGCCTGCAGGGCGGCCAGTGCGGCCTGCAATTCTTCCGTGCTGGCGAAGCGCGCGTGTGCGGTGACCGGGCGCGGACCCCGCTGGTGCGCGAGCAGCTCACGCAGCCCGCCGGAGCCGGCCGGCGTCGCCGGCTCCGGGATCGGCGCCGGCGGCAGCGGCTGTTGTCGCCGCGGCTTGCGCGGGGTGCGCGGCAATGGAAAGGGCCGCAACCGCGGCAGGATGCCCGCGCCGGCGAGATGGCTGTTGATCATCTGGTGCAAGGGCGTCAGGCCCTGCATCAGCTTGCCTTCCAGCGCCTGCAGCAGAAGCAGGTGGTGCTCGATCGGCAGGCCCAGTGCTGCGCTGGAATCGCGGAAGGCCTTGGCCATCGCCTGCGGGCCCAGCGGCATCGCCTCGCCCTCCAGCGGCGGCACGCCGACCAGCACGGCCAGGCGGTAGCTGAGCTCGACCAGCAGCGGGCCGCCCCGGGCCTCGCTGCGCGCGACCAGTTGGTCCAGTGCTGCGGTCATCTCGTGCTCGAGCGGATCGAGCAGGCTCAGGGTCAGGCGGGCCGCAGGCGCCTTCGTAGCGGCCGGCTGCGCGCCGAGTTCGAGCAGGGCCCGGTCAATGCAGGCGACGAAGCGTTCCTCGAACGCCTGGCGCTCGAGCACCAGGCGCTGGCGGGTGGCCTGGTAGCGCTGCTGGTCGATGTGGCTGCGGGCCTGCGCCGCGTGTTCGTGCAGCACGCGGTCGAATTCGATCAGGCACTGGCGCAACGGCTCGGCCAGCCACGCCTGGCACAGGCTGCGGATCTCGTCGATCAGCCGCCGTGTCCGCGCCGGCCAGTGTGCCGGTGCGGCGGCCGTGGTCGGACGATGCCGGTCCGGTTGTTCGACATCCATGGGAAGCCTTGCCGTTCCACGATGGTCCTGAGTCTATGCCGATGACGCAGGCGCGTCACCGTGGCGCCGCATCAGGCCCGTTGCAGCCACTGCACCAGCGCGACCGCATCCTCGGGGGCGATCGAGATGATGCGGTACCCGACCCAGATCTGGCCGGGGCTGGCGGCAGGCTGTTGCCACTGCTCCTGCAGGCCGATCTCGATGGTGCTGGCGCCCCCCGGCGCGCCGGCCAACGGCAGGCGCACCTGGAACACTGCTTCGCTGTGCGGCCGCTCGCCGGTCAGCAGCAGCACGCCGCTGGCCGACAGGTTGCACAGGTAACCCAGCGGACGTGCATTGATCGTGTCGGTGACCAGCGGGGAACTCGCCGTGCGCTTGCGTGGCGCGCGGCGTTGCTCCAGCGGGATGACCTGACCGGTCATGGGTGGGCAGGCGCCCGCTGCAGGCTGCCGGTGAGGGCGCGCAAGGCCCGGTCGAGCAGGTTCTCGCGCGGCGCGGACAGTTCGCGCACACGGCCGGCAGCCATGGCGGCGGCCAGCTCGCGCAGGTTCATCTCGGCCACCCGCTGGCCGCGCCGGTTGACGAACAGGCTGTTGCCCGACAGCGGCGAGAACCAGGCCAGCTTGCGCCGCGTCGTCGTCCCGGTGGCCGGATCGACGAACTCGAACCAGCTGCCGTAGGGGAGCTGGCGCAGCCGGTTGTGGATGCGCGCCTCCTGCGGGCCGAGCGGCGGCTCGGGAGGCGTCGCAGCGGGTTGTGCCGGTCCGCCGCGCTGCTCGCCCAGTCGCTGGCGCTGCTTCAGTCGCAGGGCGAGGTCGGTGGCGCTGGGCGGTCCGGCGGCGGCGCCCGGCACGGGAAGATCGGCGAGGGTGGCGGCTGCCGCTGGCGACGCGTTGCGGGTGGACTCGGGCTCGGCGGCGCCTCCGATGAGCCGTTGCGCAACCTGCTCGGCCTCCTCGGCCTGCATGCCGATCTGCTGCAGGTGATCCTCCACCGCCAGGCGCAGGCGCAGCGGATCCTCGACCGGCAGGCGGCCGAGCAACTGGTCGGTCAGCCGCAACCGCTCCGCGAAGGCCTCGCTGTCCTCACCGTGGCGCAGCAGCGCCAGCGCGAGAACGTCCGACCAGGCGCGGTCGAGCAGCGCGCGCAACAGGCCACGCGGGGTGCTCTCCACGAAGCGCGCGGCCAGCACTTCGGCGGCACGCTGGCGCGCCTGGTGCAGGCGCTCGCGGCCCTGGGCCGCCTCCACCTGGCGGCGCTCGGTCACCTGCGCCTTGCGGTTGAGCTGGGCGAGCTGGTGGCGGATGTCGGCCAGCAGGCTGGTGTAGAGGCCGGCGCTGGGTGGCTCGCGCTGCGCGCGGGCCACCAGTCGGCCGAGCTGGGCGGCAAGGTCGGGATCGATGCCGTTGCCGTCGCCCCAGTCGCGGCTGGCTTCCGCCAGCGTGCCGAGCAGGTGGCGGGCCGGGTGCTCCGCCTGTTCGAAGAAACCACGGTCGGCCATCGCCACGCGCAGGATCGGCACTTGCAGCTCGCCCAGCAACGCGGTGCTGCCCGGCCCTTGCTGGAGTTGCTGCGCCAGCTGCTCGAACAGGCGCGCCACCAGTTCCACCGTGTCGTCCTGCTCGGGGCTGAGGGCGGTACGCGCGGCGCCGGCGGGCTTGCCCGCATTGAGGTGGGCGAGCAGTTCCTCGCGCAGGCGCTGCGCGCTGCGCAGTTCGCGGCTGGCGCGGTCGGTCACCTGGGCCAGGTGGCGTTGCAGGGCGCCGAGCGCAGCCTCCAGTTCGCCGGGCGTGGCGGCGGCACCGGCGGGCGTGTGGTTCGCCCCACCCCGCTGGCGTGCGAGCAGGTCGCGCAGGCTCTCCAGTACGGTGATCGGTTCGTTGCGCGGCGCGGGCACGGTGGTCGCCGTTTCCACGGGCGGGGGCGCCTTGATCGAAGGCGGTGCCGGCGGCGCGTGCGCCGGCCGGGCGCCGGCAAAGGCGCGCAGGTGCGGCAGCACGCCGTCGGCCAGGAGATGGGCGTTGATCGCCTCGTACAGGGGCAGGAGAGTGTCGGCGAGCTTGCGTTCGAGCGCCTGTACCAGCTGCACCTGGTGTTCCGGCGGCAGGTCCAGTACCGGCAGGGCCCGGCGCACCGCGGCGGCCAGGTTGCGCGGCGAGGTGGGCAGCGCCGCGCCTTCCAGCGGCGGCGCGCCCACCAGCACGGCCAGGCGGTAGGACAACTCGGCCAGCAGCGGGCCGGTGTGGACTTCCCCGCGCGAGACCAGTTGTTCGGCGGCGGCGGTCAGTTCGTGCTCGTCGCGGGCGAGCAGGCTCAACGCCTGCGGTGCTCCCGCCGGGTCCGGCGGCTCGGGGCCTTCGCCCATGCGCCCGAAACTCTCGGCCACGTGCTCCAGCGCCTGCCGCAGGAACGCGGCCCGGCCGCGACGCAGCAGGCCGCGGCTGTCGAAGCAGCGCTGCTGTTCGAGGTGGCCGCGCGAGCGCTCGGCCTGCTGGTAGAGGCCGTCGTCGAGGGCATCCAGCCCCTCCAGCAGGACCCGCTCCAGCCGCGCCGCGCACAGCGCGCGCAGCTCGGTGACCAGGCGCTGCACCCGCGCGGGCCAGCGGTCAAAGGCGGACCGCTCATCCGATCCGGGCATGGCCGCGAGGTGCTGCCTTTGCTCGACATCCATGACGCAGTTCTCGGAATTTTGACGCGGGCCAGTGTATGCGCCCGGCGCCTGGGCCGCCATAGGCCGAGCTCAGTCCAGGAACAGGCCGATCAGGTCGTTGAGGAAGCGCTGGCCCAGCGGCGAGGGCTGCAGCCGGTCCGGCGCCTCCAGCAGCCAGCCGCGGTCGCGTGCGCGGGCCAGGGCGGGAGCGATGCGTTCCACCGCCAGGCCGGTGCGTTCGCCGAACTGACGCAGCGGCACCCCGTCGTGCAGCCGCAGGGCGTTGAGCATGTACTCGAACGGCAGTTCGGCCGGCGCCACCGGGCCGTCGCCGCCCAGGCGCGCCGGACCGCCGGCGGCCTCCAGGTAGGTGCGCGGGTGGCGGCTCTTCCAGCGCCGGCGCACGGTGCCGGCGGCCGGGTCGGTCAGCTTGCCGTGCGCGCCGGCGCCGATCCCCAGGTAATCGCCGAACTCCCAGTAGTTGAGGTTGTGCCGGCAGCGCCGGCCCGGGCGCGCGTAGGCGGAGATCTCGTACTGGCCGTAGCCGGCCCGGGCCAGGCGGGCCTGGCAGGCCTCCTGCATCGCCCAGGCGTCGTCGTCGTCGGGCAGCGGCGGCGGGTTGGAGGCGAAGGCGGTGTTGGGCTCCAGCGTGAGCTGGTAGTGCGAGATGTGCGTGGGGGCAAGTGCGATCGCCCGTTCCACGTCCGCGAGCGCACCTTCCGGCGTCTGCTGCGGCAGCGCGTACATGAGGTCCAGGTTGAGGTTGTCGTAGCCGGCATCCTGCGCCGACTTCACTGCCGTCTCGGCCTCGGCGGCCGAGTGGATGCGCCCCAGTCGCCGCAGCTTGTCGTCGTCGAAACTCTGGATGCCGAAGGACAACCGGTTCACGCCCGCGGCCAGATAGTCGTCGAAACGGCCGTGTTCGACCGTGCCCGGATTGGTCTCCAGCGTGATCTCGCAATCCGCGACGAACGGCAGCCGCGCGCGGGCGCCGTCCAGGAAGCGCGCGACGTGCCCGGGCGCGAACAGGCTGGGCGTGCCGCCGCCGAAGAACACGCTGACGATCGGGCGCCCCTGCGCCGCCGCGCCGAAATCGGCGAGATCGGCATCGAGGTCGGCGAGCAGGGTGTCCACGTAGGCCGCATACGGCGGCTCGCCGCGCAGGCCGTGCGAATTGAAATCGCAGTACGGGCACTTCTTCACGCACCAGGGCATGTGCACGTACAGCGCCAGCGGCGGCGCGATCAGCGTCATGGCCGTGGCTGCGCGCCCAGTTGCTCCTGCAGGCGGGCCAGGGCCTGGCCGCGATGGCTCAGCCGGTTCTTCAGTGCCGGGGCGAGCTCGGCGGCCGACAGGGTCTGCCCGTCGGGCAGGAACAGAGGGTCGTAGCCGAAGCCGCCGTCGCCTCGTTCGGCTTCCAGGATGCGGCCGTGCCAGCGGCCTTCGGCGATCAGCGGCGCGGGATCGTCGGCGTGGTGCAGCAGCACCAGCACGCAGATGAAGAAGGCGCCGCGCTTCTCGGTCGGCACGCCGTCGAGCGCGCGCAGCAGCTTGGCGCGGTTGGCGGCGGCGTTGCCGTGGCCGCCGGCGTAGCGGGCCGAGTACAGCCCGGGCGCGCCGTCGAGCTGTTCCACGCACAGGCCCGAGTCGTCGGCCAGCGCCGGCAGTCGCGTGATGCGTGCCGCGTGGCGCGCCTTCAGCAGCGCGTTCTCGACGAAGGTGGTGCCGGTTTCCTCGATGTCGACCACGCCGAGGCTGCCCTGCGTGACCACCTCGAAACCGCTGCCGGCGAGCAGCGCGTCGAACTCGGCGAGCTTGCCCTGGTTGGCGCTGGCCAGTACGAGACGGCGCATGCTCAAGCCTCCGCCAGCGCCGCGCGCTGCGCCGCGACCAGTTCGCCGATACCCTTCTCGGCGAGGCGCAGCATGGCGTCCATTTCCTTGCGGCGGAAGGCGTGGCCCTCGGCGGTGCCTTGCACCTCGATGAAGCCGCCGCCGTCGTTCATCACCACGTTCATGTCGGTGTCGCAGGCCGAGTCTTCGAGGTAGTCCAGGTCCAGCACCGGCACGCCCTGGTAGATGCCCACCGACACCGCCGCCACCGCGCCGACGATCGGGTTGCGCTTGAGGTTCTCGCGTCGCATCAGGAAATTCACCGCATCGACCAGCGCCACGTAGGCGCCGGTGATCGCCGCCGTGCGGGTGCCGCCGTCGGCCTGGATCACGTCGCAGTCCAGCGTGATCACGCGTTCGCCGAGCGCCTGGCGGTTGACGCAGGCGCGCAGCGATCGGCCGATCAGCCGCTGGATCTCCAGCGTGCGGCCGCCCTGGCTGCCGCGGGTCGCTTCGCGCTGGGTGCGTGTACCGGTGGCGCGCGGCAGCATGCCGTACTCGGCGGTCACCCAGCCTTCGCCCTTGCCGCGCAGCCACGGCGGCACACGGTCCTCGATACTGGCGGTGCACAGCACGCGGGTGTCGCCGAAGCTCACCAGCACCGAACCTTCGGCGTGGCGGGTGTAGTGGCGCTGCAGCGTCACCGGACGCAGCTGGTCGCTGGCGCGGCCGCTCGGGCGGGTCATGGTCATGCGAGGGCCTGGGTTGGGCAAGGCGGGATGCGAAAGTTTACCATTGCCGCTTCCCCACCGACCGCAAGGCTCGACGCATGATCCGCAGCATGACGGCCTACGCCAGCGCCGAAACCCAGGGCCCTGCCGGCACGCTCAGCTGCGAGCTGCGCACCGTCAACCACCGCTACCTGGAACTGAGCCCGCGTCTGCCGGACGAGCTGCGCGGCTTCGAGTCGGCGTTGCGCGAGCGCGTGGCGGCCCGGCTCTCGCGCGGCAAGGTGGATCTGACCGTGCGCCTGCGCGGCGTGGACTCGCGCGCCGACTCGCTGGAGGTGGACGAGGTGACGCTCAGCCGCCTGGCGGCGCTCAACCGCGAGCTGTCCGGCCGCTTCCCCGGCCTGCAGGTGCAGCTGACCGAGCTGCTGCGCTTCCCCGGCGTGCTGCGCCAGGCCGAGGCCGACCCGGAGGCGCAGCAGGCGGCGCTGTTCGAGGTGCTCGAGCGGGCGCTGGACGCACTCGCCGCCACCCGCGAGCGCGAGGGCGAGAAACTGGCGGCGATCCTGCGCGAGAAGCTCGACGCCATCGAACGGATCGTCGCCCGGGTGCGCGAGTGGATGCCGGACATCCGCGCCGCCCTTCGCGCACGCCTGGAGGCGCGCCTGGCCGACCTCAAGCAGCCCGCGGATCCCGGCCGGCTCGAGCAGGAACTGGTGCTGCAGGTCACCCGCAGCGACGTCGACGAGGAGCTCGACCGGCTCGCCACCCACGTCACCGAGACGCGCCGTGTGCTCGGCCTGGCCGAACCGGTCGGGCGCCGGCTGGACTTCCTCATGCAGGAGTTCAACCGCGAAGCCAACACGCTCGGCTCCAAGTCGGTCGACGCGCGCACCACCAACGCCGCGGTGGAACTCAAGGTGCTGATCGAGCAGATGCGCGAGCAGGTGCAGAACATCGAGTAGTGCCGGGAAAACATGCCCCGCGGTTCTGTCGAGCGGCTGGGCCAAGCTGCAAATTTCCGGGGAACGGTTCGGACTCCTCTGCCGATGCGCCGGCGAGCAAGCGGCGCTATCCGAGTGGCAGCCTCAGCCGCGTGCGCCAAGGACCGCCCGTGCGCTCGAGCAAGGCCACCTCCCGGCAATGCGCGCTGATGGCGCCCCCGGACAACGCCGTCTCCAGTGCATCGAGCACCACGCCGTCGCCGCGCCGAACGTTGCGGGCGATCGACAGGTGGGGGATGTAGCGCGGGAACCTGTCTGCCGGCAGCCGCGGAGCGAAGACGCCCTCGATAGCGGCTCGCAAGGCGGCGAACGGCGCGGCGGGTTCGGGGTCGAGAAACACCGTTGCGGGAAATCGGGACACGCGCGCCAGCCTGTACCGGAAGCCGGGTACGGAAGCGGCTGCAGCGGCCAACTGCTCCAGGTCGCGCGTGCTCAGCTCGGCAAGCCGGAGAAACGGGTAACGGACCGTGATGTGCGCACCCAGGCCTCGGTGCGCGGCCGGGTCCCACCGCTCGCGCAGGGGGCCGACGACCGGATCGGCCTCAGGCGCCAGTACCGCCAGGAAGGCGGTCATCGGTATGCACCTCCCGGTACGCCTGCAGCGCGGCTTCGTGGTCGAAGTCGCCCTGGCCGTAAAAGCCGGCCACGTCGCAGAACTCGGCGAAGGCCTGCTCGCATGCCTTGCACCCGCATTCGCCGGTGCAGCGGGGCGGGCAACCTTCGACGCAGGTGCAGGGAAGCTCCCGGTCGGGGGCCGCCTCGATCTGCGCCCGATCGGGAAAGTAGCCCTGCGTGTGAGGGTAGCGACGCAGGCCTTCGGGCGTAGGCTCGGCCATGGCTGGATACTACGCCGCGTGCGCGAGCCGCGCAGATCAGTCCGCCAGTCGTGCCGACCGCCGCCGCAGCCATGCCCGGCAGGCGGCCCTTCCCCGCCCCGCAGGGGGAAGGCGCACCTCCGAGGGCTTCCACGCGTGTTTGTCGGCATCGGCTCGTGCAAGACGGCTTGCCTGCCGGCCCTCGGGTGGGGTGAGCACACCACGCGGCAGGCCGGCGTTCCGCCGTAACGCGGCGCGCACGTTTCCTTGGCCGCAGCTTCCCGGCGACGTATCAAAAATGACATCCGCATCCGCACGGAGCGGGCCGGTGGAACGGCTTTTGCAGGAAATGATCGACCTCATGCCGGTCGGCGTCTGGGTCGCCGATCGGACGGGCCGGCTCGTACGGATGAACCGTGCGGCGCGGCGCATCTGGCGCACCGAGGCGCACCCGGACGAGCTGGCGTCGTTGCGCGCGTGGCGGGTGGACTCGGGCGGGGAACTCGCGCCGGGCGACTGGGGCCTGCAGCGCGCCATCCGTGAGCGCAAGACGTCCGAGCAGTTGCTCCGCGCCCGGTGCCCGGACGGCAGCGAGCGCACCATCCTCAACACGGCCGCTCCCCTGAACGACGCCCAGGGCCGGCTGACCGGTGCGGTGGCGGTCGACGAGGATGTCACCGAACTCATCGCCGCGCGCGCGCTGAGCGAGAAACGCGGCCAGCTGCTGCAGACGGTCCTGGACCTGCTGCCGGTGGGCGTGTTGCGCTTCGACCCGACCGGGCAGATCGTCGAAGCCAATCCCGCTGCCCGCCGGCTGTGGGGCCTGGAGGACCAGGGGCCCCTGCCCGATCTTGCCGATTTCCGGGCCCGGGACGTGGCCACGGGCGAGCGGATCGTGCCGGGGGGATGGGCGTCCACGCTGGCGCTGCACCGGGGCGAAACGATACGGGACGAGCTGCTGGAGATCTGCGGCTTCAATGGCTCGAGTCGCACGATCTTCAACTCGGCGGCGCCGCTGTACCTGCACGAGCCGCGGCCGGTCGGCGCCGTCGCCGTCAACCAGGACGTCTCCTCGCTCTATCGTACCCAGCAGCAATTGCGCACGGCCGTGCGCGACCGGGAGCAGTTGCTGGCCTTCGTCGCCCACGACCTGCGCAATCCGCTGGCGGGGTTGATGCTGCTGGCCGGCTCCATCGAGCGGGCGGCGCAGGGCGGCATGGACCCGGCCGACATCCGGGCCTTGACGGGCAAGTTGCAGGAGCGCGTGCAAGGCCTGGCCGGCCTGGTCGACGATCTCCTGGCGATCAGTGCGGGCGGCCTGGCCGACGTGTCCATGCTCAACCTGCAGCAGGCGCGCCCGGAACAACTCGTCAGCGACGCGACCGAACAGGTCCAGGACCTGTTCGACGCCAGGGGCATCGACCTGGTCGTCCAGGTCGCCCACGGCCTGCCTGCGGTGATGGTCGACCGGCAGCGCCTGCAACGGGTCTGGAGCAACCTGCTGGACAACGCCCTCAAGCACACCGAACCGGGCGGCCGGGTCACGCTCGGCGCGACGGGCCATGCGGCGGTGGCCTTCTGCGTATCCAACAGCGGCCCGGCGCTTTCCGCCGGGCAGATGGGCGCGATGTTCCGGCCCTTCTGGCAGGCGCGACGCGACAAGCAGGGCGCGGGACTGGGCCTGTCGATCGCGCGGGCGATCGTCGAAGCCCATGGCGGCTCGATCTGGGCGGAGGCCGCCGAGGGCGAGCGCGTCTGCGTGAAGTTCGAGTTGCCTCGCATCGAACTGACGCGCTCGCCGCCGTCGCGACGGTCGAGGCATGCGGCCTAGCCTCCTTGGGCTCGCGGGCCTGAGCTGTTTTAGGAGCGAGCGTGCTCGCGACGCTTTTGTCCGTGCGACCAGAGCAAGACGTTGCGAGCAAGCTCGCTCCTACAGGCGCGTGACTGGCATGTGGGCGGTTGCCTGGGATGCTAGCCCCTGCCCGGCAGGGCGGCTGCCAGGTAGCGCTGGAACGTCGGTGCCAGTGCGGCGACGAGCCGTTCCGAAGGCATCGAAACCATCGGGCCCAGTGCCAGGATGTAGCGGGTCAGCGCCACGCCGAGGGCCTGGCTCGCCACCAGGCCGGCACGGATCGGTACGGCAGCCGGATCGGGCTCGACCTGGGAGATGGCCTTGGACAGTTGCCTGGCGAAGATCTCCTTGCAGCGCTGGGCGGCCTGCGGATTGCTCACGGCCGAGCGCAGCAGCGCCTTCAGGTTCGGGTCGTGCTCCCAGCGGTTCACGAAGTGGTCCGCCAGCACCCGGCCGAGTTTCGAGCGGGGCGCGGCGGCCAGGTCCGGAAGGCGCAGATCGAACTCGGCGGCGGTAGCGAACAGCTTTTCCTTGTTGCCGTAGTAGCGCATCACGAGCGCTGCATCGATGCCCGCCTGGGCGGCGATGCCACGGATGGTGGCCTTGTCGTAACCGTACTCGGCAAACTGCGCCCGCGCTGCCGCCAGGATGGCCTCACGGGTGGCGTCCGCGCGATTCTTTGGATGGCCCAGGGACATCCGCCGATCATACTTGGAAAGCGGGTACGTGCCCGTCGCCACGCGGGCTGCGCCGCGTGCGTGCGCTTCGCAGGACTGGCGTGTCGCTGACGCAGGTGCGGAGCGTCGGGTGCGTCAGCTGAGGTCCATGACGCCGGCCAGGGGGCGCGGCGTCCGCCTGGTGGCCTGCGACCTGCGGGTCAGCATCGCCCGCCATCCGCGGGCCGCGGGCTGCGGCTGGCCACTCGAAGGTTTGTCCCTGGCCCATGCCACCCGCTGTGGAGGGATCTGGCAGCGAAGTTGAAGCCACTGGAGGTGCAGTCGCGCCATGCGCAAGAGCCTCGGAGCGCGCGAATTCGGAGTCGCGCCCGGCAGCAGGCGCAGTCGGTCATTGCCGACAAGTAGCGTGCGCGTGGCCCGCATCGATGTCAACGTCCGTTGACGTTGCGACACGGATGGCCTTAGCCTGCTGCCCGCCGATCGGGAAGGGCAGCGGCACCTGGCGCAACGTCCGAGCGGTACCTTCCGGTCGCGAACGATGCACCCCCAGCCGCAGGCGCATCGCCCGATCACCGTTGCCGCATCACGCCAGACACCCATGAGCCAGGCTTTTCTGCATTTCGGCGCGCGACATGCGTCAGGGCGCGCCATGCGTGCATGGCTCGCCCTGCGTGAGGCCGGGTTCCCGTTCCAGGAGGTGGCTGCCGACTTGCGACAACCGCATGGCTCTCCCGACCCGCTCCCGATCGGTAGCCCGCACCCTGCCGTGACGGCCCCCTTGCTGGTAGTCGGCGAAACCGTGGTCTGCGGTGCGCCGGCGATCATGGCGTTCGCCAACGACTACGCCCGCGGGACACTGCTTCCGAAAGACGCCGGCCCACGTGCGGCGGCCCGCTCGATCATGGCCTGGCAGCACGCAAGCCCGACCTGCTGGCGACTCGCGTTCGAGAGCACTTTCGATCCGTGGACGCGTCCGCTGAACGGGGACGAGCGAAGCGAGGTCGCCCGCCTTTGTCGTGTGATCGAGCCCCTGCTCGCGGCATCCACAGGCCCGTTTCTCTTCGGGCCGGTGTCGCTGGCGGATCTCTCGCTCGCTCCGGCGGCGATCGGGCTACTCCGGCATGCCGACCTTTCCGATTGGCCGGCGACCGGTACGTGGATGGAAGAGCTCCTGTCCCACCCCCCGGTGGCCGCCTGGATCGGCGGACTGGACGCGCCGACGCGCCATCACGGGCCCACGCCTCCGGGTCGGGAACCGTGAAACGAACCGGGTCGAATCCCGTGCTCCGGCGATCTTGACGCCGCGTTGCGGCGGCTTTCCCGCAAAGTCAACGACCGTTGACATAGCCTCTTCCGGGTCATTCCGAACGGAGCCAGCCATGCAGATACCGGAACGTACCGAGGTGATGATCGTAGGGGCGGGCCCATGCGGCCTGGCCCTGGCCGGGTGCCTGGCGCAGCGCCGCATCGAGCACGTACTCATCGACCGGTTGCGCGAGCCGCGTGCGACGTCGCGGGCCGCCGCCGTTCAGGCGCGCACGCTGGAGGTGCTGGAGCCGCTGGGCGTTTCCCGGGAACTGATCCGTCGTGGCGTGCTTGCCGAGACGTTCGACATCTTCTCAGGCGACGAGCTGCGCACCCGCATTTCCTTCGCCGGCCTGGAAACCGCCTATCCCTTCGTGCTCTTGCTGCCGCAGGACCAGACCGAACGTGTCCTGGAAGAACGGCTCCGGGCGCTGGGGGGAGGCGTGCTGCGGGGATGCGAGGCCGCACGGCTGACGGACGATGACGCGGAGGGATACGCGCGGGTCGACGTGGACACCCCGGTCGGCCCCCGGACGATACGCGCGCGTTACGTGATCGGCGCGGACGGACTGCACAGCATGGTCCGCGCCAGCCTGGGCATCCGCTTCGACGAGGGCACGTACCCGCAGTCCTTCGTGCTCGGCGACGTCCGCCTGGATCGCGAGATCGGCCCTTATGCGCTGCGTCTGTCGCTGGCGGACCACGGCATCCTGCTCACCGCGCCTTTCGGCGACCGCCGCTACCGGCTGATCGGCGCCGTGCAGGCGCTACCCGGGCCGGTCGACGCCGGACTGCTGCAGGCGATGCTCGATGAACGCGCGCCAAGGGTCCATCGGGCCCGGATCGAGGCCGTGGCGTGGTCGTCGGGGTTTCGCGTGCACCACGGCGTGGCCGAGCACCTGAGGGCGGGCAACGTCTTCCTCGTGGGCGATGCGGCGCACGTCCACAGCCCGGCGGGCGGCCAGGGCATGAACAACGGCATCCAGGATGCCGTCCTGCTTGCCGACCTGCTGGCCCGGGTGCTGCGGTCCGGGTCCGCGCCGTCGGCGCTCGACGCCTATGAGGCGATGCGTCTGCCGCGGGCAAGGGAAGTGGTCGCCTTCACCGACCGCCTGACACGGGCGCTTTCGCTCGAGAGCACGCCTGCCAGGCACCTTCGCGACCGGCTGGTCGAGCTGCTGGGAACCGTCCCGGCCCTGCGGCATCTGCTCGCGAAGAACCTGGCCGAGCTCGACGAGCGCTGACAGGGGCCGCAGCGCCCGCGGATGCGGCGGGCCCGTCAGCGCTTGCGCGCCTGATCGGGGTAGCGCGAGCCGGTCAGGTCGTGCGCCCAGTCGCGCGCCCAGGTGCCCAGCGGCTCGATCAGCCCGAACAGCTGGCGGCCGCGTTTGCTCAGGGCGTAGTCGCTGCCTTCCTGTGCCAGCAGCCGGGTGGCGAGCAGTTCCTTGAGCCGGGTGCTGAGCACGCCGGGGGAAATGGTTTCGCAGCGTCGCTGCAGTTCGGCGAAGCCGCAGGGGCCGTGCTCGGCCAGCACCCAGATGATGCCCATCGCCCACGACCGGCCCAGCAGGTCGAGCAACGCCATGACCGGTGCCCCGCTGCGGGAGCCGCGGACCTTGTGGCCTGGTACGGGAATGGGCATGGGGACCTGCGCGCTTCGGTGACGGAAGGGCGAGAGTACGAAAATCGTAGCGGCCGGCCAACCGCGGTGCTACGATTTCCATAGCAGAGTGCGAGGTACCTCCATGACGGCAACGTGGCGATCAACCAACCGCGTCCCTCCGGCCCGTGGGGTGACCCATGCTTGAGTTGCGCCCCAACTGCGAGTGGTGCGACCGCGACCTTCCGCCGGACTCGCCGCACGCGATGATCTGCAGCTACGAATGCACCTACTGCGAGGACTGCGTGCGCGACGTGCTGCACGACGTCTGCCCGACGTGCGGCGGCAACCTGGTGCGCCGTCCGATACGCCCGCTCGAGGAGTGGCGGCCCGGTTCGGGCCTGGGGCGCAGGCACCATCCGCCCTCGACGCAGCGCAGGCATTCCCGATGGTCCGCCGAGGAAGTGGCCGCGCTGAGCCAGCGGTTGCACGCCGTTGCGCCGGCCAATCGATGACCGCTCCGTCCGAGTACTCCCCATGAAGCGCAGCCACGACTACACCTCCACCATCGTCTGGACCGGCAACCGGGGCCTCGGCACCCGCACCTACCGCGGCTACGACCGCACCTGGGACATCGCCATCGGAGGCAAGCCGGTGGTGCACTGCTCGAACGATCCGCTGCTCGGCGGCGATCCCGGGCTGCACAACCCGGAGGACCTGCTGCTGTCCTCGCTCGCCGCCTGCCACATGCTCTGGTACCTGCACCTGGCAAGCGACGCGGGAATCGTCGTGGAGGCTTATCGGGACAGTCCGCTCGGTGTGGGCGAGACCGAGCCGGGCGGGGCCGGGCGCTTCCTGCGCGCGACGCTGCGCCCGACGATCACGCTGGCGCCGGGCAGCGACGCGCAGGCGGCGGACCGCATCCACCACGAGATCCACCGGTATTGCTTCATCGCGCGTTCGGTGAACTTCCCGGTGACCTGCGAGGCGACCTACGAGGTGCGACCGGACCAGCCGATGCGGGCCTGACGGTCGCCGGCATGCCGCACGCGATCCTCTATTCCGGCACGCGCAACGCATCGAGCTGGGCGATGCGCGCGTGGCTCGCGCTGCGCGAGGCGGAGTTTCCGTTCGAGGAACGGATGGTGGATATCCGCCGCCCGCAACGCTTCGCCAACCTCGCGCGGATCGCGCGCTTCTCCCCGTCGGCCACCGTGCCTGCGCTGGTGCTGGGCGAGACGGTGGTGTTCGACTCGCTGGCGATCATGGAGCTGGCCAACGACCATGCCGGTGGCCGCCTGCTTCCGGCCGACCCGGAGCGGCGCGCGGTGGCGCGCTCGATCGTGGCGTGGCAGCACGCCGGGCTGTCGCGGATCTGCTGGCGGATCTCCTTCGAAAGCGCGTTCTACCCGTGGAAACGGCCGCTCACGCCGGACGAGCAGGGCGAGGTGGCACGGTTGTGCGCCGCGCTCGAACCGGTGCTGGCCGCCTCCGGCGGGCCGTACCTGTTCGGTGCCGTGTCGCTCGCCGACTTCGCGTTGGCGCCGGCCGCCGTGCGGCTGCTGCGCCACCGCCCGGATCTGGCGGCCTGGCCGGCGACGGCGGCGTGGATGCGGGAGCTGATCGCGTCGCGCTGGGTGGCCGAATGGCTGCGCCAGGCCGATACGCTCCCGCACATCTGGTTCGACGACTACCTGCCGGAAGCCGCCGCGCCTCCGCCGTGGCGCGTCGACCCGCACCCGGCGCAAGGGTCGCAGTCCCCCTGACAGGAGAGCTCTCGCATGCTTCACCAAGCGGAAATGTACGAGCGTTTCGCCGCCCTCCACGCCCGCCACGGGGCGTTCATCATGCCCAATGCCTGGGACGGCATCTCCGCGCTGATCCTGCAGCGGGAGGGCTTCGAGGCGCTGGGCACCTCCTCGCTGGCGATCGCCTTCGCGGCCGGGCGGCAGGACGGGACCGGCGCGGTCGGCCGGGACGAGGCGTTGGCCAATGCCGTCCTGCTGGGCCGGCTCAGCGGCCTGCCCGTCAACGGCGACCTCGAGAACGGCTTCGGCCCTGCGCCGGACGATTGCCGCGCCACGGTGGAAGCGGCCATCGCGGCAGGCCTGGCCGGCCTGGGCATCGAGGACACCACCGCGGACCCCGCCGCCCCGCTGTTCGGCTTCGACGCGGCAGTGGCGCGGGTCGCGGCGGCGGCACGCGCTGCGAAGGGGCGGATCGTGCTTACCGGGCGGACCGACAACTACCTGCAGGGCAAGCCCGACCTGGACGACACGATCCGGCGGCTGACCGCCTTCGCCGAGGCCGGCGCCGACGTGCTCTACGCGCCCGGGCTGCCGGACCTCGCGTCGATCCGGGCAGTGGTCCGCGCCGTTGCGCCCAAGCCGGTCAACGTGGTGGTGGGTCCCGCCCGCGAACCATGCTCGCTGGCCGAGCTCGACCAGGCGGGCGTCAAGCGCGTCAGTCTGGGTGGCGCGCTCTACCGCTGTTCCATGCGAGCGCTCCGCGACGTCGCGCGGCGGATTTCCGCGGGCGATCTGCCGGCCGCCGCGAACGGCCTGGCCACCGCCGAACTCGGCGCGTGGCTGGGCGAAGCGGCGCGGCGCGGCCGCGTGTCTTCCCGTCATCGACCATCGTCGGGCTGACCTATCGGGTCCCGGGCGCAAGCGCGCGTCTCGCCGGGCCGGCGGAATGGTCGCGGCCGGCGGGCCGTATACTTGCCTGATGGCAATCAGGCACTCTCATACGATGCGCGTTTTCCCTGGCCACCCATACCGCACCCGGCGCCAGCCCTGCAGGAGCGGAGGCCCGGTGTCCGCCCGGTCGTGCGCGGCTGCGGGACACACGACGCCATGACCGGTGCGCCCGGCGGAACGCTGTTCATCGTCGCCGCGCCCTCGGGGGCGGGCAAGTCCACGCTGGTCAATGCGCTGCTCGAACGCGAGCCGTCGATCTCGCTGTCGATCTCGCACACTACCCGCCCGCCGCGCGCGGGCGAGGAGTACGGCCGGCACTACTATTTCGTCGAGCGCGCCGAGTTCGAGCGGCAGATCGCCGCAGGCACCTTCCTGGAGCACGCGGAGGTGCACGGCAACCTCTACGGCACCTCGCTGGCCACGGTGCAGGCGCTGCTCGACCAGGGGCGCGACGTGCTGCTGGAGATCGACTGGCAGGGCGCGGCGCAGATCCGCCGCGCCAAGCCGGACTGCGTGGGCGTGTTCATCCTGCCGCCCTCGCGGGCCGAGCTCGAGCGGCGCCTGCGCGGCCGCGGCTCGGACGCGCCGGAGGTGATCGAACGGCGCCTGCACAACTCGCGCGAGGAGATCGCCCACGCGCACGAGTTCGACTACATCGTGGTGAACGACGGCTTCGAGGAGGCGCTGGCCGACCTGCAGGCGATCGTGCGCGCGGTACGGCACCGGACCGCGCTGCAATGGAAGCGGCACGAGGCGCTGATCGCCGAACTGCTCGCCTGACGCTCCGGCCGCCGGAGAAGGCGCGACATGCGCCGCTTGGCCCGCACCGACCGCTCGGCTACCTTTATCCGCTTATGACCGCCCCCGCCGCCCCCTCCGAACCGCTGGTGCGCATCCGTGGCCTCACCACGGTGCTCAACGGCAAGACCATCTTCGACGCGATGGACCTGGACATCCCGCGTGGGCGGATCACCGCCATCATGGGCCCCAGCGGCACCGGCAAGACCACGCTGCTCAAGCACATCACCGGGCAGATGCGCGGCGACGCCGGGGAGGTGCGGGTGGACGGGCGGAACGTGCCGGAGCTTTCGCGCGAGAAGCTGTTCGCGCTGCGCGAGAAGATCGGCTACCTGTTCCAGAACTCGGCCCTGCTCACCGACTTCGACGTGTTCGAGAACGTGGCCTTCCCGCTGCGCCAGCACACCCGGCTGCCGGAGGTACTGATCCGCAACATCGTGCTGACCAAGCTGCAGGCGGTGGGGCTGCGCGGCGCGGCGGGGCTGATGCCCTCGGAGCTTTCCGGCGGCATGGCGCGGCGCGTGGCGCTGGCGCGGGCGATCGTGTTCGACCCGATGCTGATCCTCTACGACGAGCCCTTCGTGGGCCTGGACCCGATCGCGCTCAGTCAGGTACTCAAATTGATCCGCACGCTCAACGAGACGCTCGGCATCACCAGCGTACTGGTGGCGCACGAGCTGGAGGCGATCAAGCAGGTGGCGGACCACGTCTACCTGATCGCCAACGGCAAAGTGGTGGCGCACGGCGACCCGCGGACCATCGCGGACGACGGCTCGCCGTGGACGCGCCAGTTCTTCGGCGGCGCCATCGACGGTCCGGTGCCGTTCCAGTACCCGGCCGGCGACTACGCGCAGGCGCTGGGACTGGCGGGGGGCCAGGCATGAACGCCCGGCCGCAACGCAACGTGGTGGTCAACGCGCTGGCGCAGATCGGCGAGGCCGGGCTGTTCCTGCTGACCCTGCTGGCGGCGGTGCCGCGCAGCCTGCGCTACCTGCGCGAAACGGTGCGCCAGCTCTGGTTCGTGGGTGCCATGAGCCTGACCATCATCACCGTCTGCGGCCTGTTCGTGGGCATGGTGCTGGGCCTGCAGCTCTACTACGTGCTGTCGATCTTCGGCGGCACCGCGGCCAGCGGCACGGTGGTGGCGATCGCCATCTACCGCGAACTCGGGCCGGTGGTCACCGCACTGCTGTTCGCCGGCCGCGCCGGCACCTCGGTGACTGCCGAGATCGGCCTGATGCGCGCCACCGACCAGCTCGCCGCGATGGAAATGATGGCCGTCGATCCGATCGCCTACGTGGCGGTGCCGCGCTACCTGGCCGGCCTGGTAGCGATGCCGCTGCTGTGCGCGGTGTTCTGCGCGCTGGGCATCTTCGGCGGCCACCTGGTCGGGGTGACCTGGCTGGGCATCGACAACGGCACGTTCTGGTCGAACATGACCGCCACCGTCGACGTCTGGAAAGACGTGGTCAACGGCATCCTGGTCAAGAGCCTGGTGTTCGGCGCGGTGGTGTCGCTGATCGCCGTCTACCAGGGCTACACCACGCCGCCGACCAGCGAGGGCGTGGCCTACGCCACCACCCGCACCGTGGTCGCCTCGTCCATCGCGATCCTCGCGCTGGACTTCGTGCTGACCGCGTTCCTGATGTGATTCCGTTGAGGACCTGAGCCGTGAGCCAGAGACAATCCTATGCCGTGGGCACCGGCCTGTTCATCGTGCTCGGCTTCGCCGCGCTGGCCTACCTGGCCACACAGACCACCTCGGTGGTCAACAGCCGGCAGGGCGACAGCTATACGGTGCATGCGCGCTTCACCAACGTCGGCCAGCTCAAGGAGCGCGCGCCGGTGAAGGTGGCCGGCGTGCGCATCGGCCAGGTACGCTCGATCGCGCTCGATCCCAAGCATGAGGCGGCCGACGTCACGCTGTCGATCGACAAGCGCTATCCGCACATTCCTGCCGATTCGGTGGCCACGATCTTCACCAGTGGCCTGCTCGGCGACCAGTACGTGGGCATCGAATACGGCAGCGCCAAGAAGGACCTCGCCGACGGCGGCACGCTGGCGCTGACCCGCTCCTCGCAGCCGCTGGAGCAGATGCTGGGCCGCTTCTTCGGCGCCGGCGGCGCCTCCGACCGCGTCGGCGGCACGTACACGGTGAAGGCGCGCTTCAGCAACGTCGGCGCGCTCTCGGTGGGCGCGCCGGTGAAGATGGCGGGCGTGCCCATCGGCAGCGTGGCGGCGGTGCATGCCGACCCGGTCAAGCTGGACGCCGAGGTCGAGCTGGCGATCGACGACCGCTACGACCAGATCCCCGACGATTCGGCCGCGGCGGTGTTCACCAGCGGTTTGATCGGCTCCCAGTATGTTGCGATCCAGCCCGGCGGCTCGCCGGAGATGCTGAAGGACGGCGACGAACTGGTGCTGACCCAATCGGCCATGCAGCTCGAGGACCTGATCGGCAAATTCCTCGTCAACGGCTCGCCCGGCGAGAAGAAAGACGCCGCCCCTGCCGATACCCCCGCCGGCAAGCACTGAGCGCCGGCTTTCCATCAAGGAGCATCCCCCATGTTGCGCACCCTGGCTTTTGCGGTTGCGGTCGCGTTCGGCGGCGTGGCCGCCTCCCCCGTGCTGGCGCAGGACGCCGCCGCGCAGGCGCCGTCCGCCCAGCAGACCCCCGAGCAGGTGGTCAAGGACATTGCCCACCAGCTCGACACCACCATCGCCGGCCACCGCGATGAGCTGAAGAACGACAAGGAGAAGTTGATCTCGGTGATCGACGACGTCTTCCTGCCGCACTTCGACATCGACTACGCCTCGATCCTGGTGCTCGGCCGCCACGCGCGCGAGGCGACTCCGGAGCAGCGCGAGCGCTTCGCCAAGGCGTTCTACAACTCGATCACCCACCGCTATGCGGAAGGCCTGCTCAACTACACCAAGGGCGCGGTGCAGGTGCTGCCGTTCACCGGCGACCTCAACGACAAGCGCACCGTGGTGCGCACGCAGGTGGTGCTGGACGACGGCAAGAAGCTCTCGGTCGACTACGCCTTCCGCAAGAGCAAGAACGGCGACTGGAAGGCCTACGACGTGATCATCGAGGGCATCTCCTACGTCACCAACTACCGCAACCAGGTCGACGCGGAGATCCGCAAGGTCGGCATCGAGAAGCTGATCGCCAACCTGGAGACCCAGGGCGAGAAGGCGCTGGAGACGATGGAGAAGGACGGCAAGGCGCCATGAGTGCGTCCGCCTTCGAGCTGCGACGCGACACGCCGGGCACGCTCGGCGTGCGCGGCGTGCTGAGCTTCGACACGGCGGCGGCGGCATGGGAGGCGATCGGCGCGGCGCTGGCCGCCGGGCCGGTCGAGCGGCTCGACCTGGCGGGCGTCGAGCGCAGCGACAGCGCCGGGCTGGCCTGCGTGCTGGCCGTGCAGGCGGAGGCGCGCCGGCTCGGCCGTCCGCTGCGCGTGCAGAACCTGCCCGAAGGCTTGCGCGCGCTGGCGCGGGTCTGCGAGGTCGAGCCGCTGCTCGGCTGAACCCGTCGCGTCACCGGGTATGAAGAAGGGGCCGAACGGCCCCTTTTTCTTGGTGTGGCGCGCCCGGTCAGCGCCCGCTAATGCTTTTCCGGCGACGGGTTGCCGTTTTCCTTCGGGTGCTTGTCCTCCCAGGTGTGCTGCTCGTCCAGCAGCTGCTCCGGGTCGAAGTTGTCGTCGTTGAGCCCCTGCATCTGCTGGATCACGTCCGCCGGCGGATTGCCGTCGTAGATCTGGTAGATGCGGCGCTGGCGGTAGGCGTCACGCATGAACACGTAGGGGTCGTAGGCGGACTCGAGGAAGCTCTCCGCATCGATGCCGCGCGAGCGCAACGTCACCAGGTACATCAGCTGCGGCAGGTACTGCTGGCCGTACTTGTAGTCGTGCGTGCGCGCGTAGATCGACAGCGGGTCGAAGAAGTAGCTGTCCACCGGCAGGCGCCAGACGTCGCGCACGGTGGTCGAGCCGACGAAGGGCAGCACCAGGTAGTCGCCGTCCGGCACGCCCCAGCGGGCCAGGGTCACGCCGAAGTCGTTGTCCTCCAGCGGAATGCCCATCTGGCTGGCCGGGTCGAAGAAGCCGCCCAGGCCGAGCGTGAGGTTGACCAGGAAGCGCCCGGTGCTCTGCAGCGCCTGCTTGGGACGGGCCTGCAGCAGGTCGTTGGCGACCGTGATCGGCATCCGCAGGTTGGTGAAGAAGTCGCTCACCGAGCGGCGCACCGGCGGGTTGGTGACCTTGCGGTAGCCGACCGCCACCGGGCGGATCACCGCCTTGTCCATCGCGTCGTTGAAGGCGTAGACCTTGCGGTTGAACTTCTCCAGCGGATCGTCCGTACGCGGCTTGGCGATCGTGCAGCCCGCCAGCAGGGCCAGCGCAGCCAGTGGCAGGAGACGGCTGAGGGAGAGGCGGGGCAGGGAGAACATCGGCGTCGAATGGTCCGCAGCAAATGGGGGTGCCGCAAAATTGTACCGCCTGGTTCTGTATTTTGCAGGTGCCGGCGGTCCCTCGCCGCCGGTCCGGCGGGCGAACCGCGCATGATACGCGCATGGCGCATTGCCAGCCAAGCCTGCGCTCCGCTACACTTCCTGCCCATAAGTCGCTTTATCGCTTGAGGATTTCGCATGGCCCGCATTACCGTGGAAGACTGCCTCGAGGTGGTGGACAACCGCTTCGAACTGGTGCTGATGGCGACCAAGCGCGCGCGCCAGCTGGAGAAGGGTGCCGAGCCGGCGGTCCATCCCGACCACGACAAGCCCACGGTGCTCGCCCTGCGGGAAATCGCCGACCGCCGCATCGACCAGGCGACGATCGACGAGATCGATCGCGCCGAGCGCGAGCGTGCCGAGCGCGAGGCGCTGGAATGGGCTGCCGCCGAGGTCGACGACGACCTCTCCAAGGGCGGCGACGACTGATGCACGGCGGCGGCTGCCTTCCGCGCAGTCGCCTTGCCGGCCCCGCCGGCAATCCCGCCGTGCATGTCCACTCCCGGCACGGAAGCGCCATCTGAGCGAGGCACACCTGCCATGACGGCGACCACGCCCTCCCTTACCGTGGACGCGTCCGTGCTGCCTCCCTTCGTGCAGGCCCTGAAGGAGCGCGTGGCCTACCTGTCCGAACCGCAGGTGGCCCGCGTGCTGCGCGCCTACGAGGTGGGCGCGGACGCGCACGCCGGCCAGGCGCGCAAGAGCGGCGAGCCGTACATCACGCACCCGATCGCGGTGGCCGGCATCCTCGCCGAACTCGGGCTGGACGCCGAGACCATCATCGCCGCGATCCTGCATGACACCCTCGAGGACACCGCGCTCAGCCGCGAGGACATCACCGCCGAATTCGGCGAGACGGTGGCCGACCTGGTCGACGGCGTCACCAAGCTGGACAAGATGCGCTTCTCCAGCCGGCAGGAGGCGGATGCGGAAAGCTTCCGCAAGATGCTGCTGGCGATGGCGCGCGACCTGCGCGTGATCCTGATCAAGCTCGCCGACCGCCTGCACAACATGCGCACGCTCGGCGCCA
This sequence comes from Fulvimonas yonginensis, assembly GCF_037137055.1. Classification (NCBI taxonomy): domain Bacteria; kingdom Pseudomonadati; phylum Pseudomonadota; class Gammaproteobacteria; order Lysobacterales; family Rhodanobacteraceae; genus Fulvimonas; species Fulvimonas yonginensis. The sequence continues at coordinate 639,279 of NZ_JBBBNY010000001.1, forward strand.
AGGATGCCGCTTCGCGCCGGCGCATCGCCCGCGAGACGCTGGAGATCTACGCGCCGATCGCGCAGCGGCTGGGCATGAACAAGTTCAAGGCCGAGCTGCAGGACCTGGGCTTCCGCGCGCTCTACCCGGACCGCTACCGCGTGATCAGCGAGCGCATCCGCGCCGCGCTCGGCAACCGCCGCGAGGTGATGAGCAAGATCGAGCATGCGCTGGCGACGCGACTGGCCTCCGACCACCTGCCCGCGCGCGTGGTCGGGCGCATCAAGTCGCCATGGAGCATCTACTCGAAGATGCGCAGCGAGCACAAGACCTTCGCCCAGCTGATGGACGTGTACGGCTTCCGCGTGGTGGTGGACACGGCGATGAGCTGCTACATGGCGCTGGGCGCCGTGCACTCGCTGTACAAGCCGGTCGACCGGCGCTTCAAGGATTTCATCGCCATCCCCAAGGCGAACGGCTACCAGTCGCTGCACACCGTGCTGCTGGGGCCGTTCGGCGCGCCGATCGAGGTACAGATCCGCACCGCCGAGATGGACTCGGTGGCCGAGCGCGGCGTGGCCGCGCACTGGGCCTACAAGACCGACTCCGGTCCGGCCAACAGCGCGCAGGCGCGCGCCCGCGAGTGGCTCTCCTCGCTGGCTGACAGCCAGGCGCACACGCCGTCCTCGGCCGAGTTCATCGAGAACGTCAAGATCGACCTGTTCCCGGACGAGGTCTACCTGTTCACGCCGCGCGGCGACATCCTCTCGCTGCCGCGCAACGCCACCGCGCTGGACTTCGCCTACGCGGTGCACACCGACGTGGGCGACCATGCGGTGGCCGCGCGCGTGGACAAGAAGCTGCTGCCGTTGCGCACGCGGCTGGAATCGGGCCAGCTGGTCGAGATCATCACCGCGCCCTCGGCGGTGCCCAATCCCGCCTGGCTGGAATTCGTGGTCACCGGCAAGGCGCGCACCGCGATCCGCCAGTACCTCAAGCACCTGCAGCACGAGGACGCGGTGGATTTCGGCCACCGCATGCTCGACCGCGCGCTGGACGCCCTGGGCACCAACATCGACGCGATTCCCGGCAAGGTGCTCGAGCGGTTCCTGGAGGAGCACAAGCTGCGCCGGCTGGAGGAGCTGCTGTCCGACATCGCGCTGGGCAACCGCATGCCCGACCAGGTCGCGCAGCACCTGGTCGCCATGCGCGGCGGCGAGCGCGGCGCGGCCACCCCGCACGTCAGCGAGAAGATCCGCATCACCGGTGCCGAGCGCGGCGTGCTCAGCTTCGCCAACTGCTGCCATCCGCTGCCGGGCGACGAGATCATCGGCTACCTGTCCTCCGGCAAGGGCATCGTGGTGCACCGCGTGGAGTGCCCCAACGTGGTCGAGTTCCGCAAGTCGCCCGAGCGCTGCGTGGCGATCGAATGGGACCGCGACGTGCAGGGCGACTACCGCGCCGAGCTGCGCATCGAGGTGATCAATCGCCCGGGCGTGCTGGCCACCGTCGCCGCAGCCATCGCGGCGGCCGATTCCAACATCGAGAACGTCGAGTACGTCGAGCGCGATGCCGCCGCCGCCACCCTGCTGTTCGCGATGGAAGTGAAGAATCGCAAGCACCTGGCCGACGTGATCCGCCGCGTGCGCCGCACCGGCGTGGTGAGCGGCGCGTACCGCTATCCGCTGTAGGGTGCGGCGCGGTCCCGCCTCGCGGGCAAGCGGCTTCAACGGGGAGCCGCCGCCTTGTTTACACTGGAGGGCCGCAACCCACGAGGCTCCCGCCATGCCCCGCAGCATCGTCTCCACCGACCAGGCTCCCTCCGCGATCGGCCCGTACTCGCAGGCCGTGCGCGTCGGCGACACCGTGTACTTCTCCGGGCAGATCCCGCTGGATCCGGCGACCGGCAACCTGGTCGAGGGCGACATCAGCACCCAGACCCGGCGCGTGTTCGACAACCTCACGGCGGTGGCCAAGGCGGCCGGCGGCTCGCTGGCGCAGTTCGCCCGCGTGGGCATCTACGTGACCGACCTGGCCAACTTCGCCGCGGTCAACGCGGTCATGGCCGAGTACTTCCAGGCGCGGTACCCGGCACGCTCCACCATCGAGGTCTCGGCGCTGCCCAAGGGCGCGCAGGTGGAGGTCGACGCGGTGATGGTGCTGGACTGACCCGGCCCCGCGGCGCCCGCCGACAGCGGCCGGCTGCATAGGCGTCGCGCCGTGGGCTAGGCTTGACGTCCCATGCCCGCCCGCAGCGCCCGCGCCGTTCCCGCTGATGTCGCCGACCCCGGCCTGCTGCCGGTCGGCGCCCTGCCGGGCGTCGGGCCGGCGCTCGCCGAGGCGCTGGCGCGGCTCGGTCTGGAGCGGGTGCAGGACCTGTGGTTCCACCTGCCGCTGCGCTACGAGGACAGGACGCGCATCACCATGATCGGCGACCTGCGTCCGGGCGAGCGCGCCCAGGTGCTCGGCACGGTGGAGGCGGTCGAGCGCGGCTTTCGCTACCGGCCGCAGCTGAAGGTCGCAGTGGGCGACGATTCGCGCCAGACGCTGCTGCTGCGCTTCTTCCATTTCCATCGTGCCCAGGCCGAACAGCTCAAGCCGGGCCTCCGGCTGCTGTGCTACGGCGAGGCCCGCCTCGGCGCCCAGGGCCTGGAGATGGTCCACCCGCAGTACCAGCGCGTGGCCGAGAGCGCGACGGTCGCGATGGACGAGCGGCTCAGTCCGGTCTACCCGACCACCGAAGGCCTCGGCCAGAAGCGGCTGGCCGGGGTGATCGACAAGGCGCTGGCGCTGCTGCCGGCCGATGCCGAGCTCGAGTTGATCCCCCCGGAGCTGTGCGCGCGGCACGGACTGACCTCGCTGCGCGAGGCATTGCTCTACGCGCACCGGCCGCCGCCCGATGCGGCGCTGGCCGAACTGGTCGCCGGCCGGCATCCGGCGCAGCAGCGGCTGGCCTTCGAGGAACTGCTGACCCAGCACCTGAGCCTCAAGCGCATGCGGGCCGCGGTGCGCCGCCGGCGTGCGCCGGTGCTGGGCGGCGACGGTGCGTTGCGCGCGCGGTTGCTGGCCAACCTGCCGTTCGCCCTCACGGGCGCGCAGCAGCGCGTGGCGGCCGAGGTGATCGACGACCTCGCGCAATCCAGGCCGATGCTGCGGCTGGTGCAGGGCGACGTCGGCAGCGGCAAGACCGTGGTGGCCGCGCTGGCCGCGCTGGCCGCGGTGGAGGCCGGCTACCAGGTCGCCCTGATGGCGCCGACCGAACTGCTCGCCGAGCAGCACCTGCGCAACTTCCGCCACTGGCTCGAACCGCTGGGCGTGGCCGTCGAATGGCTCGCCGGCAAGCAGCAGGGCAGGGCACGCCAGCAGGCGCTCGCGCGCGTGGCCGAGGGCGCCCCGGTGGTGGTCGGCACGCACGCGCTGATGCAGGAAGGCGTGCGCTTCGCGCGACTGGGGCTGGCGATCGTCGACGAACAGCACCGCTTCGGCGTGCAGCAGCGCCTGGAGCTGCGCGACAAGGGTGCCGACCATGCGCGCGAGTACGTGCCCCACCAGCTGGTGCTCACCGCCACGCCGATTCCGCGCACGCTGGCGATGAGCGCCTATGCGGATCTGGACGTCTCCGCCATCGACGAACTGCCGCCCGGTCGCAGGCCGGTGCAGACCGTCGCCGTGTCCAACGCGCGCCGCGCGGAGGTGATCGGGCGCATCCACGCCGCCTGCGCGGATGGGCGCCAGGCCTACTGGGTGTGCACGCTGATCGAGGAGTCCGAACAGTTGCGCGCGCAGGCCGCCGAGGTCGCGCACGCGGAGCTTTCCGCCGCGCTCGCCGGGTGCCGCGTGGGGCTGGTCCACGGCCGCATGAAGGCCCGCGAGAAGCAGGCGGTGATGGATGCCTTCAAGGCCGGCGAGCTGTCCGTACTGGTGGCGACCACGGTGATCGAGGTCGGCGTGGACGTGCCCAACGCCAGCCTGATGGTGATCGAGAACAGCGAGCGGCTCGGGCTGGCCCAGCTGCACCAGTTGCGTGGCCGCGTGGGGCGCGGCGCGGTGGCCTCCAACTGCGTACTGCTCTACCAGCCGCCGCTCGGGCCGCTCGCGCGCGAGCGGCTCAACGTGATGCGCGAGACCTGCGACGGTTTCCGTATCGCCGAGAAGGACCTGGAACTGCGCGGCCCGGGCGAGGTGCTGGGCACGCGCCAGACCGGCCAGCTCGCCTTCCGCGTCGCCGACCTCACGCGCGACGCCCACCTGCTGCCGGCGGTGCAGCAGGTGGGCGCGGCGATGCTGCGCAGCCGGCCGCACGCGGCCGAGCGGCTGATCGAACGCTGGATCGGCGGCGCCGCGCGTTTCGTGCACGCATAGTGCGGAACGCCCGCGGCCGGTGCCGTTCCGATGCGCCACGCCTTCGCCTAAACTGATCGTTTCGCCAGCGTCCAGCCCTCATGAGCCGACCGCAACTCCTGATCGACACCGACCCCGGCGTCGACGACGCCCTCGCCATCCTGATGGCGCACGCCCACGCGGACGTGGCCGGCCTCTCCATCGCCGCCGGCAACGTCGGGCTGGAACACACGGTGCGCAACGCGCGCGTGCTCACCGGCCTGCTCGGCGTCGCCACGCCGGTCTTCCCTGGCTGCGCCACGCCGCTGGTGCGCCTGCCGGAGGAGGACGCGGCATTCGTGCACGGGCGCGACGGCTTCGGCGACGTGGGTTTCGACGAACCGGAAGGCGCGGCGGCCGGCGAAGCGGCGGCACTGGCCCTGCTGCGCCTCACCCGCGAGCGGCCGGGCGAGCTGACCCTGGTGGCGCTGGCGCCGCTGACCAACCTGGCGCTGGCGCTGCGGCTGGACCCGGAGCTGCCGCGGCGCGTGAAGCGGCTGGTGGTGATGGGCGGCGCGGTCACCGGCCACGGCAACACCGGGCGTGTGCCGGCCGAGTTCAACGTCGGCTTCGATCCCGAAGCGGCGCACGTCGTGTTCGAGGCGTTCGACGATTTCGACCTGGTCGACTGGGAGCTGACCCTGCGCCACGCGTTCGACGAGGAGGCCTTCGATGCCTGGCTCGCCGCCGGCGACGCGCGCGCGCGCTTCTACGGCAGCATCTGCCAGGTCGCGCGCCGCACCAACCGCGAGCGCGGCCGCCGCGGCATCATCGCGGCCGACGCACTGGCCATGGCGGTGGCCATCGACCCGGCAGTCGTGGTGCGCAGCGAGCGGCGGCATGTGGCGGTGGAACTGGACGGCCGACTCACCCGCGGGGCCACGGTCGTGGACTGGACCGGGCGGCTGGGACGGCCCGCCAACGCCAACGTGGTGCTGGAACTGGACCAGGCGCGCTTTGCGGCCATGGTGCGGCGGGCGCTGGGGGCGGGCTGACCCGGGGCGGGCAGGCGAGCGCACGGCGCCCGCTGCCGGGCGGTCAGACGCGCGACTTTCCGTCCCGACCGAAGTTGACCCCGTCGTCACCCGACGGCTACAATGCCGCTCTTTTCACCCGCCGCTTTGAGTCCGTCATGAAGCCCGATATCCATCCGAACTACCGCCCGGTGGTGTTCCAGGACCTGTCGTCCGACTTCGCGTTCCTGACGCGTTCGACGATCGCCACCAAGGAAACCATCAAGTGGGAGGACGGCAACGAGTACCCGCTGGTCAAGGTGGATATCTCCAGCCACTCGCATCCGTTCTACACCGGCAAGCAGAAGACCATCGACGCCGGCGGCCGCGTGGACAAGTTCCGCCGTCGCTACGGCCAGAAGTAAGCCGAAGAAGATTCCGGCCCGCCGCCGCGGCAGTGGCGGGCCGGGCATGCAGACACGGGGCGGGCCACGGGTCCGCCCCGTGTCTTTTCGTGTCCGACCCAAGCCCAGCCTCCATCCGCCCGCGGATGTGGGCCGGCGTTGTGCGATAATGCACCGGTTGCATCGTCTGCTTTCCCCAGGCGCGATGCCATTCCCTTGCCGGCCGGTGCCCGTTCGCGGCTGCCTCCGGTGCGTCTTTCGTGAAGGAGGTTCCCGTGTCCGATTCCAAGGTCGTCAAGCTCGTCGATGAATCGAGCAACCGCAGCAGCACGCTGCCCCTGCTGAGCGGTACGCTGGGCCCCTCGTGCATCGACCTCGGTACGCTGTACAAGGACACCGGGCACTTCACCTACGACCCGGGCTTCGGCTCCACCGCCAGCACCAAGAGCGCCATCACCTACATCGACGGTGACCAGGGCGTGCTGCTGTACCGTGGCTACCCGATCGAGCAGCTGGCGGAGAAATCCAGCTTCCTGGAAGTGGCCTACCTGCTGCTCAACGGGGAACTGCCGAGGCCGGACCAGTTCGCCGCCTTCGAGCACCAGATCACGCATCACACGATGATGCACGAGTCGCTGAAGAACTTCTTCCAGGGTTTCCACCACGACGCGCACCCGATGGCCATGCTGGCCGCCTCGGTCGCCTCGCTGTCGGCGTTCTACCACGACGACCTGGACGTGGATGACCCGGATGACCGCAAGCTCGCCGCGATCCGCCTGATCGCGAAGATGCCGACCATCGCCGCAGCCTGCTACCGCTATTCGATCGGCTGGCCGTTCCGCTACCCGCGCAACAACCTCGAGTACGTCGAGCGCTTCCTGCACATGATGTTCGAGGTGCCGAGCGAGCCGCTGCAGCTCAACCCGGTTGCCGCCAAGGCGCTGGACCTGCTGTTCATCCTGCACGCCGACCACGAGCAGAACGCCTCCACCTCGACCGTGCGCCTGGTCGGCTCCACCGGCGCCAACCCGTACGCCTCGATCGCCGCGGGCATCACCGCGCTTTGGGGGCCGGCGCACGGCGGCGCCAACGAGGCGGTGCTGAAGATGCTCGAGGAGATCGGCTCGCCCGACCGCGTCGAGACCGCGGTCAAGCGTGCCAAGGACAAGAACGACAGTTTCCGCCTGATGGGCTTCGGCCACCGCGTCTACAAGAACTTCGACCCGCGCGCCAAGATCATCCGCGAGATGTGCCACAAGGTGCTGGCCGAGCTGGGCGTCAACGACCCGCTGCTCGACGTGGCGATGAAGCTGGAGGAGGCGGCGCTGAAGGACGACTACTTCGTCGAGCGCAAGCTGTATCCGAACGTCGACTTCTACTCGGGCATCATCTACAAGGCGCTGGGCATTCCGACCGAGATGTTCACCGTGATGTTCGCCATCGCGCGCACCGCCGGCTGGATCGCGCACTGGATCGAGCAGCACGAGACCCCGGGCTCGCGCATCGGTCGCCCGCGCCAGATCTACACCGGGGCCGACGTGCGCGACTACGTGCCGGCCGAGAAGCGCTGATCCCGTCCATGGCTGGAAGAAAAACGCCCCGGCTTGCCGGGGCGTTTTCGTTTCTGTCCGATCGTCCGGCAGCCGGCCTAGCGGCGCACGGCGGCCAGCATCCGCTCGAGCTCCCCGCCGGTGTCCGCGTCGGCAAGCAGTTCCTCCACCGCGGCCAGCGAGGCACGCCGCATCGGCCTCTCGTCGATGCGGTCCAGCGGCGCCTGGCGCAGCGCATCGCGCGGCATCACGGTGAGGTCGAACGGCAGGCCGTCGGCGGCGAACAGCAGCACCGGGTAGTCGGCCTGCTCCTCGCGGCTCAGGCGCAGGCGGCGGGTCTGCGCCTCGGCCGGCACCCCGTGCTCGCGCAGGAACAGCATCACCGCGTCGGGATCGTCGCTGAAGACATGCAGGCAGACCGCCGAATGCGCGTCCGCCGTACCCTCCAGCACCGGCCCGACCAGGCGCGGATCGAAGCGGCCGAGGAAGCGCATTGCCTCGAGCGCGGCCTCGCGGCGCGCCTTCAGCTGCTGCGGCTGGCTGTCGGCATCGAACAGGCGCTGGCGCTCGCGCAAGGCCTGTTCGATCTCCTGGTTGCGCGGCAGCGCCTGCGCGTCGTGGATGCCCAGCCGCTCCGCGGCCTTGAGCTTGGCGTGGTGGAAGTCGCGGATGCCATGCTCGCTCATCAGCCGGGCGGCCTCCTGGGCCACCCGCAGCCGGTTGCGTTGCTGGCGATCTTGCGCATGGATGCGATGGTGCTGACCGCGTGCCATGGTCGCTCCTGGTGGGACGTCGGATCGGCGGGAAGCAGAGCCGATCCGGCGTGAGGAAGGCGTCGCCTCAGAAGATATCGTACGGGTGCTGCTCGTCCTGCTCCTGCTGTTGCTGCGCCGCCTGCGCGCGCAGGCGGTCGACGTCCTCCACCTTGAAGATCTCGTTCATCGCATTCGGATCGTCCGGCGAGGTGGGCAGGCCGGTCTGGCGGTTGATCTGCACGGTGGCGATCCCCGGCGGCATCGGCAGCGTGTTGGACGGCATGCCCTTGAGCGCGGTGCCCATGTAGTCCATCCAGATCGGCAGCGCCGCCTGCGCGCCGAACTCGCCCACGCCGTATGCCCGGCCGAGCGAGCTGAAGTCGTCGAAACCGACCCACACCGAGGTGGTCAGGTCGCCGTTGAAACCGACGAACCAGGCATCGCGGTGGTCGTTGGTCGACCCGGTCTTGCCGGCCAGGTCGTCACGGCCCAGCGCCTTTGCGGCGTAGCCGGTGCCGCGCAGGATCACGTCCTTCATCAGCGAGGTGATCAGGTAATCGTTGCGTACGTCGATCACCTGCGGCGCCAGCAGCGGCGGATGCGCGCCCTCGCTGTGCGCGTCCGGGGGCAGCACCGCGGCGTCGCCCACGCTGGCCAGGCTGCTGGCGGCGGCGGGCTGTGCGATGGCGTTGGCCGGACGGCTGCTCATGTCGGCCGGCGGCGGGCCCGGCGGGCGCGGGTCGAGCAGGCGTTCCTGGCAGGTGCGGCAAGCGCGGACCGGATCGGCCACGTACACCGGTTTGCCGTCGCGGTCGTCGATCTCCTTGATGAAGTAGGGCGTGACCAGGTAGCCGCCGTTGGCGAACACCGAGTAGCCGCGCGCCATCCCCATCGGCGACACCGAAGCGGTGCCCAGCGCCATCGACAGGTTGTTCGGCAAGGCATCGAGCGGAAAGCCGAAACGGGTGATGTAGTCGCGGGCGAAGCGCACGCCGATCGCGTCGAGCAGGCGCACCGACACCAGGTTCTTCGATTGCACCAGCGCCTCGCGCAGGCGCATCGGACCGTCGAACTTGCCGTCGTCGTTTTCCGGCGTCCACAGCCCGTTGGGGCGGGACGGGTCGGGCAGGGCGAGCGGGGCGTCGTTGACGATCGAGGCCGGCGTGAAGCCGCGCTCGAACGCTGCCGAGTACAGGTAGGGCTTGAAGCTCGAGCCCGGCTGGCGGGCCGCCATCACCGCGCGGTTGAACTTGCTGCGCAGGAAGTTGAATCCGCCGACCAGGGCCTGGACCGAGCCGTCCTCCGGGTCGAGCGAGACCAGCGCACCCTGCACCCGCGGCAGCTGCGCCAGTTCCCAGTCGCCCTTGTCGTTGCGCGCCACGCGCACGATGTCGCCGCGCTTGAGCACGGCGTCCACGCTCTTGGGCGCCGCCCCGACGTGGCTCTCGTCGCGGTACGGGCGGGCCCACGCCACCGCGGCCAGGTCCAGCGTGACGGTCTGGCGGCTGGCCAGGTAGAGCGTCGCCTGCGTCGCGTCGGCAGTCGTGACGATCGCCGGCTGCATCCCGGCGATGTCGGTGTAGCCGGTGAGCAGGCGGTCGAGGTCCTCGTTGGCGGCATTCGCCGGCAGTTCCTGGTGGGCCTCCGGGCCGCGCCAGCCGTGGCGCCGGTCATAGGCGACCAGGCCCGCGCGCACGGCCTTCACCGCGGCCTGCTGGCGATCGCTGCGCACGGTGGTGCGGACCACGTAGCCCTCGGTCAGGGCATCGTTGCCGAGGCGGTCCAGCGCCTGCAGGCGGACCATTTCGGCCAGGTAGGGGGCGTCCACCTCGATCGGCTGCTCGTGGGGGAAGGCGTTGTTGGGCTCGCGGATCGCCTGCTCGTACTCGGCCTTGCTGATGTAGCGGTGCTCGAGCATCTGGCCCAGCACCCAGTTGCGCCGCGCCAGCATGCGCCTGGGATTGTTGATCGGATTGACCAGCGAGGGCAGCTGGAAGGTCGAGGCAATGGTGGCGCACTCGGCGATGGTCAGCTGGTCGAGCGTCTTGCCGTAGTAGTACTCGGCCGCGGCAGCCACGCCGTAGGAGCGGTGGCCGAGGAACATCTTGTTGAGATAGAGCTCCAGGATCTGGTCCTTGGTCAGCTCGTTCTCCATGCGCAGGGCGATGAAGATCTCGGTGAGCTTGCGCGAATAGAGCTTTTCGGGGCTGAGGAAGAAGTTGCGCGCCACCTGCTGGGTGATGGTCGAGCCGCCCGGGCCCTTGTCGCCGCCGGAGATGATCACGTGCCAGCCGGCACGCACGATGCCGTGCCAGTCCACGCCCGGGTGGTTGTAGAAGTCGGCGTCCTCGGCCGAGAGCACGGCGTGCTTGAGGCGGTCCGGCACGTGGGCGATGTCCACCGGGATGCGGCGGGTCTCGCCGAAGGTGGCGATCAGCTTGCCGTCCGCGCTCAGCACGCGCAGCGGCACCTGCATGTGATAGTCCTTGAGCACCGCCACCGAGGGCAGACGGGGGGCGATCAGCCAGTAGGCGACGCCGATGGCGGCGGCGGCGAGCACGAGGCCACAGAAGGCCAGGACCAGGGCCCAGCGCAGCAGACGCTTAAAAATTTGCATGGTGTGGAAGAGCGAGACTCAAGTCAAAACACGTCGAAGTATAGATGTTGCAGTATCGACCACCCGTCCGAACCGGGGCTGGGTCGCGAAAACCGGCATCCCGGACGGCGTGAACCAAATGTGCAGGCCATCACGCCATTCTGTCGAGAAAGTTCGCGTAGGCCGTTGCCATTGCGTTAAATTTTGGATCTAATGCCCTCGCGTATCCGCCGGATTCCGGCCCGGGCGCCAGGGGCAAGGGGGAAAATCGTGGGTCTGTTTACACCCAAGAAGCCGCCGCTGATCGGCGTCGACATCAGTTCGACTGCCGTCAAGCTGCTGCAGCTGAGCCAAGCCGGCGGACGCTACCGCGTGGAGCACTACGCGGTCGAGCCGCTGCCCCCCAACGCGGTGGTGGAGAAGAACATCGTCGAGATCGAGGCAGTGGGCGAGGCGATCCGGCGCGCCCTGGCGCGCTCGGGCTCCAAGCTCAAGCATGCCGCGGCGGCGGTGGCCGGGTCGGCGGTGATCACCCGTATCGTGCCGATGCCGGCCGACCTTTCCGACGACGACCTCGAAGGCCAGATCCAGGTCGAGGCGAACCAGTACATCCCGTACCCGATCGACGAAGTCAGCCTGGACTTCGAGGTGCTCGGGCCGGTGCGCGACAACCCCGACATGAACAACGTGCTGCTGGCCGCCTCGCGCACGGAGAACGTGGACATGCGCGTGGCCGCGCTGGACCTCGGCGGGCTGACCGCCCAGGTGGTCGACGTGGAGGCCTTCGCGATGGAGAACGCCTTCGCGATGCTGGCCGACCAGCTCAACGTGGGCCGCGACGCGCTGGTCGCCCTGGTCGACATCGGCGCCACCATGACCACCCTGTCGGTGCTGCGCAACCAGCGCACCATCTATTCGCGCGAACAGGTGTTCGGCGGCAAGCAGCTCACCGACGAGATCATGCGCCGCTACGGCCTCTCCTACGAGGAGGCCGGCCGCGCCAAGCGCAAGGGCGGGCTGCCGGAGTCCTACGAGACCGAGGCGCTGGAGCCGTTCAAGGAGGCGCTGGTCCAGCAGATCAGCCGCCTGCTGCAGTTCTTCTTCGCCGGCAGCGAGTACAGCAAGGTCGACCAGGTGGTGCTGGCCGGCGGTTGCGCGGCGATCGAGGGACTGTGCCCGATGCTCGAAGAACAGCTGGGCGTGCCATGCATGGTGGCCAACCCGTTGGCGCGCATGTCGCTGTCGCCCAAGGTGCAGGCGCAGTCGCTGGCGCAGGACGCCCCGGCGCTGATGATCGCCGTCGGCCTCGCGCTGAGGAGCTTCGACTGATGGCACACATCAACCTACTTCCCTGGCGCGCCGAGCGCCGCAAGCAGCGCGAGCGGGAATTCTTCATGCAGCTCGGCGCGGCGTTCGTGGCCGGCCTGCTGGTGATGCTGCTGTGGGTGTTCTGGATGAACCTGCGCATCGACAACCAGAACGAGCGCAACGCCTATCTGCAGGGCGAGATCAAGCAACTGGACGAGCGCATCGCCAAGATAAAGGACCTGGACCGCGTCCGCCAGCGCCTGCTCGCGCGCAAGGAAATCATCGAGCAGCTGCAGGCCAACCGCTCGCAGATGGTCCATCTGTTCGACGAGATGGTGAAGACCATCCCCACCAGTGTCCGCCTGACCAGCATGAAGCAGAAGGGCGACGACATGGTGCTCTCCGGCGTGGCGCAATCCAACGCCAGCGTGGCCGAGTACATGCGCAACCTGGACGCGTCGCCGTGGATGGGCGGGGCGGACCTGGACAAGACCGAGAACAAGTATCCGGGTGGACGCATGCCCTATACCTTCGGCCTCGGCGTGAAGCTCACCCGACCGAGCCTCGAGGAGGCCAGCAAGACGCCGGTGCTGCTGCAGGGTGGTGGTGCCGCAGCCGCGGCATCGACGGCCGGGGCCGTCAGCGGAGGGGCCGCCAAATGAAGTTCTTCGACGAACTGCGCAACCTCGACCGCAACAACATCGGTGCCTGGTCGAAGTCGGTCAAATGGTTCTTCACCACGCTGGTGTTCCTGGTGGTGATGCTGCTCGGCTGGTACTTCTACATCAGCGACCAGCAGGATTCCCTCGACCAGCTGGCCTCCAAGGAAGAGACACTCAAGCAGGAGTTCGCCCAGAAGCAGGCCAAGTCGGTCAACCTGGAGGCCCTGCAGCAGCAGCTCGACGAGATGCAGGACATGCTGCGCCAGTTGCTGCGCCAGCTGCCCAGCAAGACCGAGATGCCCGAACTGCTGGTCGACATCTCGCAGACCGCGCTCTCGGCCGGTCTCGAAATCGAGCTGTTCGATCCGCAGAGCGAGCAGCCGAAGGATTTCTACGCCGAGGAGCCGATCCGGCTGAAGATGGTGGGCACCTACCACCAGTTCGGCAATTTCATCAGCGGCGTGGCCTCGCTGCCGCGGGTGGTGATCCTCACCATGCACGACGTCTCGTTGACCACGCAGCTGCCGATCGGTCCGAACGGCGAGCCGCCGGCCGGCGGCAAGCTCGTGCTGGAGGGTACGGTCAAGACCTACCGCTACCTGGAAGACGAAGAAAGCGCCGATGCCAAGAAGGCTCCGGCCAAGGCAGGGGGGCGCCGATGAGCAGGCTCGATACCAGGTTTGCCCGCGTGGCGCGGATGCTGCTGATCCTCGCCGCGCTGGTGGTGCTGGCCGGCTGCACCCGCGGCATGTCCGACCTGCGCGACTGGGTGGCGCAGGAGAAGGCCAAGAAGGGTGCGCCGATTCCTCCGCTGCCGGTCATCAAGACCTTCGAGACGTTCCAGTACACCGACGAAGGCAAGCGTGATCCGTTCAGCGCGAGTACCGCCGAGTTGCAGCCGACCGCTGCCACCAGCGGTCCTCGACCGGACGAGAACCGGCCCAAGCAGCCCCTGGAGATGTTCGCGCTCGACAGCCTGAAGATGGTCGGCACGGTGGGTTCCGGCGCGGGCATGGAGGCGCTGGTGAAGGACCCGGGCGGAGTGATCCACCGCGTCCACCGCAACGAATACATGGGGCAGAACTATGGCCGGGTCATCGACATCGCGGAAGACCACATCGACCTGGTCGAGCTGGTTTCCAACGGCAACGGCGGCTGGATGGAACGTTCGGCCAGCATCGGGCTCGGCGAGAAATGAATACAGGGGCTGACGCAATGAGCAACCACATCCAACCTGTCCGGGGCCGAGTCATGCGCCGAGCGAGCCGCTGTCTGACGATGGGCCTGCTGGCCGTCGCCGCCGCATGGGCGGGCGACGCCGCAGCCGCCACCAGCACGCTGAAGGGGATCAGCTACGACACCCTGCCCGGCGGGCGGGTCGAACTGCACCTGAACTTCGCCGGCGGCCCGCCGCCGCAGCCGCGCATCTTCACCACCGACGAGCCGCCGCGCATCGCGGTGGACTTCGCCGACACCGACAACACCGCGCCGCGCCACATCGACATCGGCAAGGGCTCGACCTCGGGCGTGTCCGCGGTCTCCGCCGGCGGGCGCACCCGCGTCGTGGTCGAGCTGATGCGGGCATCCACCTACCGCTCGCGCGTGCAGGGCAACGACCTGGTGCTCACCGTCAACAACGGTGCCGAGGCGCAGAACGTCACCAGCGCCGCCACGATCGACCCGACCAAGACGCTGCCGTCGACCATGAACGGCCCGACCGTATCCGGCATCGACTTCCGCCGTGGCCCGAACGGCGAAGGCCGCGTGCTGGTGAACTTCAGCGGCCCCGGCGCGGACGTGGACATGCATCGCGAGGGCGACCAGCTGATCGTGAAGATGAACCACGTGAAGCTGCCCGCCGAACAGGCGCAGCGGCTCGACGTGCTCGACTTCGCCACGCCGGTGCAGTCGATCGCCAGCCATGCCGAGATGGGCGGCGGCGCGCGCATGGACATCGCCGTCAAGGGCAATGTGGAGACCTCCTCCTACCAGACGGCCAACCAGTTCGTGGTGGAAGTGGCCCCCAAGAAGGGTGCCGCCGCGACCGACGGCCGCCTGGCCAAGGGCCAGGAGCCGGTCTACACCGGCAACCGCGTCACCTTCAATTTCCAGGACATCCCGGTGCGTTCGGCGCTGCAGTTGCTGGCCGATATCTCCGGGCTCAACCTGGTGGCCTCCGACAGCGTCGGTGGCAGCGTCACCCTGCGGCTGGTCAACGTGCCGTGGGACCAGGCGCTGGACGTGGTGCTGCGCGCCAAGGGCCTGGACAAGCGCCGCAACGGCAACGTCATCTGGATCGCGCCGCAGCAGGAACTGGCCAGCTACGAGCAGAACCTCGCCGAGGCGCGGCTCAAGGCCGAGGACAACGCCGAACTGGTGACCGACTACGTGCCGATCAGCTACGGCAAGGCGTCGGAGATCGCGCAGCTGCTGACCTCGGGCAGCAAGAGCGGCGGCGGCACGAGCAACGGCAGCCACGGCTTCCTGTCGACCCGCGGCAGCGTCTCGTTCGACGAGCGCACCAACACGCTGCTGCTCAACGACACGCCGGACAAGATCAAGGAACTGCGTGCGCTGATCGCGGTGCTCGACCGCCCGGTGCAGCAGGTGCTGATCGAGTCGCGCATCGTGGTCGCCACCGATGACTTCACCCGCGAACTGGGCGTGAAGTGGGGCGTGCAGGCGACCCACACCACCTCCAGTGGTCACGTGATCAGCACCGGCGCCAACGCCACCAACGCGGCCACGCTGGGCATCGACACGCACAACGCACAGGTCCAGGGCGCGACCACCGGTACCCCGGGCGAGATCACCTACCAGACCGGTGCCGGCGGCTTCAACGTCAACCTGCCGGCTTCCGCACCGGCGGGCAGCTTCGGCCTGGCCATCCTGGGCGCGAACTACCTGGTCGATCTCGAACTGTCCGCGGCGCAGACCGAGGGACGCGGCGAGGTCATCTCCAGCCCGCGCGTGATCACTGCCAACCAGCAGGAAGCGGTCATCCGCCAGGGCCAGCAGATCGGCTACGTGACCTACCAGAACAGCGCCACCGGCGCGGCCGGCAGCGGTACCGCCACGGTGCAGTTCAAGGACGCGGTGCTGGAACTGCGCGTGACCCCGACGATCACCGCCGACAGCCGCGTGTACCTGAAGATCAACGTCAAGAAGGACGCGCTGGCCAAGTTCATCGATGCGCCCGGCAGCGGCCAGGTGCCGCAGATCGACACCCGCGAGATCAACACCTCGGTGCTGGTCGACAACGGCCAGACGGTGGTGCTGGGCGGCATCTACGAGATCACCAAGGCCAACACCATCACCAAGGTGCCGGGCCTCGGCGACATCCCGGGCCTGGGCGTGCTGTTCCGCAAGACGGCCCGATCGAACAACAAGGCCGAGCTGCTGATCTTCGTGACGCCGCGGATCCTGAGCGACACGCTGCAGTAGCCGCGCCGTTGCGACGTGGCGAAAAGGGGCGGCCAGGGCCGCCCCCTTTTTTTTGCGCGTGCCGAAGGTCCTGCATGGGAAGCGCGCAAGCGCGACTAAACTTCCCGCGACTACCGTGGTCAACATCACGTTCGTACGCCGGGACCTTCGATGGACATGCCGCAAACCGCCACGCCGAACCGCCTGCAGCAGGCCTTCATGCACCTGCGCGAAGAGCTGCAGCGCGAGGTCATCGGCCAGCCGCACCTGATCGACTGCCTGCTGGTCGCCCTGCTGGCGGACGGGCACCTGCTGGTCGAGGGCGCGCCGGGCCTGGCCAAGACCACCGCCGTCAAGGCGCTGGCCGCACGCATCGAGGCGGATTTCCACCGCGTGCAGTTCACGCCGGACCTGCTGCCGGCCGACCTCACCGGCACCGACGTGTTCCGCCCGCAGACCGGCAGCTTCGAGTTCGAGCGGGGGCCGCTGTTCCACAACATCGTGCTGGCCGACGAGATCAACCGCGCCCCGGCCAAGGTGCAGTCGGCGCTGCTGGAGGCGATGGCCGAGCGCCAGATCACCGTGGGCCGCAGCACCTGGCGGCTGCCCGACCTGTTCCTGGTGATGGCCACGCAGAACCCGATCGAGCAGGAAGGCACCTTCGCCCTGCCCGAGGCGCAGCTCGATCGCTTCGTGATGCACGTGACCATCGGCTACCCCGATGCGGCTTCCGAGCTCGCCATCCTCAAGCTCGCCCGCGAGCAGGCGCGCCGCAGCCTGCACCCGGCCGCACCGCCACGCGCCGTGCTTACCCAGGCCGACGTGTTCGCCGCGCGCCACGCGGCGCTCGAAGTGCACATGGCCGCGGCGCTGGAGGAATACATCGCGCAGCTGGTGCTCGCCTCGCGCGACGCCGGCCGCTACGGGCAGGAGCTCAAGCGCTGGATCGCCTGGGGCGCGAGCCCGCGCGCGACCATCGCGCTGGATCGCTGCGCCCGCGCGCATGCCTGGCTGGCCGGGCGCGATTACGTGCTGCCCGAGGACGTGCACGGCATCGCGCACGAAGTGCTGCGCCACCGCGTGCTGCTCAGTTACGAGGCCGAAGCCGAGGGTCTGCGCAGCGACCAGGTGATCGACCGCCTGCTGGATCTCGTGCCGCTGCCGTGAGCCTCGCCCTGCCGACCCGCCCCGACGGCGACGGCCGCGTCCGCGTCTCGCTCGCCGAACTGCTCGCGCTGCGCGGGCGCATCGCGCGGGTCCGTCCACCGCGCCAGGACAGCCGTGCCGCGCCCGCCGGGCCGCAGGCGAGCCGCCTGTACGGCCGCGGCATGGACTACGCCGAGTCGCGCGTCTACCAGCCCGGCGACGACGTGCGCCGGCTCGACTGGCGCCTCACCGCGCGCAGCGGCGAGCTGCACACCAAGCTGTTCCAGGAGGAGCGCGAAGGCCGCCTGCTGATCCTGCTGGATACCAACGCCAGCATGCGCTTCGGTACGCGCGCGCGCTTCAAGTCGGTGCAGGCGGCGCGCGCCGCCGCGCTGGCGGGGTGGTACGCCGCACGCGCCGGCGAGCGCGTCGGTGCGCTGGCGTTCGGCGCGAGCAGGCACCTGCTGCGGCCCCGGGGCGGCGTGCACGGCGCCACCGCGTTGTGCGGCGCGCTGGCGCACTGGGACGCGGCCGTGGGCGGCGAGGAAGAGTCCTTGTCCGATGCGCTGGCCCGCGCCGGGCGCCTGCTGCACGGCGCCAGCCGCGTGTTGCTGGTGAGCGACGGCGTAAGCTGCGATGCGTCCGCCCGCGCCCGCCTGCGTGACGTGATGCCGCGGGCCTCGCTCGCCGTGCTGGTGGTCGCCGACGCGCTGGAGCTGGCCCCGCCGCCGCCCGGGCGCTATCCGCTGGAGCACGCCGGGCAGCGCCGCGAGGTCGATCTGCACGGCGCGCGCCGGCGTGCCGAGTTCCAGCAGGCGCTGGGCGCCGGCCCGGCGCGCCTGAGCGGTCTCGCACAGGCGCTGGGCTTGCGCTGGCGCGAGATCGACACCAGCGCCGACCCCACCGACCCGGTGGTGCAATTGCTGGGGGCACGATGATCCCCGCCCCGCCCACCGACCCTGCCGGCCCCGCGCTGCGCGACATCCACCTGCCGCCGCCGCCGTCCTGGTGGCCGCCGGCGCCGGGCTGGTGGCTGCTCGCCGTCCTCGTGCTGCTGCTCGCCGTGGCCGGCTGCGTGCTCGTCCGCCGTTGGCGCCAGCGGCGGCGCCAGCGTGCGCGCATCCTCGCCGAGCTGGATGCGCTCGCTGCGCGCCACGCCCGCGACGGCGACGCCGCCCAGCTCGCGGCCGGGCTGCACCAGCTGCTGCGCCGGGTGGCGCGACGCTGGGATCCGGCCGCCGCGCAGGCGCGCGGGGCGGCCTGGCACCGCACGCTGGCGCAGGTGCCGGTCGATCCGGCCACGCTGGCACAGCTGGAAGCGCTGGACGAGGCGATCTACCGCCCGCAGCGCTACGACACGCAGGCCGCGCTGGCGGCGACCGCGCGCTGGGTGAGCGCGGCGCTCGCGCGCCGCCGGCAGGAGGCTGGGCATGCCTGACGCCTGGCCCCATTTCGCCTGGCCCTGGGTGGCCCTGCTGCTGCCGTTGCCGTGGTTGCTGCAGCGCTGGCTGCGCCCGCTCGCGCCCGGCCAGGCGCTGCACCTGCCGCACCCGGGACTGACGCTGGACGCGCTGGAGCGCCGGCCCGGGCGCAGCGCCGCCGCCTGGTGGCTCGCCCTGGCCTGGCTGTGCCTGCTGCTCGCGGCGGCGCGGCCGCAATGGGTCGGCCCGCCGCAGGCGCAGCAGCGCAGCGGCCGGGCGATGCTGCTGGCGATCGACCTGTCCGGCAGCATGCGGACCGACGACATGCAACTGGCCGGCCAGGCGGTCAGCCGCTTCGAGGCGGTGGAGGCGATCGCCAGCGACTTCATCGCGCGCCGCGGCGGAGACGAGCTGGGCCTGGTGATGTTCGGCAGCCGGGCCTTCCTGGTCACGCCGCTGACCTACGACCTCGACGCGGTGCGCGCGCAGCTGCAGGGCGCGGCCGTCGGGTTGGCCGGTACCGAGACGGCGATCGGCGACGCCATCGCCGTGGCGGTCAAGCGGCTGGCCGGCCTGCCGCAGCAGGCCCGCGTGCTGGTGCTGCTCACCGACGGCGTCAACAACGCCGGCAACATCGCGCCCGAGCAGGCCGCCGCCGCGGCCCGGGCGGCCGGTGTGCGCATCTACACGATCGGCATCGGCGCCACCCAGATGCGCGTGCCGGATTTCTTCGGCATGCGCCTGGTGAACCCGTCCGCCGACCTGGACGAAGCCATGCTGACGCGCATCGCCAACGAGACCGGCGGCCGTTTCTTCCGCGCCACCGACACGCACGAGCTGGCCGCGGCCTACCGCGCCATCGACGCGCTGGAGCCGATGCCCCAGCACGGTCCCGCGTTGCGTCCGCGGCACGAGCTGTTCCGCTGGCCGCTGGCCGCGGCGATGCTGTTGCTGCTGCTCGCACTGGTGGATCGCGCGGGCCGGCTGCGGGAGCGCGCCGCATGAGCGAAGCGCTGCACCAGTTCCATTTCCTGCGGCCGGCCTGGCTGCTGCTGTTGCTGGCCTTGCCCCTGCCGGCCTGGCTGGCGGCGCGCGGGCAGGGCGCGCGGGCCGAGCTGGAGCGGCTGGTCGACGCGGTGCTGCTGCCGCATCTGCTCTACGGCCGTGCCTACCGACGCCGGGTGCCGGTAGGGTTGCTGGGCGCCGGCTGGGTGCTGGCCGCGCTGGCCCTGGCCGGGCCGAGCTGGAGCCGCCTGCCGCAGCCGCTGTACGCCGACCGCGCTGCGCAGGTGGTGGCGATCTCGCTGTCGCGGCACATGCTCGTGCGCGACATGGCGCCCAGCCGGCTCGACCGCGCGCGCTACAAGGCCCGCGATCTGTTCGCGGCCAACCGTGACGGCCTCAACGGCCTGGTCGCCTACGCCGGCGAGGCCTTCGTCGTGGCGCCACTGACCTCGGACGCGAACAGCCTGGACGATCTGCTCGACGCGCTCGCACCCGACACCATGCCGGTCGACGGCGACGACGCGGCCGCTGCCATTGCGCGTGGCACAGCCTTGATCCGCGACGCCAGGGTGGGCGGCGGCTCGCTGGTGCTGGTCACCGACCAGGCCGACGCCGGCGCCGTGGATGCCGCGCGCCAGGCGCGTGCGCAGGGGGTACGGGTGTCGGTGCTCGGCGTGGGCACGCCGCAGGGCGGGCCGGTGCCGCTCGACGACGGCGGCTTCCTGCAGGATGCGCACGGCAAGGTGGTGATGGCCGGACGCGACGACCGCGCGCTGACCGCGCTGGCGGCCGCCGGCGGCGGACGCTACGTGCCGATCCGCGATGACCACGCCGACGTCGACGCCCTGCATGCCCTGCTGCACGACGGCGAGGTGCAGCTGGCCACCGGCCAGGCCAGCGCACAGTGGGAGGACCGCGGCCCCTGGCTGCTGCTGCCGTTGCTGCCGCTGTTCGCACTCGCGTTCCGCCGCGGCTGGCTGGTGCTGCTGCCGTTGGTGCTGCTGCCGGCGCTGCTGCCCACGCCGGCGCGGGCGTCCACCTGGCAGGACCTGTGGCTGCGCCGCGACCAGCAGGCCGCACGGGCACTGCGCGAGGGGCACCCGCAGCAGGCCCGCGCGCTCGCCCGCGATCCGGCGCTGCGTGGCGCGGCCGCCTATCGCGCCGGCGACTACGCAGCGGCAGCCCGCGACCTGCAGCCGATCCGGACCACCGACGCGCAATACAACCTCGGCAACGCGCTGGCCAAGGCGGGGCACTACCAGGAGGCCCTGGCCGCCTACGACCGCGCGCTTGCCCTCGATCCGCACAACGCCGACGCGCTGGCCAACCGCAAGGCGGTGGAAGACTGGCTGCGCCGGCAGCCGCCACCGCAGGACAACCCGGGTGACGCAGGCAACACGCAGGACAACGGCGCCTCGAAGTCACAGCAGGGACAGGGCGACGAACAGCACAAGCGCGACAGCCAAGGCAATCGCCGCGGCCAGCAGAACGAGGGTCGGCAGGACAGGCAGGGCCGGCAAGGCCAGGGCACGCAGCGTCCGGGCGAGCAGGCCGGCGCGTCGCGCAACGGCGCACAGGGCAAGCCCTCCCAGGGCGAAGCGCAGAGCCGTCCGTTGACGCCCGAACAGCAGGCCGAGCAGCGGGCGCGCGCCGCGCAGGCAGGCGAGGCGCTCAAGCGGCAGATGGATCGCGCGCTCGGCCAGCCGGGCCAGACCGGCGAGCCGAACCAGGAGCACCAGCTCGGTGCGCTCGACCAGGACGACCCGCAGGCGCGCCTGCCGGCTGAGCTGCGCCAGGCGCTGCAGCGCGTGCCCGACGACCCCGGCGCGCTGCTGCGGCGCAAGTTCGAGCTGGAGTACCGCCAGCGCCACGGCACGGCGCCCTCCGGGGAGGACCTGCCGTGAAGCGCCTGTCGTGGCTGGGCCTGTGGCTCGTACTGCTGAGCCTGCCCGTGCTGGCCGGCGCGGCCCATGTCAGCGCCTCGCTCGACCGCAGCCAGGTGCAGCTGGGCGAAACCGTCACGCTCAACCTGCGCGCCGACGGCAGCACGGGCGGCGCGCCGCCCGACCTCGGCGCGCTTGCGGGCGACTTCGACGTGCTGGGCAGCTCCAGCAACACCAGCGTGAGCATCGTCGACGGCCGGCGCAGCGTGCAGTTCATCTACGGCGTGGCCCTGCGCCCCAAGCACGTCGGCCGGCTGAGCATTCCCGCCCTGGATTTCGCCGGCGGGCGCACCCGCCCGCTCACCCTCACCGTGGTCCCGCCCGACCCCTCGGCGGCCGCCGACACCGGCAAGGACGTGTTCCTGGAGGCCACGGCCGAGCCGACGCAGGTGCGCGTGGGGCAGCAGCTGCTGTTCACCGTGCGGCTGTACTTCGCCGGCAGCCTCAGCCGCGGCTCGCTCGAGGACCCGCAACTGCCCGGCATCGACGCCCGCCGCCTGGGCAACGACCTGGACTACGAGGCCATCCGTGGTGGCCGCGCCTACCACGTGATCGAGCGGCGCTACGCGGTGATCCCGCAGCGCGCCGGCAAGGTGACCCTGCCGCCACTGCAATTCGAGGGCGAGCTGCTCGACCCCACCGACCCGGACAGCTTCTTCGCCATGGGCTCGCCGACCACCGCGGCCTCTCCGCCGGTGACCCTGGACGTGCAGCCGGTTCCGCCCGGCTGGGGCAGCAGCGCCTGGCTGCCTGCGCGCGCGCTGGATCTCACGCTCGAGGGCCTGCCGGCCGACGGCAGGCTGCGGGTGGGCCAGCCGCTGCAGCTGACCATGGCCGTGCAGGCGACCGGCTTGCCGTACGAGGCGCTGCCTGCGCTCAGCCTGCCGCGCCTGGACGGCGCCACGGTCTATCCGGACAAGCCGGTGACCAGCACGCGCAACGACGGCCGCTGGCTGACCGGGCGCCGCCAGCAGGACTTCGCCGTGGTGCCCGACCGGCCCGGTACGCTGGTGATCCCGGCCGTCACGCTGAAGTGGTGGAACGTGCAGAGCGGGCAGGCCGAAGTGGCCCGGATACCCGCGCACACGCTGGCGGTGCTGCCTTCCGCCACGACGGACGCCGCAGCACCCGTGGCGCCGCCGGCCGCGGCGGCATCCGCGCGCGCGCCCGTCGCCGCGCCGGTGCCGGCCTGGCGCGAGGTCGTGCTGCTGGTGATCACGCTGGTGCTCGCCGGCGGCGCGCTCGGCCTGCTCGGCGGGTGGCTGTGGCGGCGCCGGCGCGCGGCGCCGGTCGGGGAGGCGGCGCCTTCCACGCGCAGCCTGCGTGCCGCCTTCCTCGCCGCCGCCCGTGGCGGGGACGCGACGGCGCAGGCGCAGTCCCTGCTGGCCTGGGCACGCGCGGAGCGGCCCGGTCTCTCCACGCTGGGGGCCCTGGCCGAAGCGCTGGATTCGCCGGTGCAGTGCGAGGCGATCGAGCGCCTGCAACGCCGCCGCTTCGCCGGCCAGCCCGGCGAGGCGCAGCCGGATCTCGCGGACGCCTTCCGCGAGGGCTTCCGCTGGCGGGCGGGGGAAGACCCGGGCGACCCGCCGCTGCCGCCGCTCTACCCGTTCAAGCTGCGCTGAACACGCGCTGCCAGAGCGCGGTCATCGCCGGCGAAACGAAGCACAGGTGCACGTCGGTGGGCTCGGGCGCCTCGGCCAGGGTCCGGCGCAGGCTGCGGCAGGCGGCTTCGGCGGCCAGTTCGGGCGGATAGCCGTAGGCGCCGCAGCTGATCGCCGGGAAGGCGATCGAGCGCAGCCGGTGCTCGTACGCCAGCTGCAGGGCGTTGCGGTAGCAGGCGGCAAGCTGCGCCGGCTCGCCGTGCTCGCCCCCGCGCCAGACCGGGCCTACCGTGTGGATCACGTGGCGGGCCGGCAGGTCGAAGCCGGGCGTGATGCGCGCTTCGCCGGTGGGGCAACGCACGCCGGGCGCGACTTCGGGCAGTGCCCGGCAGGCCTCCAGCAGGCGCGCGCCGGCGCCCCGGTGGATGGCGCCGTCGACCCCGCCGCCGCCGAGCAGGGTGTGGTTGGCGGCATTGACGACGGCATCGACGGCCAGTGTGGTGAGGTCGGCGGTGAGCAGCGTGATGGACATGGCGTGTGGGTTTCGCGCCGACGGCGCTTTATCCTTGGGCATCGGGACGGAGAGACGCAACTGTGAAGCCGGAAGACATTCCCTTCGGTTACCTGCTGAGCGACGTGACCTTGCTCTTCCGCAAGCACTTCGACCGCCGCGCCGTGCGCTTCGGGCTGACCCGCGCGCAGTGGCGGGCGATCAAGATGCTGCACCACCGCCAGGAGGCCCTGCGCCAGACCGAACTGGCGGAGCTGCTGGAAATGGAGCCGATCGCCGTCGGCCGCGTGATCGACCGCCTGCAGGCCGCCGGCTTCGTCGAGCGTCGCCCGGACCCCAAGGACCGTCGGGCCTGGCGATTGCACCTGATGCCGCGTGCGCGCGCAGTGATCGACGACATGCAGGAGATCGGCCGGGGCCTGCGCAAGGACGCCACCGTGGGCATCTCCGCGGAGGAGCTGGCGCAGGCGCTGGCCGTGATCGGCCGGATCAAGGACAACCTGCAGGCGCTCGACCAGCACGAGGCCGAGCCGGAGTAGCGACCCCTGCCGTATGGCAGTGGGCCAGGCGCCGGGAGCAACGGAAAATGGTCACGACGGGTAAACCTCCGGCAGGCTACCGCGTTGTGGCATGTTCGCCGGCCGTCCGCGCCGCCCGCTGCCGGTGCCATGGCTCCCTGGATCGACCGGCATGTCCCCGAAGAAAATCGTCCTCCTGCTCGCCATCCTCGTCCTGGTCGCCGTCGGTGCCCGGCTGGCCTGGCATCCGCGGCCGGCGCCGGCGACGGGTGCCGGAAGCGGCGACCCGGTGCCGGTCCGGGTGGCGGTGGCGAAGCGCGGGCCGCTGGACCTGACCTTGCGGCTCGTCGGCCGGGCGGAGGCCTGGTCCACCGTCACCGTGCGCGCGCAGGTGTCCGGGCAACTGGAGTCGCTGGCGTTCGAGCCCGGCAGCCGGGTCAGGAAGGGCCAGCTGCTGGCGCAGCTCGACACGCGCCTGCTCCAGGCGCAGCTCGACCAGGCCCGCGGTGCCGTCGCGCGCGACCAGGCGCAACTGCAGAAGGCCCAGGCCGACCGCAGGCGCTATGCCGACATGCTTGCCAAGGGCTACGTCTCCCGGGCCGATTTCGACACCTATCAGGCCAACCTGGCCGTGGCGCAGGCGGCGCTGCAGAGCGACCGCGCGGCGCAGGAGCTGGCGCAGACCCAGCTGGACTACGCACGCATCGTGGCGCCGTTCGACGGCGTCACCGGCGCGCCGCTGGTATGGCCCGGCGCGCAGGTGGGCGCGCAGGCCACCGACATCGTCGTGCTCAACCAGGTGCAACCGATCCGGGTCGCCTTCAGCCTGCCCGAGGCCAGCCTCGGCGCGGTGCGCGAGGCGCTGGCCCGCGGCCCGGTGCAGGTGCGCGCCACGCTGCCGGGCAACGACGTTGGAGCGCCCCTGGCCGGCACGCTCGAGTTCGTCGACAACGCGGTCGACCCCGCGACCGGCACGATCCTGCTCAAGGCACGCTTCGACAACCCGGACCTGCGGCTGACCCCCGGCCAGTTCGTGCAGGTGACCCTGCCGACCACGCGCATCGCCGACGCGGTGACCGTGCCGGTGGTCGCCATGCAGAGCTCCTCGCGCGGCAGCTTCGTGTTCGTGGTCGGGCCGGACGGCAAGGTGGAGCAGCGCTACGTGACGCCTGGGCCGGTGGCGGCGGGCCGGCAGGTCATCGACAAGGGCCTGCAGGCCGGCGAGCGGGTGGTGACCGAGGGCCAGATGCTGCTGGTCGAGGGAGCCAAAGTCCGTGTCGCCTCCTGATCCATGGGCCTCCCCTCCCGCGCGGGGAGAGGAACGACGCACAGGTAAGCCGGTTTCCGCATGAACATCCCCCAGCTCTGCATCCGCCGCCCGGTGATGACCACGCTGCTGATGGCCGCGCTGCTGGTGTTCGGCCTCGCCGCCTATCCGCGCCTGCCGGTGAACGAGCTGCCCAACGTCGACTTCCCGACGATCAGCATCAGCGCGAGCCTGCCCGGCGCGTCGCCCGAGACCATGGCTTCCGCGGTAGCGACGCCGCTGGAGGGGCAGCTGTCCACCATCGCCGGCATCCAGTCGATGAGTTCGACCAGCGCGCTGGGCTCGACTTCCATCACGCTGACCTTCGAGCTCGACCGCAACATCGACGCCGCCGCGCAGGACGTGCAGGCGGCGATTTCCTCCGCGCTGCGCCAGCTGCCGAGGGAGATGACCACGCCACCGACCTTCCGCAAGGTCAACCCGGCCGACTCCCCGATCCTCTACCTCGCGATGAGTTCCTCCACGCTGCCACTCACGCAGGTGGACCAGTTCGCCGAGACCGAACTGGCGCAGCAGCTGTCGATGGTCGACGGCGTGGCGCAGGTCAACGTGTACGGCTCGCAGAAGTACGCCGTGCGCATCAGCCTCGACCCGGACCGGCTCGCCGCCAGCGGCATCGGCATCGACCAGGTGCAGGCGGCGGTGGCCGATGCCAACGTCAACCAGGCCACCGGCTCGCTTTACGGCCGCCGCCAGCAGCTGCCGATCCGCAGCGACGGCCAGCTCCGGCGCGCGGCCGCCTACAACGACGTGGTGGTGGCCTGGCGCAACGGCGCGCCGGTGCGCGTGGGGGACCTCGGCCAGGCACGCGACAGCGTGCAGGACGACCAGCGCGCCAGCTGGTTCAACGGCGAGCGCGCCATCGTGCTGGCGATCCAGCGCCAGCCGGGCGCCAATACGGTGGAGACGGTCGACCGCATCAAGTCGGTGCTGCCCGGCTTCGAGGCGGGCCTGCCGCCGTCGGTGAAGCTGCAGGTGCTGTACGACCGCTCGCGGTCGATCCGCGAGTCGGTCGACGACGTGCAGTTCACCCTGCTGCTGGCCGGCGTGCTGGTGGTGCTGGTGATCTACCTGTTCCTGGGCAACCTGTCGGCCACGCTGATCCCGGCGATCGCCCTGCCGATCTCGGTGATCGGCACCTTCGGCGCGATGTACGCGCTCGGCTACAGCCTGGACAACCTCTCGCTGCTGGCGCTCACGCTCGCGGTCGGCTTCGTGGTGGACGACGCCATCGTGATGCTGGAGAACATCGTGCGCCACATCGAGGCCGGCGAGCCGCCGTACGAGGCGGCCATCCGGGGCGCCGGCGAGATCGGCTTCACCATCTTCTCGATGACGCTGTCGCTGATCGCCGTGTTCATCCCGGTGATGTTCATGGGCGGCATCGTGGGGCGGCTGTTCCACGAGTTCGCGGTGACCATCAGCGTGGCGATCCTGATCTCGGGCATCGTCGCGATCACGCTGACGCCGATGCTGTGCAGCCGCTTCGTCAAGGCGCACGACCACGCGGACAAGAATTGGCTGGTCGGCGGCTTCGACCGCGGCTTCTCGGCGGTGCAGCGCGGCTACCTGGCGAGCCTGCGCTGGTGCATGGACCGTCCGCGGCTGGTGCTGTTCGCGTTCGCGGCGAGCCTGGCGGTGACCGCGTGGCTGTTCGTCGCGGCGCCCAAGGACTTCATTCCGGCCGGCGACACCGGCCAGCTGCGCGTGAACACCGAGGGCCCCGAGGACGTCTCCTTCGACGCCATGGTGGCGCGCCAGCAGCGCCTGGCCGACATCGTCGCGAACGACCCCAACATCGCCGGCTACATGTCCAGCGTCGGCGCCGGCGGCTCACGGGCCACGATCAACAACGGCTCGATCCTGCTGCTGCTCAAGCCCGCCCGCGAGCGCAGGCTCGACGTCGACGCGGTGGGCCAGGAACTGCGCCGCAAGTTCGCGCAAGTGCCCGGCATCCGCACCTACATCCAGAATCCGCCGTCGATCCGGGTGGGCGGGCGGCAAAGCAAGTCCGAATACCAATACACGCTGCAGTCGGTCGACCTGCGGGCGCTGTACGACTGGTCGACCAGGGTCACGCGTGCTTTCGCCACGCTGCCGGGCTTCCAGGACGTCACCAACGACCTGGACCTCAACAGCCCCTCCATCGTGGTCGAGGTCGACCGCGACCGGCTGGCGCCGCTGGGCCTGACCATGGCGCAGGTACAGAGCGCGTTGGGCGCGGCCTTCGGCGAGAACCAGGTGTCCACCATCTACGGCGCGGCCACGCAGTACTGGGTGATCCTGCAGGTGGAGCGCACCCTGCAGGACGACCCGGCGGTGCTCTCGCGCCTCTACGTCACCTCCGGCAGCGGCCGGCTGGTGCCGCTGGACACGGTCGCGCGCTTCGTGCGCAAGCCGCAGGTGCTCACCGTCAACCACCAGGGCCAGCTGCCGGCCGTCACCGTCTCGTTCAACCTCGCGCCCGGGGTGAGCCTGGGCGAGGCGGTCGGCGAGATCGACGCGGCGATGGCGAAGATGGGACTGCCGGCCACGATCAGCGGCAGTGTGCAGGGCACGGCGCAGGCGTTCCAGGATTCCATGCAGGGCATGGGCCTGCTGCTCCTGCTCGCGGTGTTCGTCATCTACCTGGTGCTGGGCATCCTGTACGAGAGCTTCATCCACCCGCTGACGATCCTCTCCGGCCTGCCGGCGGCGGCGGTGGGCGCGCTGCTCACGCTGGTGCTGTTCGGCGCCTCGCTGGACCTGTTCGCCTTCGTCGGCATCGTGATGCTGATCGGCATCGTCAAGAAGAACGCGATCATGCTGATCGACTTCGCGCTGGAGCGGCAGCGCGAGGAGGGCATGGCGCCTGCGCAGGCGATCGCCGATGCCTGCCGCGTGCGCTTCCGTCCGATCATGATGACCACCATGGCCGCCTTCGCCGGCACGCTGCCAATCGCACTGGGCGTCGGCGCGGGCGCCGACGTGCGTCGGCCGCTGGGCCTGGCGGTGGTCGGCGGCCTGGTGGTCTCGCAGGTGCTCACGCTCTACCTGACGCCGGTGATCTACCTGGCGCTGGACCGGCTGCGCGCGCGGCTGGCCGGTCGCGGCCAGGCGCTTCCCGCGAGCGGTCGCTGACCAGGCGCCGGGCGGTCCCGTTCGGCGGAGGCGGACGGTCCGCGCGACCGGATCGGCCTCGGATCAGGCGGGGCGGCTTCACGCTCGCGCCAGCTTCAGACGTCCTGCGCTAGGGTGGCAGGGCCGTCCATGGAGATCGCCATGACACGCTTCACCTTCGCCGCGCTGACGACCTTTTCCGTACTGGCAGGCGCCGGTTGCGCGACCCGCGCGAGCGAGCCGGGGCTGCTCGACGATGCGTCCCTGCAGGCGTATGCGGCAAGGCCTTTCGACAAGCCGGCGATGATGGGGCGGACCGTCGAACTGGGCCGCAACCATGGCCTGCCCGTGGTCGCCGAGTTCCCGTGTGCGGACGTCTGCCCGCAGTACACCGTGCGGATCGTCCACTACCGCCTGCCCGAGGGCACCGACTGCGAGGCGGCCGGCGGCGTGGAGAAGACGGTCGGGGTGCCGGTGGCGATCGCCGTGCTGCCGAAGACCTTCTGCGTGCCGAAGGTGCTGGCCGGCAGCGGCAACTACTTCACGCGCTGAGCTTCGCGCAGAGCACCGCGAGCGAGCTCGCTCCTACGGATGGTCGGTGGCAGCGAGCCGGCTCGCGATTTCCCGTGGCGGTCCCGACCCTGCCGGAGACCGGGCCGGGACGATGCGCTCAGTCCCCTGCGCCGTCGTCGGCGAAGGCGCCCGGCGCGGAGCCGAAGTCGCCGTCGGCCTGCGCGGCCATGTACGAGAACGCCGCGTACACCGCCACGTTCTGCGCCAGGTCCTTCGGGTCGATCTTGTCGAGGGTGTCGTTGGCGGTGTGGTGCCAGTCGAAGTAGTAGGTGCCGTCCTGGGTCAGCGACAGCGCGGCCATGCCCTTGGCGTGCATCTGCGACAGATCCGAGCCGCCGCCGCCCGGCCGCTTGGCGTCGTAGGCCACGCCGATCGGCGCCAGCACCCTGGCGATCTGCTCGATCGCGCCGCGCGCCTGTGGCTTGACGCTCGCGCTCATGCGCCAGACCTTGCCCGAACCGAAGTCCGATTCGGTGCCGAGCTGGAACTTGCCCACCTCGCCGGCGTGCTTGTCGGCGTAGGCGCGGCCGCCCCACAGGCCCATCTCCTCGTTGGCGAAGGCGATCACGCGGATGGTGCGGTCCGGGCGCTGCGGCAGGTCGCGGATCAGCTTGCCGGCCGCCATGGCGATGGCGACGCCGGCGGCATCGTCGATCGCGCCGGTGCCGAGGTCCCAGGAATCCAGGTGGCCGCCGATCGCCACGACCTGGTCGGGATACCTGGCGCCGGTGACCTCGCCGATCACGTTGGCGCCGGTGTACTCGCCCTCGATGCCGCAGTCGAGGTCCAGCTTCACCGTGACCGGCTTGCCGTAGCCGAGCACGCGGGTGAGCTGGTCGGCGTCCGGGTTGGACAGGGCGGCGGCCGGGATCGTCTTGGCCGGATCACGGAAGCCGGTCACGCCGGCGTGCGGCGTGCGGCTGTTCGGATCGGTG
This sequence comes from Fulvimonas yonginensis, assembly GCF_037137055.1. NCBI lineage: Bacteria > Pseudomonadati > Pseudomonadota > Gammaproteobacteria > Lysobacterales > Rhodanobacteraceae > Fulvimonas > Fulvimonas yonginensis. The sequence goes on from NZ_JBBBNY010000001.1 coordinate 669,368, forward strand.
CCCGCCGAGCGCAGCAGGAAGCCGGCGGCGCCCTTGGCCTGTGCGATCACCGGGCCCTGCGTGCGGATCGGCGAGCCGATGCCGTAGTCGTGGCCGTCCTTGTGGCGCTGCATGCGGAAGTCGACGTAGACGATCTTGCCCTTGACCGTCGCCGGGTCGGCCGCCTTGAGCGCATCCAGGCTCTCGAAACGCACCACCTGCGCGGTCAGTCCGCCCTTGGGCGTGCCCGGCGAATAGCCCAGCGCGGTGAGCACCAGCGACTGCGGGAACGGCGAGACGATCGCGCCGTGCTCGCTGCGGCGCACCCACTTCGGGTAGGTCACCGGCTCGGTGTAGACCTTGTCGAAGCCCAGCGCCTTGAACTTGGCGATCGCCCAGTCCACGCCGCGCTGGTCCGCCGGACTGCCGGCCAGGCGCTGTCCCACCTCGGTGGTCAGCGACTCGACGATGCGGTAGCCGGTGTCGTCGTGCATGGCCTTGTCGCGCAGCCGTTCGGCCGTCTTTACGGCTGCCGCCGGAATGACCGTGTCGGCGGCGCTGGCGGCGCCGCCTGCGAGCAGCAGGGCGGCGGCGAGCAGGGTGAGGGAAGGTCGGCGCATCGGGGGGACTCCACTGGGGATGAACGCCCGATTATTGGGGCCGCGACAGGTACTGGCGTAGGCCAGAAGTCACGGATCGCGTGCCGCGCCGCCTCTCTCGGCCGGGTAGAGGGGCGGCGGGAAGGCTAGGCCTTGTTCCGCAGCAGGTCGCGGATCTCGGTGAGCAGTGCCACCTCCGCCGGCGGGGCGGCGGGCGCCTCCTCGGGCTTGTGCGTGATGCGGTTGATCGCCTTGACCAGCAGGAAGATCACGAAGGCGATGATCAGGAAGGTGATCACCGTATTGATGAAGGCGCCATACTGGATCGCCACCTCGGCCGTCCTGGTCGCCGGATCGGCCGGCTTGAGCACCCACTTGAGCCGCGAGAAGTCGACCCCGCCGGTGACCAGGCCGATCGGCGGCATCAGCACCTGGTCGACCAGCGAACTGACGATCTTGCCGAAGGCGCCGCCGATCACCACGCCGACGGCGAGGTCGATGACGTTGCCGCGCATCGCGAATTTCTTGAACTCCTCGAGCATGCTCATGCCAGGTCCTCCGGTGGTGGATGCGGACGAACTGTAGCGCGGCCGGGCCGGCCGGTTCAGACGATGCGGCCTTCCAGCACGGCGATGCCCTCCAGCTCGGCGCGGAAGCGGTCGCCGCGCTGCAGCGCCGCGACGCCGGCGGGGGTGCCGGTGAAGACCAGGTCGCCGGCCTTCAGCTCGAACAGCCGCGACAGTGCGGCGAGGATCGCCGGCACGTCGTGAATCATCGCGTCCAGCCGGGTGTCCTGCCGCAACTGGCCGTTCACCGCGAGGCTCAGCCGCGTCTGCGGGCCGGGCTGGCCCTGCGCGGCCGGGCGCAGCGCCGACACCGGCGCGGAATGGTCGAACGCCTTGGCCACGTCCCAGGGGTGGCCCTTGGCCTTGGCCTGTGCCTGCAGGTCGCGCCGGGTGAGGTCCAGCCCCACGCCGTAGCCGAAGATCAGACCGGCCGTGGCGGCGGCGTCGAGGTCGCGGCCGCCGCCGGCCAGCGCCACCACCATCTCCAGCTCGTGGTGCAGATCGCCGGTTGCCGACGGGTAGGGCACGTCGGCGCCGTCGGCGACCACCGCGTCGGCCGGCTTGCAGAAGAACATCGGCTGTTCGCGGTCCACGGTAACGCCCATTTCGCGCGCATGGTCGGCGTAGTTGCGGCCTATGCAGAAAATGCGCCGCACCGGAAAGCGCGCATCGGTGCCGAGCACCGGCAGGCTGGGTGCGGCGGGCGCGGGAATGACGTAGGACATCGGCTGCCTCTCGGTGCATCATGGACGGGCGGCAGGATACGGCCGGCGAACGCAGATGACACCTGTCACTCGCGACGGTTGATGGCGCGGTCTGCCGCCGGCGGCCGGCTTGCCGCATCGTGTGCATCCTGCAACCGGACGGCAGTTGGGGAACGCGGTGGACAACGGAGACCTGCTCAGGCAGCTGAAGATCGAGCGCAACCAGCGTGAGGAGCACGTCGGCGGGCGCACCCGCTGGCCCTGGATCGCCGGCGCGGTCGCGCTGGTGCTGCTCCTGCTGGCCGCGGCGGGCTGGTGGGCCCTCGCGCACCGCGCCATCGCCGTGCGTACGGCGGCAGCCGTGGCGCCCAGCGCCGGCAGCGACGCCGGCGCCGTGCTGCAGGCCACCGGCTACGTCACGGCGCGGCGGCAGGCGACGGTGTCGGCGCAGATCACCGGCACGCTCACCCAGGTGCTGATCGAGGAAGGCGACCACGTGGCCAAGGGTCAGGTGCTGGCCCGCCTGGAAGACAGCGCCTATCGCGCCAACCTGGAAGCGGCGCAGGCCAGCGCACGTGCCGCGCAGGCCCAGGTCGTCCAGTTGCAGGCACAGCTCGCGCAGGCCCGCCACGATGCCGCGCGCCAGGAAGCCCTGGTCGGGCGGGGCCTGGTCGCGAAGCAGGCGGCCGAGCAGGCGCGCACCCAGGTCGATGCGCTCGCCGCCCAGCTCGTCGCCCAGCGCAAGCAGGCCGAGGCCGCGCAGGCCCAGGCACAGGTGGCGCAGGTCAACTTCGACTACACCGTGGTGCGCGCCCCGTTCGCGGGCGTGGTCACCGACAAGGCCGCACAGGTGGGCGAGATCATCTCGCCGCTGTCGGCCGGCGGCGGCTTCACCCGCACCGGCGTGGGCACCATCGTGGACATGGATTCGCTCGAAGTGGACGTGGACGTCAACGAGGCCTACATCGGCCGCGTGCAGGCCGGCATGCCGGCCGAGGCGGTGCTCGACGCCTATCCGGACTGGCGCATCCCCGCACACGTGATCGCGATCGTACCGGCCGCCGACCGCGGCAAGGCCACGGTGAAGGTGCGCGTGGCGCTGGAGAAGAAGGACGCGCGGATCGTGCCGGACATGGGCGTGCGCGTGTCGTTCCTGGAGGCGCGGCCGACGAACCTCGCGCAGGCGCCGCGCGGCGTGCTGGTGCCGGCGGCGGCCGTGGTGCAGCGCGACGGCCAGCCGGTAGTCTTCGTGGTGCAGGGCGATCGCGTGCGGCAGCGCCGCGTGCAACCTCAGCCGATGGGCGAACAGCGCCTGCTGCCGGAGAACGTGCAGCCGGGCGATGCGGTCGTCGTCTCGCCGCCAGCCGAACTACGCGACGGCAGTGCGGTGGACGTGTCGGTGGGGCATTAGCATCAGGCGGCCACCGCTTCCGGCAACGTGCGCAGGCAGTGGCCCAGCAACGCCACCGCCGCCTTCAGTTCCGCCACCGACAAGCCGGCGTAGCCCAGCAACAAGCCCGCCCGCGGCGGCGGCGAGAAGTACGAAGGCGCGGTCGAGTGCAGCCCCGGTCCCTGGGTGAGGGCGTGTTCGATCAGCGCCTGGCGTCGGGCGTGGTCCATGTCGCGCAGCCACACCACCAGGTGCATGCCCGCGTGCGAGTCCTGCAGTTCGATGCGATCGCCCAGATGCCTGCGCAGGCTGTCGACCAGTGCCGTCCGTCGGTTCCTGAGCATCTGCGACGCGCGCCGCAGATGCCGCTCGAAGGCGCCGTTGCGCATGAAGTTCGCCAGGGCGGCCTGCTCGATCGACGACAAACCCATGACGTCGAGCCACTTGCTGAAATCGTCGTCGAGCGCGTTCGGCACGGGGCCGCCGCGCCGTCGTTGTCCGGCAAGAGCGCTAACTGCGGGCCGTGTTCGGCGAGACCTGCCTGCGGTACAGCCGGCGCGTGCGCCGGTGGTTATGATCCGCTTCGCCCCATGTGCATCGCGGAGGCTTTCGGATGATCCTCGTACGCGCCGCGGCGGACCTGGACGCGGCGCGGGCCGTCGACGTGGTCCGGCGTTCCATCGCCGACCTGTGCCGGCGCGATCCCTGTCTCGGCCCGGACACCCTCCAGCGCTGGCTCGCGAACAAGACCCCGGAGAACTTTCTGGCCTGGATCGCCCATGCGCAGAGCTACTGTGCGGTCGGCGAGATCGACGGCATCCCGGCCGGCGTCGGCTTGTTGCGCCGTTCCGGCGAGATCCAGCTCTTCTACGTCGCGCCCGAAGCGCAACGCCAGGGGCTCGGCCGCGCGATCCACGATGCCGTGGAGGCACAGGCGCGCCACTGGAACCTGGATGGTCTGCATCTGTGCAGCACCACCCTGGCCCGTCCGTTCTACGAAGCGTTGGGCTACCGCGCCTGCGGCCCCGAACGGCGGTTGTTCGGCGAACTGCGCTGCCATCCCTACCGCAAGCCGTTGGAGCGCATCTAGCCCGGCTGTCGGTACCGCGCGCCGCGCCGCGATCGGTCGCGGCCGGCACCGCCGGTTGCCGCGCCCGTTGCTTCCGCGCCGGACTGCCCGCACCATCGCGTCGATCGCCGGCCGCACCTGGCGCCGGCGCCGGACGGCCCGGCATTCGCGGGTGACAGCTGTCAGGAGCGACACTTGATCTTTCGCTCTTCGGGGCATGCCCCGACATGGGTCATGCTGGCCGTACTGCCGCATGCGGCTGCAGCGCAGTGGGCGGCGCCCGGCACCGGCCCGCCGACCGCCACCGGACACGCCAAGGGAGAACGCTATGGGGACGCTGATCGAAATCCGTGACCTGGCCAAGGTCTACGCGCGTGGCAAGCAGAAGGTGGAGGTGCTGCACCACATCGACCTGGATATCGCCGAGGGCGACTTCCTGGCGCTGATGGGGCCCTCCGGCTCGGGCAAGACCACCCTGCTCAACCTCATCGGCGGGCTGGACACGCCGACCGGCGGCAGCATCAGCGTGGGCGGCCAGCGCATCGACCAGCTCGGCGCCGGGGCGCTGGCGAAGTGGCGAGCGGCCAACGTCGGCTTCGTGTTCCAGTTCTACAACCTGATGCCGATGCTCTCGGCGCAGCGCAACGTGGAGCTGCCGCTGCTGCTGACCAAGCTGTCCGCCAGCGAGCGGCGCCAGCGCGCGTCCATCGCGTTGCAGCTGGTCGGCCTGGGCGAGCGCGCGACGCACAAGCCCAACGAGCTTTCCGGCGGCCAGCAGCAGCGCGTGGCGATCGCCCGCGCGATCGTCTCCGACCCGATGCTGCTGGTCTGTGACGAGCCGACCGGCGACCTCGACCGCCAGTCCGCCGAGGACGTGCTGGGCCTGCTGCGCACGCTCAACCGCGAGCACGGCAAGACCATCGTGATGGTCACCCACGACCCGAAGGCCGCCGAATACGCCAATCACACCCTGCACCTGGACAAGGGCACGCTGGTCGAACAGGCGATGGCCTGAGGAGGCGAGCCATGAAATACCTGCACCTGATCTGGGCCGCGCTGTGGCGGCGCAAGGCGCGCACCTTCCTCACGCTCGTGTCGATCCTGGCGGCATTCCTGCTGTTCGGCATGCTCGACGGGGTGCGCAACAGCTTCGCCAACGCCGGCAAGAGTGCGGCGGGTGCCGAGCGCCTGCAGACCGGCTCGAAGCTGTCGTTCATCCAGCCGCTGCCGTCCGCCCTGCAGGCGCGGATCGCGCAGGTGCCCGGCGTGAAGGACGTGGCCTACGCCAACTGGTTCGGTGGCGCCTACCAGGACCCGCACAACCAGATCTTCACCTTCGCGGTGAGCCCGAACTACATCGACATCTACCCCGAGATCAGCGTGTCGCCGGCCGAGCGCAAGGCGTTCGACGCCACCCGCACCGGCGTGCTGGTCGGTGACGTGCTGGCCAGGAAGTACCACTGGAAGGTCGGCGACAAGCTGCCCCTGCAGTCGAACATCTTTCCCAACCGCGACGGCAGCAAGAACTGGAGCTTCGACATCGTCGGCATCATGCATGCCACCAAGCCGGACGAGCAGCAGTTCCTGCAGGGCGGCATCCTGATGCACTGGAAGTACTTCGACGAGTCCAACCCCTACAACCAGGGGCAGGTCGGCTGGTACGTCACCCGGGTCGCGGATGCCAGCCAGTCCGATCGCGTGGCCAAGGCCATCGACGCGCTCTCGGCCAATTCCGACCATGAGACCAAGACGCAGACCGAGCAGGCGGCGATGGCCTCGTGGCTCAAGCAGATGGCCGACATCGGCTTCATCGTCGTGTCGATCATGGGCGCGGTGTTCTTCACCCTGCTGCTGCTGACCGGCAACACCATGGCGCAGGCGGTGCGCGAGCGCACCTCCGAGCTGGCGGTGCTCAAGACGCTGGGCTTCTCCAGTTCCGGCGTGCTCGGCCTGGTGCTGGCCGAGTCGGTGCTGCTGGTGCTGCTGGGCGGCGTGCTCGGGTTGGGTCTGGCCTCGCTGCTCGGTCCCATGCTCAGCGCCGGCAGCGGCGGCATGGTCAACATGCCCCCGGTGGGCCTGGGCAGCTGGCTGCTGGGCCTGGGCCTGATGGTCGGGATCGGCCTGCTGGTCGGCGCGTTGCCGGCCATGCGGGCAATGCGCCTGAACATCGTCGATGCGCTGGCCGGGCGCTGAGGAGATTGCGATGAAATCGTTCCTGGGTGGACTGGCGTTGTTGCTGGTGGTGGTGCTCAGCATCGTGGCGTGGGCGGTGCTGCCCTGGCCGGCGCTGCTGGCGGTGGCGGTGCTGTTCCTGCTGTGGATGCAATTGACGCGGGTCGGCCGCCAGGCCGGCTCGGCGACCAGCGTCGGCGTGAGCACCCTGTCGCAGCGGATCGGCTCCTCGTCCGTGGTGGTGATCGGCATCGCCGGCGTGGTGGCGGTGCTGGTGTCGCTGCTGGCGATGGGCGTGGGCTATCGCGAGGCGCTCAGCAAGAGCGGCAGCGCCGATACCGCCATCGTGATGCGCGGCAGCTCGGCCTCGGAAGTGTCCTCGGTGCTCGACCATGCCAGCGTGACCGTGATCCAGGAGGCCCCCGGCATCGCCCGCGACGCTTCCGGCAAGCCGATCGCCTCGCCCGAGCTGGTGGTCGCGGCCAACCTGCCACTCAGCGACGGCAGCGGCGACGAGGGCAGCGTGCAGGTGCGCGGCATCGGCGAGCAGGCCTGGGCGCTGCGCCCCGAGGTGAAGCTGATCGCCGGCCGCAAGTTCAGGCCGGGCCTGCGCGAGCTGGTCGCGGGCAAGGGCGCACAGCGGCAGTTCGCCGGGCTCGAGCCGGGGCGGCAGATCAAGCTGGGCAGCGAGACCTGGACGGTGGTCGGCATTTTCGACGCCGGCAACGCCATGGACTCGGAGCTGTGGGCGGACGCGGACATGATCGCCTCGGCCTACCGCCGCGGCAGCTCGCGCACCTCGGTGTTCGTCCGCCTGACCGACCCCGGCGCCTTCGACACCTTCAAGGCGGCCCTGAAGGCGGACCCGCGGCTGCAGGTGGATGTGGATACCACCCTCAGCTACTTCAGCAAGCAGTCCGAAGGCGTGACCAAGGTGATCAGCGCCATCGGCATGGTGGTCGGCGTGATCATGGGCATCGGCGCGGTGTTCGGCGCGCTCAACACGATGTTCGCCGCGGTGGCCGGGCGCGCGCGCGAGATCGCCACACTGCGCGCGATCGGTTTCCGCGGCACGCCGGTGGTGGTGGCGGTGATGCTGGAGACCATGCTGCTGGCCCTGTTGGGCGGCGTGCTCGGCGGCCTCGTCGCCTGGCTGCTGTTCAACGGCTTCAGCGCATCGACGCTCGCCTCCGGCGCGGTCGGCAAGCTCAGCTTCCAGCTGCACGTGACGCCGCAGCTGCTGTGGACCGGGCTGAAGTGGGCGCTGGCGATCGGCTTCATCGGCGGCCTGTTCCCGGCCGTGCGCGCGGCGCGGCTGCCGGTGACCACGGCGCTGCGGGAGTCCTGAGCCCGGGCCTCCCGCTCCCGCCCGCCGCTAGGGCATCGCCGGGGGCACGTAGCTCAACGTCAGGCCCAGCAGCCACAGCAGGCCCAGCACCAGCGGCACGTGCACCAGCAGCTGGATGAAGGTGAAGCCCACCACGTCGCGCGCCTTGAGGCCCAGCACGCCCAGCAGCGGCAGCATCCAGAACGGGTTGACCAGGTTCGGCAACGCCTCGGCGGCGTTGTAGACCTGCACCGCCCAGCCCAGGTGCACGTGCAGGTCGTTGGCCGCCTGCATCACGTAGGGCGCCTCCACCAGCCACTTGCCGCCACCCGAGGGCACGAAGAAACCCAGCACCGCCGAGTAGGCGCCCATCACCAGCGGAAAGGTGCCGGTGGTGGCCACGTGCACGAACGCGCCGGCCAGGCGGTGGGCGAGCGTGGCGCCGTCCGCGCCCGGCGCGTGGGTGAGCAGGGCGGCGATGCCGCCGTAGAGCGGAAACTGGATCAGCACGCCGGCAGTGCCCGGCACGGCGCGTGCCACCGCGTCGAGGAAGCTGCGTGGGCGCCAGTGCAGCAGCAGGCCGAGGGTGAGGAACAGCAGGTTGTAGGTATTGAGGTCGGCGATCGCGCTGGCCAGCGGCATCGTGGCGAAGCGCCGGACCAGCCAGCCCAGCCCCAGCACACCGACCAGCACGGCCAGCAGCGGGCTGTACTCGAGCCATTCGCCCGGCCGCGTGCGCGGCGGCAGGGCGGGGCTCGCGTCGATCTCGGCCGCGCCGCAGTCGCGCGCGGTGCGGGCGCGGTCGCCGGTCGGCGTGGTGAACCAGCAGACCAGCAGCGAGGCGACGATCAGCACCGCGGTCAGCAGCAGCGACTGCCACAGGAAGATGGTCTGCCTGAAGGGCAGCACGCCGGTGATCGCGAGCAGCCCCGGCGGCATGCTCGCCGGATTGGCCTGCAACTGCGCGGCCGAGGACGACAGGCCCATCGCCCACACCGCGCCGAGGCCGAGGTAGGCGGCGGCGCCCGCCGCGCGGTAGTCCATGCGCAGCTCCTCGCGCCGCGCCAGCGTGCGCACCAGCAGCCCGCCGAACACCAGCGAGAAGCCCCACGACAGCAACGAGGCCAGCATGCTGAGCAGGCCCACGTAGCACACCGCGCCGCGACCGCTGCGCGGCATGCGCGCCAGCGCATCGATCAGCCGCGCCACCGCCGGCGCGCTGGCCACCACGTAGCCGCCGATCACCACGAAGGCCATCTGCATGGTGAACGGGATCAGGCTCCAGAAGCCGTCGCCGAAGGCCTGCACGGTGGCCACGGGCGTGGCGCCGAAGGTGAGCGCGAGCAGCGCCACCAGCGCCACGCCCAGTGCCGCGAACACCCACGCGTCGGGAAACCAGCGCTCCGACCAGGCCGCACAGCGCAACGCCGCGCGCGCCAGCAGGCCCTCCTGCGATGCGTTCATGCCGCTCTCCCGTGGCTGTCCTCGCGGCATGGTGGCGCGCGTCCGGCGGATCGACAAGACGCCTGGACGCGCAGCCTTCGGGCAAGCTCGCTCCTACACGGACGGCCGGGCTAGCTGTGATGTTTCAAGAGGTTGTTCCCCCCTCGCCGGAGGGCGAAGCTGATGTCGCCAAACAGCCAGCTTCCATCCGCGAGGGGAACAACATGCACAAGAATGCGCGCCTGACGCCCAAGGGTCGAGAGGTGCTGATCCAACGCCTGCAAGCCGGCCAGCGAGTGGCCGAGGTGGCCCAGGCGATGGGCCCATCCGAGACGACGGTACGCAAGTGGTGGCGCCGCTTCAGACAGGGCGAAGGCCTCGCCGACCGCAGCAGCCGGCCGCACCGCAGTCCGCGTGCCGTGGCCCGCGAGCGATGCGCACAGATCGAGGCCTTGCGGCGGCAGCGCCGGATCGGCCGCTGGATTGCCACGACGATGGGCCTGTCGGCGGCCACCGTGTCGCGCGTGCTGCGGCGGGCACGCCTGAGCCGCTGGCGTGAGCTTGAGCCGCGAGCGTCCCAGCCATCGCGTGACCGGCGATCGGCGTGACCGAGTGCGCGGCATCGGCTGGGAGTTCGCCCATGTGGCCATCGACGACCATTCGCGCACCTCCCTGATCACCATGGCCGAGGACGAGCGCAAGGAAAGCGCCGTGGCGTTCCTGGAGCAGGTGGTCGAGCACTACCGCGCCTGCGGCATCCGCGTCGAGCGCGTGATGACCGACAACGGCGCGGCCTACCGCTCACGGGCCTTTGCCGACGCCTGCCGGCGCCTGCAGGTGCGCCACCTCTACGCCCGGCCCTATACGCCCCAGACCAACGGCAAGGCCGAGCGCTTCATCCAGACAGCCCTGCGTGAATGGGCCTATGCGGCCAGCTACGCCACCTCACAACAGCGGCGCGAGGCGCTGCGGGACTGGCTCCACCACTACAACTGCCACCGACCGCATAGCGCGCTCGGTGGTCAGCCACCGGTGTCTCGCCTGATGCTCAGCCGAAACAACCTATTGAAGCTCCACAGCTAGCGCGCCGGTTTCTTCGCCAGGGTGATGATGGCCACGCCGAGCAGGATCACCGCCATGCCGGCCAGATCGAACGGACCGACGTGCTCGCCGGCGAGCAGCAGGCCGAACAGCACCGCCACCGGCGGATTCACGTAGGCGTAGCTGGTCGCCAACGCCGGCCGGGCGTGCTTGAGCACGTAGAGGTAGGCGCTGAAGGCCACGATCGAGCCGAATAGGGCCAGATATACCACCGCCAGCGTGGCATGCAGGGTGGGGTGCGCCGGCAGGCGCTCGCCGGTGCCGAAGCCGACCAGCAGCAGCGCCACGCTGGCGCAGAGCATCTGCGCCGCCGTGTTCATCGGGCCGACCGGCATGTCCTGACGCTTGCTCCACACCGAACCGAAGGCCCAGCACATCGCCGCCGCGATCAGCGCCAGCGCGCCGATGCGCGAGCCGGACAGCCCGCTGCCCAGGTTCAGCACCACCACGCCGACGAAGCCGACCAGCAGACCGACCGTCTCGCGCCGGTTCGGCCATTGCCCGTACAGGCCGGAGAACACCGCGGCGAACAGCGGCATGCTGGCGACCGCCACCGCCGCGATGCCCGAACTGACGGTCTCCTCGGCGTAGCACACCAGGCCGTTGCCGCCGAGCAACAGCAGCACGCCGGTGATTGCCGCGTTGCGCCACTGGCGCGGCGTCGGCGGACGCACGCCGCGCCAGCGCAGGAAGGCGTACATCGCCAGGCCCGCGCCGAGAAAGCGCACCCCGGCGAGCAGGAACGGGGGGTAGCTCTCCAGCGCGAAGCGGATGCCAAGGTAGGTCGATCCCCAGATCACGTACAGCGCCAGCAGCGCGAGCGGGATCAGCACGCGGGGATCGTCCAGCGCGCGGGGAGCGGCGGCAGCGGCAGTGTGTTCGTCGATGGCAGACATGGGACGGAGCGGGTGGGGAAGGGAGAGGGGGATCAGCCGGCCAGGTGGGTGCCGATCCACCAGAGGTTGCCCTCGGCGTCGCGCAGGCCGGCGGTGCGGTCGCCGTAGGGCTGGTCGGTCGGCGGCGACACGCTGGTGGCGCCGGCCACCAGGCCGCGGGCGTGGCAGGCGTCGACGTCCGGCACGTAGACGTGGACCGAGCCGCAGATCGCGGCGGCCCGTTCGGGGCGCTCGCCCAGCATCACCACCGAATCGTCGATCTGCACCTCGGCGTGCATGATCGAGCCGTCCTCGCGTGTCTTGCGGTAGAGCTCGCGCGCGCCGAAGGTGGCGGCGAGGAAGTCGAGCATCGCGCGCGCGTCGGCGACCAGCAGGTAGGGCGACACGGCGGGGTGGCCGGCGGGCTTGTGCTTGGGCATTGGGGGTTCCCTGGCGACGGCACGCGCGTCGCGGGCGGCGGCCGGATGCCGCCGTCGCGTGCACGATCGGGCCGAAGTGCGCACGATAGCCGGACCGGGTGTCCGGCGGTAGCGCAGTCTGTGCAAGTCAGCCTTGAGCCGTGCTCAAGAAGCGCGACGGCGCGGCGCCCGCCGCGCCCGCTCGCGGGCTAGCAGTTCGCGCTTGCGTTCCACGCCCCAGCGCCAGCCGCCCAGCGAGCCGTCCTCGCGGACCACGCGGTGGCAGGGCACGATCAGGGCGAGCCGGTTGCTGCCGCAGGCGTTGCCGATCGCGCGCGCCGCCTTGGGGTCGCCCAGTTCGGCGGCGAGCGCTCGGTAGCTGCGCGTCTCGCCGGCAGGGATACGGGTGAGCGCGTTCCACACCCGCCACTGGAACGCCGTGGCGGCGACGTCCAGCGGCGGCATGGCCGGTGCGGCGGCGTTGCTCCAGCCCAGCTCGCTGGCGATGCGCGCGATCACTGCGTCCAGCCATTCCTCGCGGCCCTCGTCGACGCGTTCGCGCTCGGCGTGCGGGAACTCCTCGGCCAGGCGGCGCTCCAGCGACGCATCGTCGTCGCCCAGGGTCACCGCGCAGATGCCACGGGTGGTGGTGGCGACCAGCAGCCGGCCCAGCGGCGTGGCGGTGGTGGTGTAGCGGATGCTGGCGCCGGCGCCGCCGGCACGGTAGCTGGCCGGGGTCATGCCCAGCAGGCGGTCGCTGTGCTCGTAGACGCGGCTGCCCGAGCCGAAGCCGGCCTCGTAGACCGCGTCGGTCACCGCCGCGCCTTCGCGCAGCGCCGCCTTCAGCTGGTCGAAACGGCGCGCGCGGTGGTACTCGGCCGGGCTCATGCCGAAGCGGCGGCGGAAGGCGCGCTGCAGGTGGCTGGGGCTCAGCGCCACGGCGCTGGCCAGGTCGTCCAGGCTGGGGGCGGTCTCGGCCTCGTCGAGCAGTCGGCGGGCCTGTTCGAGGGGTTCGATGGCGGACATGGTGGCGTTCCGGTTTCCAGATGACGCCAGCCTAGGCGGGCCGGCCCGGACGGACCATCCGCTTCTTGCGCGTCAGCGCGTGACCGGACGGCCGTGGCGCAGCACCACGAACTCGCCCTCGAGCACCTGCGGGCGGGTGCCCGCGGCGGGCGCGGCGCGGCCGACCGCCCGGGCGCGGTTCCACTGGCGCAGCGCCAGCCAAAGGCCGCCGCCGACCAGCAGCACGCCGGCCACCACCAGCCCGAACACGAGCATCACGCCCACCACGGCAAGCCCCACGAGCAGCGACAGGGCGCGCACGAGCGGGTGGCGGGAGCGGGGCGAGGGCAGCTGGAACGAGCGCATGTTAAAAATCCGTGTGGTAAAATCAACGACTTACGTGCGCAACCATGGGGCTTTCCGCCCCGCGAGGCAAGTGCCGATGGATACACCCCCCGGGGCGCTTTGCCGTCTCGATCACATTCCCGACGGCGTCGCGGTCGCTGTGGACGCCGAACTGCCGGACGGCCCGGAGAACCTGATCGTGCTGCGCGAGGGCGAGCAGGCGCGCGCCTGGCTCAACATCTGCCCGCATGCCGGGCGCCGGCTGGATTGGTCGCCGGGCCAGTTCCTGATCAGCAAGGGCCTGCTCGTCTGTGCGGCGCATGGCGCGAGTTTCCGCACCGGCGACGGGGCCTGCGTGGGCGGGCCGTGCCGCGGCCAGGCGCTGCGTGCGGTCGGGGTGTGCGTGGAACGGGGCTGGGTGCGGCTGCGGGATGCCGGCTAGCGCGCCGGCCGCACGCGCCCAGGCGCCAAACGCAAAGGGCCCGGCGATCCATGTCCGACGGGCCGTCCCTGGCCCGTCAGCCATAACTCAGTTGTTGTTGATGCGGTCGGCCGTGCCCGCGGTCTGGTAGATGAAGCCCGACAGCGGCAGCAACTGGCTCAGCACGCGGTTCCACTTGGTGATGCCGGACGCGCCGACGAACACCACGTCACCCGGCTCAACCTTGAAGTTGTCCGCCAGCGCGTACGCGGCTGGCGAGCGCGCGTTGAGGTGGAACACCTGCGCGGGGGTCTGGCTGAGCTTCTCCGAGCCGCGGATCACGTACACCGCATTGCCGGAGGCGGTGACCTGGCTGATCCCGCCCGCGCGACCCAGCGCCTGGGTCAGGGTCAGGTCGGTGGTCTTGAAGGTGATCGCCTGTGGCCGGACCACTTCACCCACCACGTAGACTTCCTTGTTGTCGTTGTAGGGCAGGAACAGCTTGTCGCCCGGCTTGAGGTAGATCGGCTGGCTGCCTTCGGCCTGGTCGAGCTTGGTCAGATCGAGCGTATAGGTGCGGCCGTCGCGGGTGAGCTTGAGGCCCGACAGATCCGCTTCCTGCGTGTTGACGCCGGCTGCGCCGATCGCCTGGGACAGGGTCAGGGGCACGGCATTGAGCACTTGGGCGTCGGTGCGCTGGAACGCGCCCTCGAGCGTAATGCGATGGCTGCCATAGCCGACCACGCTCACGTCCACCTGCGGGTCGCGCACGAAGCTGCTGAGCTTCTTGGTCAGCAGCTGGCGCAATTCCTCGATGGTCAGGCCGGCGGCCTTGACCGTGCCGGCGTAGGGATAGAACAGCGTGCCGTCCGGGCGCACCAGACGGCCGTTGGCGACGGTCTGCTGCTGCGAGCCGGCCGGCGAGGTCAGCTCCGGGTGATCCCACACCGTGATGTAGAGCGTGTCGCCCGAGCCGATCCGGTAGTCCTCCGGCTGGTAGGACAGCAGTTCGGGCGGAATCGCCGGTTGCGTCGCTTCGGTCGCGACCAGCTCCGGCGTGATCTGCACCAGTTTGGCGTAGCTGTCGTCACGCGTGAGCGCGCCTTCGTCCATCCGCTGGCCGGGCACGATGGCGCAACCGTTGAGCACGAGGGCGACGAGGAAGAGGGCTACTGCGGGTAGCGTTTTCATAATGCTTCCTTTCTGCTTGAGTCGGCGACGTGATAATCGCGGGTAAAGAGCGTTGGAAAACCGACTTGATTACCAATCGGCGACCGTTCGAGTCTTAATGGTGGCGGTTATTCGTGGTGACCGAACCGAGGCGTTTCGGGGACTGTTCAGGGAGAATCTTCACGGACTCCTCCGAACCGCCGGTCGCCACCCTGCCGCCGATGCTGTCCAGCAGGGCGGCGGGGCTGGTATCGGTCTGCGTGGGCATGGTCTGGATCGTCGACGGCGTGCCAATGTGAGTCCGCGGAACCTTGTGCGCCAAGGCCTGGGCGGTGATCAGCATGGCGCCGATGGCGAGCATGGGCTTGAAGATGTTCATGGGTCGGGCCCCCCGAGGATTGGATGACTGCCAAGCGGGCTCTTCGATCTAACGCGATCGTTTGTGAATGCTGCGAGAAAGCAGGTTCTGCAATGGCAACGGCGTGGGTGCGCGCGCCGCGTGAACGGTAACAGTCGCCGCATAGGCATTTTCTTCACGCAAATGAAGGCCGCGTCCAACATGATTTTTTCACGGACCCCGAGTTTAGACTGCCAATTCTTCCGATCGGCCGTTCGTGTGCTGCTTGCGGCCAAACGCCTTTCGGATATCGGACAGGGGCCGCATGGCCGTCGGATCGAGGAGTGTGCGGGTCGTGTTCAACAGCATCCTGGTGGTCTGCTTCGGCAACGTGTGCCGCAGCCCGGTGGCGGAATTCCTTTTCCGCCGCCATCTGGGCGATCGCGGCATCCGCGTGAGCAGCGCTGGCCTGGGGGCGCTGGTAGGCAGCCCGATGGACGAGAACGCCATCGCGCTGCTGCAGGAACGCGGCATCGATGCTTCCGAGCACCGCGCACGCCAGTTGGAGCCATCGATGCTGCGCGAAGCCGATCTCGTTCTGGCCATGGAACGGCGGCACCTGAACTCCCTCGTGCGGATCGCGCCCGAGGCCAGCGGCAAGGCCTTCCTGTTCGGCAAGTGGGACGACGGCGGTGACGTTCCGGATCCCTACCGGCGTCCCCGTCCGGTGTTCGAGCAAGTGCACGAGTCCATCGAGCGTGGCGTCAGCAGCTGGCTGCGCTACCTGTGAAAACCCAGCCTAGGAATCGGGCTATGACCACCAAACAGACGTTTCCCTCCTCCCCGCGGCGCGACGACGACATCGACCTGCATGCGTTGCTCGGGACGCTCCTCGACCACAAGTGGTTGATCGTCGGAGTCACCGCGTTGTTCTTCGTGTTCAGCGTGCTGTACGTGACGCTGGCCACGCCCGTGTACGAGGCGACCGCCACCGTGCAGGTGGAGCAGAAAGTCCCGAGCCTGCCCGGGCTGGACGACCTGACGCAGACGCTCGGTGCCTCCAGTTCGCAGGCCACCACCGAAATCGCCCTGATCACCTCGCGCACGGTGATCGGTCAGGCGGTAACCAACCTGAAGCTGGACATCCAGGCCGAACCGGAACGCTTCCCGATCATCGGCAACTATCTGGCGCGGCACTACAACCCCCAGATGCCGGGTGACGTGGCCCCGCCGTTGATGGGCATGGACAGCTACGACTGGGGCGGCTCGCAGCTGGACATCTTCCAGCTCGATGTCCCCTCCGGTCTGCTTGACAAGCCGCTGCACGTAATCGCCGGAGAGCATGGGGCCTACACCCTGACCGACGACGACGACAACGTCCTGTTGCAAGGTCGCGTCGGGCAGACGGCGACCGGCAACGGCATCACCATGCAGGTGCAGGCGTTGCACGCCAACCCGGGCACCGTGTTCGACGTTGCGCGCCATTCCCACCTGGGCACGATCACGGCATTGCAGGCCGCAATCCAGGCGGTGGAGATGGGCAAGGATTCGGGCATCATCGTCCTTACCTACGACAATCCGGACCCGGTGCTGGCCACCCAACTGCTCGACCAGATCAGTTCGCTGTATGTGCAGCAGAACGTCGAGCGCAATTCGGCCGAAGCAGCCAACAGCCTGAAGTTCGTCAAGGAACAGCTGCCCAAGGTCAAGATGGATCTGGAAAAGGCGACCGCCGCGCTGAATGCCTTCCAGATGCGCGCGCACTCGGTCGACATCAGCCTGCAGACCAAGGGCCTGCTCGATCAGACGGTCTCGATCGACACGCAGATCGAGAACCTGCGCATGCAGATGGCGGACGTCGAGCGCAAGTTCACCAGCAACCACCCGACCTACCAGGCGCTCGCCGCGCAGATCGGCCAGTTGCAGGCCAAGAAGGCCGCGCTGGAGAAGCAGGTCGGCAACCTGCCTGACACCCAGCAGGAACTGCTGCGCCTGACCCGCGACGTGCAGGTCAGCAACGAGACCTACACCAACCTGCTGAACCAGGCCCAGCAACTCGACATCGCGCGTGCCGGCACCGTAGGCAACGTGCGCGTGGTGGACCGTGCTGCCACCAACACCAACAAGCCGGTCTGGCCGCCGAAGATGATTCTGGTGTTCTGTGGCACGGCCCTGGGCGGCCTGCTGGCGCTGGCATTCATCTTCATCCGCCAGTTGCTCAACCGTGGCGTCGAGGACTTGGCGGCGATCGAGCACGTGGGTCTGCCGGTGTATGCCTGCGTGCCGCTGTCCGCCGCCGAGCGCGAGATCTCCGTGCGCACCGGCAAGGTGCGGCGAGGGGTGTATGCACAGCACCTGCTTGCGCAGAGCGCACCAGACGACCTGGCAGTAGAAGCGCTGCGCAGCCTGCGCACCAGCCTGCACTTCGCCCGGCTGGAGGCAAAGAACAACCTGCTGATGATTTCCAGCCCCGGCCCCGGGGCCGGCAAGACCTTCGTCGGCGCCAACCTGGCCGCGGTGATCGCGCAGGCCGGCCAGCGCGTGCTCCTGATCGATGCGGACATGCGCAAGGGTGCCTTGCACTCGGTGGTCGGCGGGCGCCCGGAGCAGGGCCTGTCCGAGCTGATCTCCGGCCAGATCGGGCTGTCCGAGGCGGTCCGCACGGTAGAGGGGGCAAGCAATCTCTACTTCATTGCGCGCGGCAAGGTCCCGCCGAACCCGTCCGAGCTGCTGATGCATGCGCACTTCACCGCGCTGCTGGAGAAGCTCAAGCCACGCTTCGACCTGATCATCATCGACACACCGCCGATCCTGGCGGTGACCGATGCCGCGGTGATCGGCCACCACGTGGGCACCAGCCTGATGGTGGTGCGCTTCGGTGTGAACCAGGCGCGCGAGATCGCGCTGGCCAAGCAGCGCTTCGAGCAGAACGGCGTGCCGGTCAAGGGCGCGATCTTCAACGCCGTCGAGAAGCGCAGCGCCGGCTACTACGCCTACGCGTACTACGAGTACGCCGGCGCCAAGGCCTGATCCCGCCCACGCTCAACGAAGAAAAGGACACAGCATGACACTGAAAGTCACCCTGTTCGGCACCGGCTACGTGGGCCTGGTCACCGGAACCTGCCTGGCGGAGATGGGCAACCAGGTGCTTTGCGTGGACGTGGACGCGG